>NZ_JAXFPG010000004.1:0-84775 GCF_034179925.1 Micrococcus sp. | reverse complement strand
CCGGAATTCACCTGGAATTCCGGCCCCTTTCGCCCCCGGAGTGCTGGTGGGGCTGAGCGGTGGTGCTGCGAGCCAGGCTCAGATGTTGAAGCCCAGGGCCCGCATCTGGTCCTTGCCGTCCTCGGTGATCCGTTCGGGGCCCCACGGCGGCATCCACACCCAGTTCAGGCGCCACTCATCCACCATCGTGCCGATGGCACGGGACACCTGCTCCTCGATCTCATCGGTGAGCGGGCACGCCGCCGTCGTGAGGGTCATGTCCACGAGCAGGGCGCCGTCCTCGGCATAGTGGAGCCCGTAGAGCAACCCGAGGTCAACGACGTTCACGCCCAGCTCCGGGTCGATCACGTCCTTGAGGGCCTCGCGGACATCCTCCACGGGGGTCTGCCCCGCAGCAGAGGCAGGGGCATCGGCAGGGGCCTGGCCCTCCGGGGCGGCAGTCTTCCCTTCGGGGGTGTCGGGGCGGGGGTCGGCGGTCATGGCTTCTCCTTCGCTTCGGCCCGCAGGACGGCGTCTCGCACAGCGGACCATCCCAGCAGAGCACATTTGACGCGGGCCGGGAACCGTCCGACGCCGGTGAACGCGATAGCGTCCTCGAACCGGTCCTCGTCCAGGCTCTCCCGGCCGCGCGAGTGGATCATGTGCAGGAACTCGTCGTACATGGCCAGGACCTCCTGGGCCGAACGTCCGATCAGCAGGTCGGACATCACGGACAGCGAGGCCTGGGAGATGGAGCACCCCTCGGCCTGGTAGGACACGTCGGTGACGACGTCGTCCTCCACCTGCACGCGCAGGGTCACCTCGTCCCCGCAGGTGGGGTTCACATGGTGCACCTCCACGTCGAACGGCTCACGCAGTCCGCTGTGGTGCTTCTCCCGGTAGTGGTCGAGGATGATCCCCTGGTAGAGCTGGTCGACGTCCACCTCAGCCCCTCGCCCTCGGCGCGAAGTAGTCGCGCGTGTACACCAGGGCCTCGGCCAGCGCGTCGATCTCCTCCGGGCTCGTGTACAGGTACGAGCTGGCACGGGAGGTCGACTGCACCCCGAACCGGCGATGCAGCGGCCGGGCGCAGTGGTGACCGCCGCGCACGGCGACCCCCCGGCTGTTGAGCAGCTGCATCACATCGTGCGGGTGCACATCCGCCAGGGTGAACGCCAGCGCCGAACCACGGTCCACAGCCTCGGTCGGGCCGAGGATCCGCAGCCCCTCGATCGCCTGCAGGCGCTCGAGCGCGTAGGCGGTGAGCTGCTGCTCGTGAGCGGCCACGGCCTCCATGCCGAGTCCGTCCAGGAAGTCGCAGGCCGCGGCCAGGCCGACCGCCTGGGCGATCGGCGGGGTGCCGGCCTCGAACCGGTACGGCGGGGCCGCGAAGGTGGAACGCTCCATCTCCACGACCTCGATCATCTCCCCGCCACCCAGGAACGGCGGCAGGGTCTCGAGCAGCTCGTGCCGGCCCCAGAGCACTCCGATGCCGGTGGGCCCGCACATCTTGTGGCCGGTGAACGCCAGCAGGTCCGCACCCAGGGCAGTGACATCCGTGGGCTGGTGTGGCACGGCCTGAGAACCGTCGACGACGACCCTCGCCCCCACCGCATGGGCGCGGCGGGCGATCTCGGCCACCGGGTTGCAGGTGCCCAGCACGTTGGACACCCAGGTGAGGGTCACGATGCGGGTGCGCTCGTTGATCAGTCCCTCGGCCTCGGCCCCCTCCAGGTCGAGCCGGCCGTCCTCGGTGACATCGAACCAGCGCAGCCGGGCACCGGTGCGCTCGCACAGCAGCTGCCACGGCACGATGTTGGAGTGGTGCTCCATGACCGTGGTGACGATCTCGTCCCCCGGGCCGAGCCCGGCGCCGAGGGTGTGGGCGGCGAGGTTGAGCGCCTCGGAGGCGTTCTTCGTGAAGACGATCTCCTCGGGGCTGGCGGCACCGACGAACCGCCCGATGCGGGCCCGGGCCCCCTCGTAGGCGTCCGTGGCCTCCTCGCCGAGCATGTGCATGGCCCGGGCCACGTTGGCGTTGTGCCGCAGGTAGTGGTCGGCGACGGCGTCGACCACCTCCTGGGGCTTCTGGGAGGTGTTGGCCGAGTCGAGGTAGACCAGGGGCCGGTCCCCCATCTGACGGCGCAGGATGGGGAACCGGTCCCGGACGGCCTGGAGGTCGTAGGTCACTGTGCCGCCTGCTCGAAGCGAGCGTAGCCCTCCGCCTCGAGCTGGTCGGCGAGCTCGGGGCCGCCGGACTCCACGATGCGGCCGGCGACCATCACGTGCACGTGCTGCGGCTTGATGTAGTTGAGGATGCGCGTGTAGTGGGTGATCAGCAGGGTGCCCATCTCGTTGGCCTCCTGAGCGCGGTTCACGCCCTCGGAGACGATGCGCAGGGCGTCCACGTCGAGGCCGGAGTCGGTCTCGTCGAGCACCGCGAACTTCGGCTTGAACAGCTCGAGCTGGAGGATCTCGGCGCGCTTCTTCTCGCCGCCGGAGAAGCCCTCATTGACGTTGCGGTTCATGAACGCCGGGTCGATCTGCAGGGCCTCGAAGGCACCCTTGACGTCCTTCGTCCACGTGCGCAGCGAGGGTGCCTGGCCGTCGATCGCGGTCTTGGCGGTGCGCAGGAAGTTGGTCATGGTGACCCCGGGGATCTCCACCGGGTACTGCATGGCCAGGAACAGGCCGGCCTGGGCGCGCTCGTCCACGGACATCTCCAGCACGTCCTCGCCGTCGAGGGTGATGGACCCGGAGGTCACCTCGTAGCGGGGGTGGCCGGCGATGGTGGAGGCCAGCGTGGACTTGCCGGAGCCGTTGGGGCCCATGATGGCGTGGGTCTCGCCGGTGTTGATGGTCAGGGTGAGGCCCTTGAGGATCTCCTTGGGGCCGTTGTCGGTCTCGATCTGCACGTGCAGGTCGGTGATCTGCAGGGTTGCCATGGGGTGTGTCTCCTTGGGAAGGCGTGGGTGGGGCGGGGCTCAGAGCGCGGCGATGCGCAGCTCGGCCTCCATGACGTCGGTGAGCTCCTGCTCCACGTCGGCGATGCCGATCTTCTGCAGGATCTCGTTGAGGAAGCCGCGCACGATCAGCTTGCGGGCCTCGTTCTCCGGGATGCCCCGGGCCATCAGGTAGAACAGCTGGGTCTCGTCGAACCGGCCGGTCGCGGAGGCGTGTCCAGCGCCCTCGATCACCCCGGTCTCGATCTCCAGGTTCGGCACGGAGTCGGCGCGGGCGCCGTCCGAGAGCAGCAGGTTCTCGTTCTTCTCGTACGAGTCCGTGCCCTCGGCCTCCGAGCGGATCAGCACGTCGCCCACCCACACGGTGTGCGCGTCCTCGCCCTGCAGTGCGCCCTTGTACAGCACGTTGGAGACGCAGTTCGGGCGGTTGTGGTCCACGAACAGGCGGTTCTCCAGGTGCTGGCCGGCGTCGGCGAAGTACAGGCCGTACATCTCAGCCTCACCCCGCTCGGCCGCGAACCGGGCGGTGGGGGTCAGGCGCACGAGGTCGCCGCCGTGGGTCACGGTGACGTGCTTCAGGTGGGCGCCGGTGTCCACGGAGGCCTGGTGCGCGGCCACGTGCACGGCCTCGCGGTCCCAGGCCTGCACGGAGACGACGTTCAGGCGGGCGTCGCGGCGCACGTCGAACTCGACATTCGCGGCCACCACGGCGGTGCCGCGGTGGGTGATCACGACGTCGGCCTGTGCGTCGGCCTCGGCGATCACCGTCAGGTGCGCGGCGGCGGGCTCGCTGCCGCTGCCGGTCACCTCGATGCGCACGGGCTCGGCCGGACGGCCGACGACGGTCACGACGAGGGCCTGCTCGAACGAGGCCCATGCGGCGGCCGAGACGCGGTCGTCCGGGGTGAGCACGGAGCCCACGCGGGAGTCCTCGCGACCCACGGTCTCCACGGTCACGCCCTCCTGGGCGGCCACGGTGACCTCGGGGGCGGCACCGGTGAGGCGGGCGTCGTCGCCCTCGGGCAGGTGCAGGCCTCGCAGGCGGTCCAGCGGGGTGAAGCGCCAGTCCTCCTCCCGGCCGGTGAGCACGGGGAAGTCGGCGAGGTCCTTCGAGGCCACTCGGTCGGCACGGGACTGGCCGGCGCGGCGCGTGGCCACGCGGGTGCCGGCGTCCTGGCCGCCGGCGAGCTTCTCGCCCTCCTCCCCCATGCCGGGGATGAGGTGGCGGTCGGTGTTCTCCACGGTGTCGGTCAACTCAGCCCACCGATCCTTCCATCTGCAGTTCGATCAGCTTGTTCAGCTCGAGGGCGTACTCCATGGGCAGCTCGCGCGCGATCGGCTCGATGAAGCCGCGCACGATCATGGCCATGGCCTCGTCCTCGGAGAGGCCGCGGCTCATCAGGTAGAAGAGCTGTTCCTCGGACACGCGGGACACGGTGGCCTCGTGGCCGAGGGTGACGTCGTCCTCGCGGATGTCGATGTACGGGTAGGTGTCCGAGCGGGAGACGGTGTCCACGAGCAGGGCGTCGCACACCACGGAGTTCGCCGAGCCGTGGGCGCCCTCGTTCACCTGCACGAGCCCGCGGTAGGCCGCGCGGCCGCCGTTGCGGGCGATCGACTTCGAGACGATCGAGCTCGACGTGTTCGGGGCCATGTGGACCATCTTGGAGCCGGTGTCCTGGTGCTGGTCCTGGCCGGCGAAGGCCACGGAGAGGGTCTCGCCGGTGGCCCGCTCACCGGTGAGGTAGACCGCCGGGTACTTCATGGTGACCTTGGAGCCGATGTTGCCGTCCACCCACTCCATGGTGCCGCCGGCCTCGACCACGGCGCGCTTGGTCACGAGGTTGTACACGTTCGTGGACCAGTTCTGGATGGTGGTGTACCGGACGCGGGCGTTCTTCTTGACGACGATCTCCACGACCGCCGAGTGCAGCGAGTCGGTCTTGTAGATCGGCGCGGTGCAGCCCTCGATGTAGTGGACATAGGAGTCCTCGTCCGCGATGATCAGCGTCCGCTCGAACTGGCCCATGTTCTCCGTGTTGATGCGGAAGTAGGCCTGCAGCGGGATCTCCACGTGCACACCCTTGGGCACGTACACGAAGGAGCCGCCGGACCACACGGCGGTGTTCAGGGAGGCGAACTTGTTGTCCCCCACCGGGATCACGGTGCCGAAGTACTCCTCGAAGATCTCCGGGTGCTCCTTGAGGGCGGTGTCGGTGTCCAGGAACACCACGCCCTGGGCCTCGAGGTCCTCGCGGATCTGGTGGTACACCACCTCGGACTCGTACTGGGCGGCGACGCCGGCCACGAGGCGCTCACGCTCGGCCTCCGGGATGCCCAGACGCTCGTAGGTGTTGCGGATGTCCTCCGGCAGGTCCTCCCAGGTCTTGGCCTGGCCCTCGGTGGAGCGAACGAAGTACTTGATGTTGTCGAAGTCAATCCCGGACAGGTCCGGACCCCAGGCGGGCATCGGCTTGCGGTCGAAGTACTTGAGCGCCTTGAGGCGGAGCTTGGTCATCCACTCCGGCTCGGACTTCTTGGCGGAGATGTCGCGGACGACGTCCTCGTTGAGGCCGCGCTGCGCCGAGGCGCCGGCGGCGTCCGGGTCGGCCCAGCCGTACTGGTACGCGCCGATGGCGTTCAGTTCGGGGTTCTTCTCGAGGATCTCGTGGATGACGCCGGGGTCGGCGCCCTCCGCGGTGTCCCGCTGGACGATCTGGTCGGTCATCTCAGCCTCTCTGGTTCTCGGTCGGGTCTGATCGGTGGGAAGTGATGGTCTCGTCGCGGCCCAGGGGCACATGGGCGGTGCACACGTGCCCGCCCGTGGCCAGCGTGGACAGCCGGCGCACGTCCACGCCGAGCAGTCGCGCGAAC
This sequence comes from Micrococcus sp., assembly GCF_034179925.1. Classification (GTDB taxonomy): domain Bacteria; phylum Actinomycetota; class Actinomycetes; order Actinomycetales; family Micrococcaceae; genus Micrococcus. Next base: position 78,959 of record NZ_JAXFPG010000004.1, on the reverse strand, counting down.
AGCGCGGTCTCCTCCTCGCAGAACTGCGCGTGACGCTCGGGGATTCCCTGGAGCGGGCAGTGGCCCTGGCACACCTGGTCCGCTCGCAGCGTGGGGGCCAGACCGGCACCCACATGACGCACGAACCCGGCGTAGCCGTGGGCCTCCAGGACCTCGGCCAGCACGCGGGTGCGCTCGGGCAGGTCCGGGTCAGTCTGCCCGACGGCGGCCCGGTAGTCGCGCTCGACGGGGGCGAACGCTTCGCGCGCCAGGCGGCGCACCTCGTCCTCGCCGCCGAGCTCGGCCAGACGGTCGATGGCCTCCAGGGCCACGGTGAGGTGGTCGTCGCCGAGGCGGCGCTGGGCCTGCTCAGTGACCACATACCGGCGGGAGGGCCGGCCGGCCCCCCGGGAGGCGGTGACGGCCTTGACGGCCACGAGGCCCTCCTCCTCGAGCGCGTCGAGGTGGCGGCGCACTGCGGCGGCGGTGAGGTCGAGGTCTCGGCCGATCTCGGCCGCGCTCACGGGTCCGGCGGTGAGGACCTGCTCCAGCACGCGCTCGCGTGTGCCCGAGGGGGCAGGGGCGAGGGTCTGGTCGGAATACACAATCCCACTATGTCCTATTCATCTGGACCCGTTCAAGTCAGTCGATCCTCACCGGACAGCCCCGTTCTCCCCCGTCACGGAGCGGTCGGGGCGGGCTCCCGGCCTAGACTGGCCCGGTGCTCCCGACGACCTCCCCGACCGCCGCGACCGAGGCGCTCGCCCTCGACGGGGTCCACCGCACCCTGGGCCGGGGTCGTGCCGCCACACCCGTGCTGCGCGGGGTGGACCTGACCGCCCGCGCCGGCGCCGTCACGGTGCTCCTGGGCCCCAACGGGGCCGGCAAGTCCACGACCCTCGGCCTGTGCCACGGCCAGGACCGGCCCGACGCCGGCACCGTGCGCGTGCTCGGCCGCGACCCCTGGCACGCCCCCGCCGAGCTGCGCGCCCGGATCGGCGTGATGTGGCAGGAGGGCGGGCTGCCGCCGTCGGTGTCCGCCCGCCGCTTCGTACGCCATGTGGCCTCCCTGCACCGCCGGCCCGAGGACCCGGACGCCCTGCTCGAGCGGCTGCGGATCGCGGATGTGGCCCACCGCCCCCTGCGGCGGCTCTCCGGAGGGCAGCGCCGGCGCGCAGCCCTGGCTGCGGCCCTCGTGGGCCGTCCGGACGTGCTCTTCCTCGACGAGCCCACGGCCGGCCTGGACCCCGAGACCCGCCCCGTGGTGCACGAGGTGGTCCGCGAGCACACCCGGCGAGGGGCCGCCGTCGTGCTGACCACGCACCTGCTCGACGACGCCGAGCGCCTCGCGGACGACGTCGCCGTACTGCGGGCCGGGCGGATCGTCCGCTCCGGCCCCCTGGCCGAGATCACCCGGGTGGGCGGGGACGACGTCGTGGACGTGGACTTCGGCGACGCCGACCCGGCCGCCGTCGCCCGCTGGGCTGCCATGGCCGCCCCGCAATTCACCGTGCAGGTGACCCCTGCGGGGCATGGTGCCCGGATCACCGGCGTGGCCGACCCCGCCGACCTGACCGCCCTGGCCGAGGGCTGGAGCGCGCAGGGGCTGCTGCCGGTCCGCTGGGAGCGGGCCGTGCTCAGCCTCGAGCAAGTACTGCGTGAGCAGGCCGCCCCGGCCGGGTGCGAGACGCCCGTTGGGCCCGAAGAGTACGGACGGGGGCGCCCATGACCGCCTCCCCCACCGCCCGCGCGGCCTCGCTGCCCGTGCGGATCGCCCGCCAGAGCCTCTACGAGACCGGCGCCGCCCTGCGCAACGGTGAACAGCTGCTGGTGACCGTCCTGCTGCCCCTGCTGACCCTGGTCGGTGTGCACGCCTCCGGCCTTCTCGACAGCCCCGGCCGCTCCGGTCTGGACCTGGCCGTGCCCGGCGTGCTCGCCCTGGCCGTGGTCAGCTCCGGGTTCACCGCCACGGCCATCGCCACCGGCTTCGAACGCCGCTACGACGTGCTCGCCGCCCTGGCCACCACCCCGCTGGGCACCGGCGGGCTCGTCGCCGGCAAGGCCGTCTCCGTGGCCCTGCTGCTGCTCGTGCAGACCGCCCTGATCGGCGGGACCGGCCTGGCCCTGGGCTGGCGCCCGGACCCGGCCGGACTGCTGCCGGCCGGCCTCGCCCTCGTGCTGGGAGCCGCCGCCTTCACCGCCCTGGGCCTGCTGCTGGCCGGCACCGCCCGCCCCGAGGCGACCCTCGCGCTCGCCAACCTGCTGTGGGTGCTCGTCGGCGCCGTCGGCGGCACCGTCTTCCCCGCCCGCTGGCCCGCCCTCGAGCTGCTGCCACCCGGCGCGCTCGGGGCCGCACTGCGCGCCGGGCTGACCGAGGGCGCCTGGCACCCCGGCGCCCTGCTCGTGCTGGTCGCCTGGACCGCACTGGCGCTGCTGGCCGCCCTGCGCTGGTTCCGCTGGCGCCCCTGACCTCCCCTGAACCACCCCCGCCGACCCCTCCCCGACCGATCGGAGACCCACCGTGTCCGCCCCCTCCCCCGCCGAGCCCCGCACCGCCGACGCGGCACCGGAGTCCGCCGGCCTGCACCTGCCCGAGAGGATGGGCCCCTTCGCCCACCTGCTGGCCTGGCTGAACCTGCTGGCCAACATGACCATCGTCGTCACCGGCGGCGTGGTGCGCGTGACCGGCTCCGGGCTGGGCTGCCCCACCTGGCCCACGTGCACCCCCGAGTCCCTGACCACCACCCCGGAGATGGGCTGGCACGGACTCATCGAGTTCGGCAACCGCACCCTCACCGGCGTCCTGGCCGCGTTCGCCCTGCTGATGGTCCTGGCCGTGGTCCGCATGCGCCGCACCCACGGGGAGGTCGTCGCCCTGGCCTGGGCTGTGCTCGGCGGGGTCCTGTTCCAGGCCGTGCTCGGCGGCATCACGGTCCGCATGGGCCTGAACCCGTGGATCGTGGCCGCGCACTACATCGCCTCCGCCGTCATGATCGTTCTGGCCGCCATGCTGCTGCTGCGCGTGCGCACCGAGCTGCAGCACGGCCCCGGTGCCCGCGTGGCCGACGGCGCCACCACCCCCGCCAGCCGGGCCGCAGCCTGGACCGTGTTCCTGGCCGGGGCCGTCGTCGTGGTGCTGGGCACCGTGGTGACCGGCACCGGCCCCCACTCCGGCGACCCGGACGCCGCCCGCCACGCCTTCGACGCCCTCGTGATCACCCGCGCCCACGCCCTGCCCGCCTACCTCGTGCTCGGCGCGGCGATCGTGCTGCTCGTGCTCACCCGCCGCCAGCCCGGAGCCTCCGCGGCCCAGCGCTCCTCCGCCGTGTTCCTCGTGGCCGCCGTGGTGGCCCAGGCGGCCGTGGGCTACTGGCAGCACTTCACCGGTCTGCCCGTGGGCGTGGTGATCCTGCACCTGCTCGGCTCCACGCTCGTGATCCTCGCCTCCACCCTCGCCTGGCAGCGCCAGACCAGCCGGTACACCGTGCCCGCCACGGCCTGAGCCCCGGACCGCTCGGCCCACCACCGCGGCCACAGGCGGCGGCGCCCCCTCCACGTGGAGGGGGCGCCGTCGTCGTACGGGGCGGAGGACCGGGCCCTCAGCGCCCGGACGGGGAGGGCATCAACGGCTGCCCGACGAACGGGTCCACCGCCAGCGCGATGAACAGCAGCGTCAGGTACGTGATGGACAGGTGGAACACGCGCATCGCTCTGCGATCCTCGAAGTCCTCCCGCTGGGCCTGCCGCTGCAGCACATGCGACTCCCACACGAACCAGCCGCCCGCGGCCAGCGCCACCGCCGTGTACACGATCCCCGCCCAGCCCATCGGCACCAGCAGCAGCGAACACGCCACCGTGGCCCAGGCATACAACACCACCTGGTTGGACACCAGCCGGGCCGAGGCCACCGCACCCAACATCGGCACCCCGGCGTTCTGGTAGTCCCGCTTGTACTTCATGGACAGCGGCCAGTAGTGCGGCGGCGTCCACAGGAAGATCACCGTGAACAGGACGATCGCCGGCCACTCCACCGTGCCGCGCACCGCCGCCCAGCCGATCACCACGGGGAAGCATCCGGCGATCCCGCCCCACACGATGTTCTGCTCCGTGCGGCGTTTAAGGATCAGCGAGTACACCACCACGTAGAAGAAGATCGCCGCCACGCCCAGGGCCGCGGCCAACCAGTTCGCCCCGAACCCCAGGATCACCACGGACAGCACCGCCAGCGTCCACGCGAACACCAGCGCCTCCCTCGGGCTCACCTCCCCGGTGACCAGCGGACGCCGCTCGGTGCGCTTCATCACGCGGTCGATGTCCCGGTCGATGTAGCAGTTGAACGCCCCCGACGCGCCCGCCGCGAACGCCCCGCCGACGAGCGTGGCCGCCATCGTCAGCACGTCCGGGAAGCCGCGCTGGGCGAAGATCATGGTGGGCAGCGTGGTCACCAGCAGCAGTTCGATCACCTGCGGCTTGGTCAGCTGCAGATAGGCACGAGCCTTGCGGGCCAGGGGGACGCGCGGACGCGAGGACGCCGCGTCGGCGCGGTGGGCGCCGCGGGCGGGAGCGGGAGAGGGTGACTCCACGGAGGATGACATCGGGAACTCACGGTGAGGGGACGGGGCGCGCCGCGGACGGACCGGGCGTCGGCCCATCCTACTGGCCCCGACCCGTTCGCCGCCGGGGGAATCGCCGCGGAGGCCCCGGCAGCGCTCGCGGCACTAGGCTGGGGACCGGCGCCGTCCCGCCCGCCGGCGACCGCCGACCTCCCCGCCCCCACGCCAAGGAGCCACACCGTGACCGACGCACGCCAGGACACCTCGCTCGACCGCACCGCGCCTGCCCGGGAGTTCGTGTACGACGACGCCGACCAGCGGATGGTCGACACTCTCAAGGTGCTGGCAGCGGACGCCGTGGAGAAGGCCGGCCACGGCCACCCGGGGACGGCCATCTCCCTGGCGCCGGTGGCGTGGCAGCTCTACCAGAACGTGATGCACCTGGACCCGGCCGACGCCCGCTGGGCCGGCCGCGACCGCTTCATCCTCTCGGCCGGTCACGCCTCCGTCCTCCAGTATCTGCAGCTGTTCGCCGCCGGCATGGGCCTGGAGCTCGAGGACATCAAGGCCCTGCGCACCGAGGGCTCCAGGACCCCGGGCCACCCCGAGCACTTCATGACCGACGGCGTGGAGATGACCACCGGCCCTCTGGGTCAGGGGCTGTCCTCCGCCGTGGGCTTCGCCTACGACCAGCGCCGCGTGCGCGGCCTGCTGGACCCGGACGCCGCCCCGGGCACCTCGCCCTTCGACCACCACGTGTTCGTGATCGCCTCCGACGGCGACCTCCAGGAGGGCGTGTCCTCGGAGGCGTCCTCGCTGGCCGGCCACCAGGAGCTGGGCAACCTCGTAGTGATCTACGACGCCAACCGCATCTCCATCGAGGAGGACACGGACGTCGCCTTCACCGAGGACGTCGCCGCCCGCTACGAGGCCTACGGCTGGCACGTGCAGGAGGTCGACTGGACCCACGGCGCTGAGGGCCACGAGGTCACCGAGTACACGGAGGACGTGCGAGCCCTCTACGACGCCGTCGCCGCTGCCAAGGCCGAGACCGGCCGCCCCTCCCTCATCCGGCTGCGCACCGTGATCGGCTGGCCCTCCCCCACCAAGCAGAACACCGGCGGCATCCACGGCTCGAAGCTGGGCACGGACGAGGTCGCCGCCCTCAAGGAGCACCTGGGCTTCGACCCGCAGGAGAGCTTCGCCGTGGACCCGGATCTGCTCGCCCACGCCCGGTCCGTGGGTGAGCGCTCGGCCCGCTACCGCGCGGACTGGGAGCAGGCGTACCAGGCGTGGCGGCAGGCCCACCCCGAGCGGGCCCGCCTCTACGACCGCCTCCTCGCCCGTGAGTTGCCCGAGGGCTTCGCCGAGGCCTTCCCCACGTGGGAGCCGGACGAGAAGGGCGTGGCCACCCGTGCCGCCTCCGGCACCGTGCTCAACGCCCTGGCCCCCGTGATGCCCGAGCTCTGGGGCGGGTCCGCGGACCTGGCCGGCTCCAACAACACCACCATGAAGGGCGAGCCGTCCTTCCTCCCCGCGCATCGGTCCACCGCCACGTGGCAGGGCGACGAGCACGGCCGCGTGCTGCACTTCGGGATCCGCGAGTTCGCCGCCGGGGCGATCGTCAACGGCATCGCTCTGAGCGAGCTGACCCGCCCCTACGCCGGCACGTTCCTGCAGTTCTCCGACTACCAGCGCGCCGCCGTGCGCCTGGCCGCGCTGATGGGCACCCCCAGCGTGTACGTGTGGACCCACGACTCCGTGGGCCTGGGCGAGGACGGGCCCACCCACCAGCCTGTGGAGCACCTGGCCGCCCTGCGCGCCATCCCGGGGCTCGACGTCGTCCGCCCCGCCGACGCGAACGAGGTCGCCTGGGCCTGGCGCACCGTGCTCGAGCGCCACGAGCGCCCGGCCGGCCTGGTGCTCTCCCGCCAGAACGTGCCCGTGCTCCCCCGCGAGGAGGCCGGGTTCGCCTCCGCCGAGGGCGTGGCCCGCGGCGCGTACGTGCTGGTCGACGCCGCGGACGCCTCGGGTGCTGCGGCCCCGGCTCGCGTGGTGCTGATCGCCACCGGCTCCGAGGTGTCGGTGGCCGTGGCCGCCCGCGAGCTGCTGCAGGCCGAGGGCGTGCCCACACGGGTGGTCTCCGCCCCCTGCCTGGAGTGGTTCGAGGACCAGGACGAGCAGTACCGCGAGAGCGTGCTGCCCTCCGGTGCCGATGCCCCGGTGCGGGTCTCGGTGGAGGCCGGGATCGCCATGCCCTGGTACCGCTGGACGGCCACGGCAGGCTCCCTCGGCGCCCGTGTGAGCCTGGAGCACTTCGGCGAGTCCGCAGACGGCCCGGCGCTGCTGCGCAAGTACGGGTTCACCGCGCAGAACGTGGCCGAGACCGCCCGCGGACTCCTCTGAGCCCGCACCGCCACCCGGCAGCCCATCCCCGCAGACCCCCGCTGAGGAGCATCCGGACATGACCGACCAGAATCCCGCCGCCGCCGCCGTCCAGAGCCCCGCGACCACCGCCCTCGCCGAGGCCGGCGTGTCCGTGTGGCTGGACGACCTCTCCCGCACCCGCCTGGATGAGGGCTCCCTGGAGACCCTCATCCGCACCCGCACCGTGACGGGCGTGACCACCAACCCCTCGATCTTCGCCGCCGCCCTGGCCCATGCGGACGCCTACGAGGCCCAGCTGGCCGAGCTGGCGGCTGCCGGCGCGGACGTGGAGGAGGCGGTGACGGCGCTGACCACCACGGACGTGCGCCGCGCCGCCGATCTGCTCGCCCCCGTGCACGAGGCCACCGGCGGCCGGGACGGCTTCGTCTCCATCGAGGTGGACCCCCGCCTGGCGCGGGACACCGAGGCGACCGTGGCCCAGGCTCGCGCGCTGGCCGAGGAGATCGACCGCCCCAACCTCATGGTGAAGATCCCGGCCACCCGCGAGGGCCTGCCGGCCATCACCGCCGTGCTGGGCGCGGGCATCAGCGTCAACGTCACCCTGATCTTCTCCCTGCCCCGCTACCGTGAGGTGGTCAACGCCTGGCTGGCCGGGCTCGAGGAGGCCCAGCGCAACGGCCACAGCCTGGCCGGCATCCACTCGGTGGCCTCGTTCTTCGTCTCCCGCGTGGACACGGACGTCGACGCCCAGCTGCGCGCCCTGGCCGCCGAGGGCCACACGGAGGCGGCCGGGCTCACCGGCCGGGCCGGCCTGGCCAACGCACGCCTGGCCTACCGGATCTTCGAGCAGGTGCAGGACACCGAGCGCTGGCGCCTGCTGCAGGCGGCCGGCGCTCCCGTGCAGCGGCCCCTGTGGGCTTCCACGGGTGTGAAGGACCCGGCCCTGCCGGACACCCTGTACGTGACCGGGCTGGTGGCCCCGGACACCGTGAACACGATGCCGGAGAAGACCCTGCAGGCCTTCGCCGACCACGGCGAGGTCGTCCGCGGCGCCGTGACGGACTCCTACGCCCAGGCTGAGGCCGACCTGGACGCGATCGGCGCGCTCGGCGTGTCCTACGACGAGCTCGTGGAGCGCCTCGAGGCCGAGGGCCTGGCCAAGTTCGAGGATGCCTGGGCCGAGCTACTCGCCTCCGTCCGGGCCGGCCTGGCCGCCCACTCCTGATCCGACACCCCGACACTCCCGCCGCACCGGAAGGACCCCCCATGAGCTCTCTCGGCCTCACCGCCGCCGGATCCGCCCTCGAGGCGATCGACCGCCACGTCCCCTCCCTCGTGGAGGACCGCGTGGCCTCGCGCCTGGCCGCGCAGGACCCGGACCTGTGGGGTCCGGCCGCGCGGGACGAGGCCTCCCGCCGCCTGGGCTGGATCAGCCTGTTCGACGAGTCCCGCGAGGTCGCCCGCCGGGTCACGGACCTGGCCGAGCAGCTGCGCGCCGAGGGTCTGACCCGCGTGGTCCTGGCCGGCATGGGCGGCTCCTCCCTGGCCCCCGAGGTCATCGCCGCCACCGCCGGGGTGGAGCTCGAGGTCCTCGACTCCACGGACCCGGACCAGGTGGCCGCCGTCGTCGCCGAGGACCTCGAGCGCACCGTGCTGGTGGTGTCCTCCAAGTCCGGCTCCACCGTGGAGACCGACTCGCAGCGGCGGATTGTGGAGCACGCCCTCAAGGCCGCGGGCATCGACCCGACCCGCCGGGTCGTGGTGGTCACCGACCCGGGCTCGCCCCTGCACGAGGCCGCGCAGGAGGCCGGGTACCGGGCCGTGTTCACCGCGGACCCGACCGTCGGAGGCCGCTACTCGGCGCTCACCGCCTTCGGGCTGGTGCCCTCGGCCCTGGCCGGGGTGGACGTGCTGGCCCTGCTCGACGAGGCCGAGGACGCCCTGGGCGTGCTCGTGGAGGACGACGACGCCAACCCGGGCCTGCAGCTCGGCGCCGCCCTGGGCGGCACCACGCCCCTGCGGGACAAGGTGGTGCTCGAGGACCGCGGCTCCGGCATCGTGGGCCTGGGTGACTGGATCGAGCAGCTCATCGCCGAGTCCACGGGCAAGGACGGCACCGGCCTGCTGCCGGTCGTGGTGCAGGCCGGGGACCCGGAGACCACGTGGGACGCCGCGGACCTGCTGCAGGTGGCACTGGTGGCCGAGGAGGACGACGCCGAGGCCCCGGCCGACGGCGTGCGCCTGTCCGGCTCCCTCGGGGCCCTGCTGCTGACCTGGGAGGTGGCCACCGCCGTCGCCGGCCGCCTGCTCGGCATCAACCCGTTCGACCAGCCGGACGTGGAGGCCGCCAAGGCCGCCGCCCGCGGCCTGCTGGACGCGCCCGCCCAGGAGCGCTCCGCCGACGCCGTCGTCGAGGGCGTGGAGGTGTCCGGCCCGGCCGAGGTGGCCGGCGCCGAGGACCTCGCCGGGGTGCTCGCCGCCGCCGGCGCGCTCGTGCCCGAGGACGGCTACCTGGCCGTGCACGCCTACCTGGACCGCCACGCCGACGCCGACCTGGCCGAGATCCGTGCGGACCTCGCCCGGACCTTGGGCCGGCCGGTGACCTTCGGCTGGGGCCCCCGGTTCCTGCACTCCACCGGTCAGTACCACAAGGGTGGGCCTCGCACCGGTGTGTTCGTGCAGATCACCGGTGAGGCCGGCACCGACGTGCCCGTGCCCGGGCGCCCGTTCACCCTGGCCCAGCTGATCGCCGCCCAGGCCGCCGGTGACGCCCGTGTGCTGCGCGGGCAGGACCGTCCGGTGGTGACCCTGCACCTGCACGACCGCGCCGCCGGTGTGGCCGCGCTGAGGACCGCCGCCCGTGGCCGCTGAGCAGGGTGGGCGGCCGCGCAACCCGCTGCGCGACCCCCGCGACCGCCGCCTCACCCGGATCGCCGGGCCCTCCGCGCTCGTGCTCTTCGGCGTCACCGGGGACCTGGCGCGCAAGAAGCTGCTGCCGGCGATGTACGACCTCGCCCACCGCGGGCTGCTGCCGCCCTCGTTCTCCGTGGTCGGCTTCGGCCGCCGGGACTGGTCCGATGACGAGTTCGCCGAGTACGTGCGCGCCGCCGTGGAGGCCGGCTCCCGCACGCCCTTCGACGAGACCGTGTGGGACCAGTTCCGTGGGGGCCTGCGGTTCGTTTCCGGGGCCTTCGACGAGGCCGCCGCCTACGCGCGCCTGGATGAGGTCCTCACCGAGCTGGAGGCCTCCCGGGGAACCCTGGGCAACACGGCGTTCTACCTGTCCATCCCGCCGGACTGGTTCGAGGACGTCTGCCGGCACCTGGCCGACCAGGGCCTGGCCGACCGCCAGCAGCCCGACGACGGCCCCTGGCGCCGCGTGGTGATCGAGAAGCCCTTCGGGCATGACCTCGCCTCCGCCCAGGAGCTGAACGCGGTGATCGAGCGGGTGTTCCGCTCCGACGCCGTGTTCCGGATCGACCACTACCTCGGCAAGGAGACGGTCCAGAACATCCTGGCCTTCCGGTTCGCCAACCGGATCTTCGAGCCGCTGTGGAACGCCGAACACGTGGACCACGTGCAGATCACCATGGCTGAGGACATCGGCATCGGAGGCCGCGCCGGCTACTACGACGGCGTCGGCGCCGCCCGGGACGTCATCCAGAACCACCTGCTGCAGCTGCTCGCGCTCACCGCCATGGAGGAGCCGATCTCCTTCGCCGCGGACCACCTGCGGGCCGAGAAGGAGAAGGTGCTGGCCGCCGTCGCCGTCCCGGACACCCCGGAGGAGCTGGAGGCGGCCTCGGCCCGCGGCCAGTACGCCGGTGGCTGGCAGGGCGGCGAGGAGGTGACCGGCTTCCTCGAGGAGGAGGGGTTCAACCCGGAGTCCACCACGGAGACCTTCGCCGCGCTCAAGGTGGGCATCCGCACCCGCCGCTGGCAGGGCGTGCCGTTCTACCTGCGCGCCGGCAAGCGCCTGGGCCGGCGCGTCACGGAGATCGCCGTGGTGTTCAAGCACCCCCCGCACCTCGTGTTCCCGGCCCACCCGAGTGAGGGGTACGGGCAGAACGTGATCGTGATCCGCGTCCAGCCGGACGAGGGCGTCACCATCCGTTTCGCTTCGAAGGTGCCGGGCACCCAGTCCGAGGTGCGGGACGTGACCATGGACTTCGGCTACGGCCACGCCTTCACCGAGGACTCCCCCGAGGCCTACGAGCGGCTGATCCTCGATGTGCTGCTGGGCGAGCCCCCGCTGTTCCCCCGGCAGGAGGAGGTGGAGCTGTCGTGGCGGATCGTGGATCCCTTCGAGCTGCACTGGGCGTCCCTGCCGACCCCGCCGGAGCCCTACGCTCCGGGCACCTGGGGCCCGCCCTCGGCGGACGCGCTCATGGCCCGCGACGGACGAACCTGGAGGCGACCGTGAAGATCCGCATGCACGACACCGCCACCTCGCAGGTGGCCAAGCGCATCAGCGCGGTGCGCGAGGACTCCGGCGTGGTGGCCCTGGGCCGGGTGCTGACCCTGCTGATCGCCACAGACGACGCCGGCATCGAGCAGGCCGTGGACGCGGCCAACGCCGCCTCCCTCGAACACCCCTGCCGGGTGATCGTGCTGGCCCTGGGCGACCCCGAGGCCCCCACCCGCCTCGACGCGGAGATCCGCGTGGGCGGCGACGCCGGTGCCTCCGAGGTGGTCGTGCTGTGGTGCCAGGGCGCCAACGCCCGCGCCGACGAGTCCCTCGTGGCGGCCCTGCTGCTGCCGGATGCGCCGATCGTGGTGTGGTGGCCCGGGACCCCGCCGGCGGTGCCCTCGGAGACCCCGTTGGGCCGGCTGGCCCACCGCCGCATCACGGACTCCAGCAGCTGCGCGGACGCCGAGAAGGCCCTGTGGAGCCTACGCGAGGGCCACCGCGACGGCGACACCGACATGGCCTGGACCCGCCTGACCCTGTGGCGGATCCAGGTGGCCGGGATCCTCGACCACCTGGACCTGGACCGGGTCCGCTCGGTGACGGTGGACGGTGCCCCGGACTCCCCCAGCACCATGCTGCTGGCCGCCTGGCTCACCCGGGGGCTGCACCTGCCGGTGACGATCACCCACTCCAAGGCCGGCCACGGGATCCGCGCGGTCCGGCTGCGCTGCCCCGAGGGGGACGTGGTGCTCTCACGCTCCCAGTCCCAGGTGGCCCGCCTCTACCAGCACGGCCGCCCAGTGCAGCGCATCGCCCTGCCCCGGCGCACGGACCAGGACTGCCTGGCCGAGGAGCTGCGCCGGCTGGACCCGGACGAGGTCTACGGCGCCGTGCTCGCCGAGGGCCTGCCCATGGCGGACCTGGCGGCGGTGCAGGCCAGCGAACGCTGAGCCCGGCATCCCCCGGACACCACGACGGCCCCGACGCATCAGCGTCGGGGCCGCGGTGTCGGCGGGACCGGATCGGTGTGCGGCCGGTCAGGACTCGCCGTCGATCAGAACTCGAGGGAGAGCCGGGCGATCAGGCCGATGGCCACGATCGTCGCGCCCCACAGGACCGCGGTGGTCACGGTGACGCGGGTCAGCAGGCGCTGAGCGGAGCCGGAGGAGCTCATGGAGGAGGTCACCCCGCCGCCGAACATGTCCGACACACCGCCGCCGCGCCCCTTGTGCAGCAGCACGAGCAGGATCAGCACCACGCTGAGCAGGACGACGAGGATCTGCAGGATCAGCGTCACAACGTCCATGGGACCTCTTCTCGGGGTGTGCCGTCCGGCCCCGCGGTGCGGGCGCCGGGGCCCGCGTCAGCGGGCCGCGTCGAACCGGACGATCGTAGCAAACTCGTCGGCGTCGAGGCTGGCGCCGCCGACGAGCGCGCCGTCGACGTCCTCCTGGGCCAGCAGCTCCGGGGCGTTGGCACCCTTCACCGAGCCGCCGTAGAGGATCCGCAGACCCTCGGCGGTCTCGGCCCCGTGCAGCTCGGCCACACGGGCCCGCAGGGCCGCGCACATCTGCTGCGCGTCCTCGGGTCCGGCGACCTCGCCGGTGCCGATCGCCCACACCGGCTCGTAGGCGACGACGGTGCGGGCCACCTGCTCGGCGGAGAGCCCCTCGAGGGAGCCCTCCAGCTGAGCCACGGTGTGCTCCACATGGCGGCCGGCCTGGCGCACGTCCAGGCCCTCGCCCACACAGAGCACCGGGGACAGGCCGTGACGCAGCGCGGCGGCGGCCTTGGCGGCGACGACGTCGTCGGTCTCCGCGTGCAGGGTGCGGCGCTCGGAGTGGCCCACGATCGCATAGGTGCAGCCCAGGGCGGCCAGGAACGCGCCGGAGATGTCCCCGGTGTAGGCACCGGAGTCCTCCGGGGAGAGGTCCTGGGCGCCGTAGGCCAGGTCGATCCGGTCCCCCGTCACCAGGGTCTGCACGGCGCGCAGGTCCGTGAACGGCGGGAACACCGCCACCTCCACGGCCGTCTGGTCGTGGCCGGCGTCGCCCAGCAGCCAGGCCAGGCGCTGCACGAGGGTCACGGCCTCGCGGTGGTCCAGGTTCATCTTCCAGTTGCCCGCGATCAGCGGGGTGCGTGCGGCGGTCATGCTCAGGCCTCCACGCCGTCGGACAGGGCGCTCACGCCCGGCAGGGTCTTGCCCTCGAGGTACTCGAGGGAGGCACCGCCACCGGTGGAGATGTGCCCGAAGGCGTCGTCCTCGAAGCCCAGGGAGCGCACGGCGGCCGCGGAGTCGCCGCCACCCACCACGGAGAGCCCGCCGGCCGCCGTCGCCTCGGTGAGGGCGCGGGCCACAGTGGCGGTGCCCTCGGCGAACGCGGGGAACTCGAACACGCCCATCGGGCCGTTCCAGAACACGGTCTTCGCACCGGCGATGCGCTCGGCGAACGCGGCGGCAGACTCCGGACCGATGTCCAGGCCCATCGCGTCCGCCCCGTGGGCACCGGTGATGAGCGCGTCCACGGCCAGGACCTCGTGCTCGGCGTCCTTGGCGAAGCCGGAGGCCATGACGATGTCCGTGGGCAGCACGATCTCGGCGGCGTCCTTCCCGGAGCGGTCGAGGTAGCCGCGCACGGTGCCGAGCTGATCCTCCTCGAGCAGGGAGGCGCCGACCTCGTGGCCCTGGGCCTTCAGGAAGGTGTAGACCATGCCGCCGCCGATCAGCAGGGTATCGGCCTTCTCGAGCAGATTGTCGATCACGGCGAGCTTGTCCGAGACCTTCGAGCCGCCCAGCACCACCACGTAGGGGCGCTCAGGGGACTCGGTCAGGCGGGTGAGCACCTCGAGTTCGCCAGCCACCAGCGGGCCCTGGTGGGCGGGCAGCTGCGCGGCGATGTCGTATACGGAGGCGTGCCTGCGGTGCACGGCGCCGAAGGCGTCACCCACATAGGCGCCGTCCTCACCGGCCAGGGCGGCCATCTCGGCGGCGAGCTCGGCGCGCTCGGCGTCGTCCTTGGAGGTCTCACGGGCGTCGAAGCGCACGTTCTCCACGAGCAGGACCTGCCCCTCCTCCAGGGCGGCCGCCTTCTGCTGCGCGGACGGCCCGGTCACGTCCTCGGCGAGGTCCACCTCGGTGCCGAGCAGCTCCGCCATGCAGGCCGCCACCGGGGCCAGGGAGAACGCCGGGTCCGGCTGGCCCTTAGGACGCCCGAGGTGGGCCATGACGACGACCTTCGCGCCGGCGTCGGCGAGGTCCTTGATGGCCGGCAGCGAGGCGCGGATGCGCCCGTCGTCCGTGACGACGCCCCCGTCCAGCGGCACGTTCAGGTCCGAACGGATCAGCACGGTGCGTCCGCGCACTCCGGCGGAGAGCAGGTCGTTCAGGGTCTTGGCGGTCATCGGGCGTCCTCCTTGGCGCGACGGGAACCGGGGTGGGGTCTGTCCGGGCACGCACGCACGCACAGGGGCGGCGCCGGTGCCGTCATGTCGATTCTAGGCACCTGCGGACAGCGTGACGGCCCGCGCCGACGCAGTGTCGGTGCGGGCCGGGGCGGTCACGGGGCAGCTCAGAGCTTGGAGGCGATGAGCGCGGTGAGGTCCAACAGCTGGCAGGTGTAGCCGTACTCGTTGTCGTACCAGCCGATGATCTTCACGGTCTGGCCGATGGACTTGGTCAGCGGGGCGTCGAAGGTGCACGCGGCCTCGGTGGTGACGATGTCCGAGGAGACGATCGGGTCCTCGGAGTACACCAGGCGGCCCTTCATCGGGCCGGACTCGGCGGCCTTGCGGAAGGCCTCGTTCACCTCGTCCACGCTGACGTGGCGGGTGAGCTCCACGGTGAGGTCGGTGGCGGAGCCGGTGATGGTCGGCACGCGCATGGCGAAGCCGTCCAGCTTGCCCTCCAGCTCCGGGATCACCGCACCGATGGCCTTGGCGGCGCCGGTGGAGGTCGGGACCATGTTCTGCGCGGCCGCACGGGCACGGCGACGGTCCTTCTTGTGGACGTTGTCGTGCAGGTTCTGGTCACCGGTGTACGCGTGGATGGTGGTCATGATGCCGTCCACGATGCCGAACTCGTCGTTCAGCACCTTCACCATGGGTGCCAGGCAGTTCGTGGTGCAGGAGGCATTGGAGACGATGTGCATGGTCTCCGGGTCGTAGGTGTGCTCGTTCACACCCATCACGAACGTGCCGTCCACATCCTTGCCCGGGGCGGAGATGATGACCTTCTTCGCTCCGGCCTCCAGGTGGGCCCGGGCCTTCTCACCGGAGGTGAAGATGCCGGTGCAGTCGATCACGATCTCCACGCCCAGCTCACCCCACGGCAGCTTCGCCGGATCCGACTCAGCGAGCATCCGCACCGTCCGGCCGTTCACCACGAGGCCGTCCTCGGACATCTCCAGCTCGCCCGGGAAGGTGCCCAGGATGGTGTCGTACTTCGTCAGGTAGAACAGGTCCTCATTGTCCGCCAGGTCGTTGACGGCCACGAGTTCCAGCTCCGGGGTGCGCTCCAGGATGACGCGCAGCGCGTTGCGCCCGATGCGTCCGAATCCGTTGATGGCGATCTTGGTCATGGCAGGTCTCCCTCTCGTCGGTGTGTCGTCGGATGGGCAGGCGGCCACGTCGTTGGGGCGCACCCGGTTCAGTCCGGGGCCGCGGCGGACACTGCTGCCGCGGCCCCGGGCGGGTTCATTCGCTCAGGCAGGCAGAACCAGGGCGGAGGCACCGGAGCGGGCG
Organism: Micrococcus sp.; assembly: GCF_034179925.1. Taxonomy (GTDB): domain Bacteria; phylum Actinomycetota; class Actinomycetes; order Actinomycetales; family Micrococcaceae; genus Micrococcus. Next base: position 62,888 of record NZ_JAXFPG010000004.1, on the reverse strand, counting down.
GCCTCGAAGCGCCGCTGCACGTCCTCCCAGTTCACGATGTTCCACACGGCCTTGACGTAGTCGGCCTTCACGTTCTGGTAGTCCAGGTAGAAGGCGTGCTCCCACATGTCCAGCTGGAACAGCGGGATGGTGGCCACGGGCACACCGTTCTGCTGGTCGTAGAACTGCTCGATCACGAGGTTGCCGCCGATCGGCTCGTAGGCCAGCACGGCCCAGCCGGAGCCCTGGATGCCCAGGGCGGCGGCGGTGAAGTGCGCCTGGAACCTGTCGAAGGAGCCGAAGTGCTCATCGATCGCGGCGGCCAGCTCGCCGGTGGGCTTGTCCCCGCCGTCCGGGGAGAGGTTCTTCCAGAAGATCGAGTGGTTGGTGTGGCCGCCGAGGTTGAAGGCCAGATCCTTGGAGAGCTGGTTGATCGCGGAGAAGTCCTCGGCCTCACGGGCGGCGGCGAGCTTCTCGAGGGCCGTGTTGGCACCCTTCACGTAGGTGGCGTGGTGCTTGGAGTGGTGCAGCTCCATGATCCGGGCCGAGATGTGCGGCTCGAGCGCGGCGTAGTCGTAGTCCAGCTCCGGCAGAACGAATTCCGTCATGGTTCCTCCTAGGTCAGCCGAGGCCCAGCCGGTGCGCCGGGCCCTCGGTGGGGCGAACCCTGCCACCGGCAGGGGTATTCCACACCTGCACCATTGTGGCCGCACGGCCCGCCGGGGCGCCATGCCCGGGCGACCCTACCCCTGGGAGCCCGCCGCCGACGTCGTGCCCGGGATGCCCCTCGCGGCCGCCTGGCGATCCGCCAGCGCGAGCAGGCGACGGATCCGCCCGGCCACCGCATCCTTCGTCATCGGCGGGTCCGCGAGCCGGCCGAGCTCATCCAGCGAGGCCTGCTTGTGTTCCAGCCGCAGCCGCCCGGCATACCCCAGGTGCTCGGGGACCTCATCGCCCAGGATCTCCAGGGCCCGCTCCACCCGCGCCCCCGCCGCGACGGCGGCCTGGGCCGAACGCCGCAGGTTCGCGTCGTCGAAGTTCGCCAGCCGGTTGGCCGTGGCCCGCACCTCCTTGCGCTCGCGGCGCTCCCGCCACAGCGTGGCGGTCTGCTCGGCACCGACCTGGCTGAGCAGGGACGCGATAGCCTCGCCGTCCCGGACCACCACGCGGTCACCCTGGCGCACCTCCCGCGCTTTGGCCGCCACACCCAGACGACGCGCGGCCCCCACCAGGGCCAGGGCGGCCTCCGGGCCCGGGGTGGAGACCTCCAGGCAGGAGGAGCGGCCCGGCTCGGTGAGCGAGCCGTGGGCGAGCAGGGCGCCGCGCCACAGGGCGGCGGTCTCGGCGGTGCTGCCGCCCACCAGGGCCGCGGCCAGACCCCGCACCGGGCGGCCGCGCTGATCCAGCAGGCCGGTCTGGCGGGCGAGGTCCTCTCCCCCGCGCACCACCCGGATCACGTAGCGCTGACCGCGGCGCAGGTTGCCCCCGGAGATCACCACGATCTCCGTGACGTGGCCGTAGACCTCCGTGATCGACGCACGCAGACGCCGGGCGGAGGCACCGTGGTCCAGCTCGGCCTCGATGACGACCCGCCCCGAGACCAGGTGCAGGCCGCCGGCGAAGCGCAGCATGGCGGCCGTCTCCGCGCGTCGTTCGCCGAGGGTGCTGACCGGGACACGGGCCAGCTCCTCCTTGAGGGTCATCGTGAGCGCCAAGGGGCGCCTCCTTCGGATCGGTGCGCGGCGGCTCAGCCCTCCATCGCCTCCGCGAGGGCCACGGCGAGCCGCAGAGGATCGTGGACCTGGGGGTCGTGGGCGCTGCTCACTCTACTGAACGCCACCCGGGCGCCCAGCCGCCGGGCCTCCTGGACCACCGCGGCCCGGTCCGTCACGGCCTCGGCATCCGCGACGACGACGTCCAGGCCCAGCCCCGGAGCATGCGCACGCAGGGCCCGCAGGTGGTCCGCATGGGTCATGCCCGTGGTCTCCTGGGTGCCGGTGTGCAGGTTCAACACGAAGATCCGGCCGGCCGGGGTGCTCGTGAGCGCCTCGCGGACGTCCGGCATGAGCAGGTGCGGCAGCACCGAGGTGTACAGGGAGCCCGGCCCGATGACCACCCAGTCGGCCAGCTCGATGGCCGATAGCGCCTCCGGGGTGGCCGGGGCGTCCTCCGGGATCAGACCCAGCCCGGCCACCCGGCCCTCCCGGGCGGCCCGGGCCAGCGCCACCTGCCCCTGGACGCGCCGGGTGCGCAGGGCGCCGTCGGCGTCCGTGGTGAGCACGTCCCCGCCGATGGTCAACGGCACACGCGAAACCGGCAGCACCTCCCCGTGGGCGCGCAGCAGCGCCCCAGCCCAGCGCAGCCCGTCCACCGGGTCCCCCAGCAGCTCCCACAGGGCCACGATCAGCAGGTTGCCCAGGGCGTGGTTCTCCAGCGTGGACTCGTCCGAGGCCACCGCGGTGGCCCGGAACCTGTGCTGCATCACCTGGGCCCACGTGCGGCCCCAGTCGGTGTCATCGCACAGGGCGGCCAGGGCCATGCGCAGGTCCCCGGGCGGGAGCACGTCCATCTCCCGGCGGATGGTGCCGGAGGAACCGCCGTCGTCGGCCACCGTGACCACCGCAGTGAGGTGACCGGCCACCAAGCGCAGGGCCGTGAGTGAGGCCGACAGGCCGTGTCCGCCGCCCAGGGCGGTGACCCGCAGGTCCGGACGTGCGCTGCCGGTGGCACCGGGGCTGCGACGGATGATCGCCGGAGGCACCGGGAGCTGGCCGGTGAGCGGGGCGGTCATTCCCGCCCCACATCCCGGTGCTGCAGGTGCACCGTGACCCGGGGCCACTGGCCGAGGCGGCGGGCGATCTCCTCGGCCACCGCCACCGAGCGGTGCTTGCCGCCCGTGCAGCCGATCGCGAGGGTCGCGTAGTGCTTGTTCTCCCTCCGGTACCCCTCCAGCACCGGGCCGAGGGCCTGCAGGTAGGAGCCGATGAACTCCTCCACCCCGGGCCGGCCCAGCACGTACTCCGAGACCGGGGCGTCCAGGCCGGTGAGCGGGCGCAGCGCCGGCACCCAGTGCGGGTTGGGGATGAACCGCATGTCCGCCACGAAGTTGGCGTCCGAGGGCAGCCCGTACTTGAAGCCGAAGCTCATCACGTTCAGGCGCAGGGTCACCGGGCCGGACTCGGTGAACAGCTCGGTGATCTCCGTGGCCAGCCCGTGCACGTTGAGGTCACTGGTGTCCACGATGACGTCCGCGTTCTCGCGCAGACCCTCCAGGAGGTCCCGCTCGGCCTGGATGCCGTCCAGCAGGCGTGCGCTGCCCTGCAGCGGGTGCGGGCGTCGCCCGGCCTCGAAGCGGCGCACGAGGGTGTCGTCGTCCGCCTCGAGGAACACGATCCGATAGTCGATCCCGGTGGCGGCCAGCTGCGACAGGGCATGGTGCAGGTCCCCCGAGTAGGAGCGGGAGCGCACGTCCACCACGATGGCCAGGCGCTCGAAGGCCTCCGGGCTGCGGATCACGAGGTCTGCGAGGGTCACGAACAGCTGCGGCGGCATGTTCTCCACCACGTACCAGCCGTGGTCCTCGAGAGCATGGGCGGCGGTGGTGCGCCCCGCCCCGGACATGCCAGTGATCACGAGGATTTCCGTGGTCGGCGGTTTCTCGGGCTGCAGGGACTCCACATTCATGGGGACACTGTAGCCTCGCCCGCGGCGGGCTCCGCGAGGGCGTCGTACACCGCCTGCGCCAGGGCCGGGCCGATGCCGGCGACCTCCGTGAGCCGGTCCACCCCGGCGGTGCGGATGCGCTCGACGGATCCGAAGTGCGTCAGCAGCGCCTGGCGGCGGGCCGGGCCCAGGCCGGGGACGCCGTCGAGCGCCGAGCGCGTCATGGAGGTGCTGCGGCGGGCGCGGTGGCCGGCGATCGCGAACCGGTGGGACTCGTCGCGGATGCGCTGGAGCAGGTACAGGCCCTGCGAGGAGCGCGGCAGCACCAGCGGGAACTCGTCTCCCGGCAGCCAGACCTCCTCGAGGCGCTTGGCCAGGCCGATCACCGGAAGGTCGTCCAGCCCGAGCTCCTCGAGCACCTGCGCGGCCGCCGCCACCTGGGGCGGGCCGCCGTCGACGACGACGAGCGAGGGCGGGTACGCGAAGCGTCGTTCGGTCTCACCGGCCTCCTCGGCGTCCACCGCCCCGGAGAGCACCGCGCCGTCCTGCCGCTCGGCGGCCAGCCGGGCGAAGCGGCGGCGCAGCACGTCCCGCAGGGAGGCGGTGTCGTCCCGGGCGGCCTCCCCCGTGACGTTGAAGCGGCGGTAGTCCCGCTTCTTGGGCAGGCCGTCCTCCACCACCACCATGGAGCCGACCACGTTGGTGCCCTGGGAGTGGGAGATGTCGTAGCACTCGATGCGCAGCAGCGGCTCGTCCAGCTCGAGGGCCTCCTGGAGTTCGCGCAGCGCGGCCGAGCGGGCGGTGAGGTCCCCGGTGCGGCGGCTCTTGTGCAGGGCCAGGGCCATCTGGGCGTTCTCCCGCACGGTGTCCATGAGCTCCTGCTTGGCGCCGCGGCGGGGCACCCGGATGCTCACGCGGGCCCCGCGCAGCCCGGACAGCCACTCCTGGAGGGCCTCGGCGTCCGCCGGCTCGACCGGCACGAGCACCTCGTGGGGGATGCGGTCGTCCCCGGCGTGCTCGCCGTAGACCTGCTTGAGCAGCTCCTCCACCATGACGTCCTCGCCGACGTCCTCCACACGCTCCATAACCCAGCCGCGCTGGCCCCGGATGCGGCCCTGGCGCACGTGGAACACCTGCACGGCGGTCTCCAGCTCGTCCGAGTGCAGCGCGAAGATGTCCGCCTCGGTGTTCTCCGGCAGCACCACGGCGTTGCGCTCGAACACGCGGCGCAGGGCGGCGATGTCGTCCCGGAGGCGGGCGGCGTCCTCGTAGCGCAGCTCGGCGACGGCCTCGCCCATGGCCCTCTCCAGCCCGGCGATGAACCGGCCGGCGTCCCCGGCCATGAAGTCGCAGAAGTCCTGGGCCAGTGCGCGGTGCTCGGCCGGGGAGATCCGCCCGACGCACGGGGCCGAGCACTTGCCGATGTACCCCAGCAGGCAGGGGCGATCCTGGGCGCGGGCGCGCTTGAACACCCCAGCCGAGCAGGTGCGCACGGGGAAGACCCGCAGCATGAGGTCCACGGTCTCGCGGATGGCCTTGGCGGGGTGGAACGGGCCGAAGTACTTCACGCCGGGGCGGCGGTCCCCGCGCATCACCTGCACCCGCGGGAACTGCTCGTTCATGGTGACGGCGAGGTACGGGTAGGACTTGTCGTCCCGGTACATGATGTTGAACCGGGGCCGGTACTCCTTGATCCAGGTGTACTCGAGCTGCAGGGCCTCCAGTTCAGAGGCGACCACCGTCCACTCGACCGCGGCCGCCGTGAACACCATGGTGCGGGTCTTGGTGCTCAGCCGCGCCGGGTCCTGGAAGTAGGTGCTCAGCCGGGCCCGCAGGTTCTTGGCCTTGCCCACGTACACGACGCGGCCGTCGGCGTCCCGGAACCGGTATACGCCCGGGGACGTGGAGATCTCCCCCGGTGCCGGGCGGTAGGTGCGCGGATCAGCCACGCCGGGCGGGGGCGGCGTTGTAGGTGTCCACCCGCTCCTGCCCGGAGAGCGCGGCGATGGCCGCCATGATCGCCTCCGTGGCCTCCCGGCGCTGGGGCAGGCTGTGACGCCGGCCCGGGTGCCCGAAGTGCAGCGGCTCCCCCGCCGTCACCGTGAACCGGTGGGTGCGGAAACCGGAGGTGCCCGGCGGCTGCAGGCGCTCGGTGCCCGTCACGCCCACCGGCACCACGGGAGCGCCGGTGGTGAGCGAGAGCCAGGCCGCGCCCGTGCGCCCCCGGTAGAGGCGCCCGTCGCGGCTGCGCGTGCCCTCCGGGTAGATCCCCACACCCTGGCCGGCCTCCAACAGCTCCACCAGGGCGTCCAGGGCGGCCACGGCCTCGGCCTGCTCGCCGCGGCACACCGGGATGGAGCCCACGGACTCGAAGAACAGCCGCTGGGCGCGCCCGCGCACCCCCGTGCCGGTGAAGTACTCCGCCTTCGCGAAGAAGTGCACGGGCCGGGGGCACAGCGCCTGCAGAATCGGCGAGTCGAAGAAGGAGAGGTGGTTGGAGGCCAGGATGAACGGCCCCTGCGCGGGGACGTTCTCCAGGCCGCGCACCTGCGGGCGGCAGGTCAGGCGGAACAGCGCCGCGGCGGTGCGGCGGATCGGCTCCGAGGTGGCCATCTCTCCTCCAGTCTCGTGCACCCCGGACGGCCCGCGGACACGGGTGGGGGTGGGTCCTCCAGACTACGCGAGCAGCTCCGCCAGGAAGCGGCCGGTGTGGCTCTCGGGCACCTGCGCGACCTCCTCGGGCGTGCCCGTGGCCAGCACCGTGCCGCCGCCGGAGCCGCCCTCCGGGCCGAGGTCGATCACATGGTCCGCGCTCTTGACCACATCGAGGTTGTGCTCGATGGTCAGCACCGTGTTGCCCTTGTCCACGAGGGACTGCAGCACCTGCAGCAGCTTGCGGATGTCCTCGAAGTGCAGGCCCGTGGTGGGCTCGTCCAGCACGTAGATGGTCCGCCCGTTCGAGCGCTTCTGCAGCTCCGCGGCCAGCTTGACGCGCTGGGCCTCGCCGCCGGAGAGCGTGGTGGCCGGCTGGCCCAGGCGCACGTACCCCAGGCCCACGTCCACCAGGGTGGTCAGGTACCGGGAGATCCGCGTGTAGGCGCTGAAGAACTCCGCGGCCTCCTCGATCGGCATCTCCAGCACCTCGGCGATGTTCTTGCCCTTGTACCGGACCTCCAGGGTCTCCCGGTTGTACCGGGCCCCGTGGCACACCTCGCAGGGCACGTAGACGTCCGGCAGGAAGTTCATCTCGATCTTCAGCGTGCCGTCACCCGAGCACGCCTCGCAGCGCCCGCCCTTGATGTTGAAGGAGAACCGCCCCGGCTGGTAGCCGCGCACCTTCGCCTCCGGGGTCTGCGCGAACAGTTGGCGAATCGAGTCGAACACGCCGGTGTAGGTGGCCGGGTTGGACCGCGGTGTGCGCCCGATCGGGCTCTGGTCCACGTGGACTACCTTGTCCAGGTGCTCGAGCCCGTCCACGCCCCGGTGCCGGCCGGGCACCAGCTTGGCGCCGTTGAGCCGGTCCGCGAGCACCTTGTAGAGGATCTCGTTGATCAGCGTGGACTTGCCCGAGCCGGACACCCCCGTCACCGCCGTGAGCACACCCAGGGGGATGTCCACGGTGACGTCCTTGAGGTTGTTCTCCCGGGCCCCGCGCACGGTCAGCTTCCGCTTGGGGTCCAGCGCCCGCCGCTGCTCCGGCACCGGGATGCTCCGCCGCCCGGCCAGGTAGTCGCCGGTGATCGACCGCGTGTTCGCCTTCAGGTCCTCGAGGGAGCCGGAGTGCACCACCTCGCCGCCGCGTTCGCCGGCCATCGGGCCGATGTCCACGATCCAGTCGGCCTCGGCGATCGTGTCCTCGTCGTGCTCGACGACGATCAGCGTGTTCCCGAGGTCGCGCAGCCGCACGAGGGTCTCGATCAGGCGACGGTTGTCCCGCTGGTGCAGGCCGATCGAGGGCTCGTCCAGCACGTACAGCACACCCACGAGCCCGGAGCCGATCTGCGTGGCCAGGCGGATGCGCTGGGCCTCCCCGCCCGAGAGCGTGCCCGCCGGCCGCTCCAGGTTCAGGTACTCCAAGCCGACGTCGAGCAGGAACCGCAGGCGCGCACGGATCTCCTTGAGCACCTGGTCCGCGATGGCCCGCTCCCGCTCGGTCAGTTCCAGCGCCTCCATGAACGCCAGGCACTCGCGCATGGGCAGCGCGGCGGCCTCCGCGATGGACAGCCCGCCCACACGCACGTTCAGCACGGTCGGGTTCAGTCGTGCCCCTGCGCACACCGGGCACGGGATCTCGCGCATAAAGGACTCGTAGCGTTCACGGGCGTTGTCCGACTCGGTCTCCCCGTGCTTGCGCATCACGTACGGCAGCACGCCCTCGAAGCCCGTGGTGTAGCGACGCTCACGGCCGAACCGGTTGCGGAAGGAGACCTCCACCTTGAAGTCCTTGCCGTTGAGGATGGCGTCGCGCTGGGCCGCGGTGAGATCCCGCCAGGGTGTGGTGAGGCGGAAGCCCATCTCCTTGGCCAGCCCGCCGAGCACACGCAGCCAGTAGTCCGAGGTGGACTTGCCCAGGGACCACGGCACGATGGCTCCGTCCTGGAGGCTGAGCTCGTCGTTGGGGACCACGAGGTCCGGGTCCACCTGCAGGCGCGAGCCGATGCCGGTGCACTCCGGGCACGCGCCGAAGGGGTTGTTGAAGGAGAACGAGCGCGGCTCGATCTCGTCCACGGTCTGCTCGTGGCCGTTGGGGCAGGAGAGCTTCTCCGAGAACGTCCGGAACCGGGGGTTGCCCTCGGAGTCCCGGCCGCCCCACTCCCCCGTGTTCTTCTTGCCCTTCTGATCGACCACCTCGACGTCCACGAACTCGACGGCCACCAGGCCGTCGGCGAGCTTCAATGCCGTCTCCACCGAGTCGGTCAGACGCTGGCGGATGCCCTCCTTCATGGCCAGGCGGTCCACGACGACGGCGATGGTGTGCTTGACCTGCTTCTTCAGCGTGGGCGGGTCGGCCAGCTGCACGAGCTCGCCGTCCACGAGGGCACGCGAGTAGCCCTGCTGGGACAGCTGGGCGAACAGGTCCACGAACTCGCCCTTGCGGCCGCGCACCACGGGCGCGAGCACCTGGAAGCGGGTGCGCTCGGGCAGCTGCTCGAGCTGGTCCACGATCTGCTGAGGGGTCTGCCGGCTGACCACCTCCCCGCACTCGGGGCAGTGGGCCACGCCCACGCGGGCCCAGAGCAGGCGCATGTAGTCGTAGATCTCGGTGATCGTGCCCACCGTGGAACGCGGGTTGCGGTTGGTGGACTTCTGGTCGATGGAAACCGCCGGGGACAGCCCCTCGATGAAGTCCACGTCCGGCTTGTCCACCCGACCCAGGAACATGCGAGCGTAGGAGGACAGCGACTCCACGTAGCGGCGCTGGCCCTCGGCGAAGATCGTGTCGAAGGCCAGGGAGGACTTGCCCGAGCCGGACAGGCCGGTGAACACGACCATCGCGTTCCGCGGGATGGAGACGTCCACGTCCTTGAGGTTGTGCTCGCGGGCCCCCTGGACCACGATGCGGTCGTGCTCGGCGGAGCCCCGGCCCCGGCTGCCGGGCCCGGAGGCGAGCCCGCCGGCGTGGGCGGGGCCGGCGTCGTGACCGGTGGTGGCGGCGTCGGGACGGGCGGTGGCCTGGTTCGCGGAGGTGTTCTTCGGCACCGCGCCAGTCTAGGCGGAGGGGCGGACACGGTCCCGGGCCGGCCGGCGGCGTCTCCGTAGACTGTCCCCCATGTCCGACGCCGCTCCCCGCCTGCTGCATGATCTGCCCGCCGTGACAGTGCGTGCCGTCTCCGTCTCGGAGATGGACAACAACGTCTACCTGATCACGTCGAAGACCACCGGCACCCAGGTGCTCGTGGACGCGGCGGACGAGCCGGACACCCTGCACGCCCTGCTGGACTCCGCGGCGGCGGACACGCCTTGCCGCACCCGTCTGGAGCTGATCGTCACCACGCACCGGCACTGGGACCATATCCGGGCTCTGCCGGCGCTGGCCGAGGGCACCGGGGCATCCACCGCCGCCGGCGCGCAGGACGCCGCCGCGATCGCCGAGGACACCGGTGTCGCCCCGGACCTGCGGCTGCGGCACGGGGACACCGTCGGCGCGGACGGGATCGAGCTCGAGGTGATCGCCCTGCGCGGGCACACCCCCGGCTCCGTGGCCCTGGCGTACCGCCCCGAGGCGGACGAGCCCACGGTCCTGTTCACCGGGGACTCCCTCTTCCCCGGGGGCGTCGGCAAGACCGACAGCGACGACGACTTCCGCTCCCTGCTGGCCGACGTCACCGAGCGCCTGTTCGACGTCTACGAGGACGACACCCTCGTGCACCCCGGCCACGGCGACTCCACCACCCTCGGGGCCGAGCGCCCCCACCTCGACGACTGGGCCGCGCGAGGCTGGTGACACGGCGGCGGCCATAGGGCCGCATCGTCCCCGCCCCCTCATGTCGAGGCTGAGAGGTGGCATGTTCTCTGATGCATACGTCGCGACGGTCGTCGCGCGCCCAGACGACGTGCTAGCAAAGTGATTGCAGTGGTGATAGCGTCCTCGCATGCCCACGCTCTACATCCGTGACGTGCCCACCTCTGTGGTGGACACCCTCAAGGACCGCGCCGCCGCAGCCGGCCGCTCCCTTTCCGTCTACGTGGCCGGCGAGCTGACCCGGCTGGCCACCCGCCCCACCAACGCCGAGATCGTCGCCCGCCTGCGCGAGCGGGACCGGGGCGAGGGCCCCGACACCGCAGCCATCCTCGCCGAGCTCGGGCAGCGCGGCCGATGATCGTCGTGGACGCCTCCGCACTGCTGACCGCCCTCGTCGGCGCCGAGCCCTCCGCCGCCCTGCTGTCCGGGCTCGCCGGGGACGTGCACGCAGCCTCCCCCGTGGACCTCGAGGTGGTCGAGGCCCTGCGCGGGCTCGAAGCCTCCGGGGCGCTCAGCTCGGAACGGGCCGCGCAGGCCCTCGAGGACCTGCAGGGACTGGACCTCGTACGCCACGACCTCAGCCCCCTGCTGGAGCGGATCTGGGCCCTGCGGGACCGGTTCACGGTCTCCGCCGCGGCCGCAGCAGCCCTGGCCGAAGGGCTCGCCGCCCCGCTGTTCACCTGCGACCGTTCCCTCGCCACCGGCGGACACCGTGCCGCGGTCTGCCTGGCCGCCGAGGCCTGAGTCGACCGTCAGGCCCCGGGCTTGCGCCCCACCATGAAGAGGCGACGGGACGGGAAGATGGTGAGCGGGCCGCCGTCGTGCGCGGCGACCCCCGGAACCGGCGGGTAGGCCTCGCGCATGAGGGCCTTGTAGCGGGCAACGAAGTGCTCCAGCAGCCCGGCACCCTCAGCCGCGGCCTCCTCAGCGTCCCAGCGGGCCAGCGCCTGCAGGGACGGGCGCAGCGCCGCCCCCGAGGTCCACCGGTACACCGGGTCCTCACCCGTGAGCACCTGCTGATACTCGGTCTCCCACACCACCGGCGCCCAGCCGGCCTCCAGGAACAGGCGGGTGTACTCCTCCGGCGGGGCCACCGTGCGCGTGGACTCCACACCGTGCAGCGCCTCCGAGAACACCGGATCCTCGGCCAAAGCCAGGATCGCGGCGTGCGAGGGCTGCTGGTACGGGCGCGGGATCTGCGCGGCGAACCACGCCCCCGGCGCGAGGTCACCCAGCCAGCGGCGGATCAGGCGACGGTGCGTGGGAATCCACTGCAGCATCGCATTGGACACGACGACGTCGATCTCCGCCCCCGGCCGCCACACCGAGGCGTTCACCCGGTCGAAGCGCAGGTTAGCGGGGGCGCCGGGCTCCTCCAGGGAGGCCCGGGCGGTCTCCAGCATGGCCGGGGAGTCGTCCAGGCCGATGACCTCCGCCTCCGGCCAGCGCTCGGCGAGGGTCCGCGTCAGCGAGCCGGGCCCGCAGCCCAGATCCACGACGACGCGCGGCGCTTCCGCCCGGATGCGCCCCACGAGATCGTGGAATGGGCGGGCGCGGTGCTCCGCAAAGCCCTCGTACCGGGCCGGGTCCCACGTGAACCCGCCCGACTCCCGCCCGGTGGGCTCCTCGGTGGCGGTGGGGCTCGGCTGCACGTCGGTCTGACTCATGCCCGCAACCTATCCCGGATGGGACGCGGACCGTGCGCGGACACGACTTCCCCCGCAACGAAGCAGGGACCCCACGCGACGGTGCACGGTGAGCTCCGGCGCGGTGCCGCCGCGTTCACCGGGAGGTGGGGGCCGAGCGGTGGCGGATCTCCACGTCGGCGGGGATCTCGTAGTAGGAGCGGATGTAGCCGAACCGGGCCTCGTTCCACCCGTTGTGGTACACCAACGCCGGGGCGGGCATGCGCCGGGCATCGGGCAGGAACACGACGTCCCGTTCGCCCTGCCTGGCCTGCTCGATCTGCCGGGCGCTCACCTCCCACACGCGCGCGTTCGCGGCCAGACCGCGGTCGGTCTGCACCCCCGTGACGACGACGGTCCCCGCCGCGGCCAGGCAGGCCAGAGCAGCCAGCCCCAGCACCGGACCTCGACGGCCGGCCGCCCAGGCCTCGGTGAGCACAGGCAGGGCCAGGGCGAGAGCGAACGCGTAGGCGAAGAACGCCGCCGGCACGTGTCCGCGGTCCCAGGCGCCCAGCGCCACGGGGATCGCCGCCGCGCCCGCGGTGGCCGCCAGCAGCAGGGCCGGGGTGCGGCCGAGCTCGGCACCCACGCCCACCGCGTACCAGACCAGCAGGCCCAGCACCACGGCGAACAGGTACGGCTGGGCGCGGTCGATCCCCTCGGGGGCGTAGAGCTGGGCGGGGGTGGCCGCACCCAGGTGTCGAACGAGGGCCCACACCAGCAGCAGCACGGTCCCGGTCAGCAGGCTCAGCCCGGCGACGGTGCGTCGGGTGAGCAGGCGCACTGCCACCACGAGGGCGATGAGGACCAAGGCGGGCCAGACGAGGTTCAGCAGGACGATGGCGCCCCGCTCGACGTTCGCCAGATGCTGGGCCAGGCCGCCCTCGGCGGGCTCGGAGTCGTACCGGCTGAACCGCGAGAGCGCCCCCGGGGCAAGGGCGTTGGCCAGGAAGGCCGCCACGGACACCCCCGAGATCAGCAGGTTCTGACGGGTGCGCACGGCACGCCCGCCCAGGAGCCAGAACGCCGCCACGATCGCCATCAGCGCGAAGGAGGCGGTCTCGTGGAACAGATGGGTCAGCACCACGGCCGCCCCGGCGGCCACGGCCCATCCGCGGGCCACGGGCCGGCGCAGCGCCGTGGCGAAGTACAGCCCGGAGATCAGCGTGAGCAGGATCGCCGTGAGGTAGCCGATGGCCGCCGTAACCCAGAAGAACACCTGTCCACCGACCACAGGACGCACGGCCAGCAGGGCGAACGGGACCGCCGCGGCCAGCAGCAGGGCGGGCACCATCTGCACGCGGCGCAGCCCGCGGGGTGCGCCAAGAGTGGCCCAGAGGCCGATGCACGCGGTGATCGCGGTGATGACCACCGGGCCGAGGACCTGCCAGGTGTGGACGTCGTTCTGCAGGATCAGCCGTGCGAAGGCGTCAGCGGCGCGACCGTTCACCTGGGTGTAGTCGGTCACGTAGCTCTGCCAGATCTCGCCGGCGCTCATCCGCCCGCCAGGGTGGCCGCCGCGGCTGACGTGGTTGAAGTCGTCGCCGGTGAACAGCACGTTCCGGTACAGCAGTGCCCAGCCGAGCAGGGTCAGTGCGAGCACCGCCGCACAGGCTCCGCCGAGCAGGCGGTGGGCCGAGGCTCCCACCGGCAGTCCCGGGCGTGCGGCACGGGAGCCGGCGGACGGCGTCGGGGTGGGGACGGTGGGGCGGCTCATGGTCTCGGGGCGGGCCTCTCTGGGTGGGGGGCGGGGTCCGGGGTCTCGGTCGCTCCCGCGGCATCGGGGAGGTCACCCGGAGGGTCCTTCAGGATGAACTTGGTGAGGGCGTAGGTCGCCGGGATGGCGAGGATGCCCATGATCAGCGTGATGTAGCGCTGGTCCGCGTGGAACAGGTTCACGGCGATCAGTGAGCCCACGGAGGTGAACAGCAGGTTCACCAGGGAGGTCGCCGGGTACCGCACGAACTTGGACCAGGTGGGGCGGGTGCGGAAGGTGAAGCGCGCGTTCATGAAGAACGAGAACGTCACGGCCACCGCCCAGGCCACCAGGTTGGCCACCTGGTAGTTCACCACCAGCAGGAACAGGCGGTAGGTCAGGTAGTTGACCAGGGTGTTCGCCACCCCGGTGATGCCGAACCGCACGAGCCGGTGCAGCCCCTCCCGGTGGGTGGCATAGAGCCGGGGCAGGGCGGCACGGCGCTCAGTCGAGGCCACGGAAGCCCTCGGAGGTCTCCGGACGCGGACCCTGGTACGGCACGCCCTCGACCCCGGGCCGGGCCTCGGTGCGCCCGACGACGTCGGCCACCAGGTAGATCGGGCGGTGCTTGACCTCCTGGTGGATCCGGCCGATGTACTCCCCCGTGATGCCCAGGAGCATCATCTGCACGCCGCCGAGCACGATCACCGCGGCGATGGTCGTGTAGTAGCCAGCGGTGGCCCCTCCCCCGGTGAGCCACTGGACGAACATCCACGCCAGATAGAGCAGCCCAGCCAGGACGGACAGCACCCCCACATGGAAGGCGACCTGCAGGGGTTTGCGGGAGAACGCGATGACCCCGTCCAGGCCGTAGTCCAGCAGGGACCAGAAGCTCCAGGAGGACTCGCCGGCGTCGCGGCCGACGTTCGTGTAGTCGATGGTGACCTGCCGGAAGCCGATCCAGGCAAACAGGCCCTTGGAGAACCGGTTGGACTCGCTCATCTGCAGGATCGCGTCCACGGCGCGGCGCGAGAGCGCACGGAAGTCACCGACGCCGTCGCCGAGCTCCACCTCCACGAGCCGTTGCACAAGCCGGTAGTACAGCTGGGACATCCGCTTGCGCAGCCAGCCCTCGCCGTCCCGGGTGCGGCGGGCGATCACCTGATCGGCGCCGTCGGCGTCCATGCGCGCGATCATCTCGGGCAGCAGGGCCGGAGGGTGCTGCAGATCGGCGTCCATGATCACGACGGCGTCCCCGCGGGCGGCCTGCAGGCCCGCGTACATCGCGGACTCCTTGCCGAAGTTCCGGGACAGGTCGATCCCCACAACGCGCCCGTCGCGCGCGGCGGCAGCCTGGATCTCGGACCAGGTGGCATCCGGGGAGCCGTCGTTGACGAGGATCAGCTCATAGTCCCAGTCCTGGGCGGCGCAGGCGTCGTCGACGGCCTGCACGAGGGAGGCGATGTTCGCCTGCTCGCGATAACAGGGACTGACGATCGAGACGAAGCGGGGCATGGCTCTCCTTTGGCGGAGGCCACCCTATCACCGCCGCGAGCGCGGCCCTCGGGGGCGGGGTGGTGCGGATACGCTGGCGGTGATGACTTCTGATGCTGTGATCTCGCCGTCTCTGACCGCTCGTCTCCAGGCTCTGTCGGGCAGTCCTGACGCCGATGACGTCTTCGCCGCGTTCACGGCGTGGACGGATGAGCGTGGGATCGCGCTGTACCCGGCGCAGGAGGAGGCGGTCCTGGAGCTCGTCCAGGGCCGGCATGTGATCCTGGCGACGCCCACTGGCTCGGGCAAGTCCCTGGTGGCTCTGGGGGCGCACGCGGACGCGCTGGCTCATGGGAGGGTGTCCTACTACACGGCGCCCATCAAGGCTCTGGTCTCGGAGAAGTTCTTCGCGCTGGTGGATGTGTTCGGGGCGGAGAACGTGGGCATGGTGACGGGTGACTCGGCGGTGAACGCGGACGCGCCGATCATCTGCTGCACGGCGGAGATCCTGGCGAACCGGGCCCTGCGGGAGGGTTCCGGTATGCGGATCGGCACGGTTGTGATGGACGAGTTCCACTACTACGCGGACCCAGCCCGGGGCTGGGCGTGGCAGGTGCCGCTGCTGGAGCTGCCGCAGGCGCGGTTCCTGCTGATGTCCGCCACACTCGGGGACACCACCCGTCTCGAGGAGGACCTGGCCGGGCGCACCGGGCGGGAGGTGGCCGTCGTCGCGCATGCTGAGCGGCCGATCCCGCTGTCCTTCGAGTGGTCGGAGACGCCGCTGCAGGAGAAGGTGGAGGAGCTGGTGTCCACGCACCAGGCGCCGGTGTACATCGTGCACTTCTCGCAGCTGGACGCCGTGGAGACGGCGGTGGGGCTGGCGTCGGTCTCGGTGACCACGAAGGAGGAGAAGGAGGCGATCGCGGCCCGGATCGCGGGGTTCCGCTTCTCCGCCGGGTTCGGGAAGACCCTGAACCGGCTGGTCCGGGCGGGGATCGGCGTGCATCATGCGGGGATGCTGCCGAAGTATCGGCGGCTGGTGGAGAAGCTCGCCCAGGAGGGCCTGCTGAAGGTCATCTCCGGGACGGACACGCTGGGGGTGGGGATCAACGTGCCCATCCGCACGGTGCTGATCACGGCGTTGAGCAAGTTCGACGGCGAGCGGACGCGGATCCTGCAGTCCCGCGAGTTCCACCAGATCGCCGGGCGTGCGGGGCGGGCCGGGTTCGACACGCAGGGGTATGTGGTGGTGCAGGCTCCGGAGCATGTGATCGAGAACCGGGCGGCCGAGCGCAAGGCCGCCGCGAAGTTCGCCGGGGTCAAGGACGAGGCCGAGCGGGCCAAACGGATGAAGCAGTCCATGAAGGGCTCGAAGCGGAAGTCCCCGCCGCAGGGCTTCGTCTCCTGGGGCCCGGCGACCTTCGAGAAGCTCGTGGCCTCCGAGCCGGAGCCGTTGGTGAGCCGTATGCGGATCACTCATTCCATGCTGCTCAACATCCTCGACCGGCCCGGGGACCCGGTGCGTGCCGTGCGCCGCATGCTCCGCTCCTCGCATGAGACCCCGGCCCGACAGGCCCAGCTGATGCGCCGCGCCCTGGGGATCTTCCGGGAGCTGCTGGCGACCGGCGTCGTCGAGGTCCTGCCCGAGCCCGACGCCGAGGGCCGCACCGTGGACCTCACCGTGGACCTGCAGCCCGACTTCGCCCTGAACCAGCCGTTGTCCCCCTTCGCCCTGGCAGCACTGGATCTGCTGGACCCGGCCGCGCCCGATCACCACCTGGATGTGGTCTCGGTGATCGAGGCGACGCTGGACCCGCCCCGGCAGGTGCTCTCCGCGCAGGTGAAGAAGGCGAAGGCCGAGGCCGTCGCCGCAATGAAGGCCGAGGGCATGGACTACCAGGACCGGATGCGGGTGCTGGATGAGGTGACGCATCCGCGGCCGTTGGCGGAGCTGTTGGAGCAGCAGTTCGAGCTGTACCGGCAGGACGCCCCGTGGCTCGCGGAGTTCGAGCTCACCCCGAAGTCCGTGGTGCGGGACATGTTCGAGCGGGCCATGGGGTTCGGAGACTATGTGCAGTTCTACGGGCTGGCGCGGTCCGAGGGGGTGCTGCTGCGCTACCTCACCGACGCCGTCAAGGCGCTGCGCCAGACGGTGCCGCAGGACGACCGCACCGAGGACCTGCAGGTCCTGCTGGACTGGTTGGATGAGATGGTCAAGCAGACCGACTCCTCCCTTCTGGAGGAGTGGGAGGACCTCATGGCCGGGGACGTGGCGGAGCTGCGCCGCGACCACGAGGCTCTCGAGCCGCCGGCACCGCCGCGTCTGACGGACAACGGCCCGGTGTTCCGGGTGATGGTCCGCAATGCCATGTTCCGGCGGGTCCGGCTGTTCGGGGACGAGCAGGACGCCGCGCTGGCGGAGCTGTCCGGGGATCTGAGCGCGGACGACTGGGCCGACGCCCTGGACGTCTACTTCGACGACCATGAGGACATCGACGACGGCCCGGAGGCGCGCGGCCCGGAGCTGTTCCGGGTGGCCGAGGGGCCGGACTCCCCCGCCCCCGTGGACCTGGCCGGGGACCGCTGGTGGGCGGTGCGGCAGGTCCTCAAGGACCCGGAGGGCGACCTGGACCACGGGATCAACGCGGTGGTGGACCTGGACGCCTCCGACGACGCCGGCCACCCGGTGGTGCGGGTGGTCTCCGTCGGTGCGCCCGAGCCCGGGTGGGGGCTGTGAGCGCTCTCGCCGTCGATGCGCCGGTGCCTGGGGATCCGCGCGGGTTCGCCCCCGTCGGCCCCGCCGCACACCGCCGTGGCCCGGAGACGGTCCTCTCAGACGGCACGGTGACGGTGGAGCACTGGTTCACGGTGCCCATCGACCATGCCCTCACCCTCGACCAGGCGCGCGCCCAGGAGGAGGCCGGTGCCGGCGTCGGGCCTGGAGGGCGGGCGACCCTGCAGGTGTTCGCCCGCGAGGTGCGCGCCGCCGACGACCGGCACGGCACCCGACCCTGGCTGCTGTACCTGCAGGGCGGGCCGGGCTCGGGTGCGCCCCGTCCAGGCCGGATGGGCGGCTGGCAGGCCGCCCTGGCCGAGGGGCATCGCCTGCTGCTGCTGGACCAGCGCGGCACCGGCCGGTCCACCCCGGCGACGGCGGCCACCCTGGCCGGGCACGCCACGGACCGGGCGCGCGCCGAGCACCTGGTGCACCTGCGTGCCCCGTCGATCGTGCAGGACGCCGAGATGATCCGCCTGGCTCTGGGGTCGGGTCCGTGGACCACGCTGGGGCAGAGCTTCGGGGGCTTCTGCACGCTCAGCTACCTGTCCTGGCACCCCGAGGGGCTGGCCCGGTGCCTGGTGACCGGCGGGCTGGCCCCGCTCACCGGGCACGCCGACCGGGTGTATCGGGCCACCTACACACGGATGGCCGCCCGCGTGGCCCAGGTGTGGCGGCGTCACCCCGAGGACCGTGAGGCCTGGGCCGAGGCTCTGGCGCTGGTGCGCTCCGCCGAGGAGGTCGGGGATCCTGTGCGCCTGCCGGACGGGACAGCCCTGACCGTGGGGCGGGCCCAGCAGTTGGGCATGCTGCTGGGCGGGAACACCCGAGTGGACCGCTTCCACTGGGCCGTGGCCGAGGCCGTGGACCGCACCGGCCCGGCTCCGCGGATCTGCGAGACCTTCACCGCGGAGGTCGCCGCGCAGACCGGCCGCTGGACCAATCCCCTCTACGCGGTGCTGCACGAGGCGATCTACGCGCAGCCGGCGGCCCTGGCCGGAGGCCGTGCGGACACCGGCTGGTCCGCGGCACGGATGCTCGCCGAGCACCCCGAGTTCGACCCCGAGGCGGTGGCCGCTCCCCTGCCGACCGGCGAGCACGTGATGCCGTGGTCGTTCCGCACCGAGCCGGAGCTGCAGCCCCTGGTCGGGGTGGCCGCACTGCTGGCCAAGCGCACCGCGTGGGGGCCGCTGTACGACGTCGAACGTCTCGCCGTGAACGAGGTGCCCGTGGCCGCGGCCGTGTACACCGACGACGTCTACGTGGACCGGGACCTGTCCCTGGAGACCGCCTCCCGTGTGGCGGGCCTGCAGGTGTGGGAGACCGACGCCTTCCACCACGACGGCCTGGCCGATGACGGCCCCGGGATCGTCCGGCGGCTGCTGGGCATGCTCGACGGGGACGGCTGAGGGCCCCGCGACCTGTAGCGGCACGGAACATTCTCCCGTTTTCCGACCGGGAGTGATCCCTGGGCCTCCCGTTTCATGCACCGGAGCGGTGTGAAAGGCTCCCGTTTCTCGAACGGAAGCGCTCAGGGGTTTCGGTTCGAGAAACGGGAGGTCGCACGGGTGCTTTCGTTGACGACACGGGAGATGCCCCCAGAGACGGACGGGGCCCCCTCCCGGGTGGGAGGGGGCCCCGCTGCCGTGCCGGTGAGCTTCAGACGGTGTGGCTCAGATGGTGGGACCGTGCTGGGAGACGATCCGCTCGGAGACGCCGGAGGCGTCCGCGTCGCGCGGATCGGCCAGGCGGGTCTCGTGGGCGGTGCGGATGATCTCGGACCAGGTGTCCTTGTGGTCGAGCAGCTCGTCGCGCCACTTCTGGTCCAGGGACTCGGCCTTGGCGGTCCACTCGTCCATGCGGCGTGCGGCGGCCTCGCGCTCGGCAGGGGTGGCCGAGGTGTCCAGCTTGGAGTAGCGGAAGGAGAACTTCTCCGCGTTCTGCAGGGCGCGCAGCGCCTGACCCTTCGGGGACAGCAGGGACACCGCCACGGTGATCAGCAGGATCGCGACGACGACGATCAGCGACACCGGGGTCGGGATGGTGGCCACCGGCACGTTCTCGCCGCCGTTGATGAACGGCAGGTTGTTCTCGTGCAGGGCGTGGAGGATGAGCTTGACGCCGATGAACGCCAGGATCGCGGACAGACCGTAGGACAGGTACACCAGGCGGTCCAGCAGGCCGTCGATGAGGAAGTACAGCTGGCGCAGGCCCATGAGGGAGAACGCGGTGGCGGTGAAGACGATGTACGCCTCCTGCGTAACGCCGAAGATCGCGGGGATCGAGTCGAACGCGAAGAGGATGTCCGTGGCGCCGATGGCCACCATGACCAGCAGCATCGGGGTCATGACCCGCGTGCCGTTCTGGACCGAGAACAGCTTGTCCCCGTCGTAGGTGTCCGAGGCCGGCAGGAAGCGCTTGGCCAGGCGGACCATCACGTTGTCCGCCTCGTCCTCGGCGTCGTCGCCGGCGAGCTCGCCCTTGAGCTGGTTGCCCGCCACCAGGAGCAGGGCCAGGCCGAACAGGTAGAACACGTCCGACCACATGTTGATGATCGCCGCCCCGAGCAGGATGAACGCGGTGCGCGAGATCAGGGCGAAGGTGATGCCGAACAGCAGGACCTTCTGCTGGTAGTCACGGGGCACCTTGAAGGAGGCCATGATCACCAGGAACACGAAGAGGTTGTCGACGCTGAGCGCCTTCTCCAGGATGTAGCCGGTGTAGTACTCGACCGCGTGCTGGGTGTCCCCGAACGCGAAGAACACGAGGCCGAAGGCCAGGGCGAGGCCGATGTAGATCCCCGACCAGACGGCCGCTTCCTTGATGGTGGGGGTGTGCGCCTTGCGCACGTGTGCGAAGTAGTCGAACGCGAGCAGGCCGACGATCAGTGCGATCGTCAGCCCCCACGTCAATCCGTTGATCTCCATGATCGTCGGCCTTTCAGCTCCAGGACAGGTGGAAACGACCGCAAGTCTCTCCGCCCGGCGCTCCATGGCGCTCTCAGGCCTCTGCGTCCGGCGACCGGCGACGGCTGGCCCTGATGGCCACGCGTCCGGGTCGCGTGCTGACGTCCGCAGTGTTCGGGATACTCCCCTACGACGCGGACCAGTGTAGCGAAGCCCCGTCGGCGCCCCGGGCCGACGACGGCGGCGCACCCGCGAGCGCCGCGCCGGCACCTCAGAGCCGGACGGGGGCGGTGAGGGTGAGCAGGAGGACGGCGAGGAAGGCCAGGGACCAGCTGGTGAGGGAGCCGACGAGGAATTCCTCGGCGCGGGAGCCGTGGCCGGCATCGGCGTTGATCTCGGGGAAGCGGACGATGCCCTTGGCGGCCATGAGGGCGGCGACCACCGGGTAGGCGGCGGCGAGGCCGAGGCCGGTCATGAGGATGCGTTCGACGGGGCCGATGTAGCGGCCGCCCTTGAGGCCGGCGGCGGGGTCGGTGGCGGAGTCCACGGAGCCGGGCTCGGCCGGTGTGGGGTCAGCGGGGGTGCGCTCGGTGCGGGTGCGCTCAGCGGCCTGGAGGCGTTCGTCGCGGCGGCCGGCGAGTTCGAGCACGTCGCGGCTGATGCGGTTGGCGGGCTCGATGAGGAAGGCCAGGGTGCCGGCCAGGACGGGCCACCCGGTGCCCAGGGCCTGGTCGAGGGTGCCGTACGCGGCGAGTTCGAGGCCGGTCAGCACGGCGAGCACGGGGAGCAGCACCGGGGAGGCCCAGGGGCGGGTGCCTGCGGCGGTCCAGGCGGAGGTGAGGACCAGGGCCATCGAGGCGGCCAGGAGGAAGGGGGCGGGGTCGGCGGAGGCGGAGGGGGTGCCGGCGAGCAGGAGGGCGACCAGGGTGACGGCGGCACCGACACCCAGGCCGATGAGCCGGTGGCGGGCGGACGGGGCCAGGCCCGGGCCGCGGCCGGCCAGCAGGGCGACGGTGAGCTCGGTGGCGGCGATGCTGAGCAGGACGATGCCGATCATGCCGGCTCTCCTTCGGTGGTGGGGGCGGTGAGCAGGTGGTCCACGTCCAGGAGGGCGCGGCCGCCGGAGCGGGTCAGGGACTGGGAGACGGCCGACTGGCTGATGCCCTCGGCATCGGCGATCTCAGTCTGGACGGTGCCGTCCAGGGCGGCGCGGAGGATGCGGCGGGCGCGGGGGCGCATCTGGGCGACGATGTGCTCGAGCAGGCGGGCGGCAGCGGAGCCGATGCCGGCGGCGCCCACGCCGCCGGTGTCCATGCCGTCCCGGTCGGCCGGAACGGCGGCGCCCTGCGCGGCGCGGATCTCGAGGACGGCGCCGTGACGGTCGCGGTCGCGTCCGGCCTCGATCGCGGCGCGGGCGGCCCACCAGGCGTCTCCGTCCTGGATGGGGCCGGCCTCGCCGTGGTCCAGGGTGGTCACGGTGCCCAGGCCCAGGCCGAAGCGGAGGCGGACCGGGTCCTCGAGGGAGAGCATGAGCCGCAGCAGGGCGCGCAGGGCGGTGGGCAGGTCCGGGTAGACGGCCTGGAACTCGTCGCCCACGGTGGCCCACGGCGGGGTGCTCGCGGTGTCCGGGCCGAGGACCTGGGTGTGGGCGCGGGACCAGGCGGTGAGCACCTGCTCGTGGGCGCCGGCCCGGTCCGGCAGGGTGCGTGAGCCGACCAGGTCCGCGATCACGGCGGTCACTCGGGGCGTCTCGGCGGCACTCATGGAATCACGTCCTCACTGATACTGACGAGAGTATAAGCAGAACAGTCATGCCTCAGTGCGTGTGCGACGCAGGGCCAGCAGGACGGCGGCCAGCATCCCCAGGCTGATCAGTCCGCCGAGCAGGGCGAGGCCGTGGAAGCCTGTCAGCGCCATGATCGCGCCGGAGAGTGCGGCGGCTGTGGCGGCCCCGGCGCCCATGCCGGCGTCGGTGAGGCCTTGGACAAGGACGCGGTGCGGTCCTGCGGCGTGTTCGCTGATGTAGGTGGAGCCGGCCACGGTGACCAGGGACCAGCCCAGGCCGAGCAGGATGAGGGCCGTGGTGACCGCCGGCCGGCTGCCCGGCCACAGGGCCGCCGTCCCGCACGCGGCCAGGAGCACGCCCTCGCCCAGGGCAACGGTCCGCAGCCGCCCCCAGCGGTCGGCGAGCAGCCCGACCAGCGGGGACAGCGCGTACATGCCGGCGATGTGCAGGGAGATCACCAGGCCGATCAGCACGAGCGTGTCCGTGTCCGTGGCGTGGTGCCCGGCCGCGGCTGCCGGCTGCTCGGCCACGGCCAGCCGGGCCAGGTGCACGGAGGTCATGGCCATGAGCCCGACCATCACCGTGTGTGCGGCGACGACGGCACCCACCCCCAGCCGTAGGGGCCGGTGCGCGAGGGTCACCGTGAGTCCCTCGCGCAGCCGCGGCGCGGCCGGTGCGCCGGCGGGCCGCTCCCCCACCTCGACGTCCGGGCGCAGGTGCAGCGGGTCCGGGCGCAGGCCGATCTGCAGGACGGCCACGGCCAGGAGCATCCCGGCCAGGGAGAACAGGAACGGCCCGGCGGTTCCGGGCAGTCCAAGGCGTTCGGCGACGGCGGCTCCGGGGCCGATGAGGTTGGGCCCGGCCACCGCGCCCAGGGTGATGGACCAGACGACGACGCCCAGGTCCCGTCCGCGGGTGTGCCGGGCGGACAGGTCGGTGGCGGCGAAGCGGGCCTGCAGGTTGCCGGCGCCGCCGAGGCCGATGAGCAGGGCGGAGAGCACGAGCAGCGGGTACCCCAGGCCGGGGGCGGCCTGGTCCGCGCTCGGGGCCAGGGCCATGCCGGCCGCCCCGAGCGCGGCGATCCCGTAGGCGGCGGAGAGCGCGGTCCGCCGGCCCGTGGCCAGCGCCAGACGGGCCAGGGGCAGCGCGGACAGGGCGCCGGTCAGCGAGAGCGCCATGGTGGTGGTGCCGGCCAGGGCGTCGCGGCCGGAGAGCTCGGCGGCCAGGAGCGATCCCACCGCCAGGGCGGCCCCGTTGCCGATCCCGGAGAACACCTGGCTCAGGGCGAGGGTGGCCACCACCCTGCGCTGGTGCCGGGCCTGCCGGTCGTCGATGTCGGCGTGCACGGCTCAGCCCTCGCGCTTCATCTGGCGCAGCTCCTTCTTGAGCTCGCCGATCTCGTCGCGCAGGCGGGCGGCGAGCTCGAACTGGAGGTCGGCGGCGGCCTGGTGCATCTGCGCGGACATCTGGGCGATGAGGTCGCCGAGATCCTTGGCGGGCAGAGCCGCCGGGTCGATCCCCCCGACCCCGGCGCCGGTGCCCGTGCCGGGGTCGGTGCCGGCGTCGTCGCGGTCCAGGGAGGACAGGCCCCGGTGGCCCATCCCGTAGTCGAATCCGGCCTTGACGCCGCCCATGCCCTTGAGGAAGTCGGCGGAGTCGGCGTCCTCGCGGGCGAGCTGGTCGGTGATGTCGGCGATTCGCTTGCGCAGGGGGGCCGGGTCGATGCCGTGTTCGGTGTTGTAGGCGATCTGCACGGCGCGGCGGCGCTCGGTCTCGTCGATGGCACGGCGCATGGAGTCGGTGACCCGGTCCGCGTACATGTGAACTTCGCCGGTGACGTTGCGGGCGGCGCGGCCGATGGTCTGGATCAGGGAGGTGGTGGAGCGCAGGAAGCCTTCCTTGTCCGCATCGAGGATGGCCACGAGGGAGACCTCCGGCAGGTCGAGGCCCTCACGCAGCAGGTTGATGCCCACGAGGACGTCGAAGGTGCCCTTGCGCAGCTCGCGCAGCAGTTCGACCCGGCGCAGGGTGTCCACGTCCGAGTGCAGGTACTCGACCTTCACGCCGGCGTCGAGGAGGTACTCGGTGAGGTCCTCGGCCATGCGCTTGGTGAGGGTGGTGACCAGGATGCGCTCGTCCTTGTCCACGCGCAGGCGGATCTGCTCGAGCAGGTCGTCGATCTGGCCCTCGGTGGGCTTGACCACCACCTGCGGGTCCACGAGCCCGGTGGGGCGGATGATCTGCTCGACGACGCCGTCGGCCTGGGAGAGCTCGTACTGGCCGGGGGTCGCCGAGAGGTACACGGTCTGCCCGATGCGTTCGAGGAACTCGTCCCATTTCAGGGGGCGGTTGTCCATGGCGGAAGGCAGGCGGAAGCCGTGTTCGACGAGGGTGCGCTTGCGGGACATATCGCCCTCGTACATGGCGCCGATCTGCGGGATGGTCACATGGGACTCGTCCACCACCAGCAGGAAGTCGTCCGGGAAGTAGTCCAGAAGGCAGTGGGGGGCGGAGCCGGCCGGGCGGCCGTCGATGTGCCGGGAGTAGTTCTCGATGCCGTTGCAGTACCCCATCTCCTGCATCATCTCGAGGTCGTAGGTGGTGCGCATCCGCAAGCGCTGAGCCTCGAGCAGCCGGTCCTGGGACTCGAGTTCCTGGAGGCGTTCGCGCAGTTCGTCCTCGATGGAGGTGATGGCCCGGGCCATGCGTTCGTCGCCGGCCACGTAGTGGGAGGCCGGGAAGATGTACATCTCCTCTTCCTCGCGCACGACCTGCCCGGTGAGCGGGTGCAGGGTCTGGATGGACTCGACCTCGTCCCCGAAGAACTCGATGCGCACGGCGAGCTCCTCGTACATGGGGATGATCTCCACGGTGTCCCCGCGCACCCGGAACGTGCCGCGGTGGAAGTCGACGTCGTTGCGCACGTACTGCATGTGCACGAACCGTCGCAGCAGCTCGTCGCGGTCCATCTGCTCCCCCCGGCGCAGGGTGACCATCTGCTCGATGTACTCCTCGGGGGTGCCCAGGCCGTAGATGCAGGACACGGTGGCGACCACCACCACGTCCCGGCGGGTGAGCAGCGCGTTGGTGGCCGAGTGGCGCAGGCGCTCGACCTCCTCGTTGATCGAGGAGTCTTTCTCGATGAACGTGTCCGTCTGCGGCACGTACGCCTCGGGCTGGTAGTAGTCGTAGTAGGAGACGAAGTACTCGACCGCATTGTTCGGCAGCAGCTCGCGGAACTCGTTGGCCAGCTGCGCGGCGAGCGTCTTGTTCTGCACCATCACGAGTGTGGGCCGCTGCAGGCGCTCGATGAGCCAGGCGGTGGTGGCGGACTTGCCGGTGCCGGTGGCGCCCATGAGCACCACGTCCTTCTCCCCGGCCTGCACGCGCTCGGCGAGCTCGTCGATGGCCTTGGGCTGGTCCCCGGAGGGCTGGTACGGGGAGATGACCTCGAACGGGGCGACGACGCGGTTGATCTGCTTGGCCAGGCTCATGCGCGCCACCCTACGCGCCCGGGCCGGGCCGGGCGGGTCAGTCCGCCGCCGGCGGAGCCAGGAAGCGGTCCCACACCTGGCGGGTGGCCGAGCGCAGCCGCTCGAGGTCGGCGTCGTTGACGATCAGCACGTCCGCGGCGGCGCGGCGCTCGGCGTCGCTGGCCTGCGCGGCGATCCGGGCCTGGGCGTCCTCCACGCTCATGCCGCGGTCCTCCACCATGCGCCGGATCCGCTCCTGCAGGGGTGCCTCCACCACGATCACCAGGTCGAACGCGTCCGCCTGGCCGCTCTCCACGAGCAGCGGCACGTCCTGGACGACGACGGCGTCCGGGCCGGCCTCGGCGACGATCCGCCGGGCGGCCGCCCGGATCCGCGGGTGCATGATCCGGTTCAGGCGCTCGCGCGCGGCCGGGTCCGAGAACACGATGCGGGCCAGCGCCACCCGGTCCAGGGAGCCGTCCCCGGTGATCACCCGGTCCCCGAAGGCGTCCTGCACCGCGGCCAGGCCCTCGGTGCCGGGCTCGACCACCAGCCGGGCCAGGGCGTCGGAGTCCACGAGCAGCGCCCCGCACTCCTGCAACTGTGCGGCCACCGCGGACTTGCCGGCGGCGATGCCCCCGGTCAGGCCCACGTGCACGCGCGGGCGCACACTCGGGTCGATGGCGGGGTGGGCGGGCTCGGTCACGGGTCCTCCTGGGGCCGGGGCAAGCAGTGATCGGTGCGGACGGGGCGGCCCCACGCCGGCGGGCGGGGGCTGTCGCAGGGAGCCGGGCGGGTCAGACCGTCCGACGCCCCAGGGCCGTCTCCAGGGCCGGCTGGACCTTCTCGTCCCAGTATGCCCGCACCTGCTCGCGCAGCTGCTCCACGGTGCCGTCGTTGTGGATCACCGTGTCGGCGACCTGCTCGCGGGCGGCGTCGTCGGCGTCCTCGTCCACGAACGCCCAGGCCCGGGCCCGGCTCATGCCGTGCGAGGCCATCAGCCGCTCCACGCGGGTCTCCACGGGGGCGGAGACGGTCACCACCTGGTCGAACTGGCGGGCCGAGCCGGTCTCGGCCAGCAGGGCCAGGTCCACCACGAGCACCGCGTCCGGGCCCACGGCCTTGGCGCGGGCGTCGGCCTCGGCACGCACAACCGGGGCCACCACCTCGTACATCCGGGCGCGGGCCGCCCGGGACTCGGAGGTCAGCCGGTTCAGCGCGCGGGTGTCCAGGGTGCCGTCCGGGCGGACGATCTCCGGGCCGAACAGCGAGCGCAGCTCGTCCAGGACGGGGGCGCCGGGCACGAGGATGTCGGCGGCGATGTCGTCGAACTCCACGACGACGGCGCCCAGGCGCTCGAGCTCCTCGCCGACGGCGGTGCGTCCGGAGGCGACCGGGCCGGTCAGGCCGATGGACACGGCGGCGCGGCGGGCGAGCTCGCGCTGGTGGGCCCAGGTGTTGGGCACGTGGGTCTCGTACTCGGGCTCGGTGCCGGGTTCGAACTCGGGGCGGGTGACGTACTCGGCGATGGTGCCGTGGTCCTCGGCGGCGCGGCGGCGGTACTCCTCGGTGGGCAGGACCTTCTTCCACTGGCGGGTGCGCAGGGGCTGGGCGGCGCCGGCATCCTCGCGCAGGGCCTGCACGAGCATGACGGCCTGCAGGACGATCAGGCCGAGCACGGGCAGGCCGATGACGATGATGACCTCCTGGAGGGCTTCCAGGCCGCGTTCGCCGGCGGTAAGGATGATGGCCGCGCAGACCGCGCCGATGGACACGGCCCAGAACACGCTCTGCCGGCGGGCGGCAGGGTCCTCGTGGCCGTTGGCCATGGCATCCATGACGAGGGCGCCGGAGTCGATGGAGGTCACGAAGAACAGGGTGATCACGAACAGGGCCACCGCGGCCACGGGCAGGTACAGGGGCATGCCGTGCAGATGCTGGAACAGCGCCGCCTGGACGTTGCCGTCGGTGACGATGGTGGTGGTGAGGTCGCCGCCCTGGCCGGGGGCGGCGGCGGTGGCGCGGTCGGACTGGAACGCGGAGAACCCGTAGATGCCCATCCAGATGAGGGTGAAGCTGGTGGGCAGGCCGAGGCCGGCGGCGACGAACGCGCGGATGGTGCGGCCGCGGGAGATCTTGGCGACGAACATGCCCACGAAGGGTGCCCAGGTGACGGTCCAGGCCCAGTAGAACACGGTCCAGGCCCCGGACCAGCGGCCGGAGTGGAAGGCGTCGTTGAAGGTGGTCAGCAGCGGCAGCTGAGAGATGTAGCGGCCGGCGGATTCCACGGTGCCGCGCAGCACGTCCGAGGAGGACACGGAGAACATCAGCACGAACAGCATCAGGGCGACGGCCACGAGGATGTTGATGAAGGACAGGCGCTTGACGCCGCTGTCCATGCCGGCGAGCACGGAGGCCAGGCCACCGGCGGTGATGACGGCCAGGGTCAGGGCCTGCACCCAGCCGGCCACGGGCACGTCGAACACATAGTTCATGCCGGCGTTGATCTGCAGGGCGCCCAGCCCCACGGACACGGCCAGACCGAACACGGTGGCCACGATCGCGACGATGTCGATGGTCTTGCCGATGGGGCCGTGGATGCCGTCGCCGAGCAGCGGCTGGAACGCGGAGGACACCCGGGGTGGGAGCTTGCGCTTGTACGTGAAGTACCCGAAGCCGAGCCCGGGCATAAGCAGCATGGCCCACATGTGGATGCCGAAGTGGAAGTTCGCGATGCTCAGGGCGTCGCGGGCGGCCTTGTCTGAGAAGGCGAGGGTGTCGTCCAGGGGCGGGGTGGCGTAGTGGTTCATGGGTTCGGCGATGCCCCAGAACATCAGGACCGCGCCGATGCCGGCGGCGAACATCATGCCGAACCAGGCCACACCGGAGTATTCGGGGGTGGCGTCGTCGTCGCCGAGCTTGACCCGGCCGTAGCGGCTCACGGCCAGGCCGATGGTGAACAGCACGATCAGGGTGGCCGCCCCGGTGTAGATCCATCCGACGTCGTAGCGCAGCCAGGTGGCTGCGGCGCCGAACACCCGTTGCACGGGCTCCGGGAAGAGGCTCATCGCTGCCGTGAAGACGAGGATGGTCGCGGCGGCGCCGAAGAAGATGGCGGGGCTGGTGCGCAGCCCCAGGGCGTCGTGCAGACGCGTGAGCGGACGACTCATGGCGGTCCCGGAGGTCTCGACTGACACCCGCCGTGGCCGTTCCAAGGAGCCGCCGGCGGACCCGTGCCCGTCAGGCACGGCGCCACGGTAGTCGAGCCCGGGCGTCGGCCGCGAACTCGGCTGGCCCTGCGGGGTGTCTGTGGTCAGCGGAGGGCCGCCGGGGAGGCGGGGGAGACGGCGACGCCGGCCCGGGCGAGGTGGGGTGCCCGGGCCGGCGTCACTGGTGGGAGGTCAGTGACGGGCGGTCGTGCCGGCGTCGTCCAGCACCGGCTGGATCCTCTCGGCCCAGTAGGTGCGCACCTGCGCGTGCAGGTCCTCGAGGGAGCCGGTGTTCTCCAGCACGACGTCGGCGATCCGGGCGCGCTCGTCGTCCGGGGCCTCCTCATCGATGAACGCCCAAGCCCGCTCCCGGTCCATGCCGTGGGAGGCCATCAGACGCTCCACGCGTGCCTCAGCCGGGGCCTGGACGGCCAGGACCTGGTCGAAGTCCTTCGCGGAGCCGGTCTCGGCCAGCAGGGCCAGGTCCACCACGAGCACGGCGTTCTCGCCGATGGCCTTGGCCCGGCGGTCCGCCTCAGCACGCACCACGGGCGCGACGATCTCGTACATGCGGGCGCGGGCGGTCTGGGACTCCCCCGTCAGACGGTTCATCGCTGCGACGTCGAGCGTGCCGTCGGCGTGGACGATCTCCGGGCCGAACACCGCACGCAGCTCGCCCAGGACGGGGGCACCGGGCACGAGCAGGTCGCCCATGAGGTCGTCGAACTCCACGACGACGGCCCCCAGGCGCTCAAGCTCCTCACCGACAGCGGTGCGCCCCGAGGCGCTGCCGCCGGTGAGGCCGATGCTCACGAGGGCACGCTGGGCGACGGTGCGCTGCTGGTGCCACGTGTTGGGGGTGTGGGTGTCGAACTCGGGCTCGGTGCCGGGCTCGAACTCCGGGCGGATGACGTACTCGCCGATGTCCTGGCCCTCCTCCTGGGCGCGGCGGTGGTACTCCTCGGTGGGCAGGACCTTCTTCCACTGGCGGGTGCGCATCGGCTTGGCCGCGCCGGCATCCTCGCGCAGGGCCTGCAGCAGCAGGAACGCCTGCATCACGGTGATCAACAGGATCGGCAGGCCGATCACGATGATGACCTCCTGGAGGGCGGCCAGGCCGTTCTCCCCCGCGGTGAGGATGATCGCCGCGCAGACCGCGCCGATGGACAGGGACCAGAACACGCTCTGCCGGCGCGGGGCCGGGTCCTCGTGCCCGTTGGCCATCGCGTCCATCACGAGGGCGCCGGAGTCGATGGAGGTGATGAAGAACAGGGTGATCACGATCAGCGCGAGGACCGCCACCGGCAGGTACAGGGGCATGCCCTGCAGGTGCTGGAACAGGGCCGCCTGCACGTTGCCGTCGGTGACGATGGTCTGCGTCAGCTCACCGCCCTGGCCCGGGCCCGCCGCGGTGGCGCGGTCGGACTGGAACGCCGAGTACCCGTACACGCCCATCCACACGATCACGAACGCGGTGGGCAGGCCGAGGCCGGCCACGATGAACTCACGGATGGTGCGGCCGCGGGAGATGCGGGCGAAGAACATGCCCACGAACGGCGCCCAGGTGACCGTCCACGCCCAGTAGAAGACGGTCCAGTCACCGGACCAGTCCCCCGAACGGTAGGTGTCGTTGAAGGTGGACAGACGCGGCAGCGCCGAGAGGTACTCGCCGATCGCCTGCACGGTGCCGCGGACCACGTCCATCGAGGAGACCGCCCACATGAGCACGTAGACCAGCAGGGCGATCGCCAGCAGGATGTTCGCGTAGGACAGGCGCTTGACACCCCGGTCCATGCCGGCCAGCACGGAGGCCAGGCCCACGGCGGTGATCACCGCGAGGATCAGCGCCTGCACCCAGCCGGCCACGGGCGTGCCGAATACGTAGTCCATGCCCGCGTTGATCTGCAGGGCGCCCAGGCCCACGGACACCGCCAGGCCGAAGACGGTGGAGACCACGGCGATGATGTCAATGACCTTGCCGATGGGACCGTGGATGCGGTCGCCCAGCAGCGGCTGGAACGCCGAGGACATGCGCGGGGGCAGCTTCCGCTTGTACGTGAAGTACCCGAAGCACAGCCCGGGCAGCAGCAGGATCGCCCACATGTGGATGCCGAAGTGGAAGTTCGCGATGGCCATGGCCTCTGAGGCGGCCTGGTCGGAGAACGGCTCCGTGCCATACATCGGCGGGTTGGCGTAGTGGTTCATCGGCTCGGCGATGCCCCAGAACATCAGCACCGCACCGACGCCGGCGGCGAAGAGCATGCCGAACCAGGTCAGGCCCGAGTACTCGGGGGTGGCGTCGTCGTCGCCGAGCTTGACCCGCCCGTAGCGGCTGAAGGCCAGGGCGAGCAGGAAGGTGACGATGATCGTCAGGCTGAGGGTGTAGATCCAGCCGACGTCGTAGCGCAGCCAGGAGGCCACGACCCCGAACCCCGCCTGGACGGGGCCGGGGAACAGGCTCATCGCGGCCGTGAAGGCGATGACGACGACAGCCGATCCGAAGAAGATGGCGGGGGTGGTGCGCAGGCCGAGGCGATCGGCACCGCGCTGCAGTGGTGAGCTCATGTGCCTCGACGCTAGCAAGTCCCGGACGGGCCCCCGACCGGGCCGGGGCCTACGCTGGAGGGCATGCCCACCGACGACGCCCCCCGCTGCACTGTGCTCTCCCCCACCGCAGCGCACCCGGACGGCTGGGTGGTGCATGAGGAGGAGGTGCGCCGCAGCCGTTTCATGGCCGTGCTGGCCCGGGTGGAGCAGGAGGAGCAGGCCCGCGAGGTGGTCGCCACCCTGCGCCGGCGCCACCACGACTCCCGCCACGTGTGCAGCGCCTGGATCCTCGGCCCCGACCGTGGGCGCATGCGCTCCAACGACGACGGCGAGCCCGCCGGCACGGCCGGGGTGCCCATGCTCGAGGCCCTGGCCCTCCGGGAGACCGGACCCGGGCGGGCGGACCTGACGGACGTCGCGGCCGTCGTCGTGCGCTGGTTCGGCGGGGTCAAGCTCGGCGCCGGCGGCCTGGTGCGCGCCTACTCGGATGCCGTCTCCCGCGCCCTGGACGAGGCCGTGCTTCTGACCCGGGTGCGCACCGCGCGCCTGGAGATCCCCGCCCCGCACGCCGAGGCCGGCCGCTGGCAGCACGAGCTCGAGCTGGCCGGGGTGCCCGTCACCGACGCCCGCTACGGTGCCGAGGGCGTCACCCTGATCGCCGATGTGCCCGACTCCCCCGCCCGGGTGGCCGCCGCCCATGCCGCCGTCGCCCGGATCTCCGGGGGCACCGCCCAGGCCCAGCCGGCCGGCCACGGGTGGACGGACCTGCCCGCTTCCTAGGATGGACGCCATGCCCCACCCCCACGGCCCCCACGAGCACGAGCACGAGCACGACCACCATCCGGACGGTTCCCATCCTGGCGACGCCCCCCGCCCCCTGCGCCGCAGCACGGTGGGCCCCGAGGGGATCCTCACCCCGGACGTGGACGGGCGCGCCCTGCCGGGCACCTGGACGCGCGGGTTCGACTTCCACGTGCTGGACCGGGCCCCGCTGACGGCCTCCCGGGAGCGGCAGGCGCACGACGCCGCGGACTTGCTCCTGCTGGACACCCTCGCCGGGTGGGTGGCCGACGGTCGCGACCCGGGCCCGGTGGCCGTGCTCCACGACCAGCACGGGGCCGTGACGTTGCCGCTGCTCGCCGCCGGGCTGGACGTCGCCCTCGGTGTGGACGAGGCCTCCGCGGCCCGCTCCACCGCCGCGAACCTGGACCGCTTCCGGGACGAGGCCGGCGCCCTGCCGCCCGGGTGGGGGCGGCTGCGGATCGGCGGGGTGGACGAGACCGTCCTGGCTGGGGCCCGCACCGTGCTGATCCTGCTGCCCCGAGCCCTGGACGCCCTGCACCTCACAGCGGCCCGGGTGGCCCGCCTGGCCGCCCCGGACGTGCTCGTGCTGGCCGCCGGCCGGGACAAGCACATGAGCCCGGCCATGAACGAGGTGCTGGCCCGGTCCTTCACGCACGTGCTCGCCGGCCGCGGACGCGCCAAGTCCCGGGTGCTCACCGCCGCCGGACCCCGGCCAGGGGTCGCCGAACCCGAGCCCCGCCGCCGTGTGCACCGGATCACCGGGGTGGGTGAGGTGACCCTGGTGGGCGGCTGGGCGACCTTCGGCGGGGCCGCGGCGGATCCGGGCAGCGTGCTCCTGGCCCGCACCCTCGCCGAGCACTCCCCCGCCCTTCCCGTCCCCGCCGCGCGCCGGATGCGCACCGACTCCGGGCTCGAGGTCCAGGTGCCCTTCCGGCCCGTCCCCGGCGCCCCGGACGTGGTGGACGCCGGCAGTGGCAACGGTCTGCTGGCTGTCGTCGCCGCCCGGGTGTGGCCGCCGGCGAGGGTGCTGGCCTCGGACCAGTCCGCCGACGCCGTCGCCTCCTCCGCGGCCACGGCCGCCGCCAACGGCCTGGCCGAGCGCATCACCGCCGTGCAGGACGATGCGCTCTCCACGCTGGCCGACGGGTCCGTGCCGGTGGTGCTGCTGAACCCGCCCTTCCACGACGGCGCCGCCGTGGACCCGAGTGTGGGGCACCGGATGATCGAGGCCGCCGGCCGTGTGCTCGCCCCCGGCGGGCAGCTGTGGTGCGTGTGGAACTCCCATCTGCGCCACCGCCCCGTGCTGGAGGCGGCTGTGGGCCCCACCCGGCAGGTCGCCCGCAACCGCACCTTCACCGTGACGGTCTCCACCCGGCGGCCCTGAGCTGCCCCGAAGCCCCGGAGTCCCGGGGCCCGCGCCCACAGTCCCGGCGGCAGACAGACGCACGGACGCCCCGTCCCTCCCGAAGGAGGAGCGGGGCGTCCGTGTGAAGCGGGCCGGTCCGGCCGCTGGGGACGGCCAGACCGATCCGATCAGTTGCCGGTCAGCTTCTCGCGCAGCGCGGCGAGGGCCTCGTCGGAGGCCAGGGTGCCGCCGTCGGAGGCCGGAGCCTCGGAGGAGTAGGTGGAACCGAGGCCGGCGCCGGAGTCGGCGCCCTCGGCGGCCTCCTCCTCGAGCGAGCGGCGCACCTGCTCCTTGTGGGCCTCCCAGCGGGACTGAGCGTCGGCGTACTGCTGCTCCCAGGCGGCGCGCTCGGCCTCGAAGCCCTCCATCCACTCGTTGGTCTCGACGTCGAAGCCCTCGGGGTACTTGTAGTTCCCCTCCTCGTCGTACTCGGCGGCCATGCCGTAGAGCGCCGGGTCGAACTCGGTGCCGTCCGGGTCCACGCCCTCGTTGGCCTGCTTGAGGGACAGGGAGATGCGGCGACGCTCGAGGTCGATGTCGATGACCTTGACGAACAGCTGGTCGCCCACGGACACGACCTGCTCGGCGGTGTCGATGTGGCGCGAGGCCAGCTCGGAGATGTGCACGAGGCCCTCGATGCCGTCCTCGACGCGCACGAACGCACCGAACGGGACGAGCTTGGTGACCTTGCCCGGCACGACCTGGCCCAGGGCGTGGGTGCGGGCGAACAGCTGCCACGGGTCCTCCTGGGTCGCCTTCAGCGACAGGGAGACGCGCTCGCGGTCCATGTCGACCTCGAGGACCTCGACGGTGACCTCCTGACCGACCTCGACGACCTCGGACGGGTGGTCGATGTGCTTCCAGGACAGCTCGGAGACGTGCACGAGGCCGTCCACGCCGCCCAGGTCGACGAACGCACCGAAGTTGACGATCGAGGACACGACACCCTGGCGGACCTGGCCCTTCTCCAGCTTGTGAAGGAAGTTGGAGCGGACCTCGGACTGGGTCTGCTCGAGCCAGGCACGGCGGGAGAGCACCACGTTGTTGCGGTTCTTGTCGAGCTCGATGATCTTCGCCTCGAGCTTCTGGCCGATGTAGGGGGCCAGGTCGCGCACGCGGCGCATCTCCACCAGCGAGGCGGGCAGGAAGCCGCGCAGGCCGATGTCGAGGATGAGGCCACCCTTGACGACCTCGATGACGGTGCCCTCGACGACGCCGTCCTCCTCCTTGATCTTCTCGATGTCGCCCCAGGCGCGCTCGTACTGGGCGCGCTTCTTGGAGAGGATCAGACGACCCTCCTTGTCCTCCTTGGTGAGGACCAGGGCCTCGACGGTGTCGCCCACGGCCACGACCTCGTCCGGGTCCACGTCGTGCTTGATGGACAGCTCGCGGGACGGGATGACGCCCTCGGTCTTGTAGCCGATGTCGAGCAGGACCTCGTCGCGGTCCACCTTGACGATGGTGCCCTCGACGAGGTCGCCATCGTTGAAGTACTTGATGGTCGCGTCGATCGCGGCGAGCAGGTCCTCAGACGAGCCGATGTCGTTGACGGCGACCTGCGGGGCGTTGGAAGTGGTGGTCATGTAGGAGGGACTCCGATTGGTGTGATGATCACGCCGGGAGGCGGCCCTGGAGAGGACCGTCGGGCGCGCGCGACGCCCCGGACCCGGCGTGGGTCGGTCTGGACAGGTGTTCTCGGCCCGCGACCAGGCGCGACCCGAGGCGCACAAAGGCGCGCGGACAGACTATCAGAGGGGGGAGATCTCAGAAACCGGCCAGGGTGTGCGGCGGACGGGCCGGACGGAGCATCCCGTCCAGCCGCTCCCCCGCGGCCGACGCCGGGCCCAGCCGCTGCGCGCTCCCCTCGCCGCCGGCGGTGCGGATCCGCCAGACCCCATCGATCGGGCCCCACGGGTCGCGTACAGGCCGGTGCCCCGGCCCGCGTCACGGACCTCTCGGCCTCCTCTCCGGTGAGGCCGGGCTCCCCGGCCACGTCCAGGGCTGTCTCCCGCCAGCGGGTGGCCGCGCCGAAGCCGAACCGCCCGTAGATGCCGGCTTCCGAGGCCGTCAGGGCGGCCACGGGGACCCCGGCCGCGAGCGCGTCCGCGAGGGAGCGCAGCATGAGGGCCCGCAGCACGCCGCGGCGCCGGTGGTCCGGGGAGACGGTGACGTCGCTGATGAGCCAGGCCGGCAGGGTGCGGCCGGGTGAGGTGGTCAGGGGCTGGACGAAGTCCTCGAAGGTGCCCACCGGGTCCGTCCGGCGCGGGTCTGCGCCGGCGGGGTGGACGGCGAGGCGGCGGCGTCGGCGTGGGCGCGCAGGGCGGCGGCGCCGTCGTCGGAGGCCTGGGGGTCAGTGGGCGGCGTCATGCCAGCTCCTGCCCTGGCCCACGTGCACGTCCAGCGGCACGGACAGCTCCGCTGCCCGGCCCATGCGCTCGCGCACCAGCTCGGTGGTGGCGTCCAGCTCGTCTTCCGGGACCTCGAGGATGAGCTCGTCGTGGACCTGCAGCAGCAGCCGGGCGTCCAGCCCCTGTTCA
Source organism: Micrococcus sp. (assembly GCF_034179925.1). Classification (GTDB taxonomy): domain Bacteria; phylum Actinomycetota; class Actinomycetes; order Actinomycetales; family Micrococcaceae; genus Micrococcus. The sequence goes on along the minus strand of NZ_JAXFPG010000004.1, from coordinate 26,465 downwards.
GTCAGGCCGGCCTGGACGTCGAGCATGGCCCGCTTGATGATGTCCGCAGCGGAGCCCTGGATGGGCGCGTTCAGGGCCGCCCGCTCAGCCATGTCCCGCAGCTGGCGGTTGTCCGAGTTCAGGTCCGGCAAGTACCGCCGGCGGCCCTCAATGGTGGAGGTGTACCCATCCTGCCGGGCCTGGGCGACGACGTCCCGCAGGTAGTCCCGCACGCCACCGAAGCGGCCGAAGTAGCCCTTCATGAGGCCGCGGGCCTCGTCCACGGGGATCTTCAGCTGCTTGGACAGGCCGAAGGAGCTGAGCCCGTAGGCCAGGCCGTAGCTCATGGCCTTGACCTTGGAACGCTGCTCGGCGGACACCTCCTCCGGCTCCACCCCGAACACCTGGGATCCCACGAAGGAGTGCAGGTCCTCCCCGGAGCGGAAGGCGTCGATCAGGCCGGCGTCCTCGGACAGGTGCGCCATGATGCGCATCTCGATCTGCGAGTAGTCCGCTGAGAGCAGCACGGCCTCACGCTCGGCCACGCGGTCGGCGACGAACGCGGCACGGATCCGGCGGCCGGCCTCGGTGCGCACCGGGATGTTCTGCAGGTTCGGGTGCAGGGAGGACAACCGCCCGGTGGCGGCGGCGGTCTGGGAGTAGGTGGTGTGGATGCGCCCGTCGGGGGCGACGGACTCGCGCAGGCCCTCCACGGTCTGCTTGAGCTTGGTGGCGTCGCGGTGCGCCATGAGGTTCTCGAGGAAGGGGTGCTGGGTCTTCTCGAGCAGGTCTTGGAGGGAGTCGACGTCCGTGGAGTAGCCGGTCTTGGTCTTGCGGGTCTTGGGCATGTCCAGGTGCTCGAAGAGGACCTGCTGGAGCTGCTTGGGCGAGCCCAGGTTGACCTGCATGCCGCCGGTGGCCTCAGCCACGCAGGCCCAGGCGGATTCCTGGGCGGCGGTGGCGGCGGCGGTGAAGTCCTCGTGGAGGCCGTCCAGGGCGGGGCGGTCCACAGCGATGCCGGTGAGCTCCATGCGGGCCAGCAGGCGGGACAGGGGGATCTCCATCTCCTGGAGCAGGCGCTGGGCGCCGCGCTCGAGGACCTCGGGGGTGAACCGGGTGGAGAGGCGGCGGATCAGCCAGGCGGCACGGCCGGCGCGGGCGGCCCGCTCGGCCAGGGCGGCGCCGCCGTCGAGGTCGAGCTCACCCTGGGCGGAGTCCGTGGCGGGGACCGGGGCCTCCAGGGGGGTGCCGAGGTGGGCCTGGGCGAGGGCGGCGAGGCCGCCGTCGCGCCGGTCGGGCTGGATCAGGTACGCGGAGAGCAGCACGTCGTCCACGACGCCGTCCAGCTCGGCGCCGGCGCCCAGGGCGGTGGGACCGGTGGGGGCGGAGAAGGCCTTGAGGGTGCGCTTGAGGTCGTGCACGGCCTTGTCCCGGCCGGCCTCGGCGAGCACCTCACGGACCGCGTCGACGAGGTCCGGGTCGGCGTCCGGAGCCTGCAGGTCCACGAACACGGCGGCGTCCTCGGAGGCCAGGGCCACGCCCACGGGGGTGCCGTGGGTGCCGGGCACGGGCACCTTGCGCTTGGGCAGCAGCTCGGGGCCGTCGATCTCCACGTGCAGGCCCAGCAGCACGCCCGGGTGGGCGGCGAGGAACTCGCGCAGCTGAGCGCCGGTGGTGGCGACGGTCGCCTCGGGGGCGGCCTCGATCTCCGGCTCGGGGGCGTCGGCCCCGAGACGCTCAGCCAGCACGTCGAACACGCGCTCACGGATGCGGTGGAACTGCAGGGCGTCGAAGAGCTCCTCGACCGGCTCCCGGGCGGGCATGGTCAGTGCGGTGGCCTCGAGGTCGATGCCGAGGTCGAGATCCCGCACGAGGGCATTGAGGCGGCGGTTGCGGCGGACGTCGTCGAGGTGGGCGCGCAGGGACTCGCCCTTCTTGCCCTTGATCTCGTCCGCGTGGGCGATCACGGCGTCGAGGTCGCCGTACTGGGCGAGCCACTTGGCGGCGAAGCCGGGGCCCACACCGGGCACGCCGGGCAGGTTGTCCGCGGACTCGCCCACGAGGGCGGCCAGCTCGGGGTACTGGGCCGGGCCCACCCCGTACTTGGCCATGACGGCGTCCGCGTCCATGGGCGGGATCTCCGAGACGCCCCGGGTCGGGTAGAGCACGAGGGTGCTCTCAGTGATCAGCTGGAAGGCATCCCGGTCCCCCGAGACCACACGCACTTCCCAGCCGGCGTCCTCGGCGCGGGTGGCGAGGGTGGCGACGATGTCGTCGGCCTCGTACCCCTCCACGGTGAGGGTGGGGATGCCCAGGGCCTCCATGACCTTCACGGTCAGCTCGATCTGCCCGGCGAACTCGGCGGGGGTCTCGGAGCGGCCGGCCTTGTACTCGCCGTACTCCTCGGAACGGAAGGTGGGCCCGGACAGGTCGAAGGCGACCGCCACGTGGGTGGGGCGCTGCTCGCGGATCATGGTCAGCAGCATCGAGGTGAACCCGTAGACGGCGTTGGTGTGCTGCCCGGTGTCCGTGGTGAAGTTCTCCGCCGGCAACGCGTAGAAGGCGCGGAAGGCCATGGAGTGGCCGTCCAGCACCAGCAGGCGCGGACGTGTGGGGGCGGTGCGGTCTGCCATGTCGTTGCTCCTCTCGGGGTCCCGTGCCAGCCTAGTGGGCATGGCCGATCCCGCTGCCCACCCCTTCGCGCACCTGTCCTTCACCCCGGGGGCGACGCCGTCGTTCCCGCCTGAGCAGGCCGAGGCCCTGGCCCGCACAGCCGGGATCCCGCCGGAGCTGGCGGGGCGGCTGGACTCGCGGGGCCTGAGCCCGCTGGCCCTGAAGCTGGGCATCGTGTTCCTGGAGGTCTCCGCGCAGCGCACAGTGGCGACCATGCCCGTGGCCGGCAACGAGCAGCCCGTGGGGCTGCTGCACGGCGGCGCCCACCTGGTGCTTGCCGAGACCCTCGGCTCGGTGGCCGCGGCCATGCACGCTGGCCCGGACCGCGGCGTGGTCGGCACAGAGATCGGCGCCACCCACCACCGTGCCGCCCGCTCCGGCCTGGTGACGGGCACGGCCACCGCCGTGCACCTGGGCCGGACCCTCACCACGCACGAGATCGTGATGACGGACGAGCAGGGCCGGCGGCTGTCCACCGCCCGCATGACCAACATGGTGCTCGAGCCCCGCTGAGTGGGGCCCGGCCGGGTCAGCGCGAGCCGGTTCGGGGTCGGTCAGGTCAGGTCAGCGCTGATCGTCGACGTCGACGCCCGCCGAGCCGGCCGCCTGCGCTGGGGTGTCCTCGGCGAGGTCGTCATAGTGGCCCTCGCGCATGGGCACCCCCGTGAGGTAGGCCGAACGGGCCAGGGCCATCGTGGCCACCGAGGCAGTGCCCAGCTGCAGCACCACGATCAACACCACCTTCACGGTGTTCGCCACCGAGGGCATGAGCGTCAGCGCGCCCACCGTCACCAGGATCATGCCGACGCCGCCGGCGGTGCCGGTGGCCGAGATGCGAGTGTACGGGTCCGGGAAGTGGATCAGGCCGACGGCCGCACCCAGGAAGACGAGCGCGCCGAGCACCACGAGCACGGAGCCGATCACGGTCAGGACCAGGTCCACGGGAGCCTCCTCAACGTCGGCCGCGCGTGAGCGCGCGGGCCAGGGACATGCCGGACAGGAACCCCACGATCGCGGCGACGAGCACGAGGTCGAATGTGAACGCGATGCCCGCGCGCACACCCAGCAGCGTCAGCATGCTGATGACGCTGAAGGTGAGCAGATCACCGGAGACGGCCCGGTCGGCGTCGCGCGGACCCTTCAGGATCCGGTAGGCGGCCGCCAAGGCCGAGAGCAGCAGCAGGGCCAGGGCGAGGTCGATGCCCACGAGGGACCAGTCCCCGTGCTCGAACAGGCGGTTCACCGGGCCACCCCCGTCCGGCGCATCGCATGCAGCATGCGGGCCTCCATGTCGTGGATCTCGGTGCGCAGGGCAGCGGCGTCCTCCGCGTACAGGCCGTGGACGTACAGCAGGCGCCGCGCCTGCCGGTCACCGTCCTCCTCCCCCACGGCGCCCTCCCGGCGCGTGCCGAGGGTCAGGGTGCCCGGGGTCAGGGTGATCAGTGCAGACAGCAGCGTGACCTCGGCATCCGTGCGGCAGTTGCTGCGCACACGCGCGATGCCGGGACGGGACTGGTCTCCGGGGGTGAACAGGTCCTGGAGCACAGCCTCCGAGGAGGTCACGAGCGCCCAGGCGTACCAGCACCAGAACACGAGCCACCGCCAGGGCCAGGACAGCGCCGAGGCGGTGCCCGGGGCGAGGTCGACGGTGCCCTCGAGCGGCGCGGCCGAGGGGGCGGGATGCGGGGCGGACATGGCCTCCTCCGGGGTCGGGTGGGCGTGACTCACGGGTTCAGCACCGCCTCGATGTAGGCGTGAGGGTCCTCGAGGCCGGCCGCGGCGACGTCGGTCAGCGCCACCAGGCCCTGGGCGCCCAGGCCCAGGGCCAGCGTGGCCGCCGCCATGAGCACCGCCGGGGCTGTCAGACTCCACGGGATCCGCGGGGCACGGACGTCCCCGCCCGGGCCGACGGCGGCCGGCAACACCACGGTGGGCGCCGCCAGGGTCTCGGACGAGGCCCAGGACTCGGTGCGCTCGACATCCGTGCTGGAGCCGGCCCCCGAGGAGCGGGCGCCGGCAGCCTGGACGTGGCGCCCCTGCGCGGCCGCGATCGGCCGCGCCGCGGTCGCCAGGCGCTCGCGGTGCCCGTGCGGGGCCACCGGCTCGCCGAGGAACCAGGCGTTCCACACGCGCAGCAACGCCCACAGGGTGACGAGCGAGGCCAGCAGCAGCAGGACGACCGTCGTCGTGCGCCCGGCCTCCACGCCGGCCACCACGAGCGCGAGCTTGCCCGGGAACCCGGAGAACGGCGGGATCCCCGCCAGCGAGAGCGCGCCGACGCCGAAGGCGGCGGCCAGGACCGGCTCCCGGCGGGCCAGGCCCTGCAGGTCCGCCAGGCGCCCGGTGCCGTAGCGCACCTCGACGGCGCCGGTGGCCGTGAGCAGGCAGGTCATGACCACCATGTGGTGCACCAGGTAGAACAGCCCCGCGGACAGGCCCTGGACGCTCGCCACGCCCAGGCCCACGAGGATGCCGCCGATGCCGCTGACCATCTGCCAGGCCAGCACCGGGCGTGGGCCGTGCTCGCCCGCCGAGGCGAGCGCACCGAGCACGAGGGTCACGCAGCTGACGGTGAGGATCAACGGCAGGAAGCGGGCGTCGAGGTCGAACGCCACCGCGTACACCCGGTACAGGGCGTAGACGGCGACCTTCGTGTGCAGGGCCGCAAAGATGCCCGTCACGGCCGGGGAGGTGGACGGGTACGCCCGGGAGAGCCAGCCGTGCATGGGGAACAGGGAGGCCTTGATGGACAGGGCGAACAGGACCATCGCCCCGGCCAGGGCGGCGCGGTCGTCCTGCGCGGCGGCCCCGGCCAGCACGGCCAGGTTCACCGAGCCGGTGACCGCGTACAGGAACGCCACCCCGACCACGAGGATCGTGGAGGTCAGCAGGTTCAGCGTGACGAACAGGCGGGCCCCGTCCACACGGCGCAGCGGCTCGCGACGGTTGGCCGAGAGCACATACAGCCCGTAGGAGGGCAGCAGCATGACCTCGATGAACACGAACAGGTTGAACAGGTCCGCGGTGAGCAGCGCCCCGTTGACCCCCGCCATGAGGATCAGCAGGAACGGGGCGAAGAACATCGAATTGGCCACACGGGAGCCGTAGGCGAAGCGGGCCCCCACGAGGGTCAGGCCGTTGGTGAGCACGAGCATCAGCGCGCTGAGCATATCCGCGGCCATGCCGATGGCGATGCCTCCCGGCCAGCCGCCCACGTTCACGGCCACGACGGAGCCGTCCAGGGAGCGGGCGGTCAGCAGGGCACCGGCCACCATGCCGGCGGTGAGCACCACGGCCACCGCGGCGCGGTGCAGGCGGGGGCGGTCCCCTGCCACGACGATCAGGCCCGCGGTCAGCAGCGGGACGGCGACGAACAGGGGCAGCAGCTGCCCCACAGCGGTGGCGCTCATGCCTGGGCCTCCTCGGCGGCGTCGGTGCGGCGGTGGTGCCGGCCGCCGTCGGTGCCGCGGCCGGTATCCGGCACGGCCCCGGTGGTGGCGGCGACGGCGGCACGCAGCTGCTCGCGCGGGAAGCGGGCGTCCGCAGCGGACTGCTCGAGGGCATCGGCTCCCTCCCCCGCGGCGGCGACGGCGTCGTCGGAGCGTCCGGTGACGGCCAGCACGAGCAGCAGGACGGTCACGGCGAAGGCGATCACGATCGCCGTCAGCACGAACGCCTGCGGCAGCGGGTCGGCCTGCAGGGCCAGGTCCCCGGAGTGCTCGAACGGCAGGTCCCGGCGGTCAGTGCCGCCGGCGGCCAGGATCGCGAGGTTGGCCGCGTGGCCCAGGAGCACCATGCCCAGGATCACGCGGAGCAGCTCCCGCTTGGAGAACAGGTAGAAGGCCCCGAAGGTCAGCAGGCCCACGGTGAGTGCGAGGGTCATCGCAGGCTCTCCTCTCGGTCGGCGGCCTCGGCCGCGGCGACGGATGCGGTGGGGGTGTCCGGGTCTCGACGGCGCCCGTGCGTGGCCGAGGTGTCCGGGCCCAGGAGGGTGAACGCGGCCACGACGAGGCCGAGCACGGCCAGGTAGACGCCCATGTCGAAGGCGAGGGTGGTGGACAGGCCGTAGCCGAGGACCTTCGTGGAGGCGGCCCCGAGGAAGCCCTTGCCCGTGAGGTACCCGGCCAGGCCGGTGGCCGCACCCAGGGCCACACCCGAGCCGATCAGCGCCCGGTAGGGCCAGCGCAGGCCGGGGGCGTCGTCCGTGGCGGAGGCCAGGTACATCAGCGCGTACCCGGCGCCGGCCACGAGCGCGGCGATGAAGCCGCCGCCGGGCTCGTAGTGCCCGCGCAGCAGCAGCACCAGGGAGACCACCACGATGACCGGGCCGAGCACCCGGCCGAACACCCGCGCGTAGACGAGGTTCTCCCGGGCGTGGGCCAGTGGGGAGCGCTCGTCCACGGCCGAGGGCAGCGGCGGGGCGGGGCGGCGGTTCATCAGCAGAGCGGCCACGGCCAGGCCGGTGACGCCCAGGACGGTCATCTCCCCCAACGTGTCCAGGGCCCGGAAGTCCACGAGGATCACGTTGACCACGTTCAGACCGCCGGCGAGGTCATAGGTCTGCGTGAGGTAGTACTCCGCGATCTCGGACATCGGCTGACGCCCGGTGAAGGTGAGCACCCCGGCGGTGGCGGCCACACCTGCGGCGGCGGCGGTCACCAGGGCCACCGCCCGGTGGGGCACCGCATCCTCCTGGAAGCGGGCCGGCAGGCGGCGCAGCAGCAGCACCATGACGCACACCGTGAGGACCTCCACGAGCAGCTGCGTCAGGGCCACGTCCACCGCACCGAGCGAGAAGAACCACAGGGTGACGCCGAAGCCGACCGTGCCGACCACGACCATCGCCGAGATCCGGGACTTCGCACGCAGGGTGGCGACCATGCCGGCGGCCACGAGCACCACGAGCACCCAGTCCTGCAGGCGCGAGGACGCCCCGACGACGGCGGGCAGGTCCTCCAGGCCGACCAGGCCCACCAGGCCCAGCACCGCCAGCGCCACGGCCGGGACCATCAGGTGCGCGCGGGGGGCGATCGAGCCGGCCGAGCGGGAGACCAGCGCCCCCGAACGCACCAGCCAGGCCCGGGAGGCGTCCACGGCGGCCAGCCCGGACAGCGGCAGCGCGCTGCGCTGGGCGATGCGCTCCACGGGCCCGCGCAGCAGGATCAGCGCCGCACCCGCGGCGAGGACGCCGGCGGTGATCAGCAAGGCCGGGGTGATCCCGTGCCACAGGGCCAGGTGGGCGCCCACGCCGGTACCGGCCGCGGCCCCGGCGGCCGCCGAGACCGAGCCGTCCAGCACGCCGGGCACCAGGCCCAGGGCCACGGACGCCAGCACGGCGAGCACGGGCACCGCCCAGAAGGCGGCGGGTGCCTCGGGCACCGGCGCCCCGGCCCCGGAGGTCCAGGTGGTGCGGGCACCGGCGGGGGCCGGGCCCCACAGGCCCAGGGCGCCGAGCACGAGACGGCCCGAGTAGGCCACGGTGAACACGGAGGTCAGGGCGATGCCGGCGGTCACCACCCCGGGCAGCCAGGCCGGGCCGTGGGCGTGCAGGGAGGCCTCGAGCAGGCCCTCCTTGGACACGAAGCCCAGCAGCGGGGGCAGTCCGGCCATGGAGGCGGCGGCCACGGCCAGGGCGGTGCCGGTGACGGGCATGCGCACGCGGCGGGCGGCCAGATCGCGCAGGTCGCGGGTGCCGGCGGCGTGGTCCACCACGCCGATCAGCATGAATAGGGCCGCCTTGAACAGGGCGTGGGCCACGGTATGCACCACGGCGGCCAGCAGCGCGGCCTCGGTGCCGACTCCCACGGCCGCGACGATCAGGCCGAGCTGGCTCATGGTCGAGTACGCCAGCAGGCCCTTGAGGTCGTGACGGCGCAGGGCCGCCACGGCGCCGAAGACGGCGGTGATCAGGCCGCTGCCGATCAGCAGGGCGGACCACGTGGGGTGGCCGGCGAGCACGGGGCTGAACAGCAGCAGCAGGAAGATGCCGGCCTTCACCATCGCGGCTGCGTGCAGGTACGCGGACACCGGGGAGATCGCCACCATCGAGTCCGGCAGCCACGCCTGGAAGGGGAACTGCGCGGACTTGGTGAACGCGGCCACCGCCAGCAGCACCGCCACGAGGGTGCTGGTGGCCGGGTCCTGCCACATCGGGGAAGCCAGCACCCCGGTCACCGAGCCGGTGCCGGCGGCGCTCATCATCACGGCCACGGCCGCCAGCAGGGCCAGGCCGCCGCCCATGGTGACCAGCAGGGTCCGCACGGCCGAGTCCCGGGCGTGATCGCCGGAGCGACCGATCAGGAAGTAGGAGGCGAAGGTGGTGAACTCCCACGCCACGAACAGCACCACGAGGTTGTCCGCGAGCACGAGCAGCAGCATGGAGGCCGCGAAGAACGTCATCAGCAGGTAGAACCCGCCGGGGCGGGCGTGGGCGCGGTCCCGGGCCAGGTAGCGGCTGGAGTAGGCCAGCACACCGGCGCCGATCACGAGGACGAGCATCGCGAAGGTCAGCCCGAGCCCGTCCAGGCGCAGGTCCAGGTCCGCTCCGAGGGAGGGCAGCCACGGGACGTGCTCGCGCACCACGGTGCCGGCGGCCACCTGAGGCCAGGCCGTGGCCAGCAGGGCCGCTGCACCGAGCAGGGGCAGGGCCAGCACCCACCCGGCGTCCCGGCCGAGCACACGGCCGAGGGGAACGGCCGCGGCCATGGCAACGACGGTGAGCAGGAGGCTGAGAAGGAGCATGGGCACCCCGGGGGCTGGGCGGACGGGACGGCGAGGCGTCGACGCCGAGCGCGGCGCAGACGACTGCAGGGGCACCGGTGCCCATCCGGCCTGCGACGACGACGTCCACGACGTGCCCGAAGTGGGACTTGAACCCACACGCCTTGCGGCACCGCATTTTGAGTGCGGCGTGTCTACCGATTCCACCATTCGGGCCTGCCCGTCGAACCCGACGGACCCGCGCCACTGTACCAGCGGCCACACACGGGATTCCGCAGAAGACATGGACGGTACCCTGGTGGCACTGCGGCGGACGCTGTGCGCCGCCGCCTCCCATCGTCCAGAGGAGGGCCCATGACCACCGCCGCTGCCGAGACCCCCCGCCTGCGGGCCGTCGTCGCCGAGGACGAGGCCCTGATCCGCCTCGACATCGTGGAGATGCTCTCCGGGGCGGGCTACGACGTGGTCGCCGAGGTCGGGGACGGCCAGGCCGCCGTCGCCGCCGTGCGCGAGCACCGCCCGGACGTCGTCGTGATGGATGTGATGATGCCCGTGATGGACGGGATCGCCGCCGCCCAGGAGGTCGCCCGCGAGCGCCTGGCACCCGTGGTGATGCTCACCGCGTTCTCGCAGCGGGACCTCGTGGAGCGTGCCCGGTCGGCCGGGGCGATGGCGTATGTGGTCAAGCCGTTCACCGAGGCGGACGTGGTGCCGGCCATCGAGCTGGCCGTGGCGCGCTTCGACGAGCTGCGCGGTCTCGAGGCGGAGGTCCGGGACCTCGGGGACCGGCTGGAGACGCGCAAGCTCGTGGACCGGGCGAAGTCCCTGCTGGAGAGCCGGATGGGGCTGACCGAGGCCGAGGCGTTCCGGTGGATCCAGAAGACCTCGATGGACCGCCGTCTGACGATGCGCCAGGTGGCGCAGGCCGTGGTGGACCAGGTCGGGGGCTGAGCGCCCCCTCCCCGGTCGGGGTTCCCCGCCCCCTGGTCAGTGGTCGGTTCCGGCGGACCAGAAGGCGATCGGCTCCTTGTCGACGGCGGCGCCGTCGGCCCCGGTGACCTGGTCGCCCACGCGGTGCACGCGCAGGGTGTTCGTGGAGCCGACCTGCCCGGGGGGCGATCCGGCGGCGATGACGACGAGGTCGCCGGTGTGGGCGATGCCCTCGCGGGTCAGGGAGGCCTCCACCTGCAGGGTCATCTCGTCCGTGGAGGCGGCGAACGGGACCATCTTCGGGTAGACGCCCCAGGTGAGGCAGAGGATGTTGTGGGTGTGCTCCTGGTGGGTGAACGCGTAGATGGGCTGGCGGGGGCGCAGCCGGGACAGGCGGCGGGCGGAGTCCCCGGACTCGGTGAAGGTCGCCAGGAACGGGATGTCCAGGGTGTCGGCCACTTCCACGGCGGCGCGGGTGAGGGCGCCGCCGCGGGTGCGGGGGCGTGAGCCGAGCGGGTGGATCATCTCGAGGCCGTGGGTCTCGGTGGACTCGATGATCCTCGCCATGGTCTCCACGGTGGTCACGGGGTGGGCGCCCACGGAGGTCTCGCCGGAGAGCATGACGGCGTCGGCGCCGTCGAGTACGGCGTTGGCGCAGTCGGAGGCCTCGGCGCGGGTGGGGCGGGGGTTCTCGATCATGGACTCGAGCACCTGGGTGGCCACGATCGCCGGCTTGGCCCAGCGGCGGGCGAGGTCCACGGCGCGCTTCTGCACCACGGGGACCTCCTCCAGGGGCAGCTCCACGCCGAGGTCGCCGCGGGCCACCATGATGGCGTCGAAGGCGTCGACGATGGCCTCGAGGTTCTCCACGGCCTGGGGCTTCTCGATCTTGGCGATCACGGGGATCCGGCGGCCCTCCTCGTCCATGATCTCGTGGACGCGGGAGATGTCCGCGGCGTCGCGCACGAAGGACAGGGCGATCATGTCCACGCCGACGCCCAGGGCCCAGCGCAGGTCCTGCTCGTCCTTTTCGGACAGGGCGGGCACGTTCACGGCCACGCCGGGCAGGTTGATGCCCTTGTTGTCGGAGACGGTGCCGGCGACCTCGACCTCGGTGACGACGTCGGTGTCGGTCACCTCGACGGCACGCAGGCGCACCTTGCCGTCGTCCACCAGAAGGGTGTCCCCGGGGGCGACGTCCCCGGGCAGGCCGCGGTGGGTGGTGCCCACGAGCCGTGCGTCGCCGGGGACCTCGCGGGTGGTGATGGTGAACCGGTCCCCCACCTCGAGCCGGTGCGGGCCGTCGGCGAAGCGGCCCAGGCGGATCTTCGGGCCCTGCAGGTCCGCGAAGATCGCAACGGGGCGCTCCTCCTCCACGCTCAGGCGGCGGACCCGCTCCACGGCGTCGGCGTGCACGGTGTGCTCGCCGTGGCTCATGTTGAGGCGGATGACGTCGGCCCCCGCCCGGATGATCGCTCGGGTGGTCTCGTCGGTGGCGGTGGCGGGCCCGAAGGTGGCGATGATCTTGGCGTGTCGCATGTTCGCCACTCTAGGCCCCCGCCCGGCTCGGATCCGACAGTGGACGCGCTGTGCCGGGCGTGCAGGCCGTCGGCCGGGACACGCGGGCCGCCGGCCGGGGCGGCGGACCGCCCCGGCACGGCTCACTGCAGCACGATCCCCCGGTCCGTGGGGGCCACGGGGGCGTCCAGGCGGGTCTGCCCGGTGAGCCAGGCGTCCACGGCCGCGGCCGTGGCCCGGCCCTCGGCGATGGCCCACACCACGAGCGAGGCGCCCCGGCCGGCGTCGCCGCAAACGAACACGCCGGGCTCGGCCGTCATGTAGGTGGCGTCACGGGTGGGCAGGCCGCGCGGAGCCTCGGCACGGGTCTGCTCGGTGAGCTGGCCGGTCTCGGCACCGGTGAAGCCCAGGGCGAGCAGCACGAGGTCCGCGGGGATCTCCCGCTCCGTGCCGGCCTTGGGGCCGCGGGTGCCGTCGGGCAGGTACTCGGTCTCGGCCACCACCAGTGCCCGGACCCGGCCGTTCTCGTCGCCGAGGAAGCGGACGGTGGAGGCCAGGAAGGTGCGCTCGCCGCCCTCGGCGTGGGCCGAAGAGACCTCGAACAGGGTCGGCACGGTGGGCCAGGGCTGGTGCGCCGGACGCTCCTCAGGGGGGCGGCGGCCGATGGCCAGGGTGGTCACGGAGGCGGCACCCTGGCGGTGGGCGGTGCCGAGGCAGTCAGCACCGGTGTCGCCGCCGCCGAGGATCACCACGTGGCGGCCGCGGGCGTCCACGGGCACCTCCTCGACGTCCCCGGCCTGCTGCCGGTTCACGGGCACCAGGTAGTCCATGGCCAGGTGGATGCCGTCCAGGCCACGGCCCGGGATGGGCAGGTCGCGGGCCACGGGGGCACCGGTGGCCACGACCACCGCGTCGAACCGGCGGCGCAGCTCATCCCAGGTGATGTCCTCGCCGATCTCCACACCGGTGCGGAAGCGGGTGCCCTCGGCGCGCAGCTGCTCCAGGCGGCGGTCGATCAGGTCCTTCTCCAGCTTGAAGTCCGGGATGCCGTAGCGCAGCAGGCCGCCGGGGCGGTTCTCCTTCTCGTACACCACCACCGTGTACCCGGCACGGGTGAGCTGTTGGGCGGCGGCCAGCCCGGCCGGGCCGGAGCCCACCACGGCCACCGTGCGCCCGTTCTTGCGGGCCGGCACCACGGGGGTGAGCATGTCGACGTCGAACGCGTGGTCGGCCACCGCCAGCTCCACCTGCTTGATGGTCACCGGCTGCTGGTTGATGCCCAGCACGCAGGAAGCCTCACAGGGGGCCGGGCAGATCCGCCCGGTCACCTCGGGCAGGGTGTTCGTGGCGTGCAAACGGTGCACGGCCCTGTCCCAGTCGCCCCGGTAGACGAGATCGTTCCATTCGGGGATGAGGTTGCCCAGCGGGCAGCCGGCGTGGCAGAACGGCACACCGCAGTCCATGCAGCGGCTGGCCTGGGTGGACACCACAGCCTCGTCCTGGCGCAGGTGGACGTCTTTGAAGTCCAGGATGCGCACCGGCACGGGCCGGTAGGGACGCTCCTGGCGCTCACGGTGGGTCAGGAATCCTCGGGGGTCAGCCACGGGTCGCCTCCAGCAGTCGTGCCCAGCCGGCCTCGCCGTCCGGGTCCAGTCCTTCGTCCTCGAGCTCCGCGAGCGCGGCCACCACGGCGGCGTAGCTGCGGGGCACGAGGGTGGTGAACCGCTCCCAGAAGCCCTGGAGGGCGGTGTCGTCGCCGGCGGCGTCGGCGAGCTCGTCGAGCAGGCGGGCGGCGACGGCGGAGCCGGTCTCGTCGCGGTGGCGGCGCAGCAGCTGCTCCACGGTGCGGCGGTCGTCGGCGTCGGGGGTGTGCAGGAGCAGGTCGTGCTCGGCGGCCACGGGGTTCAGGCGGGTGCGGTCGAGGTCCAGGACCCAGGCGGTGCCGCCGGACATGCCGGCGGCGAGGTTGCGCCCGGTGGGGCCGAGCACGAGGGCGCGGCCGCCGGTCATGTACTCGAGGCCGTGGTCGCCGATGCCCTCGACGACGGCCGTGGCGCCGGAGTTGCGCACCAGGAAGCGCTCGCCGACCCGGCCGCGCAGCAGCAGCTCACCGGAGGTGGCGCCGTAGCCGACGACGTTGCCGGCCACGATGTTCTCCTCCGCGGCGAAGGGTGCTGCGGGGTCGGGGCGCAACACCACACGGCCGCCGGACAGGCCCTTGCCGACGTAGTCGTTGGCGTCGCCGGACAGGCGCAGGGTCACGCCGGCGGGCAGGAACGCGGCCAGGGACTGGCCTGCCTCGCCGCGCAGGTCCACGGTGATGGCGTCCTCGGGCAGGTCCTCGCGCAGGCGGGCGCGGGTCACGTGGTAGCCGAGCAGGGTGCCGACGGAGCGGTCGGTGTTGATCACCGTCTCCTCGAGGCGGACGGGCGCGCCGCCGTCAAGGACGTCCCCGAGGCGGGCGATCATGCGGTTGTCGATGTGGCCCTCGATGCCGTGGTCCTGGAAGACGCCGCGGCGCAGCGGTGCGTCCTCGCCCTCGCCGGGGCGGCGGCCGACCTCCGGCGGGGCGAGCACCCCGCTCAGGTCCAGGCCCTCGGTCTTGAAGTGGTGCAGGGCGGCGTCCACGTCCAGCAGCTCGCGGTGGCCGATGGCCTCGTCGAGGGTGCGGAAGCCGAGTTCGGCCAGCAGCTCGCGGACCTCCTGGGCGATGAATTCGAAGAAGCTCACCACGTACTCGGGCCGGCCCGTGAAGCGCTTGCGCAGCTCGGGGTTCTGGGTGGCCACGCCCACCGGGCAGGTGTCCAGGTGGCACACGCGCATCATGATGCAGCCGGAGACCACCAGGGGGGCTGTGGCGAAGCCGAACTCCTCGGCGCCGAGCAGGGCGGCGATCACCACGTCCCGGCCGGTCTTGAGCTGGCCGTCGACCTGCACGGTGACTCGTTCGCGCAGGCCGTTGAGCATGAGGGTCTGCTGGGCCTCGGCCAGGCCGAGCTCCCAGGGGGTGCCGGCGTGCTTGAGGGAGTTCAGCGGGGAGGCGCCGGTGCCGCCGTCGTGCCCGGAGATCAGCACGACGTCGGCCTTGGCCTTGGCCACGCCCGCGGCCACGGTGCCCACACCGGACTCGGAGACCAGCTTCACGTGCACGCGGGCCTCGGGGTTGGCGCGCTTGAGGTCGTGGATGAGCTGGGCGAGGTCCTCGATGGAGTAGATGTCGTGGTGCGGGGGTGGGGACACCAGGGACACGCCGGGGGTGGAGTGCCGGGTGCGGGCCACCCACGGGTACACCTTGGTGCCCATGAGCTGGCCGCCCTCGCCGGGCTTGGCGCCCTGGGCCATCTTGATCTGGATGTCGTCCGCGGTGGCCAGGTAGAGGCTGGTCACCCCGAACCGGCCGGAGGCGACCTGCTTGACGGCGCTGCGGCGCTCGGGGTCGAGGAGGCGCTCGGGGTCCTCGCCGCCCTCACCGGAGTTGGAGCGGGCGCCGAGCCGGTTCATGGCCACGGCGAGGGTCTCGTGGGCCTCCTGGGAGATGGAGCCGTAGGACATCGCACCCGTGGCGAAGCGGCGGACGATCTCGGAGACCGGCTCCACCTCGGACAGCGGAACCGGGGTCCGCTCCCCCGCGTTCAGCCGGAACAGTCCGCGCAGGGTCATCAGGGATGCGGCCTGCTCGTCCACGCGGCGGGTGTAGTCCTTGAAGATGTCGTAGCGGCGCTCGCGGGTGGAGTGCTGCAGCCGGAACACGGTCTCGGGGTCGAACAGGTGGGGGGCGCCGTCGCGGCGCCACTGGTATTCGCCGCCAGTCTCGAGCTCACGGGCCGGGTTCGGGTCGTTGCCGTCGGCGGGGAAGGCGTGCTCGTGGCGGGCGGCGACCTCGGCGGCGATCACCTCGAGGCCGACGCCATCGAGCGGGGAGACGGTGCCGGCGAAGTAGCGGTCCACGAGCCGGCGGGACAGGCCCACGGCCTCGAAGGTCTGGGCCCCGCAGTAGGAGGCGACCGTGGAGATGCCCATCTTGGACATGATCTTCTGCACGCCCTTGCCCAGGGCGCGCAGGAGGTTGCCCACGGCCTGCTCGGCGGTGACGCCGGTGAGCACGCCCTCGCGCACGAGGTCCTCGGCGGACTCCATGGCCAGGTAGGGGTTCACGGCGGAGGCGCCGTAGCCGATGAGCGTGGCCACATGGTGGACCTCGCGGACGTCGCCGGCCTCCACCACCAGGGAGGTGGCGGTGCGGCTGGCGGCGGCGAGCAGGTGGTGGTGGACGGCGGAGGTCAGCAGCAGCGAGGGGATCGGCGCCCACTGGCCGCTGGCGTCCCGGTCGGAGAGCACCACGTAGCGCACGCCGCGCCGCACCGCCGAGGAGACCTTCTCGCAGATCTCCTGGATGCGGGCGCGCAGCTCCTCGGCGCCGCCGGCCACCCGGTAGAGCCCGCGCACGCGCAGGGTCAGGGCGGTGCCGTCGTCGTCGCGCAGGTGGACGATCCGGGCGAGCTCCTCGTTGTCGATCACCGGGTGGGGCAGGTCGATCACCGGGCAGGCCAGGCGGCCCTCGGCCAGCAGGTCCCCGCTGGGGCCGATCGCAGTGCGCATGGAGGTGACCTGCTCCTCGCGGATCGCGTCGAGCGGCGGGTTGGTGACCTGCGCGAAGGTCTGCGTGAAGTAGTCGAACAGCAGGCGCGGGCGCTGGGAGAGCACGGCGATCGGGGTGTCCGAGCCCATCGCGCCCAGCGGCTCGGCGCCGGTGGCGGCCATGGGACCGACCAGCAGGCGCAGCTCCTCGGTGGTGTACCCGAACACGCGCTGGCGCAGGCGCACAGACTCGGCGCCGTGCTCCACATGCTCGCGCTGGGGCAGATCGTCCATGCGTGTCAGGCTCTCGCGCACCCACTGGCCCCACGGGCGGGAGCGGGCCAGGCCGTCCTTGACCTCGTCGTCCTCCACGATCCGCCCCTCGGCGGTGTCCACGAGGAACATGCGCCCGGGGGCCACCCGGCCCTTGCGCACGATCGACGACGGCGCCAGCGGCAGCACCCCGACCTCGGAGGCCAGCACCACCAGGCCCTCGTCGGTGACCCAGTAGCGGGCCGGGCGCAGGCCGTTGCGGTCGAGCACGGCGCCGACCTGCACGCCGTCGGTGAAGGCCACGGCGGCGGGCCCGTCCCAGGGCTCCATGAGCAGGGAGTGGTACTCGTAGAAGTCCCGCCGCGCCTGGTCCATGGCGTGGTCGTTCTCCCAGGCCTCGGGGATGAGCATGGCCATCACCTCGGGCAGGGGCCGTCCGGCCAGCAGCAGCAGCTCGGCGACCTCGTCCAGGGAGGCCGAGTCCGAGCCGTTCGGGCTGACGATCGGGAACAGCTCCTCGGGGACGTCGCCGAGCAGCGGGTGGCGCAGCTGACCCTGGCGGGCGCGCATCCAGTTGCGGTTGCCGCGCACCGTGTTGATCTCGCCGTTGTGGGCGATCATCCGGAAGGGCTGGGCCAGCGGCCAGGAGGGGAAGGTGTTGGTGGAGAAGCGTGAGTGCACGATGCCGATGCGCGTGGTGAAGCGCTCATCGGACAGGTCCGGGTAGAACGGCTCGAGCTGCGCGGTGCTGAGCATGCCCTTGTACACCAGGGTGCGCGAGCTCAGCGAGGGGAAGTAGACGCCCAGACGCTGCATGCGCCGACGCAGACGCCAGGCCCGCTGGTCCAGGCTGCGGCCGGGGGCCTGGAGGTCCTCCCCCGCCTGAGGGGCGAGGAACACCTGGCGGAACACGGGCATCGCCTGGCGGGCGCCCTCGCCGATGGCGCTGGGGTCCGTGGGCAGGTCGCGCCAGCCCAGCAGGTCCAGGCCCTCGGCTGCGGCCAGGCGGGCGAGGTCGGCCTCGGCCTCGGCTCGTTCGCCCTCCTCGGTCGGCAGGAAGGCGGTGCCCACCGCGTAGCCGCCCTCGGCGGGCAGGTCGACGTCCACGACGGCCCGCAGGAAGGCGTCCGGGATCTGGGTGAGCAGGCCGGCGCCGTCGCCGGTGCCCTCGTCCGCGCCGATGGCGCCGCGGTGCTCGAGGGCCCGCAGGGCGGTCAGGGCGTGCTGGACGATGTCGTGGCCCGGGGTGCCGCGCAGGGTGGTGATGACGGCCAGGCCGCAGGCGTCGCGCTCCCGGGCCGGGTCGTAGAGGCCCTGGGCCGGCGGCAGGCCGGCGAAGCGCACGAACGGGTCGCGCTCCGGGCGGGCCGGGGTGGGGAGGGTGGATGCGTCGGCGTGGTGCATGGCCGTCCTTCCGCTGCGGAGTGGATCGGTTCGGGGACGGCGCTGGCCCCGGGCCGACCTCAGGACGGTCGGCGCGGGGCCAGCGTAGCCGCAGCCGCGCCCGGGCGGGCCGGAGGCGGGGCGGAGTCTCATTCAGTGGACGGCGGGGGTCTCCCGGTCCGCCTCGAGCCCCCGGTGGACGTCCTCGTGGGCGCGGGGACCGATGGCGCTCGCACCACGACGCACGGCGATCGCCACCAGGAAGCCGACGGCAACGAGGAACAGCAGCACCGAGGTCCACACGTTGAGACGAGCGGTCATGCCGAGCACGGTGACCATCTGGGCGTCGTCGATGCGCAGCATCTCGATCCAGACCCGACCGGCGGTGTACCAGGCCACATAGGACCAGATCATCATGCCGTGCCGCAGGCGCAGCCGGTGGTCCAACAACAGCAGCAGAGCCACGCCGAGCAGGTTCCACAGGCACTCGTAGAGGAAGGCGGGGTGGAACAGGGTGTCGGCCGGGTACCCGGCCGGGAAGTTCGGGTGGGTCGAGTCCACGCGCAGGCCCCAGGGCAGGGTGGTCGGGCCCCCGAAGAGCTCCTGGTTGAACCAGTTGCCCCAGCGGCCCACGGCCTGGGCCAGCAACAGACCCGGGGCCACGACGTCCGCGAAGGCCGTCAGGCGCAGACCGTACCGGCGGCACGCGATCCACGCACCCACCGCGCCCAGGGCCACAGCACCCCAGATGCCCAGGCCGCCGTTCCACACGTGGAGGATCTTGACCGGGTCCCCGGTGCCGTCATAGTTCGGGCCGAAGTAGCGGTCCGGCGAGGTGAACACGTGGTAGAGCCGACCGCCGACGAAGCCGAAGACGATCGCCCAGATAGCGATGTCCAGCACGCGTCCCTCGGGGCCACCGCGCTCCCTCCAGCGCCGCTCGGACAGCCACAGGGCCAGCACGATGCCGGCAATGATGCACAACGCGTAGGCGTGGATCTTCACGGGGCCGATCTGGAAGCCGTCCCAGATCGGCGCCGGGATCGCCCCGACCGGGGCCGTGAGGGAGGTCAGCAGGGCCTGGCCCACAGCTCAGCCCTCCCGGACGGTGCCGGCGGCGAGCTCGCGCGTCAGCGCACCCACCGCGTCCGGGCCGCCGGTGGACAGGGCCTTGACCAGGGCGGTACCCACGATCGCCCCGTCCGCGTAGCGCCCGATCTCCCGCACGTGCTCGGCCCGGGAGACACCCAGGCCCACGCACACATGCTCGGCGCCAGCCTCCTTGGCCCGGCGCACCACGGCCTCGGCGGCATCGGACACAGCATCACGGGCGCCGGTGACGCCCATCACGGACACCCCGTAGACGAACCCGCGCGAGGACTCCACGGTCAGGCGGACCCGCGCGTCGGTCGAGGAGGGGGCGGTGAGGAACACACGGTCCAGGCCGAACTCCTCGGAGGCCTCGAGCCAGGTGGCCGCCTCCTCCGGCACGAGGTCCGGGGTGATCAGCCCGGCCCCGCCGGCCTCGGCCAGGCGGCGGGCGAACTCGCGCACACCCATGCGGTCCACGAGGTTCCAGTAGGTCATCACAAGCACGGCGGCGCCGGTGCGCTCGGCCACCGCACGCACCACCTCGAACACGTCGGCCACGCGGAAGCCCGCGGCCAGGGCGCGCTGGGTGGCGTCCTGGATCACGGGGCCGTCCATCACCGGGTCCGTGTAGGGCAGGCCGATCTCGATGATGTCGGCACCGTTGAGGCCCAGCTGCACGGCCGCCTCGATGCTCTCGGCCACGGAGGGGAACCCGGCCGGCAGGTAGCCGACCAGGGCGGTCCGCCCCGCGGCGTGGGCGGCCTGAATGGCGGCGGCGGTCTTCGAGGCCGCGGACGGGGTCTGCATGGCGGGGCTCACTGCTCCTCTCCGGGGGTCATCTCCTCGAGCGGGTCCTTCTCCTCGTGGGCGCGGCCGAGGTGGAACCACTCGGCGGCCGTGGCGACGTCCTTGTCGCCGCGCCCGGAGAGCGAGACCACGATGATCCGCTCCTCGCCCTCGGGGGTGTCCTCCCCCACCAGGCCCTCCTCGTGCCAGCGGTGGGCCAGGCGCAGGGCACCGGCCAGGGCGTGGGCGGACTCGATGGCGGGCATGATGCCCTCGGTGCGGGTCAGGCGCAGCAGCGCGTCCATGCACTCGGTGTCGGTGACAGGCTCGTACACGGCGCGGCCGGTCTCCGCCAGGTAGGCGTGCTCGGGGCCGACGGCCGGGTAGTCCAGGCCGGCGGAGATCGAGTGGGAGTCGATGGTCTGCCCGTCCTCGTCCTGCATCAGGTAGGTGCGGGCCCCGTGCAGCACACCGGTGCGGCCCAGGGTGATGGAGGCGGCGTGGCGGCCGGTCTCCAGGCCGTCGCCGCCGGCCTCGAAGCCGTAGAGCTCCACGCCGGCGTCGTCCAGGAACCCGTGGAACAGACCCATGGCGTTCGACCCGCCGCCCACACAGGCGGCCACGGCCGCCGGCAGCCGGCCGGTCTGCTCGAGCACCTGGGCGCGGGCCTCATCGCCGATCACCGAGTGGAACCAGTGGACCATCGCGGGGAACGGGTGCGGGCCGGTGACGGTGCCCAGCAGGTAGTGGGTGGTGTCCACGGAGGCCACCCAGTCGCGCAGCGCCTCATTGATGGCGTCCTTGAGGGTGCGGGCGCCGATGGTCACCGGGATCACCTCGGCGCCAAGCATCTGCATGCGGGCCACGTTCAGGGCCTGGCGGCGGGTGTCCTCCTCCCCCATGTACACGGTGCAGTCCATGCCGAACAGGGCGGCGGCGGTGGCCGTGGCCACGCCGTGCTGGCCGGCGCCGGTCTCCGCGATCAGGCGGGTCTTGCCCATCCGGCGGGCCAGCAGGGCCTGGCCGATCACGTTGTTGATCTTGTGGGAGCCGGTGTGGTTGAGGTCCTCGCGCTTGAGGAAGATCCGCACACCCGGGCAGTCCGCCGCGAAGCGCGGGGCCTCGGTGAGCAGGGAGGGGCGGTTGACGTAGTCGCGGTAGTAGCCGCGCAGCTCCTCCTCGAAGGCCGGGTCCTCACGGGCGGCCTCATAGGTGCGCGTGACCTCCTCGAGGGCGGCCATGAGGGACTCCGGCATCCACGCCCCTCCGAAGGACCCGAAGTACGGGCCGCGCTGGGCACTGTAGGGGCCCGCAGGGTCGGTGGGCGGGGTGGGGCTCATGGGAGCGTCCTCCTGGTGGGTCGGTCGGTTGGGTCAGCGCGCGGTGGCGGCGCGGAAGGCGCGCACGGCCCCGGCGGGGTCGCCGTGGCGCACGAGGGCCTCGCCCACGAGCACGGCGTCCGCGCCGGCGTCGGCGTAGGCACGCACCTGGGCGTCGGACTCGACGCCGGACTCGGCCACGCGCACGACGTCCTCCGGCAGCTGCCCGGCGAGGGCGGCGTAGCGGGCCGGGTCGACGTCGAGGGTCTTCAGGTCCCGCACGTTCACGCCGAGAATCCGGGCGCCAACGGCCACGGCCCGCTCGATCTCCTCGGGTGTGTGGGCCTCGACGAGCGCGTGCATGCCGAGGGACTCGGTCAGCTGCAGGAACCCGGTGAGGCGGGCGTCGTCGAGGGCGGCGACGATCAGCAGCACGAGGTCCGCACCGTGGGCCCGGGCCTCGTGGATCTGGAACTCGGTGACCGTGAAGTCCTTGCGGAGCACGGGCAGGTCCACACGGGCGCGCACGGCGTCCAGGTCCGCCAGACTGCCGCCGAAGCGGCGCTGCTCGGTGAGCACGGACACCACGGAGGCACCGCCGCGCTCGTACTCGGCGGCCAGGGCGGCCGGCTCCGGGATCTCGGCCAGCGTCCCCTTGGAGGGGCTGGCGCGCTTGACCTCGGAGATCACCCGGATGCCGGCCGGGTCGTACCGGCCGCCGGCCAGCGCCGCGTGGGCGTCACGAGGGGCCGGTGCGGCGGCCACGAACTCGGCCAGGCGGGCGTCGGAGAGCGTGCGCCGACGCGTCTCGAGGTCTTCGAGGACCCCGGCGACGATCGAGTCCAGGACGGTGGAGCCTGCGGACATCAGTGGGCGTCGTCGGCGGGCTTGGGGGCCACAATGCCGACGACGGCGCCCGCGACGATCATCGCGACGCCCGCCCACACGAGGAACGGCAGGTCGGCCAGCAGGCCGACGCAGCCGGCAGCGAAGCCGACCACGACGAGGGCGGCCATGAGCCAGCCCCCGGTGGAGTTGCCGTGGCCGATGGGCCGGGCGTGAGTCGGGTCGTTGAGCACGCGGCCGTCCTCGAGCACGGTCAGCTCGGTCTCGGCGGCGTGCGAACCTGCCCCGGGGGTGGAGTGCGCGGTGGTGTGCGGGTGGGTCATGGAGGTCCCTCGTTCTGCGTGATGGCTGGCGTCGGTGGTGCGGTGACGACTGCCCCTCATTGTGCCACGGCCGCCCCCGCCGGGGCCCGGCGCGACGTGCCCCGCCCGGTGCGGCTCAGGTGGGATCGTTGCCCCGGGAGAGCTCGTCCCAGGCGTCCATCCGGTCCAGGGTCTCGTCGGGGCTGGCAGCCGCAGTGGAGGCGGAGGCCACGGACGAGCCGGAGGCGGCGGAGGGCCCGGCCCGGCCGGCGTCGTCCCCGGTGGCGGAGGCCGCACCGGTCGCAGACCCCGTGCCCGAGGTGCCGCCGGCGGCCTCATAGCGGCGGCCCTGCCTCCAGCGGCGGCCGACCACCAAGGTGATCACCCCGAGAATGGAGACGGCCACACCGCCGGCGGCGGCGACCCACGGCCAGGCGCTCACGCTGTGCTCGCGGGCGCCTGCGGTGGTGCCCGTGGCCTCGGCGACCGCCCCGGCAGCCGTGCCGACCGGGTCCAGGCCGGCGCCCACCGCCCCGGCGGCGATCACCACCCCCGCCAGTACGAGCACGACGGCCACCACGGTGCGGCCGAACCGGCGCACCGTAGTCAGGGCCAGCGCGGCCGCCATCACCACCAGGGCCAGCGCCGCGGCCGCCGGGGACGCCTGACGGCCGGTGGTCACGGCGGTCTCGGCCACGGTGCCCTCGAGCCCAGAGGCCGCAACCCAGGGCTGGCCCGCGGCCACCAGGACCACGGCACCGGCCGCGAGCGCGGCGAGCACCACGGTGCGGCGGCGCATCACAGTTCCTGCATGGCGGTGGCGGCCAGGACGGCCCGCAGCGGGGCGGTGGCCTTGGTGACGGTCTCGGCGGCCTCGGCCTCCGGGTTGGAGTCCGCGACGATCCCGGCACCGGCCTGCACGTGGGCGCGGCCGCCGGCGAGGGTGACGGAGCGGATGTTGATGGCCATGTCCATGTCCCCGGCGAGGTCGAAGTAGCCGACCACTCCCCCGTAGGGGCCGCGGTCGGTGGGCTCCCACTCGTCCAGCAGCTGCAGGGCGCGGGGCTTGGGGGCCCCGGAGAGGGTGCCGGCGGGGAAGGCGGCGCGCAGGGCGTCGAGGGCGGTGACGTCCTCGCGCAGGCGGGCCTCCACATGGGAGACCAGGTGCAGGATGTGGCTGAAGGCCTCCAGCTCCATGAACTGGGTGACCTCCACGGAGCCGGCCTCGCTGACGCGGGAGAGGTCGTTGCGGGCCAGGTCCACGAGCATGAGGTGCTCGGCGCGCTCCTTCTCGTCCGCGGCGAGCTCCTTGCCGAGCAGGGCGTCGTCCTCGGCGGTGGCGCCGCGGCGGCGGGAGCCGGCGATGGGGTGGGTGACCACGCGGCGGCCCTCGACGGTCACGAGGGCCTCGGGCGAGGAGCCGACGATCTCGTAGGGCTCACCCTCGGGGGTCTCGAAGGAGAACAGGTACATGTAGGGGCTGGGGTTGACCATGCGCAGCACCCGGTAGACGTCGACGCCGGAGACGGGGGTCGGCACGGACAGCCGGCGGGAGACCACGGCCTGGAACACCTCGCCGTCGCGGATGGCCTGCTGGGCCTGGGCGACGGCGGCGCGGAACCCGGCGGCGCCCCAGCGGTCCTCGGCCTGGGCGGCGATGTCCTCGGCGGAGGCCTCGAACCAGTGGGACGGGACCTCGTCCACGGGGTCCTCGACGCCCGAGCGCAGGGAGGCGACCATCGCGTCCAGGCGGGCGACGGCGTCGTCGTAGGCCTGTTCGGCGCCGGTGGACAGGCCGTTGGCGTTCACGGCGTTGGCCACGAGGGTGACGGTGCCGTCGAGGGCGTCGTGCACGGCGAGGTCGGTGACGAGGTTCAGGGCGAGGGCGGGCAGGCCGAGGTCGTCCTGGGGCGGGTGGGGCAGGCGCTCCCAGGAGCGCACCACCGGCCAGCCCAGGAAGCCGACGAACCCGGAGACCAGGTGGGGCAGGTCGGGCCCGACGTGGGCGCGTGCGTCGGTGGCGAGCAGGCGCAGGGATTCGGCGAGGACCTCGAGCGCGTCCCCGGTGGTGGGCAGCCCTTCCGGAGGGGTGCCCTGCCACACGGCCTCGCTGCCGCGGGCGGTGAGGGTGACGGCGGAGCCGGCCCCCACGAAGCTGTACCGGGACCACGCCGCGCCGGGGGCGGCGGACTCCATGAGGAAGGTGCCCGGCCGGGAGTCGGCCAGTCGGCGGTGCAGGCCCAGGGGGGTCAGGCCGTCGGCCAGCACGGTGCGGACGACCGGGATCACCCGGGCGGTGTCCGCCAGGGCGAGGAACTGTTCACGGGTGGGGCTCACGCCCGCCGGGCGGCTCATCGGGTGCCCTCCGCGGCCGGGGCGGGCAGCTCCACGGTGCGGCCGGTGAAGCAGGTGCGGGTGCCGGTGTGGCAGGCGGGGCCGGTCTGGTCCACGCGCAGCAGCACGGTGTCGGCGTCGCAGTCCAGGGCGACCTCGACCACACGCTGGCGGTGCCCGGAGGTGTCCCCCTTGCGCCAGAGCTCCCCCCGGGAGCGGGACCAGTACGTGGCCCAGCCGGACTCCAGGGTGAGGCGCCAGGCCTCGGCGTTCATCCACGCCATCATCAGCACCTCGCCGGTGTCGTGCTGCTGGGCGATCGCGGGCACCAGGCCGCGGGCGTTGAAGGCGGGGGTGGGGGGCGCGGCGGGGGTCGGATCCACGGCGGCACGGGAGTCGCTCATGGCAGACCATTCTAGGTGTGGTGTCCAGGGGGCCTGCCGGGGCTGTGAACCGCCGGGAGCTGGCGTGGGGCTCGGCCGTTCCGGGTGGCTTCAGCGCTCCGGAGGCCTCAACGCTCCGGAAGCCTCAACGCTCCGTGGGCCTCAACGCTCCGGGGGCGAAAGGGGCCGTTATTCGGGCGGAATTCCGGCCCCTTTCGCCCTCGGAGCGTGGGGAGTGAGGGCGATGGGCTGTGTGGCGTGCTGGCGTGGTGGCCTGCTGGCGTGGGGCGGGAGAGGAAAAGGGGTGGCGGGGGCAGGGAGAGAGCCGACGGCGGCGAGGTCCTGCTCTTTAGCATGGGCCCATGAGCCGCACCCACCCCGCTCCCAGCACCCCGTCTCCCGACGCCGACCCCCACGCCGCCGCCTTGCGCGCCGGACGTGGGCGCACCTGGTGGCCGATGCTGGCGGCCGCGGTGCTGAACGCCGTCCTGATCCTGCTGGTCTGGCGGGCGCTGCCGACCCTGCACGAGCAGATCCCCACACACTGGGACGCCGCCGGACGCCCGGATGCTTGGGAGCCCACGAACCTAGGGACGGCGGCGGCGGTCCCGCTCATCGGACTGGGAATGACGGTCGTGCTGACTGGGGTGCTCGCCCTGATCCGCCGGTTCGTGGCCGCGTACGGCCCTGCTGACCCCAGCACCTGGCGCCGCTTCCAGGCCGAGGGCACCGCACGGGCCGTCACGCTCCTGCTGGGCTGGATCTGCCTGGGGACGGCCCTGTTCGGTGTGGAGGCCACCTGGTCGGTGCCCGCCGACGGGGCGGGCACGGGCCGCTGGTGGGCCATGCCCCTACTGATCACGCTCGTGACCGCCGTGGCACTGTTCGGCCTCGGCCCGCTCACGGCGGGCCAGCACCGCCGCATGGCCGAGCGCGCCCGCGCCGCCGGCATCCACCCCACCGCCGAGGAGGAGGCCGAGGACGCCCGCTGGACCGCCACCGGCCTGCTGGACGACCCCTCAGTCCCGGAGGTGCTGGTCTCGAAGCGCCCCGGCTACGGCATGGGCCTGACGATCAACGTGGGCACGCGCGTCGGGCGAGTGCTGGTGGTCGGGTTCGTGGCCGCCGTCGGCGTCCTGCTGCCGGCGGGGCTCTGGGCCGCGGCTCTCGCCGCCCGCTGAGGGACGACGCTGGGCCTCACCCGCGCTTCCCCCTCACCTCCACCCCCGCTTTCTCCTTCTCCTCCACCCCGCCCATGCGTGGCTCCGGGGGCGGAAGGGGGGGGGGAGTACAACCCCAAACGGCCCCGGTAGCCCCCCGGGGGCCGGGGGGGGGGGGGGGGGGGGCCC
>NZ_JAXFPG010000017.1:0-66387 GCF_034179925.1 Micrococcus sp. | reverse complement strand
GGGCCGACCGTGACGGCGCAGAGCCGTCGCGGCCGGCCCGCCGGCGGTGCTCCCGGCCCCGGGGCGGCAGGCCCCGGGGCCGCAGGGCGGTCAGTTCTTCTTGTCGTCCTCGTCCTCGACGACCTCGGCGTCCACGATGTCCTCGTCGGCCGACGTGGAGTCGGAGCCCTCGGAGGCGCCGGCGGCGGGCTCGGCGGACTGCTGCGCGTAGAGCGCCTCGCCGATCTTCACCTGGGAGGCCTGGAGCTTCTCGAACGCGGCCTTGACCTCGTCGTCGTTGTCCTGCTTCTCCAGGGCGGCCTTGAGAGCGTCGACGTCGGCCTGGACCTCGGTCTTGACCTCCTCGGGCAGCTTGTCCGCGTTGTCGGCGAGCAGCTTCTCCACGGAGTAGGCGGACTGCTCGGCCTGGTTGCGGCGCTCGGCGGCCTCGCGGCGCTTCTTGTCGTCCTCGGCGTGGGCCTCGGCGTCCTTGACCATGCGGTCGATGTCCTCCTTGGACAGCGAGGAACCGCCCGTGATGGTCATCGACTGCTCGGTGCCGGTGCCCTTGTCCTTCGCGGAGACGTGCACGATGCCGTTCGCGTCGATGTCGAAGGTGACCTCGATCTGCGGCATGCCGCGGGGGGCCGGGGCGATGCCGGTCAGCTCGAAGGTGCCCAGCGCCTTGTTGTCGCGGGTGAACTCGCGCTCGCCCTGGAAGACCTGGATGGACACGGCCGGCTGGTTGTCCTCGGCCGTGGTGAAGGTCTCGGAGCGCTTGGTCGGGATGGCGGTGTTGCGCTCGATGAGCTTGGCCATCACGCCGCCCTTGGTCTCGATGCCCAGCGAGAGCGGGGTCACGTCGATCAGGAGCACGTCCTTGCGCTCACCGGCGAGCACGCCGGCCTGCACCGAGGCGCCGATGGCGACGACCTCGTCCGGGTTCACGGACTTGTTCGGCTCCTTGCCGCCGGTGAGCTCCTTGACGAGCTCGGAGACGGCGGGCATGCGGGTGGAGCCGCCCACGAGCACCACGTGGTCGATGTCGGAGACCTTGACGCCGGCCTCGGCGATCACGTCGTTGAAGGGCTTGCGGGTGCGCTCGATCAGGTCCTTGGTGAGGTCCTGGAACTTCGCGCGGGAGAGGTGCTCGTCCAGGTGCACCGGGCCCTCGGGGGTCACGGAGAGGTACTGCAGCGAGATGTTCGTGGAGGTGGCGGAGGAGAGCTCCTTCTTCGCCTGCTCCGCGGCCTCCTTCAGGCGCTGCAGGGCGATCTTGTCCTTGGACAGGTCCGCACCCTTGGACTTGGCCTGCTGGAGCAGCCAGTCCACGATCCGCTGGTCCCAGTCGTCGCCGCCGAGACGGTTGTCGCCGGAGGTGGCGCGCACCTGGATGGTGGAGAAGTCGTCCTCGTCCTTGGCGACCTCGAGCAGGGAGACGTCGAAGGTGCCGCCGCCGAGGTCGAACACCAGGATGAGCTCGTCCTCCTTGCCCTTCTCCAGGCCGTAGGCCAGGGCCGCGGCGGTGGGCTCGTTGATGATGCGCTTGACGTTCAGGCCCGCGATCTCGCCGGCCTCCTTGGTGGCCTGGCGCTCGGCGTCGTTGAAGTAGGCCGGCACGGTGATCACCGCGTCGGTGACCTTCTCGCCCAGGTACTCCTCGGCGTCGTGCTTGAGCTTCATCAGCGTGCGCGCGGAGATCTCCTGCGGGGTGTACGTCTTGCCGTCCACCTCGGTGGTCCAGTCGGTGCCCATGTGGCGCTTGACGGAGGCGTAGGTGCGGTCCGGGTTGTTCACGGCCTGGCGCTTGGCGACCTCGCCGACCAGGACGTCGCCGCCCTTGGAGAAGGCCACGACGGACGGGGTGGTGCGGGCGCCCTCGGCGTTCGCGATGACGACGGGGTCACCGCCCTCGAGGACGGCGACGACGGAGTTGGTGGTGCCGAGGTCGATGCCGACTGCACGGGACATGAGGGGTCCTTTCCTTCTGCTGACGGTGAGTGCTCAGACCAGGCCTGTCCGCGCCGAGCGGGACGAACCTGAGCCTTCACGACTCAGGTTGCCACTCGGCGGACGCCGTGTCAACAGACCTGAGTGCATCTCACTCATGTTTGTGTCGACGAGTGCAACGCACCCCCGCCGCCGTTCATTCCCCCACCCCCGCGATGTGCTCCACCTCACCGCACCCGCGCTGGCCACCACACCCGCGGGCCGAGGTCCCGCACGAGCGCGGGGATCAGCAGGGAGCGCACCACAAGCGTGTCCAGCAGGACCCCGAAGGCGACGATGAACGCCAGCTGCACCATGAACATCAGCGGGATCACCGCGAGCGCCGCGAAGGTGGCCGCCAGCACGACGCCGGCCGAGGTGATCACCCCGCCCGTCACCATCAGCGCGTGCAGCACGGCGGCACGCGTGCCGCGCCGGGGGGTCTCCTCCCGGGCGCGGGTCATGAGGAAGATCGTGTAGTCCACACCGAGGGCCACGAGGAACACGAACGCGTAGAGCGGCACGGTGGGATCGGCCCCAGGGAAGCCCAGCACATGGTCGAACACCAGTGCCGAGACGCCGAGGGCGGTGCCAAAGCTCAGGACCGTGGCGGCCACCAGGAGCACCGGGGCGAGCACCGAGCGCAGCAGGACCATGAGGATCAGCAGCACCACGCCCAGCACCAGCGGGATCACGACACGCAGGTCCCGCTGCGCCGTGGTGTTGGCGTCCAGCGCCTGGGCTGCGGGGCCACCGACCAGCACCTCGCCGGAGGCGCCCGCACCGTGCAGCTCCGCGCGCAGCGACTCCACGGTCCGCTGGGCCGCCAGGGACTCGCCCGGGTCGGTGAGGGTGGCGGAGATCAGGACGTCCCCGTCGCGCATCAGCGGCTCGCCCGCCCCCGGCCCCCGAGCGCCCTCCAGGGCGGCCTCGGCCACGCCCGGATGCTCCCGCACGGCGGTCAGGACCCGGTCGACGTCGGCCACGGGGGCGACGATCTCCGCCGGCGAGCCGGCGCCGGCGTCGAAGTGGGCGGCCAGGACCTGCTCGCCGTCCCGCGCGTCGGACTGTCCCAGGAGCACGTCCGTCTGCGCGACGCCGGAGGCCTGGAGCTGGGTGACGCCCAGGGCGAGGACGCCGAGGACGAGGGCGGTGGCGGTCCACACCGGCCGGGCCCGGCGGGCCACGAGCGCGGCCACCCGCGTCCAGACGCCATGGTCCTCCTCGAGCCCGGCGATCGGGCGGCCGTGCAGGTCCTGGGGCGGCCGGTGCCCCCGGCCGCGCGCCTGCCGCCGCTCCGCCCGACGCGCCGCACGGGCGAGCGAGGGAACGGTGGGCCAGAACGCGGCCCGGCCGAGCAGCTGCAGCAGCGCCGGCAGCAGGGTCAGGGCGGCGAGCCAGGCGAACACGATGCCGGAGGCGGCGATCGGGCCGAGGGAGCGGTTCGAGTTCAGGTCGGAGACCAGCAGGATCAGCAGGGCGGCCGCCACGGTGGCCGCGGAGGCGGAGATCGCCCCGAAGGAGCCGCGCACGGCCGCCGCGAGGGCCTCGCCCACCCGCTCCCGACGCTCGAGCTCCTCCCGATGGCGAGCCACGAGCAGCAGGCAGTAGTCGGTGGTCGCACCGATCACCAGGATGGACAGGATGCCCTGGGCCTGACCGTTGAGCTGGATCCAGTCCGCCCGCGCCATCCAGTAGACCGCGAGGATCGCGGCGCACAGGGCCGCCGTCGAGGTCAGCAGCACGAGCACCGGCAGCAGCACGGAGCGGTAGACCGCCACGAGGATCACGAACACCACCACGAGCGCCACGAGCAGCAGCAGGCCGTCGATCCCGGCGAACGCCCCGCCCAGGTCCGCCGCCAGTCCGGCCGGACCGGCCACATGCCAGTCTGCTGAGGCCGCCACGGTGCCCGTCAGCGCACCGTCGGCGGCGGCCGGGTCGGCGAGCACCGCGCGCAGGTCCGCGACGACGTCGGCCGCCTCCCGGGGCGCGTCCGGGCCGGACGCGATCAGGGCGAGGTACTGGACGGCCCGACCGTCCTCGCTGGGGATCGGGCCGACGACCTCGGCCACCCCCGCGACCTCGCCGAGCCGCTCCCCCAGGACGGTGAGCACCGGGAGGGCGCTCGCGGCGTCGGCGGTGGAGGCCTCTCCGACGATGACGGCGGGGATCCGCGTGCCCGCGCGGAAGGCCGCCGCCCGCTCGCCCGCGAGCGTGGACTCGGCACTGGCGGGCAGGAAGGTGGACTGGTCGTTCGAGGAGACCTCGGAGATCCTCCCGAACGTGGGACCGCCCAGGCCCATGACCGCGACCCACACGAGGACCAGGGCGGCGGCGATCGCGAGACGGGGCCCGGCGGAGCGGCGGCGCCCGGCGTCGCGGGCGGTGGCCCCGGCGGCGGGCCGCTCCGCGGGGCGGACCGCGGCGCGGGCGGCGGGAGAGCGGTACGGGGTGAGGTCGGGAGGCTGCGTCACGCCGACCACCGTAGCAGGTCCTTCGATCGTCTAACCATTAGAGGATCACACTAGAATCTCCTCCCATGACCACTCCGTCCCCGCATCAGATGCGCTGCGGGCAGGCCGTGGTGCTCGCCCTGCGCACCTTCAGCGAGCGCGCGGACCACGCCGCCGAGCAGGCGGGCCGCACCCTGGGCCTCAGCCGCACCGACCTGCGCGCCCTCAGCGTGCTCATGCGCCGGGCCGCCGAGGGGGAGGAGACCACCGTCACCGACCTGGGACGGGGGCTGCACCTGACGACGCCCGCGGCCACCGCCGCCGTCGACCGCCTGGTGGCCTCGGGCCACGTGGTGCGCCGACGCTCCGAGCGGGACCGGCGCCGGGTCATCCTGGACCACACCCCCTCCGCCGTGGCCGACGGGCGCGCCGCCTTCTCCCCCCTGGCCGAGCGCATCGGGGCGGCCCTGGCGGACGTCCCCCGGGCGGACCTCGAGGCGGCGCTGCGGGTCATCGACACGGCCGCTGCGGCCCTGGAGGACGACGACGTCGCCGCGGCCGCCGGGCGGGCCCACCGGTGACCCCGCCCCCCGCCTCCCGGCGCCCGGTGCTGGTCGGCCTCGACGGACGCTCGGGGGCCGGCAAGTCGACGCTCGCGGAGGCGCTGGCCGCCCGCCCGACCCCGCACGCCCGGACGGCCGTGCTGCACCTGGAGGAGATGTACGCCGGCTGGGACGGCCTGGCCGCGGCGATCGCCCCGGATGGGCCCTACGCCAGGGCGGTGGCCGCCCTCGCCGCCGGCCGCCCGGCGCGCTGGCGAGCCTGGGACTGGCACCGCTCCGCGCCCGGACCGCCGCGCACCCTCGACCCCGACGGGATCGACCTCGTGGTCTGCGAGGGCGTCGGCGCCCTGTGCGCCCCGGCCCGGCCCCTGCTGGACCTGCGAGTGTGGGTCGCCCAGGAGGACGCCGTCCGCCGCGAGCGCGCACTGGCCCGCGACGGCTCCCTCTACACCCCGCACTGGGAGCGGTGGGCCCGGCAGGAGCGCCGCTACCTGGCCGCACAGCGCCCGCAGGACGTCGCCGACGTGACCGTCCACCTCTGATATCCGGCGGGCCGAGGCCCCAGGGCACGAGAACGCCCCGCCGGCTGGAGCCGACGGGGCGTCGTGGGGTGCGCGGAGCGCGCAGAGCTCAGCGGTAGTTGTTGGCGTGGCGGTTCACGGCCGAGCGCAGCAGCGCGAGGTTGGTGGCGGCACGGTCCGCGGCCACGTAGAGGAAGGTGCGCTCGTCGAGCATCTTGATCAGGTGCAGCTGATCGCTGAGGGTCAGCAGCATGTCCTCGAGAGTGCTGCGGATACCGAGTACCTGGATGGTCTTGAGCTTGGCCTTGACCATCTCAGAGTTGTAGGCGGAGGCGACCTCGAGGTCGAAGTCGGCGCGCGTGGAGCGGGAGGCCAGCGGCATGCCGGACTCCATGTCCACGATCGAGGCGCCGATGAAGCCGTTGACGTCGGCATTGATGCTGTCGATGATGCGCGTCAGCTCTTCCTGGCTGGCCATGGGCGGTTCTCCTTGGAGTGATGGGAGGGTCGGAACGGGGCACGGACGAGGGCCTTCGCGGACGGTCCCCGCCGCGGCGCGCACCAGGCGCACCGGCGACACCTCGAGCCGCACCATGCCCTGGGAGTGTAGACGTTCCACGCCACCTTCAACAGACCCCCACAGCGCGCCGCCGCCTCCTCTCCTCGGGGCCTCCGCAGGCCGGGACACACCGCTACCATGGACACCGCGCCGGCCCCTCACAGGCCCGCCAGCCCCCGCCGACGACCGAGAGGGACACCATGTCCGCAGCCCCGGCCGGCGCCGTCGTCGGCGCCACCACAGCACGTCAGGTGGTGTTCGTGGGCCCCATGGGAGTGGGCAAGACGACCGCCGTCACGGCACTGTCCGACATCCCCGTGGTGGGCACGGACGTGCGCCAATCCACGCTCACCTTCGCCGAGCCGTCCCAGGAGGGCAAGACCACCACCACCGTGGGCATCGACTACGGCGAGTGGACGGACCCCGAGGGCAACCGCATCGCCCTGCTCGGCACCCCCGGGCAGGTCCGCTTCTCCTCCGCCCGCGAGTCCGTCACCGCCGGGCGGGCCCGCGTGGTGCTGTGGATCTTCGGCCAGCGCCCGGACGCGGCGTTCCAGATCGGCCGCTGGCTGGAGCTGCTGGGCGACGCCTCCGTATGGTCCCGCACCGTGATCGCACTGACCCGCCTCGAGGGCGCCGACCCCGAACGGGCGATCGCCCTGGCCCGGCGCACCCTGGACCCGCGCTTCCAGCATGTGCCCGTGCTCGTCGCCGACCCGCGCGAGGCCGCCGACGTGGCCCGCGTGACCCTCGCCAGCCTGTCCCTGACCCCCGGGAGTGCCGCATGACCGCCCAGCCCCACCCCCAGGAGCCCGCGATCGAGGAGGTGAGCATCGACCCGGAGATCGCCGAGCACTGGGAGATCTGGTCCCGTGTGATCGGCACCATGGCCCTGCCCCGGCTCGAGCGCCTCCAGCGCGAGGTCCCGGAGATCCGCTCCGTGACGCTCTGCACGGCCGATGGCATGAACCTGTGCTCCCTCGGGGTCTCGCAGGAGGACGTCGGCCGCCTGGCCGCCCTGAACTCCTCCCTCTACGCGATCGCCTCCTCCCAGGCGGAGATCGTCTCCGAGGGGGCCGCCTCCCCCACGCAGACGATGGTCTCGCTCTCCACCGGGCGCGGCCACGCCGTGCTGACCAGCTTCGTGCAGCCGCCCCTGGGTCAGCTGCTGCTGTCCGTCTCCGCGGACTCCGCGCAGCTGGGCTTCCTGGTGGTGCGCGCCCGGGAGGCCGCCGCCGGGATCCAGCAGTGGCTCGCCGAGGAGCAGGTCAAGCAGGGCCTGCCCGGCTCCTGATCCGTCACCCGCGCCGGGGCCTGCCCCGCAGCCGGCCCGGCGAGATCCCACCCGCCTCCTGAACGGAGCACTCCGCTCCGCTTACCTGTAGGATGGCCATGATCGGCCCCGTCGTGGCCGCACCGTCCCCGAGGAAGTCCCCACCATGGCCACTCTTCTGCATCGGCTCGGCCTCGCCGCCGCGCGCCGCCCCCTGGTCGCCCTCGTCTCCTGGCTCCTCGCCCTGGCCCTCGCGGTCGGGGCGTTCGTCGCCTTCGGGGGGACGCTGAGCTCGGCGGTCACGATCCCCAACACCCCCACCGCCCAGGTCACGGACCGGCTCCGCGCCGAGTTCCCGGCCGCCTCCCGCGGCACCGGCCAGGTGGTGTTCGCCACCGAAGACGGCTCACCCCTCACGGACGAGCAGCGCGCTCGGATCTCCTCCCTGTTGGACGAGGTCACCCGACTGGACCCGGTGAACTCCGTGATCGACCCCTTCGAGGTCCAGGCCCAGAAGGACTCCGCCCGCCGCGAGCTCGCGGACGCCGAACAGCAGGTCGCTGACGCCCAGCGCCGCCTGCAGGACGGCCAGAAGCAGATCGAGGACGGCCGCGCCCAGCTCGAGCAGGCCCGCGCCGAGACCGCCCAGGGCGAGCGCCGCCTCGCCCAGACCAAGACCCAGCTGGACGAGGGCCAGGCCCAGCTCGACGCCGCCCGCGCGGACATCCAGGAACGCGGCCTGGCAGCCCTCCCGGACGACGCCGTCGCCCCCCTCACCCAGGCCCGCACCGAGCTCGAGGCCGGTGAGGCCCAGCACCGCCAGGGCCAGGCCCAGCTGGACGCCGCCCGCGACCAGGCCCGCGACCAGGCCGCGGCCGCCGGGCTCCCCGCCGAGGCCGTGGACGCCCAGTTCGCCGA
This sequence comes from Micrococcus sp., assembly GCF_034179925.1. GTDB lineage: Bacteria > Actinomycetota > Actinomycetes > Actinomycetales > Micrococcaceae > Micrococcus. The sequence continues at coordinate 58,129 of NZ_JAXFPG010000017.1, read as the reverse complement.
GCAGCAGGCCCAGCTCGACGCCGCCGCCCAGGAGCTCGCCGCCGGCCGCGCCCGCCTCGAGGCAGGCCAGCAGCAGGCCCTCGCCTCCGCCACCGCCGAGCTCGACGCCCAGCAGGCCCAGCTCGACGCCGGCCGCACCCGCTACGAGCAGGGCGTGGCCGAGCTCCGGGCCGGCCGCGAGGAGATCGCCGCCGGTCAGACCCGCCTCGAGCAGGAGCAGGAGCGCCTCGAGGCCGGCCGCACCCAGCTCGAGGAGGGGCAGGCCAAGGCCGCCCAGGGCCAGCGGATGCTGGACCTCGCCGGCGACTACCGCACGGTCTCCGAGGACGGCTCCGCCGCCCTGGGCGCGGTCTCCTTCGACCAGCCCGCCCTGGACCTCACCACCGAGGAGAAGGAGGAGGTCACCTCCACCCTCACCTCCGCCGACATCCCCGGCGTGCAGGTCCGCCCCACCCAGGCGCTCAACGCGACCGTCCCCCAGCTCATCGGCCCGGCGGAGATCGTCGGCCTCGCCGTGGCCGCCGCCGTGCTGCTGATCATGCTCGGCACCCTCATCGGCGCCGGGCTGCCCCTGGTCAACGCCCTGGTCGGCGTCGGCGTCGGCGCCCTGGGCGCCCTGGCGTTCTCCGGCGTCGTGGACATGATGTCCGTGACCCCCGTGCTCGGGATCATGCTCGGACTCGCCGTGGGCATCGACTACGCCCTGTTCATCGTGAACCGCCACCGCCAGGAGCTGCGCCGCGGCCTCCCCGTGCACGAGTCGATCGCCCTGGCCAACGGCACCTCCGGCAACGCCGTGGTGTTCGCCGGCCTCACCGTGGTCATCGCGCTCGTGGCGCTGAACGTCACCGGCATCCCCTTCCTCGGGATGATGGGTACCGTCGGTGCCGCCTGCGTCACCATCGCCGTGCTGGTGGCCGTGACTCTCACCCCCGCCCTGCTCTCCCTGGCCGGCACCCGTGTGCTCTCCCGCCGCGAGCGCCGCCGCGCCGCTGAGGCCCAGGCCCACGAGGAGCGGGCTCAGCAGGACCCCGCCACGGCCTCCGCCGCCGGCTCGGCCGGCTCCCACGCCGCCCCGGGCGGCCGACGCCCCCGCCGGACCACGATGTCCACGGCCGGGGCGCTGGCCTCCGCGCTCGCGGCGGTCGCCCTGCTCGTGGTGGCGGCCCTGCCGTTCGGCTCCATGCGGCTGGGCCTGCCCGACGGCGGCTCCGAGCCCCTCGGTTCCGACTCCCAGGTGTCCTACACGCTGATCGCCGAGGAGTTCGGCGAGGGCTACAACGGGCCCCTCGTGGCGACCGTGGACCTGCCGGCCGGCCTGTCTGACCAGGCCGCCGCCGCCCAGCAGCTCGACGTGGGCGAGCAGCTCGCCGGCCTCGACCACGTGCGCACCGTGGTGCCGGCCGGGTTCAACGCCGACCGCACCATGGCCATGTTCCAGGTGATCCCCGAGGAGGGCCCCAACGCCGTCTCCACGGGTGAGCTCGTGCACACCCTGCGCGAGACCGAGCCGGCCGGCGAGGCCTCGAACCTCGGGGTGGCGGGGGTGACCAGCGGGTTCATCGACGTCTCCCAGAAGCTCTCCGAGGCGCTGCCGCTCTACCTGGGCGTGGTCGTGGGCCTGTCCCTGCTGATCATGGTGCTGGTGTTCCGTTCGATCCTCGTGCCCCTGATCGCCACCGGCGGCTTCGTGCTCTCCGTGTTCGCGGCGATGGGCGGCGTCGTGGCGATCTACCAGTGGGGCTGGCTCGGCGAGGTCTTCGGGGTGCACAGCCCCGGCCCGGTGCTCAGCTTCCTGCCGACCATCATGATCGGTGTGCTGTTCGGCCTGGCCATGGACTACCAGCTGTTCATCGCCTCGGGCATGCGTGAGGCCTACGCCCACGGGCAGGACGCCCGGACCGCCGTGATGACCGGCCTGCGCGCCGGCCGCTCCGTGGTGATCGCCGCGGCGATCATCATGATCTCCGTGTTCGGCGGCTTCGTGTTCTCCCACGACGCGATGATCCGGCCGATCGGCTTCGGCCTGGCCTTCGGCGTACTGCTCGACGCCTTCGTGGTGCGCCTGCTGCTGATGCCCGCGCTCATGCACCTGCTCGGTGACAAGGCCTGGTGGCTGCCCCGGTGGCTCGACCGGATCATGCCGGACGTGGACGTCGAGGGCGCCTCCCTCGAGCGTGGCCGGCACGTGGCCTGAGCCGATGGCCGACTCCCCCGCTCCCGCCGCCGCGCCTGTCCTCGTCCTGATCGACGACGACGGCGGCCCCCGCCTCGCGGATCCGGCGGCACCGCACCTGCCGGTGACGGACCAGGGCGCCACCCGTGGTGACGGGCTCTTCGAGACGGCTCTGGCCGTCGTCGGGAGGGACGGGGTGCCGGTGGTGCGCAAGCTGGGCGCGCACCTGGCCCGCTTGGCCTCCTCGGCGCAGGCCCTGGACCTGCCGGTGCCCGGCGCCGAGCGCTGGGAGGCGGCGGTGCGCCTCGGCCTCGAGGCCTGGGCGGACGGCGCCCGGACCGCTGACGCCGGGACGGCCGGTGCTCGGCCCGTCCCGGGGAGCCGGGCCTCGGTGCGCCTGACCGCCACGCGAGGACCCGAGGTGCCGGCCGGTCAGCCGGTCCGGCCCACCTGCTGGGTGCTCGTGACCGCCGTGCCCGCCCCGGACCCGGCACGGCGGCGGGCCGGGGTGTCCGTGCTGCTGCTCGAGCGCGGCCTGGACTCCCGGGTGGTCGAGCGCGCCCCCTGGCTGCTCACCGGCGCCAAGACCCTCAGCTACGCGGTGAACATGGCCGCACTGCGCCACGCCCGCGCCCAGGGGGCGGACGACGCCGTGTTCACGAGTGCTGACGGCTACCTGCTGGAGGGCCCCACCTCCACCGTGCTGATCGCCCGCCGCACCCCGCAGGGCCGCCGCGCCCTGGTGACCCCGCTGCGCCAGAAGGGCATCCTGGCGGGCACCTCCCAGTCCGTGATCTTCGCGGCGGCCGAGGCGGAGGGCTGGGAGCTCGGCTACGGGCCCCTGGTGCCCGCGGACCTCGAGGGGATCGACGGCATGTGGCTGGTCTCCTCCGTGCGCGGGGTGATGCCCGTGCGGGAGGTGGACGGCCGCGCCCTGCCCGTGGACCCTGCGCTCACCGACCTGCTGCAGGCCTGGTTGGACGCCGACGCCGACCCCGGCCGCCACACGAGCGGCGACCCGCTGCCCGAGCCCCCGGCCCCCGGGCGCTGAGCCGCCCCGCCCCGGGCGGATGTCCGGTTAGGCTGGCATCCGGCCGCGCCCCCGGTGTGCGGCGTCCCGTCACCTCGTGAGGAAGGCTCATCCCGTGGACAAGATCATGCAGAAGGCCCTGGCCGGCGGCATCACCGTGGTGGGGGGCCTCGTCGGCTCCCGGGTGGTGGCCACCGGGTGGAAGCTGGCCTCCGGCCATGACGCCCCCTCCGACGCCACGGACGAGACCGTGCCGCTCGTGGAGGCCCTCTCCTACGCGTTCCTCTCCGCCGGCATCATGGCCCTGATCCGGGTGGCCGGCCAGCGCGGTGCGGGCGCGGCCCTCCGCCGGGCCTCCGCCTCCACCGCGCACCGCGTGGACAACGAGGTCTGATCCCCACTCCCACGCACGGCCCGGCACCCCCTGAGGAGGTGCCGGGCCGTCGTCGTGTGCGGGTCAGGGGGCTGGCCGGTCAGGCGAGTCAGCGGGGCTGCTCGCCCTCGCCGGTGCTGAGGTGTCGGCCGAAGTCCCGGAGGTCGTCGCGCACCAGCAGCTCACGCTTGGCATGCTTGGTGCGGTAGGCGGTGCGCCCCACCAGGTGGGACGCCACCGGCCCGGTGACCATCTGCACCATCCAGGCCAGCACCAGCACGGGCACCCACACCCAGGCCCGCCACTCCACGGCCAGGCCCAGCAGCATGAGCATCAGCCCGAGCACCTGAGGCTTGGCGGCCGCATGGATGCGGGTGAGCAGATCCGGCAGGACCAGCAGGCCCACCCCGGCCACGAGGGAGAAGAACGCCCCGGAGATCAGCAGGACCGCGGAGGTCCAGTTCAGGACGGCGTCGGGGATGACGATCTCGGGGATCACGGGTGGCTCCTCGCGTCGGAGTCGGGGGCGACGGCCTGATCGCCCGGGGTGGCCACATGCGTGCGGTCCTCACGGGGGTGGTCCGGGCGGCGGTCCTCCACGAACCGGGCCACGGTCACCGACCCGACGAACCCGACGGTCGCCGTGATCATCACGAGCATGATGGTGCGGGTGTGGTCCACCACCGCCATCTCCAGCACCAGCGCGGAGCTGAGCACCACGAGCAGCACGTCCGAGGACACCACACGGTCCAGCAGGGACGGGCCTCGGACCAGGCGGATGAGCGCGCCCACCGCACCGGCCATCAGCAGTGCACCGGCCACCCAGGCGGCCAGCATCATGGGGTCGATCATCGGCTCTCCTCCCGAGGTGTTCCAGGCACCCGGTCCGGGGTGTCCGGGAGCGCATGCTGCGGGTAGACGGGGTTGCGGCGCAGATCGTCCAGCTCGTCCTCGGGCGGGGCCTGGTCCGGGTGGCGGCGCAGCAGCTCGACGTCTTCACGCGAACCCACGGCCCGGATGATCCCGGCCTCCACGTTCAGGGCGGTGCGCCGGTAGGCCTCGACGTCGTCGTCGTCGGTGGCGTCCAGCACGTGCAGGTACAGCGTGGCGCGGGCACGGTCGACGTCGAGCACGATCGACCCGGGCACGAGGGCCAGGGCGTGGCTGACGAGGGTGGTCACGAGGTCGTCGTGGCTGCGCAGGCGCACCCCCACCACGGAGCTGCGGGCCCGGCGCCCGCGCAGCAGCACCGTGGCGGAGATCGCCACGGATGAGCGCACGACGTCGGCCAGGAACCGCACACCGAACACGAGGCTCCACCACGGGTGCAGGCGGCCCGGGAAGGGGATCGCCGGCATCGGGAACAGCACCACCACCACGGTGGAGAACAGCACCCCGGTCAGCACCACGTGCAGACTGAAGTCCTGCCACAGGGCGCACCACAGCAACAGCATCACCAGCAGCAGCGGCCACTGGGCGAGCAGGGCGTGCAGCCCTCGCACGGGACGCTGGGCTGTGGGGTGGTCCTGCCGCACGGTGGCGGTGGAGCCGGTGGTGGGGACGGGCTCAGCGGTCGGCATCGCGCACCTCCGTGGGGTCCTGGCTGAGGATGCCCTCGGCTCGGTCGGCGGCCTGGGTGCCCAGCACCGCCTCGATGTAGGGGCGGCGCTCCAGCATGTCCCGGGCGGCCCGGTCCGAGAAGTCGAACAGGGGGCCGGCGAACACCGTGAACGCGACGGTCATGGTCACGAGGGCGACCGTGGGCAGGGCCAGGCCGGACTCGATCGGCCGCGGCGGGCGGCCGCGCTCGACCACGCGCTGAACGTCCGCCACCAGCTGTGGGGGCGGATGCTCGGCGTCCTCCACCTTGCGCCAGAACACGCGCGTCCACAGGCGGGCCACCACAAGCAGCGTCAGCAGGGAGGCCAGCACGGACACACCCACCAGCGTGTAGGACATCGGGGTGCCCAGCTCCGCGCCGCCACGCAGCAGGCCGACCTTGCCCAGGAACCCGGACAGCGGCGGGATGCCGCCGAGGTTGAGCGCGGGGATCAGGTAGAGCACACCGATCAGCGGGGCCACCTTGGCCAGGGAGCCGAGGCGGTCGATGTTCGCGGTGCCCGCCCGGTGCTCGATCAGGCCGGTCACCAGGAACAGGGCCGTCTGCACGGTGATGTGGTGGCCCACGTAGTACACCGTGGCGGCCAGGCCCATGCGGGTCCCCAGGGCCAGGCCGAAGATCATGTACCCGATGTGCGAGACCAGGATGAACGAGAGCACACGCTTGATGTCTGTCTGCACCAGGGCGCCCAGGATGCCCACCACCATGGTCAGCGCCGCCACCACCATCAGCAGGTCGTTGACGTGCTCGCCCGGGAACAGGAGGGTCTCGGTGCGGATCATCGCGTACACGCCCACCTTCGTGAGCAGGCCCGCGAACACGGCGGTGACCGGGGCCGGGGCCGTCGGGTAGGAGTCCGGCAGCCAGAAGGACAGCGGGAACACCGCCGCCTTGATGCCGAAGCCCACCAGCAGCATCACGTGCAGCACCATCTGCACGTCCACGGGCAGCTCGCCCAGCTTGACCGCCAGGTCCGCCATGTTCACGGTGCCGGTGGCCGCGTAGATCATGGCGATCGCGATCAGGAACACCGCCGAGGACACCACGGAGACCACCACGTAGGTGACGCCGGCCCGCATGCGCTGGGCCGTTCCCCCGAGGGTGAGCAGCACGTAGGAGGCGGTCAGCAGGATCTCGAAGCCCACGTAGAGGTTGAAGATGTCGCCGGCGAGGAACGCGTTGGACACGCCCGCCACGAGGATCAGGAACGTAGGGTGGAAGATCGAGACCAGCCCGCCCTCGTCCTCGTCGAGGATGCCCTGCGCCGAGGCGTAGACGAGCACCGCGAGGGTGATCAGGCTGGAGATCACGAGCATGAGCGCCGAGAGCCGGTCCACCACGATCGTGATGCCCAGCGGGGCGGGCCAGCCGGCCATCTCCACGGCGGCGGCGCCGGTGTCCCAGGCCGCGGCCAGCAGGCCGACGTTCAGCAGCAGGGTCAGGCAGAGGGCGCCGATGGTCACGGCCACCTGGGCCCGCCAGCGGCGCATCAGCATGAAGGTCACCGCGGCGCCGAGCACCGGGATCATCACCGACAGCGGCGCCAGGTCCGTCAGGGGGTGGGAGCCGATCATCATGCGGGCTCACCCCCGTCCGCGGCGCGCGGCATCGAGTGCGGCTCGGCGGGGGCCGAGGGGCGCCCGGCCCGCTTGGCCTTGGGGGCCTCCGCGCTGGTCTGCTCGTAGTGGGCGTTGGGGTCGGCGTCGTCGTCCATGAACTCGGAGTGCTCCTCGATCAGCTCGGCGTCGTCCTCGGCGTCCCATGTGGACTGGGAGGCCACGCGGCGGTCCTCCGCGTCCTCGCGGATCTCGTCGAGGCGGCGCAGCAGCCAGGACCGGTAGATCATGGCCGCGAGGAAGGCGGTCACGGCGAAGCCGATCACGATCGCGGTCAGCATCAGTGCCTGGGGCAGGGGGTCGGCGTACTCGGTGCCGTCCACGCCGGCCTCACGGATCGGCGGGCGGCCACCGCCACCGGCGGTCACGAACAGCAGCAGGATGGTGGCGTTCGTGATGAGCATCAGCCCGAGCATGATCCGGGTGAGGTTGCGTTCCATCACCAGGTAGACGCCCCCCGCGTAGAGGACGCCCATGCCGGTGAGCAGGGCGAGATCGACGGTCATCAGCGGGATCCCTCCCCGGGCGCGGAGACGATGGGCATGGGCATGGTCTGGTGGGGGCCGGGGCGTGCCGGGCGGGTACGACGCCGGCCGGTCGCCTCACGTCGCACGTCCTGCCAGGCCTCGCCGCGGCGGTCCACCTCACCGCCGAGGGCGCGCAGCACGTCCATGACCAGACCGATCACCACGAGGTACACGCCGATGTCGAACGCCGTGGCGGAGACGAGCTTGAGGGAGTCGCCGAACAGGGGAAGGTCGTGGAACTCCACCGCATAGGACTGCAGCACCTGGCCGCCGAAGAACAGAGGCGAGATACCCGTGAGCGTGGCCACGGCCAGGCCGGAGCCGAGCAGCGGGCCGGCCGGGATCAGCGAGGCCTCCTCGAGCTCGTACCGGCCGCCGGCAAGGTAGCGCAGCGTGAAGGCCAGTCCGGCCATCAGGCCGCCTGCGAACCCGCCGCCGGGGGTGTTGTGACCGGCCAGCAGCAGGTACACGGAGATCAGCATCATGATCGGGAACATGAAGCGCACGACCACCTCGAGGATGATCGAGCGGCGCTCGGGGGCGAGCGTGTGCCCGGCCACCAGCCAGGGGGTGTCGCGGTCGTCCACGGCGAAGCTGCGCACCACGGAGAGGGCACGGGGACCGAGCACAGAGTTCGAGCCGTAGTTGCCCACCGAGCCCGGGCGGACGTCGTCGATATCGCCGACCTCGGCGTCGCGGTGGCGCAGGAAGATCAGCGAGGCGATGCCCGTGGCGGCGGCCGCGAGCACGGTGATCTCCCCCCAGGTGTCCCAGCCTCGGGTGTCCACGAGGGTCACGTTCACGGTGTTCGCACCGTGGCCGATCTCATAGGCCAGCTCGGGCAGGTCCACGGAGATCCGCTCAGCGGTGCGGGCGGCCATCGCCGTGGCCACCACCCACATCATGGTCAGGCCGAAACCGATCGCCAGGACGGCGCGGAAGACACGGCGGGTGTCCCCCTCTCCGGCCGGCCACTCAGCCGGCAGCACGCGCAGACCCAGGATCAAGGCCACCAGCACGATGGTCTCCACCACCACCTGGGTGATCGCCAGGTCCGGAGCACCGCGCATCGCGAACAGCGCGGCGGCCGCATAGCCGGTCACCGAGACCAGCATGATCGCCTGGAAACGACGGCGGGCACGCAGCACCGCCGCCACGGCCACACAGAGCATCACCACCACGCCGGCCTGAGCCGGCTTCGCCGCGACGGTGATGTCCGCGGTGAGGAAGGAGGTGGCCAGCACCCGGCCCTCCTCCCCCACGGGGAAGAGCAGGAACGCCAGGGGCAGCAGGAACGCCACGCCCAGGATGATCGCCAGGTAGCGGCGCAGCGAGCCGGTCTGAGTGCGGGCGGTGATCCACAGCGCCGTGGCATCCACCCCGGACAGCGTGCGGCGGTAGGTGCGGGCGGCGTCCACCGGGAACTCCAGGTGCCCCTGGAGGCGCTGCACGGGGCGGCGGGCCGCGGCCAGCAGCGCACCGAGCACCCAGATGCCCGCAGAGATCGCCAGCACCGGCGTCCACCCGTGCCACAGGGCCAGGTAGGCAGGATTCTCCCCCGCCTCCAGCGGGGCCAGCCCGCCGGTGTAGGCGGTGATCAGCGGCTCGGGCAGCCACGGGGCCAGGCCCAGGCCCAGGCAGACCACGGCGAGCACACCGGCGGGGGCGAGCTCGGCAGCGGTCACACGGGAGTGGAACGCGGTGGGCTCGGGGGCCACGCCGTCCTCGGTGTCCCGGGCCCGGCGGGTGCCGAACGCACCCCAGAGGAAGCGCCACGTGTAGGCGAAGGTCAGCACGGAGCCCAGCGCCATGCCCACCAGCGGAGCCCAGCCCCACACGGTCCCGGCATGCTCGCCGTGGGCGAGGAGGGACTCGAGCACGGACTCCTTGGCCACGAACCCGAACAGCGGCGGCAGGCCGGCCATGGACAGGCCCGCCACCACGGCGACGGCGGCCAGCCAGGGGTGGCGGCGGCCGATGCCGGAGAGCCGGCGCAGGTCACGGGTGCCGGCCTCATGGTCGATGATGCCGACCACCATGAACAGCGGCGCCTTGAACACGGCATGGGCCAGGAGCATCGCCAGGCCCGCCATGGCAGCATCCCGGGTGCCCAGACCGTTGGCCACCATGAGGAAGCCCAGCTGGGAGACCGTGCCGTAGGCCAGCACGAGCTTGATGTCCGTCTGCCGCATCGCACGGTAGCCGCCGAGCAGCAGGGTGAGCAGGCCGATGCCCAGCACCATCACCTGCCAGGAGACGAGCCCGGCGAACGCCGGCGCCAGCCGGGCCACCAGGAACACGCCGGCCTTCACCATCGCCGCGGCATGCAGGTACGCCGAGACCGGGGTGGGGGCGGCCATGGCCGCCGGCAGCCAGAAGTGGAACGGGGCCTGCGCGGACTTCGTGAGCGCGCCCACGAGCACCAGCGCGACGGCCGTCTCGACCAGGCCACGCGGGGCACCGCCGTCCAGCAGGCCGGGGGCGGCCGCGAGGATCCCCGAGATCCGCCATGTGCCGGCGGACACGGAGAGCAGCACGAGGCCCACGAGCATCGCCAGGCCGCCGAACGTCGTCACGAACAGCGCCTGGATGGCCGAACGGCGCGCGAAGATGCGCTGGCCCGAGTACCCGATCAGCAGGAAGGAGAGCACCGAGGTGATCTCCCAGAAGGTGTAGAGCACCATGACGTCGTCCGTGGTGACGAGCCCGAACATGGCACCGGCGAAGGCGAGCAGCTGGCCGCCGAACACGGCGTTCTTCGGCTCATGCTTGCGGAAGTAGCGGGCGCAGTACATGAGCACGAGCGCACCGACGCCCAGCACGATCAGCGCCATGAACGCGGACAGCGCGTCCATCCGGAAGGTGAGCTCGATGTCCAGCAGCGGCACCCAGGGGACGGTGCGGTCCAGGTGGGCGGCGGAGGCCGGGACCGGCCGGCCGTCGTCGAGCGCCGCCTGCAGCGCGAACACGTGCGGCAGCTGCGTGAGGACCCACAGGAACCCCACGGCGGGAACGGTGGCCAGCACGTAGAAGCCCAGACGGCCGGTGAAGCGGAAGAGCACCGGCGCGAGGATCGCGACGGCGAACAGGGCCACCAGAGTGATGAGCATGGGGTCCCTTCGTCATGCGGTCGGGCGAATCGTCCTACGGACGGGCGAGGGCCGTCACCACCCTACCGGACGCCCCTGTCCGCTCAGCGGGCCTGCCGGGGCTCCGGAACCCGCACCAGCAGTGCCCCACCGACCACCAGGACGCCCGCGATCACGGGGATGACCACCCGGTTGTCCGGCACGAGTGCGAGCGCCGCCGAGACCAGCGCCGGCGTGATGAAGCCCACGGCACGGCCCGTCGTCGCGTAGAGCCCGAACACCTCCCCCGCCCGCTCCACCGGCGTGGCCCGCCCCAGGAACGCCCTCGAGGCCGACTGCACCGGCCCCACGAACAAGCACAGCACCAGCCCCCCTGCCCAGAACGCCGCCGGCCCCGAGGCTACCCACAGCACCAGGCACGTGAGCACGAGCGCCCCCAAGGACCCCAAGATCACCCGGCGCGGGCCCAGGGCGTCGTCCAGCCGCCCACCCACGAACGCGCCCAGCGCCGCCACCACGTTCGCCACGATCGCGAAGAGGATCACATCCCCGGCATCGATCCCGAAGACCGTGGTGCCCAGGATCGCCCCGTAGACGAACACGGCACCCACCCCGTCCCGGAACACCGCCGAGGCCACCAGGAACCGCAGGGTGTCCCGGTCCTCACGCCACAGCCGCGCCAGGGTGCGCCCCAGCCCCCGGTACGCCTCAAGGAAGGACTCCGCGCGCTGATGGCCGTCCTCCGCCCGGGCCGCAGGAGGCTCCGGCACAGCCACGAGCACGGGGATCGCGAACACCAGGAACCATGCGGCCGCCACCAGCGCAACCACACGGATGTTCAGGGCGTCCTGCTCCGTCACCCCGAACCAGTGGGCGTCCCCGGAGACGAACCCCACGTACACGAGCAGCAGCAGCACGATCCCGCCCAGATACCCCGCGCCCCAGCCGACACCGGAGACCCGGCCGATCGTGGCCGGCGTCGAGATCTGCACGAGGATCGCGTTGACGTGCACCTCCGCGAACTCGAAGAACACGGTGCCCAGGGCGATCAGGCTCACCCCCAGCAGCAGGGAGGACTCCTCGGGCGTCACCCAGAAGCACGCGGCCGTGCAGGCGATCACCGCGCCCGTCGTCAGCCCCAGCCACAGACGACGCCGGCCCGTGCCGTCCGCGCGACGGCCCATCGCCGGGGCGGTCAGCGCGATCACGACGCCGGCGAGCGCCGTCGCCGTGGACAGCCATGCCGTGCCCCGCTCGTCCGGGCCGAACGCGTCCGAGGCCAGGTAGGTGCCGAACACGAACGTCACCATGACGGCGTTGAACGACGCCGACCCCCAATCCCACAGGGCCCATGCCGCCACCTGCCCGCGGCGACCCACACGCGAGGCGGCCGGGACGGTGGCGGCGGAGCTCACCGCTCGATCCTGGTGATGTGGAAGTCCCGGTGGGAGCGCGAAGCCGTGGGGCCACGCTGACCCTGGTAGCGGTTCTTGTTGTCCCCCGTGCCATAGGGGGCCTCCGCCGGCGAGCTGAGGCGGAAGAAGCAGAGCTGGCCGATCTTCATGCCCGGCCACAGCGTGATCGGCAGCGTGGCCACATTGGACAGCTCGAGGGTGACGTGCCCGGTGAACCCGGGGTCCACGAAACCGGCGGTCGAATGCGTCAGCAGGCCCAGACGGCCGAGGGAGGACTTGCCCTCCAGGCGGGCGGCGACGTCCTCCGGGAGGGTGACCTGCTCATAGGTGGCCCCAAGCACGAACTCGCCGGGGTGCAGGATGAACGGCTCGTCCGGGGCGACCTCCACCAGCCGGGTGAGCTCGTCCTGCTCCTGGGCCGGGTCGATCTGCGCGTACCGGTGGTTGTCGAACAGGCGGAAGAAGCGGTCCAGGCGGACGTCCACGGACGCCGGCTGCACCATCGCGAGGTCCAGGGGGGACAGGCCGATGCGCCCGGAAGTCAGCTCGGCACGGATGTCACGGTCGGAGAGCAGCACGAGGCCACGGTAGCGCAGCGGGCGGACCCCGTGGGGACCTTCACGCTTCAGGTCGTCGGGGGCCCGGCAGGGCTGGGGCAACCGGCCCGGCGGGGCGCGAGGCGGGCCCATCGGTCGATGCGCGGGAACGCGGGCCGCCTGGCCCGGCGGGGCCCGGGGGCGCGAGGTGGGCCGACCGGCGGAGGGTGGGGCCGGCGTCGTGCGCTTCTGGTGTATGGTGGATCCGCGCCGCCGGTGAGAGCCGAGCGGATGCGCGGGCGTAGCTCAATGGTAGAGCGCTTGCTTCCCAAGCAAGATACGCGGGTTCGATTCCCGTCGCCCGCTCCGATCCCCTCCATCAGGGAGGGATGAGGCCCCGGGAACCGTCAGGCGCCCGGGGCCTTCGTCATGTCCAGGCGAGGCGGCCCCCGGAGCGTTGTGAGAGAGGGGCACGGACGCGGCGAGCGCTGGGAGAGGGAGCGGGGTCAGCCGCGCAGGCCGGTCAGACCCTTCGCCCAGGACTCCAGCCCCGCCCAGTCACGGAAGTCCCCATAGTTCTCGTTGCCGGAGAGCTTCAGCTGCAGCTTCTCCAGGCCGCTCAGGCGTTCCTCCACCACGGCCCCCCGCACATAGCCGATCTCACGCGGGCCATAAGCCTGCAGCGCGGCATGCAGACGCGGAGACAACGACGGCGCCCCACCGGAGACCAGCAGCACCAGCGGGCGCGTGGACAGCTCCGCCCGGCGTGAGTCCAGGAACGCGGACGCCTCCTTCGCCAGCCGGGTGCGGTACACCGGAGCGGCCACGATCACAGAATCCGCCGAGTCCAGCCACGCAGCCGCGCCTTTGACGTCCTCCACGACGGTCTCGATCTGCTGCTGCTCCTGCAGCACCTCGGCCACCCGCTCGGCGATCTCACGGGTGGAGCCGTGATGGGAGGCGGTGACGATCAGCGTGGTCATGGGGCGTCCTTCGGGAGGTCGGGGCGACATCGGGATCAGGCTCAGTGTATCCCGCGCAGGTCCAGGTCCAGGCGGGTCTCCGCCCCCTCGGGGGCCTGGTCAGGGGCATGCACGGACACCGGGATCCCCCAGTCCTGCTGGTAGAGGTGGCAGGCGGCGCTGTCCGGGATCGGCCGGCCGGGCTCGCCGTCGCACGCGGCCGCCCGCGCCGTGATGTGCAGGACCCCCTCGGCCACCTCCGGGTTCAGACGCAGGGTGCGGCGCAAGCCCACCGAGGTTCCCGCACCCTCGAGCAGCAGCTCCTCCGGGGAGGAGGACACCTTCATCTGGGTGGGATCACCCCAACGCTCGTCGAGCTTCTGCCCCGACGGCGCGGCGAAGCCCACCACCAGCTCGAGCTCCCCGGCCACGACGTCGGTGCGGGGCCGCTGGGTCTGCCGGGCACCCTCATCCACGGTGAGGTACTCCTCGGGCACCGCAATCCGCACCAGCCGGTGGGCGTTGGTCTCCACCACCACGATGTCCTTCGGGGTGCCGTCCTCCCCCGGCTCGACCAGCACGTCCGCCGGCTCGGCCAGGCCCCGGGCCACCGTGCTCACCACGGCAGGCACCGGGCGGCCGGCCGCGTCCACACCCTCGGGCGCGACGCGGCGGACCGCCCCGTTGAAGGTGTCCGCCACGAGCACCGAGCCGTCCGGCAGCGCCGTCACCCCCAAAGGGTGCTGCATCAGCGCCCGGGCGGGGTCGCCGTCGACGTGCCCAAAGTCGAACAGGCCCGTACCCACAGCGGTGCCCACCGTGCGCGCGTCGCCGTCCTCACGGACCCAGCGCACTGCGGAGGTCTCCGAGTCCGCGAGCCAGAGCGTGCCGTCGTCGGCGAAGGACAGCCCCGAGGTCTGCGCGAACCAGGCGGTCTCAGCGGGGCCGTCGAGCAGACCCTCAAGGCCGGTGCCCGCCCACACCGCGAGCACCCGGCGCAGCGGGTCGAAGGAGAACAGCTGGTGGGTGCCGGCCATCGCCACGATCATCCGGGCCGAGCGCGCGTCCCAGGCCAGGTCCCACGGGGAGGACAGGGAGGTCTGGAGCGGGTCGGCGTCGAGGTCGGACAGGTCCGCGGCCACCACGTCCTCCGACCCTGCCGCCGCACGGACCCGATCGGAGTCGATGAGCGCCTGCACACCGTTGCCGGCCAGGGTCCGCACCTCGCCGGTGGCCAGGGTCACCCCGCGCAGCCGGTGGTTCACGGTGTCCGCGACGACGACGTCGTACCCCACCTGGGCGGCGACGTCCTCCGGAAGCAGCAGCAGCCCGTTGGGCTCGTTGAACAGGGCCTCGGCGGGGCCGCCGTCGCGATGGCCTCGCGTGCCCGGAGTGGGGGCGGTCAGACCGGCGGCCTGCTCGGGTGCCTGACCGGAAGCCTGCCCGGGGGCCAGGGCCGGGTCCCCTCCACCGACGGCACCCAGCACGGTGGTGAGATCCGCGGCCAGCTCCACGAGCCGGTGATGGCCGGTGTCCGCCACAAGGAAGGAGCCGGGCTCGGTGCCGCGGCCCTCAAGGGCGATCGCCGTGCCGGGGAACTTGAAGTCCCGGGCCACGGGGGCCGGAGGCACGTAGGGGCCGGAACCGCGGTGCAGGGTGCCCTTGGCCTCATGCTCGGCCACGAGTTCGCGCACGAGCGAGTACAGGCCCGCCACATGCCCCTCACCGGACAGGTGCGCCACGATGTACCCCTCCGGGTCCACCACCACGAGCGTGGGCCAAGCACGGGCCGAGTAGGCCTGCCAGGTGGTCAGGGCCGGATCGTCCAGCACAGGGTGGGCGATGCCGTAACGCTCCACGGCGGCCTCGAGGGCGGCCGGCTCGGCCTCGTGCTCGAACTTCGGGGAGTGCACCCCGACGGTGACGAGCACGTCCGCGAACTCCCGCTCGAGAGGGCGCAGCTCGTCGGCCACGTGCAGGCAGTTGATGCAGGCGAACGTCCAGAAGTCCAGGATCACCACCTTGCCGCGCAGCTCCTCGAGGCTGAGGTCCGCACCACCGGTGTTCAGCCAACGGCGGCCCACGAGGGAGGAGGCGCGCACCCGCGAGCGCGTGCGAGGAGTCGGGGCGGGGCCGGCGTCGTGGGCGGTGGCGTCGTGAGCGGCGGGGCCGGCGTCGTCGTGGGCGGTGGCGGGCGGAGCGGAAGGCGCGGCGTGCGAAGCGGAGGCGGAGGGTCGCTGCTCGGTCATGCGCTCCATTGTGGGGCATCCGAGGGATACACAGCAGGGCCGTCCCACCCCTCGGTCGTTTCCCAGTCGTCCGGCGACATAACAGCGCGGCTGCACCGCTGTTTTGTCGCCGGGCGGCTGGAAAGTGGGGCGCGGGGAGGGAGGGGCTCGGCGCGGGGAGGGAGGGGCGCGGGGTCGGGAGCCGGGGCGAGCTCGAGAGGGCCGGTCAGCCGGCGCGCAGCGCTGCGGCGAGAACCTCCTCGGCCATGAGCGTGAACTGCCGCTCCCCCACCGCCGGCTGCCCTGCGAAGGACACCATCACCACCTCGTCCGGGGTGACGGCGGTGAGCACCTGCGCGGTCAGCTCCGGGGCGCCCTGACCGGTGCGGGTACGCCGCCACACCAGCCCGGACTGGGCGGGGCTTCCCTCGGAGAGGGCCGCCGCATCCGCCTGCACCACATAGACGGTGGAGGTGCCGCCCTCGTGCACGGTCATCTCCATCCGCCCGCAGTCCGTCAGCAGCCGGTTCACGGTCTGCAGATGCCGCTCCACCTGCTGCCGCCCGGGCCCGTCCAGGCGGGCAACCTCCACGGTGCCGGTGCCCTGGAAGGACTCGGCGCCGACGTCCACCCGGCTCGCCTGCTCCTGGTCCAGCAGGATCGGGGAGAAGTCCAGGGCGGCCAGCGGTGCGGCGCAGACCTCAGGGGCGACCTCCGTCCGCCCGGTGTCCTCGGCCCGGGCACGCCCGTCCTCGCGGGCCGTGCGGATCTCCTCGGCGCTCGCGGCCTGCTGCCGGATGAACCCGAAGGTCGCGGCCCGGGCGGCGGCGGCCTCGGCCATCACCTGGTCGGGCCGGTCCCCCAGGTTCAGAGCGGTGGGTGCGGCCTGTGTGACCGACGACGACGGCCCCGCCCCCTGGGCGCCCCCGGCGGACTCCGCCTCGGGTCCGACGGAGCAGGCGGTCAGGGCCAGGCCGGCCGCAGCCAGCACAGCCACGGGGCGGGCGGCCAGGGCGCGGGTGGACGAGGTGCGGACGGCCGGAGTGCGGAACGGCAGAGCGCGGACGGCCGGGGCCTGTACTCGGCGGTGGAGAGTGGGGTCAGCGCTCACGCGGCGGCTCCGGGAAGGTCGGGTCAGACGGGGAAGTCGGGTCTGACGGGGGAGTCGGGGCGGGCTCGCCCGAAGGCGGGGCGGGCCGATCCGCGGCGGCCGCGGCCGGCGTCGTCGTTCCCGAGGAGACCGGCGCCGCAGTGCCGGCGGCCCGAGCCGGGACGGGCTCGTGCAACGCGGCGTACATCTCATTCCAGCGGGCGAGGTCGGCGTCGCCGTCGCGGTCGGCCTTGCGGTCCATGCGGCGGGCGACGCGCTGATCGCTGCGATACCAGAGCACCGCCACCGCCACGGCCATCAGCACCGTGGGGAACTCGCCGATGCCCCACATGATCGCCCCACCGATGCGCTGGTCCGCGAGCGCACTCGGGCCCCAGTCCCTCCCCATGTTCCCGAACCAGGAGGCCTGCAGCACCCCCGTGGAGCCGGTGAGGGCCACCCCGATGAACGCGTGGAACACCATGGTCGCCAGCAGCAGCACCAGCCGCAGCGGGTACGGGGGACGCCGGGGCAGCGGATCCGCGCCCACCATCACCAGAGCGAACACGAACCCGGTGAGCAGGAAGTGGAAGTTCATGAACTCATGCCCCACATGCTCGGACAGCGCGAACCGGAACACGTCCGTGTAGTAGAACACCAGGATCGCCCCGGCGAAGTGCACACCCGCCACGATCGGGTGCGTCACGAACGCCCCCCACCAGGAGTGCACGATCCACAGGATCCACTCGCGCGGCCCCCGGGAGCCGTCCGTACGCACCGGCAGGGAGCGCAGCGCCAGGGTGATCGGGGCGCCGAGCACCAGGAACAGGGGCGCCACCATGGTGAGGGTCATGTGCCCCACCATGTGCGCGCTGAACAGCACCATGCCGTAGATCGCGGGCGCCCCGGAGGTCACCCAGGCCAGGACGGCCAGGCCCACCAGCCAGCAGACGGTCCGCAGCACGGGCCAGCGGTCCCCGCGGCGGTGCAGGCGCACGGCGGCGCCCACGTACCAGACGGCGAGGAACACGATGATCGCCACCCACAGCCAGTCCGGGCGCCACAGGGTCAGCCAGCGCTCCGGGGTGGGCTCGGGCGGGAGGTCGTAGCCGGTGAGGATGCGGGCCGGGGTGGCATCCGGGGCGAGCTCCTCGGACCGCGGCGGGGCGGTGCGGGCCAGGACGGCGGAGACGCCCATCACGGCCGTCATCAGCACGGCCTCGACGGCCACGAGCTGCCACAGCAGGCGCCGGGCGCCGGGGCCGCCGTCCAGACGCGGAATGATCCACCGCCGGTGCGTCAGGCCGATGGCCCCCAGGGCCGCCACCGCGCCGGCCTTGACCAGCACGAGCGTCCCGTAGGGGCTGAGCAGCTGGCCGGGGTCCTCCATGCGGATCCACGCGTTCACCGCGCCGGAGAGCACCACGGTGGTCAGGCCGAGCCCGGCCAGCACCGAGTACCGGCGCACCACGGCCTGCACGAGCGGCACCTCGGGGGTGCCGCGGCGGCCGGTGGAGGGGCGGCCGGCGGAGGCGCGCACCGGGGCGTCCCGGCGAGAGAGCACCCCGGAGAGCACCGCGAGGGCGAGCAGCCCACCCACCCAGGTGACCACGCCGAGCAGGTGCAGGCCGATGGAGCTGACGGCACCGAAGTGGTCCTCACCGCCGGCCCCGTGGCCGATCAGTGCGAGCGGCAGGATGCCGAGCATCGCGAGCACGCCCGTCCAGAACAGGCCCAGGGCCCCGCGCACGGCGACGGCCAGGGTGGTCACGACGGCGGCGATCACCGTGATCCAGAACCAGGCCCGGCCCACGGAGATGTCCCGGGCGTAGGCCATGAGCCCGGCGCCGAAGTCCGGGCCGGCACTCACGGGGATGCCCGCGAGGTCCGAGTAGGAGAGCACCCCCACGGTGAGCGCGGCGACGGTCCACACCCCGGCGGACACGGCCGCGGTGTTCAGGGCGCGGCGGAAGGCCGGGTGCTCGGCGGCGTCCTCGGCCCGCCCGACGCGCGGGGGCACCACACCGGCGGCGAGGAGCAGCGCACCGATGGTCAGGGACATCGCGGTGTGCGAGACGAAGGTGGCCACGGGCACGCCCCAGCGGGTGAGCGCGCCCGGCTCGGAGAGCGCACGGGGGGCGGTGATCCCCGTGACCCAGGCGGCCAGCACCAGGGCCAGCACACCGACGACGGCGGCCGCCACGCCCACCCAGGCGGGCACACCGCGGCGTGCGGCGGCCTCGGAGCCTCTCGAGTAGGACGGGGTTGCGGTGCCGCGCCCGGGGCGCGGAGTCGTGGCGGAGGTGGCGGGCATGGGCCCATTCTCCCACCGCGGGGCGGGGCCCGGGGCGCCGGTGGGCGCCCCGGGCGGGGATCAGGAGAAGAGGGCCTCGCCCACGAACCCGCCCTCGGCGCAGCCGGGCGGGACGGCGAACACCGCGGACCCCACCGGGCGGGTCCAGATGTTCAGGTGGTCGGACTCGGCGAGCCGGGCCTGCACCGGCACGAACTGCCGGTCCACGTCCGCCTGGAAGGCGGCGAAGATCAGGCCCGCGCCCGTGCCGGAGGCGCCCGCGCCGTCGTCGTAGTTGTAGCCCCGGCGGAGCATCCCGTACTCGGGGGCGTCCATGCGCGCCCGGCGCAGGTGGGAGATGTCGGAGATGACGGGCAGGCCCGTGGGTCCCACGGCGGCGAAGTCCGGGGCGTCGTTCTCGTGCTCGCCCGTCAGGGGCGCGCCCGAGCCCAGGCGCCGGCCGATCACCTTCTCCTTGGCGGGGCGGTCCAGTTCGTCCCACGTGTCCATCAGCATGTCGATCCTGCGGATCACCAGGGAGGTGCCGTCCGTCATCCAGGGGGCGATGCCGGCGGCCTCGGCCTCCGGGCCTGCGCCCCACACGATCCGCTCGAGCGCCGGCGACTCGGCCTGGGGGTTGGCGGTGCCGTCCACCTGGCCGAACAGGTTGCGCATGGTGGTGCCGGTGGGGTGGGCGCCACGCGCGGCACGGAAGCCCTCCTGCACCCAGCGGACCTCGGCGAAGGGGCGGGCCACCTTGCCCAGCATGCGCCGGGCGTGGGCCACGGAGATCCGGTCGTCGCCGCAGATCTGCAGGAGCAGGTCCCCGTGAGACCAGCGGTCCTCCAGCGCGTCGATCTGCTCGAAGGCCGGCAGCGGGCCCAGCCACGCCGGCGCCCGCTGCGGCGCCACGCGGGCCACGAGCTCCGGGCCGAACGCGAACGTCACGGTGAGCCGGGCGGGCGCGGCGGCGAGCTCGGGCTCGGTGTCCGCGAGCGTGGCGCGCCCCTGGGTGAGGCGTGCGGCATCGTCGGTGAGCAGGCGCAGCAGGGCCTCGATCTGGTCCCGGTCCGTCTCCGGCTTCAGGTCCAGGGCGAGGAACACGGCATGGGTCTGCGCGGGGGTGTCGATCCCGGCCTGACGAGGCCCGAAGAACGGCACCGTGTCCGTGCCCATGGGCGAGCTGACGGCCACGCGTGAGGCCTCGCCCCCGGGCTCGGCCCAGCCGGCGCGGCCGACCTCCCCCTCGATCCCTGTGTCCTCCATGACGCCCGACGGCGAGGGGTCGGAGGAGGGGGCGGGCCCGCCCGGGGCGGGGGCCGCCTGCGCGGCCCCCGCCCCGTAGCCGAGCGCCCCGCCGAGCAGCCCGCCGCCGGCCGCGCCGAGGCCGAACAGGAGGCCGCGGCGCGAGGGCCCGGCGGCGGGGGCATCGCCGTCGGGGGCGTCCCCCGCCCGCGTGTCCTGGTTCCGGCCGTGTGCCGGGTCGGGGTCAGTGGTCCCCATGGCCACCCTCCATGGCGCCCGAGGCCTCGCCGCCGTGGTAGGACTCGTTCGCGCCCGTGAACGGGCGGGCCACCGAGGTGACCTCGAGGACGGCCCCGTCCTCGGTCTCGAGCTCGTAGGTGACCTCGTCGCCGGGCTGGATCGGCTCGGTCAGCCCCATGAGCATCACGTGGTTGCCGCCGGGGGTCAGCTCGAAGGTCTCGCCGGCCGGCACGGTGAAGCCGTCCGGGGTCTGCTGCATGAGCATCTGGCCGTCCTCGTCCGGCACCATCTCGTGCAGCTCCACGCGGTCGGTGAGCGAGGAGGTCACGGACACGACGTGCACGTCCTGGTCCGAGGTGTTCTCAAGGATCCCGAACGAGCCGGTCATCTCCCCGTCCGTGGCCTTGGTCCACGGGTCGGTCATGGTCAGGGGGGCGTCCTCCGAGGCCGTGGCGGACGCGGCCCCGCCCGTGGACTCGGATCCCGACGGCGACGCGGTCACCGCGCTCGATGCCGCTGAGGCGGGCGCGGACTCACCGGACCCGGCGCACGCGGTGAGGCCGAGGGCGCCGGCCGCCAGCACGGTGGCGAGAGAGAGACGACGGGTGGAGGGAAGGGTGTTCTGGGTGGTCATGGGAGTGTCCTTGTCAGGAGGCGCGGGGCGGTGGACGGCGCAGCCCATGGGGCCGGCACCGGGAGGGGACCGCCGCCCACGGTGTCAGGGCAGAGAGGTGCGCTGCGGCTCAGCGGTGGTCGAGGGCGCGCGCCTTGCGGCCCAGCACGGCGAAGCCCACGCCGATCACGGCCAGGCCCGCCAGGCCCGCTGCCCACACCCAGCCGGGCACGGCCGAGCCGGTGGTGTCGGCGGCCGCAGGCTGATCCGGGGCGTCCGGGGACGCGGCGGGATCGGCGTCGCCGGCGACGGGCGCGTCCCCGGAGTGTGAGACGGGGGGCTCCGCGGGGTCGCCCGGGGTGCCGGCGGCGGCCAGGCCGCAGCCGGACGGAGCGGTCCCCGGGGCCGGGGCCTGCGGGTCCTCCACCGTAAAGTCGAGCGAGCGCTCCTCGGAGTGCCCGTCGGAGTAGACGACGCGGTAGGCCACGTCGTACTCCCCCCGGGGCAGGTCCGCGCACAGCGGCGCGGTGAGGGTGGGCCCGTCCACGGTGGCCGCGCCGTCCTGCCACTGATGGCCGGCGGCGTCGGTCACCTGCACGAGGTTCTGGATCCCCTGGCCGTCGATCAGCTCGCCCGAGAAGGTGAGGGTCACGGCCTCGGGGGCCTCGGTCAGGGTGGCACCGTCCGCGGGGACGGCCTCGACCAGCTCGTCGTGCGCGACGGCCGGGCCGGCCGCCGCGGCCGCGATCGTCGCGGTGACGGCGCAGGCGGCGAGGGTGGCGTGAAGGGGATGATGCTGGGGCATGGAGTCCTCCCCGGCCCGGTCCGGCGGAGGCCGGCGGGCCGAGTCGCTGGGGCGGGGGGCACGCGGACGGCCGGGCCCGAGGGCGTCAGGCCGCGAGGACGAGGGCAGGCGGGCCCCGCCGCCCCGGGGTGCCGAGGACCAGCAGCGGACCGACGGGACGCAGGACGCGCATCGCCGGGAGACGGAGGGGGCGCGGGGTGACCACGGGCCCGGTCAGGAGGAACGCCAGGAGACGCAGCGCCGGCACGGCCGCGAGGGCCTGCTCGGCCGCAGCCGCCAGGACCCGCTCGCCGTGACGGAGCACCGCCGCGGTCAGCAGGGCGGCCGCCACGTGCGCGCCCAGCATGCCGGCCCCGTGCCCGTCGCCCGCCGCGGCGGTCGCGCTCACGGTCAGGGCCGGGCCGGAGTCCGCGGCGAGGTGACCCACGTGCGCGGGATCCACCCCGGCGGCCACGTGCACCGCGTGCGCCCCGCCCGCGACAGCGTAGAGCGCATGGAAGATCCCCTGGGCCGCCAGGACGGCCAGGAGGGTGCGCCACAGAGAGAGGGTGCGCCCGGCCAGGGCGGTGGTCACGGGGGCGGCCAGCACCGCAGCGAAGGCCATCAGGGCCAGAGGCGGCAGGGGGCCGCCGACGGCGGCGGAGTGGGAGGCGGCGGCGAGCGCCGTCATCACGACGGCGCCGGCCCCGCCGCGGAGCAGTCGGGCCGGCCCGGCCACGGCGCGGGAGGACGGCGGGGTCATGGCGACCATGGGCTCCTCCTCGGCTCGGCGGGCGGCGGACGGACGCGGCCGGCGTCGTGATCCGTGGGGGCCCAGTCTACGCCGCCGGCCAGGGCCGCCGCCCCGGGGCCGCACACGACGACGGGCGCCCCCTCCGGCTGGGAGGGGGCGCCCGTCGTCGTGCTCACCGGCGCCCGAGGTGGGCGCGGTGCGGGCCGCGAGGGCCCTCATGCTCACTCGGAGGCGGCGGCCTTGAGCTTGGAGCCGGCGGTCACCTTCACGGAGTGGCCCGCAGGGATGGTGATCTCCTCACCGGTGCGCGGGTTGCGGCCGGTGCGGGCCTTGCGCTCGGTGCGCTCCACGGCCAGCCAGCCGGGGATCGAGACCTTCTCGCCCTTCTTCACCTGGGCGGTGAAGACGTCGAAGAGGGCGTCCAGGACGTCGCTCACGGCGCCCTGGGTGTTGCCGGAGCGCTCGGCGACGGCGGCGACGAGTTCCTTGCGGTTCATGTCCTTGGTTCCTCCCTGTGGGGACTGTGGGAATTGAGAGCACCGGACCTCGCGGCCGGGCGTCTACGTGCGAACGTACCATCCGCGCGGCTCGCCCGCCCGCTCTGAGCCGCGAGATCGCGCGGATTCCCGGCATCCGGCGTCATCTCCGCCCGTGCCAGGGGCCCTGCACCATCCCTCCCCCGCCCCCATCTGCCCCCGCTGCTCCCGCTGCGGGGGCGAGAGTGTCCGGAATTCGGGCGGAATTCCGGTCCCTTTCGCCCCCGGAGCGCTGATGGGAAGGGAGAGGGCGGGGAGCGCTGATGGGGAGGGGAGAAAGCGAGGAGCGCTGATGGGGAGGGAGAGAGGGCGCACGCACGACGACGGCGGCGCCCCTCGCGAAGAGGGGCGCCGCCGTCGTGTGGTGTTCAGAGCCCGGGGACCGGGCCGGAGGTCACCAGGAGGACTTGGTCACGCCGGGCAGCTCGCCGCGGTGGGCCATGTCGCGGAAGCGCACACGGGAGATGCCGAAGCGCTGGAACACGGCGCGCGGGCGGCCGTCGATGGCGTCGCGGGAGCGCACGCGCACCGGGGAGGCGTCGCGGGGCAGCTTCTGCAGGCCGACGCGGGCGGCCTCGCGGGCCTCGTCCGACGCGTTCGGGTCCACGAGGGTCTTCTTCAGTTCGAGGCGCTTCTCGGCGTTGCGGGCGACGATGGCCTTGCGCTGCTCGTTCTTGGCGATCTTGGACTTCTTGGCCATCTCAGCGCTCCTCTCGGAAGTCGACGTGCTTGCGGACCACCGGGTCGTACTTCTTGAGAGTGATGCGATCCGGGTTGTTGCGACGGTTCTTGCGGGTCACGTAGGTGTACCCGGTGCCGGCGGTGGACTTCAGCTTGATGATCGGACGAACGTCCTTGTCCTTGGCCATGTCAGAGCTTCACTCCCTTCGCGATGAGCTCGGCGACGACGGCGTCGATCCCGCGCACGTCGATGGTCTTGATCCCCTTGGCGGACAGCGTCAGCGTGACGTTGCGGCGCAGGGACGGCACCCAGTAGGTCTTCTTCTGGATGTTGGGATCGAACCGGCGCTTGGTGCGGCGGTGCGAGTGGGAGATGCTGTGGCCGAACCCCGGCCCAGCCCCGGTCACCTGGCAATGTGCTGCCATGATCACTCCTCGTGGCAAGTAGTAGTAAAAGGACGGGCGGAACCCGCAATGCGGCCCCCGACGGACACGAGAACGTGACCTCCGACGGCCTGTGAGCCCCGCCCCGGGTGTGGACACCGCACTCTTACTGCGACTTCTCGAAAAGGTGAACCAGGCTGGGTGAGAGCCAACCGAAGTGCCTTCAGATCGCTGGTGTGGACGGTGAGCCCCGACGCCCTGTCAGGACGTCGGGATCCGGTCTGCGGGAGCGCGCTGCCTTTCCGACCCGGGCCCTCGACGAATCGCCGACGGCACCTGGGAACAGCACGCGTGCGCCGTTCCATGGTACGCGAGTGCGCCCCGCCGATCAAACCCGCCGACCCGGGGCGGCCGTCAGTCGTCGGACTCGGACGCACCCCCGGGGCCGCCGGACGAGTCCCCCACGGAGCCGTCCACAGCCACCTCCTCGCGCGCCTCCTGGGGCCAGCGCTCCTCGTTGAGAAGCCAGTGCCCCTCACGCAGCCCGGCCAGCAGGCGCAGGGTGAGCCGGGTGTACTGCTCCAGCTCCTCAGCAGTGAAGGCGTCCAGGAACACCTCCCGGGTGATCCGCCGGTACGGGCCGCGCGCGTTCTCCAGGCGCTCCATCCCCACCGGGGTGACCGTCACCAGGGACACCCGCGCGTCCTCCGGGGAGGTGCGGCGCGTGACCCACCCCCGCTCCTCGAGCCGCCGCACCACGTGGGACAGACGCGAGAGCGAGGAGTCCACGTAGTGGGCGGCCGCGCTCATCGGCAGGTCCGGCCCCTGACACCCCAGGACCGCGAGGAGGTGGAACTCGAAGGGGGTGAGGCCGGCGCTGCGGTGCAGATCGGTCTCGAGATGCGCCGTCACGGCCAGCGCGGTCTGCACCATCGCCGCCCACGCCAGACGCTGCTCCTCCGGGAGGGGCGCCTCCGGGCACGGGCGGATGAGATGCGGACCCTCGGCGCCACCTGCGGTCTCGCCCCGGCCCCCTGTTCCTTGTCCGCGATGATTCATGCAGGACATCGTGGCAGGTCAGCCGGGGATTCACGAGCGCAGCGGCGCGCCACCCTCGCCATATGACGGCGATGTGACACCGGGCATGCCCTCGTCGGTGCGCGCTCAGCCCGCCGAGGGTCCGGGCAGGGGTTTCGCTCAGGCCACGGAGGTGCCGAGCAGGGCGCCCACCGCGAAGGTGAGGGCCAGGGCGAGGCCGCCGCCGACCACCACGCGCACCGTCGCACGGGCAGGCGGGGCGTCTCCCAGCCGGGCTCCCACATACCCGGTGCAGGCCAGGGCGAGGAGGGTGACGGCGAACGTGGCCGGCACCCGCACGTCCACCGGCACCAGCACGATGGTCAGGAACGGCAGCAGCGCGCCCACCAAGAACGCCAGGAAGGACGCCCCAGCCGCCGCCCACGGGCTGACGACGTCCTCCTCGGCCATGCCGAGCTCCATGCGCAGATGGGCGGCGAGGGCGTCGCGGGAGGTCAGCTCGCGGGCGACCGTCTCCGCGGTCCCCCGGGAGAGGCCGTCGGCCTCGTAGAGCTGCACGAGCTCCTCGAGCTCACCCTCGGGGTCCTCCTGGAGCTCACGGCGCTCCTTGGCGATCAAGGCGCGCTGGGAGTCGGAGGAGGAGGACACGGAGACGTATTCACCCAGAGCCATGGACACGGCACCGCCCACGACGGCGGCGGCGCCGGCCAGCAGCACGGGGGTGACGGCGGTGGTGGCCCCGGCCACGCCGACCACGGTGGCGGCCACGGAGACGATGCCGTCGTTGGCGCCGAGGACGCCGGCGCGCAGCCAGTTGAGGCGGGCGTGGAGGCCGCCCTGATCGTGGGGCTCATCGGGACCGCCGGGGTGAGGCCCGGAAGGATCAACAGGTGCAGAGGTGTGCGACATAGCACCCATCGTGACCCTCCCCCGCACATCCCGCCACGCAGGTGAGGCGCACCTGAGTGGCGCAGGCCACTCAGGCGCTCAGCCCCGCAGCCAGGGTGCGCGCACGCTCTCCGGGGTGAGGTCCGCCGTCGTCGCCGCCCCCATGAGGGACATCGCCACCCGCACCTCCTGGGCGAGCAGCTCGATGACCCGGCGCACCCCCTCCTGCCCGCCAGCCATGAGCCCATACAGGTAGGCGCGACCGATCAGCGTGAAGTCCGCCCCCAGCGCGAGCGCCGCCACGATGTCCTCACCGGTGGTGATCCCCGAGTCCAGGATGATCGGCACCTCCGGCCCGGCCTCCGCACGAACCTCCGGAAGGGCCTGCAGGGAGACCGGGGCCCGGTCCAGCTGGCGGCCGCCGTGGTTGGACACCACGAGCCCGTCCGCCCCGGCATCCAGCGCCCGGCGGGTGTCCTCGCGGGTCAAGATGCCCTTGACGAGCAGCTGGCCCGGCCACACGGAGCGGATCCACTCGAGGTCCCGGATGCTCAGGGTGGGGTCGAACATCCCGTTGACGATGGTGGGCAGGTCCCCCGAGGAGTCCGAGAGGGAGGCGAAGGTGAGCGGGTCCGTGGTCAGGAAGTTCCACCACCACTCGGGCCGGTAGGAGGCGTCCGCGAGGGTCCGCAGGGTCAGGCGGGGCGGGATGGTCATGCCGTTGCGGACATCGCGCAGCCGCTGACCGGCCACGGGCGTGTCCACCGTGACCACCAGGGCCCCGTACCCGGCGGCAGCGGCACGGTCGATCAGGTCCCGGGCCCGGTCGCGATCCCGCCACAGGTAGAGCTGGAACCAACGGTCACCCTCGCCGGAGGCCGCCGCGGTCTCCTCGATGGAGCGGGTGCCCATGGTGGAGAGCGTGAAGGGGATGCCCGCAGCCGCCGCGGCCGCCGCGCCGGCGTCCTCACCCTCAGAGTGCATGAACCGGGTGAACCCGGTGGGGGCGATCCCGAACGGCAGCGCCGAGTGCGCCCCGGCGATCTCCACGGACAGGTCCGGCTCGGCCACCCCGTGCAGGATGCGCGGCAGCAGCTCGACGGAGTCGAACACCTCACGCGCCCGGCGGGCGGTGATCTCCCGCTTGGCGGCGCCGTCCACGTAGTCGAACGCGGGGGTGGGTGTGCGGCGGCGGGCGATCGCACGCAGATCGGCGACGTCGGCCGCCCTGGCGAGGCGGGCACGCCGGCCCACGGCGGGGGCGGAGAGCTTCAGCAGCGGGGCGAGCTCGGCGACGTCGGGCAGCTGGCGGCGCAGGCGGGTCAGCCGGGCGGAGCGGGGCAGGGAGAGCATGGGGAGGGGCTCCTTCGGAGAGTCGGGTGGACAGTGGCAGGCGGGGCAGTCAGTGCGCTGCGCGGGGCGGGGCGGTCAGTGCTCCGCACGGGGATGGGTGCGCCGCCAGAGGAAGACGGCCAGGGCCGAGCTGAGGCAGCACACCGAGACGAAGGCGGCGGCCGGCCACCACGCTCCCCCGGCCTGGGAGACCAGCCAGGCGGCCGCCATCGGGGTGAACCCGGCGACGAGCGCACCATTGGCCTCGCGGGCGATCCCGATGCCGGAGAAACGCTGCCGAGGTGGGAACAGGCCAGCCAGGAACGCACCCTGCGCCCCGGAGGTCAGGGAGATCACGCATGCGTAGCCGCCGGCGATCACCAGGCCCGCGGTCAGCGCAGAGCCCGAGGACAGGCCGGTGAACAGGGCGAACACGTAGCCGGCACCCAGCAGGGAGCCCAGGGCGACGACGGTGCCGGGGTCGAAGCGGTCCGCCGCCCACCCGCCCAGCGGGGTGGCCACGACGCCGGCCAGGGAACCGAGCGTGACGGCGGCCAGGGCCTCCGGTCGGCTCAGCCCCACGGCCTCGGAGGTGAGGAAGGACAGGGCGAAGACGGCCATCGTGTAGTTCAGGGCGTTGTGGCCGGTGATCGAGAGGAAGGCCACCGCGAGCGCGGAGCGGCGGGTGCGCAGCAGCTGCATCGCCGGGGTGCGCTCGCGCTCACCACGGGCGGCAGCACGCTCCTGGGCGGCCCGGTACTCGGGGGTCTCATCCAGGCGGCGGCGGATGAACCAGGCCAGCACGAACAGCACCGCGGAGGCCAGGAACGGCCACCGCCAGGCCCCGGCCAGCAGGGCCTCGTCCCCCAGGGAGGCCACCCCGAGGAAGGCTGCGGTGGCCAGCGCGATGCCGGCCGGCGGGGTGGAGAGCACGAGGGAGGTGTAGAGGCCGCGGCGGGAGGGCGGGGCGAACTCGGCCACGAGCGTCATGGCGCCGGCGAGCTCGGCGCCGGCGCCCATCCCCTGCAGCAGACGCAGCAGGACCAGCAGCACCGGTGCGAGCACACCGATGGCGGCGGTGGTGGGCAGCAGGCCGATGCCCACGGTGGCCACGCCCATCAGCAGGATGGTCAGGAGCATCGCGGGGCGGCGGCCGTGGCGGTCGCCCAGGTGCCCGATGAGCGCCCCGCCGAGGGGGCGCGCCACGAAACCGACGGCGAAGGTGGCGAACGCGGCCAGGGAGGTGCCGGCGTCGGCGTCGGCGAAGAAGAGCGGGCCGATCACGAGCCCGGCGGCGGCCCCGTAGAGGGCGTAGTCGTACCACTCGATGAGGGTGCCGGTGACGGCGGCGGTGAGGGCGCGGCGTGCCCCGGGGGTCATGTGGGTCTCCCCCGCGGCGGCGTCGGGGCCCGGTGCGGGGGTGTTCCCTGCCGGGGAGTCGGCACGGAGGGGGCGAGTGGTGTCCATGAAATATCTTTCTATCATCGCGGTGTAGAGTCCACAACATGGCCGAGGGGCAGCAGAAACGGACACCGCGCGGACGCCGTGTGCTCACAGAGCTGCGCGAGCTCATCCTCACCGGGCGGATCGCTCCCGGCGAGGTGCTCGTGGAGCCGCAGCTGGCCGAACGCTTCGCCACCTCCAAGACACCCGTGCGGGAGGCCCTGCACGTGCTCGCCGCCGAGCGCCTCGTGACCGTCCTGCCCAAGAAGGGCTACCTCGTGGCCACCATGACCCCCCAGGACCTGGCCGAGGTGCTGGACCTGCGGATGCTGCTCGAACCCCACGCCGCCGCCGAGGCCGCCCGGCACGCCTCCGCCACCGACCTGGCCCGCCTGCACGAACTCCTCGAGGCCCAGCGCCGCACCCCCGACCCCATCGAGCGCATGCAGCACGCCGCCGGCCTGCACCGCGCCCTCACCCAGCTGGGGCGCAACACGCGCCTGGCAGCCTCCCTCGAACACTGCTTCGACGAGACCGCCCGCGCCCACCACGTGCTCGGCGAGCTCAACGCCCACATGGAGACCGAAGTGGAGCTGCGCGAGCACGCCCAGATCCTGGACGCCGTCGCCGCCGGGAACCCCGAGGCCACCCATGCGGCCATGCAGGACCACCTGCGCACCATCCACACCGTCACCCTGCAGCACTGGTCCCAAGGGCACGGCCTCTGGGACTGAGCCCGGCGGCAGCGGTTCAGCGCAGCGGCGTGTGCTCCGGATCCACGCGCTCCCCCTCACGCACCGGGCCGGGAGCGGTGCCCTCACCGAAGGGGCACCCATCCCCGAGCTGGTCCCGGTGGTGCGCCGTGAGCCAGCCGGACAGGTCCGGGCCCTGCGGGACGATCCCGGTGGGGTTCACGTCCCGGTGCACCTCGTAGTAGTGGTGCTTGATCTGCACGAAGTCGATCGTGTCCCCGAAGCCCGGCGTCTGGAACAGGTCCCGGGCGTAGCCCCACAGGGCCGGCATCTCGGTCAGCTTGTTCCGGTTGCACTTGAAGTGCCCGTGGTAGACGGCGTCGAACCGGGCGAGCGTGGTGAACAGACGCACATCCGCCTCGGTAATGCGGTCGCCCATGAGGAACCGGCGCGTGGTCAGGCGCTCCTCGAGCCAGTCCATCGCGGCCCAGAGCCGCCCGTAGGCCTCGTCATAGGACTCCTGCTCGCCCGCGAATCCGCACCGGTACACGCCGTTGTTCACCTCAGTGAACACACGATCGATCACCTCGAACATCTCGTCGCGCTCCGGCCCGGCGTCGGGGATCAGCTGCGGGGCACCCTCGCGGTGGTGGGCAGTCCACTCGGTGGAGAAGTCCAGGGTGATCTGCGGGTAGTCGTTGGTCACGACGCCGCCGCTGGGCACATCCACGATCGCCGGCACCGTGATCCCGCGCGGATAGTCCGGGAACCGGGCGAAGTAGTTCTCCTGCAGCCGCTCGGTGCCGAGCACCGGGTCCCGGCCGCCCTCGTCGAGGTCGAAGGTCCAGGAGCGCTCGTCGTGGACGGGGCCGGGCATGCCCACCGAGATCACGTCCTCCAGGCCCAGCAGGCGCCGCACGATGATCGTCCGGTTCGCCCACGGACAAGCCCGCGCGGCCACGAGCCGGTAGCGGCCGGCCTCCACCGGCCACACCTCTGCTCCCTCGGTGAGTCCGCCGCCCACGCGGCCGACGCGCGAGTACTCCTCGGCGGGCAGCGCACGCACCGCCTCCGGGTCCGCGACGATCCGGTCCGTGATGTAGTTGGTGTCCCGCTCGTAGCCGCCGGCCTCGATGTAGGACCCGCCGGAGGGGGCCTGCGTCCCAGAGTCGGCGGACGGGTCGGCCTGGGTGCTCGTGGTGTTCTCCATACACTGAAGCGTATGACCGCCGCCGTGCAGACCCCAGGGCCCACCCCCGCCCCGTCCGTGCGCTGCGTGACCGCGCACAACCCCTCCCCCATGACCCTCGCCGGCACGAACACCTACGTGCTGGCCGCTGAGGACGCGGCCGGCGTCGTGGTGGTGGACCCCGGACCCGCAGAGGACGCCGAGGCCCACCTGGCCCGGGTGCTCGCCGCCGCAGGGGGCCGGCCCGTGGGGCTGATCCTGCTGACCCACCGGCACGCCGACCACACCGGAGCGGTGGAGGCCTTCGCCGCCGCCACGGGTGCACCCGTGCGCGCCGGACTGCCCGCCCTCTGCCGCCACGCCCCCGCCCTGGAGGACGGGGAGCTGATCGACGCCGGCGGGGTGCGGATCGAGGCCTGGCACACCCCCGGGCACACCTCGGACTCGTTCTGCTTCGCCCTGCCCGGCACCGGCCCCCACGGTGCCGCACTCACCGGGGACACCATCCTGGGCAGCGGCACCACGATGCTCGACTTCCCGGACGGCACCCTCACCGACTACCTGGCCACCCTGGAGCGCCTGGAGGAGGCCGGCCCGCTGACCGTGCTGCCCGCCCACGGGCCCGTACTCCCCCGGCTGGACGTGGTGGCCCGGGAATACACGGACCACCGGGAGGGCAGGCTGGCGCAGATCGAGCGAGCCCTGGACGACCTCGACGAGGACGAGGCGGACCGGATCACCGCCGCCGAGCTGGCACCACGGATCTACCCCGGACTGGACGGACGCATGGCCCAGGTGGCCGAGCAGGTCCTCGCCGCACACCTGGCACACTTGCGGCGCTGAGCCGGCCAGCAGCGGAGCGGGCCGTGAGCGGAGCGGGGGCGTCGGGGGCTCAGACCCAGGCGGACGGGCTGCTCAGCAGGCCCGGTTGTAGATCGTGGAGCTGGTGATGAGCTGGTTGGTCAGCGTGGTGGAGGAGGCCATGCCCGCCGGCTGACGGGTGTAGGCGATCGTCGCGGACTGGACGTACGAGGTCAGCGTGAAGGAGGTCCAGCCGTAGTTCGGGACCACCTGGATGGCGGCTGGCATGATCTCGGTCTGGCCGTAGTAGATCGTGCCGCTCTGGGTCACCTTGTAGGCGACGGTGGTCCGGTAGGTGATCGTGCCGGTCACTTTGAGGGAGCCGTCCGCCTGGGTGGTGATGGTCGGCGCCGTGATGGACCACGAGCCCGCCACCACCTGGTTGGCCAGATGGGTCGTGGAGCGTTGGACCGTGGTGCGGGTGCCGGAGAGGGCCTTGGTCCAGCCCTGACCGGCGATACGGATGTTGTTGGCCGTCCAGGAGGCACTGGCCGGCAGGATGATCTCGACGTCCGTGGTGAACGTCGCCCCGCTCTGCAGCGTGGCGGTGGAACCGGCCACATAGCCGGTGCCCGTGTACTGACTAGTGGTGGGCACAGACCACCAGAAGCCCGACGAGCTGGCGTAGGCGCCGTTGGAGCCCGAGGCCGAGTTGGTCACCGGAGTGAAGGAGCCCTCACCGTTCCGGAAGAGATCCCCGTGCGTGTGGCACTGGGACGCATCGTTCCAGTTGATGTCGGCCTCGGGGTTGTTCCCGGCCTTCACGGCCGCAAAGTACGCGGAGGGCGAGGTGGGGTGGATGGTGCCGGTATTGTCCGTGCCGTTGTAGCCCAACGTGCCGCCGTTCATGCCGGTGGTGACGAACAGGCCGTACTCGGCACCCACACCCGCGGGGGTGAGGCTCACCGCGAATGCGGGAGCGGCGGCCACCCCAGCGACCACAGGCACGGACCATGCCAGGCCCTGGGTGACGGTGCGGCGGCTGACGGCGGCCGGGGCGTTGGTCGAAGACGGGCGGGAGAGGTTCATGGGGAGGTTCCTTCACTGCACAGAGGACGGCGTCAGGCGGGGGGCTCATCCCAGCAGGGGCTGACCCGTCGACGGCAAGTGACTCCACAGTACGCACACCCTCCCGGGCCGTGTCCAGCCTTTGTTCGCCCATGTCACAGGGTGAGACGAACTCGCGGCCGGGGCGTCGTCACCGGTCTCAGGAAGCGGACTTCCCCCGCCTCTCAGCCCCCGGTTCCGTGCGGCGCCGGCTCAGCGGCCACCGGAATCCCCGTCCCCACCGCCGTCGCCGGGCCCGTCGCCCTCCTCCGAGGGGCTGAGCTCGGCGTACTCGCCGTCCGGGCGACGCCGGATGTCATGGGAGCCCTGCCCGGAGGCCACCGCGTCGATGCGCTCCTGCTCCCCGGTCTCCTGACGCTCCCGCTCAGCCTGCCGGGCACGGCGCTCGGCGTAGGCCTCCTCACCGGGCCCGGCCATCTCCTGGTTCCGCTGCACGGCGGTGATGGACCCGGTGTACAGGGAGGCGTTGCCCCCCGCCCGTGCCAGCGGCACCGACCCTGTGCGGGGCCGGGTCCCCGCGCCCGCCTCCGCCCCCGGGTCCACGGGGATGATGGGCAGCGGCCAGGTGCGCGGCGGCGGCTCCTTCCCGCCCCGGGCCGATCCCCCCGGCACCACACCGGCCCCGGACGCCGCCGGATCCCCACCCCCCGGCGCGGAGGGCGCCGACGGTGCGGGGCCGGCGTCGGGCACGGCCGCATGGCCCATAGGAGGCTCCACGAACCGCTGCGTATAGATGCCCTCCGGGTACTCGGCACGCAGGAAGCCCACAAGGTCCTCCCGCACCAGGCAGCGCAGATCCCACAGATCCCCGGAGTTCCGCGCGGAGACCACGGCACGGATCCGCACCATGCCGCCGACCGCGTCGATCACCTGCATGGCGTTCTCCTTGCCGTCCCAGAGCTCCGTGGACTCCAGCAGCTCAGTCAGCCGGTCCCGCAGGGCGTCCATCGGCACCCGCCAGTCCACATCCATCATCACGACGCCGGACACCGCCGCCCCCGTGCGCGTCCAGTTCTCGAAGGGCTGACTGGTGAAGAACGAGGACGGGTACACCATGCGCCGACCGTCCCACACCTTCACCACCACGTTGGAGAGGGTGATCTCCTCCACCGTGCCGAACACACCCTGCATGTCCACCACGTCCCCCACCCGGATCGAGTCCGTGAAGGCCAGCTGGAAGCCGGCGAACACGTTGGTCAGGGTGGACTGCACCGCCAGGCCGGCCACCACCGAGATCAGACCGGCCGAGGCCAGCAGACCGGCACCGAGTGAACGCACCTCCGGGATGGTCAGCAGCACCGCAGACAGGGCCACCGCGACGATCACCGCGTTGAGCACCCGCCGCAGCAGGATGGTCTGGGTGCGGATCTTGCGTGCACGGCGGTCATTCACCCCCGGCTGGTGGTAGCGGCCGAGGATGCCGTCCTCGACCGTCCCCACGATCCGCAGCGCCGCCCAGGCCGCGGACGCCGCCACCGCCACGAGCACCAGGAACGAAGCCCAGCCGTACCAGGACTGGCCCTGCGCCATCACAGTGAGCGCCACCCGGGAGAACAGCAGGCCGACGAACACCACCACCGGGGTGGAGACCTTCGCCGCAGCGGCCCGGAGCCCCGGCTTCCGGAACAGGGCGGCCCGCACGGCCAGGAACAGCACGAACGTGATGGCCCCACCAGCCAGGAAGGCCCCGAGCACCGCCGTCACCGTGCCCCACTCCACACCGAGCGCGGCCGCGGTGGCGTCGGCGCCCTGCTGCACGTCCTCCCCGACGGACGGGGGCACCACCTCACCGGTGAGCACGATCTGCGGAGGAGCGGGGACGGCGGGGACGAACAGTGGCATGACCTCAGTCTGACACCGGCGCCCGGACGTCGCCCAGGACGGAGCACAATGGAGCCTGACTGCGGCGTCCCTCCGGCGCCGCACCCGCCGACCCCGGGAGGACCCCCGATGCTCACCGTGACCGACCTGCGCTCCGTGGACACCGCGGCCGCCGACCTGTCCCGCATCATCCCGCGGGCGGAGGTGGATGTCGCCTCCATGGTGCCGACCGTCGCCCCGATCATCGAGCAGGTCCGCGACGGCGGCCAGCAGGCCCTGCTGGAGCTCAGCGAGCGCTTCGACGGCGTCCGCCCCCCGAGCCTGCGCGTGCCGGCCGAGGCCCTGCAGCAGGCCCTGGATGCCCTGGACCCTGCCGTGCGGGCCGCCCTCGAGGAGTCCATCCGCCGGGCCCGGACGGTGCATGCCGCGCAGATCCCCTCCGGCTCCACGGTGGAGCTGGGCGAGGGGGCCGTCGTCGAGAACCGCTGGGTGCCCGTGGACCGGGTGGGCCTGTACGTGCCCGGTGGGCGCGCCGTGTACCCCTCCTCCGTGGTGATGAACGTGGTGCCGGCCCAGGCGGCGGGGGTGGACTCGCTCGTCGTCGCCACGCCCCCGCAGAAGGACCACGGCGGCCTGCCGCACCCCACCGTGCTCGCCGCGTGCGCCCTGCTCGGCGTGGACGAGGTGTACGCCGCCGGCGGCGCCCAGGCCATCGCGATGCTCGCCCTGGGCGTGCGCGAGGACGACGGCGAGGGCTGGCTGTGCGCGCCGGTGCAGATGATCACGGGGCCGGGCAACGTGTACGTGGCCGCCGCCAAGCGTGCCCTGCAGGGTGTGGTCGGGGTGGACGCCGAGGCCGGGCCGAGCGAGATCGCCGTGATCGCCGACGGCACCGCCCGTGCGGACTGGGTGGCCTCGGACCTGATCAGCCAGTCCGAGCACGACCCGCTGGCGGCATCGGTGCTGATCACGGACTCCGAGGACCTGGTGCGGGACGTGCAGGCCGAGGTGGAGCGGCAGGTGCCCGGGCAGCTGCACGAGGAGCAGATCCGGGTGGCGCTGACCGGCCCGCAGTCCGGTGTGCTGCTGGTGCGGGACATGGACCAGGCCGTGGAGGTGTCCGACCTCTACGCCACCGAGCACCTGGAGATCCAGACCCGTGACGCGCAGGCGCTGGCCGCGCGGGTGCGGCACGCCGGGGCGGTGTTCGTGGGCTCCCACTCGCCGGTGCCGCTGGGCGACTACTCGGCCGGGTCCAATCACGTGCTGCCGACCTCCGGGACGGCCCGGTTCTCCTCGGGCCTGAGCACGGTGACGTTCCTGAAGCTGCAGCAGGTGATCCGGTATGAGGCCGCCGGCCTGGCCGGGGTGTCCGAGGGCATCCAGGCGCTGGCCACGGACGAGCGGCTGCCCGCGCACGCGGTGTCCATCCGTCTCCGGGCGGACTGAGCCGGGGACGGCGGCGTGGGCGCGATGCGCGTGGGCGGCGGCGACGGGGCTGCAGCGGACCTCCCGGGTGTGCCGAGTGTTCCGAGCACTCCGGGCGGTCCGGGCACTCCCCTCGTTTCCCAGCGCCGCGGCGACATTCCAGCAGTGCTGACCGGCTGGAATGTCGCCGCGGCGCTGGGGGACGGGCCGGGGGACGAGGGACGGGCGTGAGTGCGGTGCGGGTGGACGCCTGGCTCTGGGCGATCCGGATGTACAAGACACGGTCGGCGGCGACGGCGGCCGTGCGCGGCGGGCATGTGCGCGTGAACGACGAGCCGGTCAAGGCCGCCCACACGCTGGCGGTCGGGGACCGCATCCGCCTGCGCAAGGACCACCGCGAGCGCATCCTCGAGGTCACCGGCCTGATCAGCAAGCGGGTGGGCGCGCCCGAGGCGGCGAAGAACTACCTGGACCACTCCCCGCCGCCGGTGCCCCGCGAGCTGCTCGCGGTGCCGGTGCGCGAGCGCGGCGCCGGCCGCCCCACCAAGAAGGACCGCCGGGCCCTCGACGCCCTGCGAGGGCTCGACCGACGCTGACGCCCCGACGACGCCCCGCGGAGCCCCGTTCAGTCCTCGCCGACGCGGACGGCGCGGTCCACGGCGGCATGGACGAGGGGGTCGTGGCTGGCCACGAGGACGGCGGCCCCGGCGTCGGCGTGCTCGCGCAGC
Source organism: Micrococcus sp. (assembly GCF_034179925.1). Classification (GTDB taxonomy): domain Bacteria; phylum Actinomycetota; class Actinomycetes; order Actinomycetales; family Micrococcaceae; genus Micrococcus. The sequence goes on along the minus strand of NZ_JAXFPG010000017.1, from coordinate 21,448 downwards.
ACGGCGATGACCTCGCGGGCGGTCGTGCCGTCGAGGTGGCCGGTGGGCTCGTCCGCCACGATCAGCCGCGGCCGCTTGGCCAGGGCGCGGGCGAGGGCCACCCGCTGGGCCTCGCCTCCGGAGAGCCGGGAGGCGGGGGCGCCGAGCCGGTGCCCCAGGCCGAGCCTGTCGAGCAGCTCCACGGTGCGGGCCTCGAGGGCGGCCTGCTCGGCGCGCCGGTCCGCGGCCGGACGGCCCGGCCTCCGGGGGCCGCCGTGCAGGGCGACGGTCGCGTTGTCCAGGACGCTGAGCTCACCGATCAGCTCGCAGGACTGGTCCACGTAGCCCAGGTGCTCCCGCCGGTAGCGGGCCAGGTCGGCCTCGGCGAAGCCGCTGACCTCCCCGTCCAGGGTGCCGTCGGCGCCGTGGAACACGATGCTCCCGCCCATCGGCGCGGTCAGGCCCGCGATGTGCCGGATCAGGGAGGACTTGCCGGTGCCGGAGCGGCCCCACAGCCCGACCACCTCGCCCGCGTGGAGCTCGAGGTCGAGGCCGGGCACGAGGACCCGGGTGCCGCCGTCGGCGTCCCGGTAGCCCACCTGCACGCCGCGGAGGGCGAGCACGGGGGCCTGTGCAGGGGTGGTCTCTTCGGCGGTGGCGCTCATGTCAGCGGCCCCTCTCTCCAGACTCGGGCGATCTGGGACCGCCGGATGGCCACGGTCGTCAGGACCGTGAGGCACAGCATGGCGGCCGCGGCCGCCAGGGCCGGCGGCACGTCGGCGGCCGCCACCCCGAGGACGAGGACGACGGCGACCACCGCGGCTCCGGCGGCGGCGGACGCCAGCACCGGCACGAGGTGCCGGAGGAGGACGCGGCCCCGGGTGAAGCCCTGCTGCACGAGCAGCGCCGCCTCGGCCTGCACGGCGGGCCCCTCCACCCGGTGCAGCTGGATCAGCAGGGTGATCCCCGCGGCCACGGCCAGGGCACCGATCCCGAGCTGGAACGCGGTGTCCTGCGCGACGGCCTCCTCCGCGAGCAGGGACGCCCCGGCCTGCCGGCGGGCGTTGAGCACCACACCCACCAGCAGGGCCACACCCAGGGCGGCGGCGCCGCGGCAGGCGGCGTCCATCACGAGCCTCGGCAGGCTGCGGGCGGTCCACCGGGCGGTCAACGGCAGCAGCCCGACGGCGGCGCGCACCGTCCGCGGCTCCCGCACCGGGCGGGTCCGGCCGCGGGCCGGGCGGGCGGAGACGAGGTCCGCCGCCACGGTGGCGGCGGCGAGCGCGAGGGTCACCGCCGCGCCGAGCCCCAGCAGGCCCGGGTGGACGCCGGCCTGGCCGGGCTGCAGCGCCACCACGCCGATCCCCGCGGCGGCACCCAGCAGCAGGGCCAGAGTGGGGGCGTCCTCGCGGAGGTGGCGCCCCGCCGTCGTCGACGAGCTCCAGCCCTGCAGAGAGAGCAGGGCGGCCCGCCGGCGGCGGGGGGCGACGGCGGCGGCCAGGCAGAAGCCGGCCAGGGTGCCGAGGGTGGCCACGACCGTCATGGTGGTGGCCAGGCCCGAGCCGCCGACGGCGGCGGAGACCCTCTGCGCGGCGCCCAGCTCGGGGCCGAGCTGCTCGACGGTGCCGAGCGGGGCGGGGTCGCCGCCGTCGGGGAAGCGGTAGGAGACCACCTGCATCTGCCGCGGGGACAGGCTGGAGGCGACCACGGGGGTGACGGCGAAGCCCTCCCGGCGCAGCCGTTCGGCCACGGCGTCGATGGTCGCGAGGTTCTCCGGGGTGAGGTCCTCCCCCACGCCGGCCACCCGCACCCGCACGGTGCTGAAGGGGGCATCGAGGCCGAGGGCCTCCGCCGAGGCGGCGTCCACATAGGCGGCGGGCATCTGATTGGCGAGGCCGAAGCCGGTGGAGGCGGGGCGCAGCCGCACGTCCTGCGGGGTGCCGTCGGGGGCCGCCACCAGGGTGGTGGGCAGCTCGACATCCGTGAGCAGCGGCGCGATCCCCGCGAGGGCGGCGTCCGGCTCCGGGGTGAGGGTGCCCACGCTGACCAGCAGGGGCGCGTCCCCCGAGCCGAAACGCCGCCGGTCCTCGGTCACAGCGTAATACGCGGACTCCTGGGCGGTGGAGCCGGGGATCACCCGCTCGGGCGGAGTCGAGGTGCCGCCGGGCAGGGTGCCGGAGGCGGTCTCCACGGTGGCGGCCTCGGTGAGCGTGCCTCCTGCGGTCACGGCGTCGCCGCGGCTGAGGGTGGCCACCTCCTGCGCCAGATGCATGCGCGGGCCGGTGAGGTCCTGCAGGGGGTCCGTGTCCACGGCCGGGCCCGGCAGGGGGACCACGGTGGTCGTCAGCCCGAGTCCGCCGAGCTGCGCGGAGACGTCCATGGACGCCGTGACGCCCTGCTCCTGCGTGCCGCCGGCAGGGAGCTGCCAGCGCGGCTTGGGCATCCACGACTGCTGCTCCACCTGTGACGGAAGCGAGGGATCGACGGCGTCGATCGGAAGAATCCGGGTCACCGGCTCTCGGTACTCGTGTGTGGTGAGGTCCAGACGCAGCGGGGCGGAGCCGACGGCGGTGGCCAGCAGCGGCACCACGGTGATGCTCTCCGGCGTCCTCCCGGTCTGCAGGACGAGGTCCTCGAGGGACGCCGACAGCCGGTCCTCGGCCTCCTGCAGCGCCTGGGCCTCGGGGGTGGTCAGGCCGTCCAGGCGGCCGATGACCTCCTGAAGGGTGCCGGACGGCGCCGACTGAGCCAGAGCGCGGTACGCGGCGGCGGTCTGCTCCCGGCCGCTCAGGGCCAGCAGCTGCGCCTCCGCGGCGGCGTCCACCACCACGATCCGGTTGCCCTGTGGATCCGGCGGGGCCAGCGGTGCGGCCCAGTACTTGCCGGCCGGCAGCTCGTTCCATGTGCCGACGGGGCTCTCACCCCGGGGGCCCACGGCCAGGGTCGGCATCTCCACGTCGGTGCACGGGCCCGGTTCCGGGGGCGCGGGGACGCAGACGGACGTGTCCTCCACGAACGGCCGGACGTCCGGGATGCTCTGCTCGTCCGAGAAGTCGCCGACCACGCTGGCCTCCATGCCGAGCACGGGCCGCTCACCGAGACCGTCGTCCGTGGTGACCCGCACATCCACGTCGTAGGCGTGCGGGCCCTGGACGCTGCCGTCCGCGGGGTAGGCGATGTAGAGGGCGTCCTTGTTGGACACGGACGTCATGGCCAGGTCCCCCAGCGGGGCGGCGATCTCCACGCCCTCCACACCGCGGACGGTCTCGAGGTCCTCCGACGTGAGGCGGTCGGCGGCGCTGGTCCACGCCGCCGTGTCCAGGGGCGCGCGCAGGTCCTCGGCGCTCGGGGCGGCCCCCGGCGCGGACACGATCAGGTCGTAAGAGCCGCGCCAGGTGCGGTCCACAAGGTCCTTGAGCCGCTGCGCCGCCTGGGCCTGCATGAGCATCCCGAGCACGAGGGCGAGGGCGAGGGCACCGGCCACGAGGCGCAGCACCCGGACGGCGGCCGGGGCGGGCCAGCGGCGGGAGCGGCGGCCCGGCAGGGAGGCCGCGATCACTGGACCTTGGAGATCAGGACCGCACGGAAGGGGCGGTCGTTGTCCACGGTGACGGTGATGGTCTGGGGGCCGGTTGCGGCGGCCGGGGGGAGCTCCGCGGACCAGTCACCGCACAGGGCCTCGGACCCGGCCATCCACACCTTCGCCTCGCCGGGCCCGTCCGAGAGGTAGACGTCCGTCTTGCCGGAGGCGTCCGACGGGCACAGGAGGAGGACTGCGTAGCGGGCCCCCTTCTGCGCGTCCACCGTCAGGGAGACCTCCCCCGTGCCCAGCTTCTCCTGGAGGATGTCCCCCTCGTCCCGGTCGAAGAGCGGCGAGTGCGGGTGCTCGGCCACGAAGTCCGCGAAGGTGGTCCCGCCCTCGGCCACCACGGACTCCGGGGGCGTCGGCGCGCCGCCGGTGACGGGGGACTCGGTGCCCTCCCCCTCGGACGGCGACGGGGCCGGCGTCGTGGTGGAGGCGGAGGAGGGGGACGACGTCGGCGCGGCGGCGGGTGCGCCGACGTCGGCACCGCAGGCGGTCAGGCCCAGAGCGAGGGCGAGGGCGGCGCCGCCCAGGGCGGTCTGACGGAGGGGACGGCGCTCGACGGCCATGGCTTCTCCTTGTGGGACGGAGTCCTTGAGGGGCGAAGGAGGAGGTGATGCCGAAGCCTGCAGGCGGCCTCTACCCCCCCCCCCGTTGATTTGACGGGATCATCGCACCCCGGGCCCCGACCCGCACAGTGTGACTTCCATGTGACAGGGGAGCGCCCGGGCAGAGCGTGCACACAGGGGGCCGCCGCGAGAGCCTCCAACGAGGCCGCGCCCACCCCCGGGACCCCGGCCCGCTCGTCGATGGTAGGCAGCGGCCGAGAAGTGTGCGATGATGGAACCTGAAGTTGTTTCAGCTGTACATCGCACTCTTCATCGCAGGTCAGGCCCAGCTCGGGCCCGATGAGCGTTGGGCAAGCGGTTCAGTCTCGCCGCTTCATCCGGAGGCAGATCCGCTTCCGGCCCAACCGCCCCGTTCGGGGCACATCGAAAGGACACCATCATGGCTGTCGGTACCGTTAAGTGGTTCAACTCTGAGAAGGGCTTCGGCTTCATCGCCCCCGAGGATGGCTCTGCGGACGTGTTCGTCCACTTCTCCGCCATCCAGGGCTCCGGCTACAAGGAGCTCCAGGAGAACGACCGCGTCGAGTTCGAGACCCAGCAGGGCCCCAAGGGCCTGCAGGCCGCTGACGTCACCAAGCTCTGATCAGCACCCGCTGATCCCCTCCGGGGCCTGACCCTGGACCATCACGACGGCCCCCGCCGCTCCGCTCGGAGCGCGGGGGCCGTCGTCGTCCCTGGCAACGGGCCCTAGGGGCAGGCGCTGGCGGCAGGCGCCCGCAACGGACCCCGGGCCGGGCTCAGAGCACCCTGCCCTCCCCGCGCGGCTCGTCCGTGACCGGATCCGTGGTGCCGCCCGAGGCTCGCTCCTCGCCGTCCTGCCGGGCGGGGCGCACGGCACCGTCGACCACCGGGATCGGGGAGGTGTCCGTGGCGACAGGCCGCGCCGAGGCACGGGTGGACCCGGCCCCGCCCACCTGCGGCAGCGGCGAAGTGTGCGCCGGTGCCGCGGCGGTGCGCTCCGGGACCCTCAGCTCCGACTGCCAGTCCGGGTCGCGGTCGTGCAGGTAGTCGATGCGGGCATGCTCACCGAAGTGGTCGGCGTCCGCCTCCTGCCAGTCCGCATCCCAGCCGGGCGGCGGATCATTGAGCAACTCATCCTGGCGCAGCCAGTGATAGATGGACGCGTAGGAGCGGGTGCTCAGGTGATCCACCCGGCGCCGCAACATCCGGGTGTTCAGCTGGGCCGGGTCCGTGACGCCCATGGACGCCATGATCTGCACGGCCTCACGCACCGTCAGGCGGTGGTAGTTGAACACGCGGTTCGCCTTGTCCGGCACGTCCAGGGCACGCTGCAGGCGCGGGTCCTGGGTGGCCACACCCACCGGGCACTCGTTGGTGTGGCACTTCTGCGCCTGGATGCAGCCGGTGGCCATCATCATGGCGCGCGCGGACATGGTGAAGTCCGCCCCCTGGACCAGGCGCTTGACGATGTCCGAGCCCGTGGCCACCTTCCCGGCCGCCCCAAGCTTGATCATGTGGCGCAGGCCGCTGCCGACCAGCGCATTGTGCACGATCATCAGTCCCTCGGTCAGCGGGGTGCCCACATGGTCCGAATACTCCAGCGGGGCTGCACCGGTGCCACCCTCCGAACCGTCCACGATGATGTAGTCCGGGGCGGTCCGCTCCTCCCACATGGCTTTGCACATGGCCAGCACGTCCACGCGGGAACCCACACAGAACTTGATGCCGATCGGCTTGCCGCCGGAGAGCTCCCGCAGCCGGCCCACGAACCGCACCATCTCCCGCGGGGTGCGGAACGCCGAGTGCGAGGCCGGGGAGAGGCAGTCCTGGTCCATGGGGATCTCACGGGCCTCGGCGATCTCCTTCGAGATCTTCTCCTTCGGGAGCATGCCGCCCAGGCCGGGCTTGGCGCCCTGGGAGAGCTTCACGGTGATGCCCCGCACCTCCGGCAGCACGGCCTTCTCCGCGAAGCGCTCCTCACTGAACCGGCCCTGCTCGTCCCGGCAGCCGAAGTACCCGGAGCCGATCTCCCAGAACAGCTCCGCACCATTGCCGCGGTGGTACTTGGTGAGCCCGCCCTCGCCGGTCTCGTGGATGAACCCGCCCATGCCGGCGCCCTTGTTCATGGCGAGCACCGCGTTGGCGGAGAGCGAGCCGAAGGACATCGAGGAGATGTTCATCAGGGAGATGTCCACCGGCTGGGTGCAGTCCGGGCCGCCGATGTGCACCGTGGGCGGGTCTGCCGGGGGGTTCACCGGGGCCGAGGAGTGCAGCAGGTACTCGTAGCCGATCTGGTCCGTGTCCCGTTCGGTGCCGAACGCCTTGTGCGAGTCCTGGCCCTTGGCCCGTGCGTACACGATGGACCGGGTGTCCCTGTCGAAGGGCTTGCCGTCGAAGTTGCGCTCGATGAAGTACTGCTGGATCTCCGGCCGGACGGACTCCAGCAGGTAGCGCATGTGCCCGAGCAGCGGGTAGTTCCGCAGGATCGCATGGCGCTTCTGCGTCATGTCCCACACGGCCACCACCAGCAGGGCCAGCACGACGGCGGCCAGCACCCACCAGGCCCCGCCGCCGATCGCGGCGACGAGCACGACGACGAAGGCGGCCAACGAGAGTGTCGCGATGATCAGCAGTCTGTTGTTCACTCCCCCATGGTGCCGCATCTGTGACTGAGACGACACCTGCAGGGCGCGTCCCGGGGCCGACCAGGTCAGCGGGCAGGCTCGGGACCGGGCCCGGGCTCAGCTCTCACCCCAGTGCTCCCATCGGCACCCGAGCCAACGGCACCTGATGCACCACCGTCCGACACATCGGTGCTCGAGCCACCGGCCCCCAGGGCGTCCGTTCCGGGGGCACCGGAGGCCGGGGCGGCGCCGTCGTCGTGCCCCTCCCCGCCGAGACCGCGCACCGCGCGCAGGCGCTCGAGCAGGGAGGACTGCCGCCGCTCCATGCCCTTCAGGTCCGAGGCGATCAGCGAGTTGACCCACCGGGAGGCCGGGTCCGCATCAATCAGCACCGCCTTCACCAGCAGCGTGCACGGCAACGCCAGGATCGCCCCCAGCGGGCCGAGCGCCCACGCCCAGAACAGCAGGGAGAGGAAGCTGACCGTGGGGATCACACCGATCGCGTCCCCGGCGACCTTCGGCTGGATGATGGACTGCAGCACGAAGTTCAGCACCGAATAGCTCACCACCACCGCGAAGAACGAGCCCCAGCCTCCCTCCATAAGCCCCAGCAGGGCCGGCGGGATCAGGCCGATGATGAACCCGATGTTCGGGATGTAGTTGGTCAGCAGGGACAGCACACCCCACACGAACGCCAGCGGCACCCCGATCACCAGCAGCGCGACGACGTCCAGCACCGCCACGATCAGCCCGAACACGGTGGTCACCACCCAGTACCGGCGCACACCCCCGGCGAAGTCCAGCAGGGCCTGGCCGAGCTCATGGCGGGCCGTGTTGAGCAGCCGCACACGCCGGTCGATCGCCATGGAGTCCATGGCCAGGAAGAACATGCCCATCACCACCGTGATCAGCAGGCCGACCACGGCATACAGGTTCGAGAGGATCGTGGTGATCGCCGAGACCACCGCCGCGGTGACGGTCTGCGGGTTGATGGCCGCGATCTGCTGGGTGACCATGTCCGGGGTGACGCCGACCGTCTCCAGCCAGGCGCTCATCTGCCACACGATCTCCTGGAACCGGCCCGTGTAGTGCGGCAGCACACCGATCAGCTCCAGCCCGGACCACAGGATCAACCCCAGGAACACGGCCAGCACCCCACTGACCACGAGCACCGTGACGGCCGCACCCACCACCGGGTGGATACCTCGGCGCACAAGCCAGGCCTGCAGCGGGTAGGCCACGATCACCAGGTTCAGCCCGAGGAACACCGGGGCGATGATCGCCGCGATGCCCTGGAGGAACTGGACGACCACCACGATCCCGGCGAACGTCAGCACGATCACCAGCATCCGCGGCCAACTCCGGTACGGCCGGCTCGCATCCCAGGCGGGGGCGGGCGTGGAGCTTCCCCCGGCGGGCGAAGCGGCCGGGCGCTCGGCGGGCGATGCGGCCGGGCGCTCGGCGGGCATACCCGACGGCGGCGGAGAAGGGACGGCGGCGGTCACGGGGGAAGTCTACGGCGGCCACCGCTCCCCCCGGCCCGGCGCAGGGGGTATGCTCCGAAGCACACACATCGACAGGGGAGCGCCACCACCGGCGCTGAGAGTGCGGCCCGCCGCAGACCCTCGAACCTGCTCCGGCTGACACCGGCGAAGGAAGTCGAGACCTCCCCGGGGTGCGTGCCGCCCCGGACGGGCGCGGCAGGCGTCCCGGCCCCTCCCGCCCACGCTGGAGGAGCACCATGTCACACCCCCGCATCCGCCGCAGCCGTCGTGCCGCGTTCGTCGCGTTGTCCGCGGCCGCCCTCGCCCTGACCGGCTGCTCGGTCACCGCCCCCGGCGGCACCGATTCCCCCTCCGCCCCAGGAGCCTCCGGCGCACCCGCCGGCGAGGCCTCCACCGTGCGGATCATGACCCACGACTCCTTCACCCTCCCCCCGGAGCTGCTCGAGAGGTTCGAGCGCGAGTCCGGGTACCGGCTCGTCACCACCGCCCCCGGCGACTCCGGCACCGTGGTCAACCAGATCCTGCTCGCCAAGGACGCCCCCACCGTGGACGGCGTGTACGGCGTGGAGGACCACTCCGCGCACCGCCTCGTGCGTGAGGGCGCCGTGGCCGAGCACACCCCGGAGAACCTGCCGGCCTCCGCAGCGGAGCTCATGGTGGACGGCCGCATGACCCCCGTGGACCAGGGGCAGGTGTGCTTCACCACGGACCCGGCCTGGTTCCAGGCCCACGGTGTGCCCGCCCCCACCTCCATCGACCAGCTCGACGAGCCCCCCTACGCCGAGCTCACCGTGGTCACCTCCCCGCTGACCTCCTCCCCGGGCATGTCCCTGCTGGCGGCCACCACACAGAAGTACGGCCAGGACGGCTGGCAGGGCTGGTGGCGTGGGCTGCTGGAGAACGGCGGCAAGGTCGGGGCCGGCTGGTCGGACGCCTACGAGGTGGACTTCTCCGGCGGGCAGGGCAGGGGCGCATTCCCGATCGTGCTCTCCTACGTCTCCTCCCCCGCCTTCGCCCCCCAGACCACGGTGATCGAGGACTCCTGCACCCCGCAGGTGGAGTACGCCGGCGTGCTCGAGGGCGCACAGAACCCCGAGGGCGCCCGTGCGTTCGTCGACTTCCTCCTCACCGAGGAGGTGCAGGCCGCACTGCCCGAGGCCATGTACATGTACCCGGTGGACGAGACCATCCCCCTGCCTCAGGAATGGGCCGAGCACGCCCCGCTCGTGGCGGACCCGATCACCCCGGATCCGGCCCGCGTGGACGAGCAGCGCGAGAACCTCCTGAAGGAGTGGACCGCCCTGTCCGAGGAGGTGCAGGGCTGAGCACCCCCACGACGCCGGCCCCCGCACCCCCGCCCGCCCCTCACCCGGGCGGGGGCCCGGGGCCGCTGGCGCGCGCCCGCCCCGGCCGGCACGGGCAGGCCGGCCGCCGTCGTCGTCGCGGGCCGGGGGCGTCCGTGGGGTGGCTGGTCGCCGCCGTGCCGCCGGTGGTGTTCCTGGCTGTGCTGTTCGTCTGGCCCGTGGCCGCCCTGCTCTGGCGGGGCATCGGGGCGGAGACCCCGGGCGGCGGCCTCGGCGCCGGACTGGACCTGTCCGCGTTCGCCCACACCCTCGCCCGCGAGCGCACCTGGCGGATCCTCGGCCAGACCCTCGGCATGGCCGCCGCAGGCACCGCCCTCTCCCTCGCGCTCGGGCTGCCGGCCGCGTTCGTGCTGCACCGCCGCCGCTTCCCCGGCCGGGCCGCCCTGCGCGCCCTCGTGCTCGTGCCCTTCGTGCTGCCCACCGTGGTGGTGGGCGTCGCCTTCCGGGCGCTGCTGGCCCCCGGAGGCCCCCTCGGGTGGACGGGCCTGGACCAGACGACGGCCGCCGTCGTGATGGCCATGGTGTTCTTCAACGTGTCCGTGGTGGTGCGCCAGGTGGGCGCCCTGTGGTCTGCTCTGGACCCCCGGCAGGCCGAGGCCGCCCGCACCCTCGGGGCCGGGCCGTGGCGCACATTCTGCACCGTCACCCTGCCCCAGCTCGCCCCCGCCCTGGCCAGCGCCGCCGCCCTCGTGTTCCTGTTCTGCGCCTCCGCGTTCGGAATCGTGCAGACCCTCGGACGGCCCGGCTACGGCACCCTCGAATCGGAGATCTGGGTGCAGACCTCCGTGTACCTGGACCTGCGCACCGCCGCCGTGTTCTCCGCCCTGCAGCTGGCCGTGGTGCTCACCGCCGTCGGCCTGTCCGCACTGACCGGTGCCCGCCTGCGCCGCGCCCTGCACCTGCAGGACTCCCCCCCGCTGCGCCTGCGCCGCACCGACACACCCGCCACCGCCCTCACCCTGGCCGTGGGGGTGCTCGTGGCCGCCCCGATCCTCACACTCACGGTGCGCTCACTCCACTCCACCCAGGGCTGGGGGCTGCACAACTACCGGATGCTCGCCACGAGCGCCGGCACCGGGTTCACCGGCGGGGTGACCCCCACGGATGCGCTCCTGCAGTCCCTGCGCACCGCCCTGGACGCCACCGCCGTGACACTGCTGGTGGCCGTGCCGCTCTCCCTGCTGCTCACCCGCCCCTTCCGCAGCCGGGCCGCCCGCACCGCCCAGCGCGCACTCGACGGCGCCCTGTTGCTGCCGTTGGGGGTGTCCGCGGTGACGGTGGGCTTCGGGTTCGTCGTCTCCCTGTGGCGGGTGTGGCCGGCACTGGCCGCCTCCGGGGCGCTCGTGCCCCTGGCGCAGGCCGTGGTGGCACTGCCCCTGGCCGTGCGCGCCCTCGTGCCCGTGCTCGACGCCGTGGACCACCGCCTGCGGGAGGCCGCCGCCACGCTCGGGGCCGGGCCGCTGCGTGTGCTCCTCACCGTGGACGGGCCCTTCCTCGCCCGAGGTGTGGGGGTGGCCGCCGGGTTCGCGTTCGCGGTGTCCCTCGGCGAGTTCGGGGCGACCACCTTCCTCGCCGCCCCCGACCGGCCCACCCTGCCGGTGCTCATCGCCCGGCTGCTGGGCAGGCCCGGAGCGGACAACTACGGGATGGCGCTCGCGGCGGCCACGGTGCTGGCCGTGCTGAGTGCCGGGATCATGCTGGTGTGCGAACGGCTGCGCCCCCGGGGCGCGACCTCAGGGGCAGGAGGCCTGTGATGCAACAGACGACGACGGACCACGGCGGCGCCGGCCTGCGCCTGCAGGGCGTGGCGGTGCGCTACCCGGACGGCTCCGTGCCCGTGCAGGGTGTGGACCTGGAGCTCGCCCCCGGGGAGATCGTGGCCCTCGTGGGGGCCTCAGGCTCGGGCAAGTCCACCGTGCTGCGCGGGGTGGCCGGGCTCGAGGAGGTGGTGGCCGGCGTCGTGGAGATCGACGGCACCGCCGTGGACGGCCCGCATACCCGGGCCGTGCCCCCGCACCGGCGCGGGGTGGGCCTGGTGTTCCAGGACGGGCAGCTGTTCCCGCACCGCACCGTGGCCCGGAACGTGGCCTACGGGCTTGAGGCCGCCGGCTGGGACCGGGCACGACGCCGGGAGCGGGTGGCCCGCATGCTCGAGCTCGTGGGGCTCACCGAGCTCGCGGACCGGCCCGTCCAGCGGCTCTCCGGCGGCCAGGCCCAGCGCGTGGCACTGGCCCGCTCCCTGGCGCCGTCCCCGCGCGTGCTGCTGCTGGACGAGCCGCTCTCCGCCCTCGACGCCGAGCTGCGCGCCCGCCTGGCCCGAGAGATCCGCGAGGTGCTGCAGGTCGAGCGGATGACCGCCGTCGTGGTGACCCACGACCTCGCCGAGGCCGAGGTGATGGCCGACCGCACCGTCCGGCTCGGCCCCGGCGGCACCCTGAGCGACGCGGGCGGAGTGCGTCCCGGGGGCGCGGGCGGGGCCGCCGAGCGCGTAGATTCGGGGGCATGAGCCCCACCCCCTCCCGCTCCGGCGCCGCACGCCCCCGCCTCAGCGCGGAGGACGTGGTGGACGCCGCCGTCGGGATCCTGCAGGACTTCGGCATGGGAGACCTGTCCATGCGCCGGGTGGCCGGTGTGCTCGGCGTGCAGGCCTCCGCGCTCTACTGGCACGTCCCGGACAAGCAGACCCTCCTGGCACGTGTGGCGGACCGGATCGCCGCGGACGCCGTGGCCGCCGTCCAGGCCCGGGGCACCACAGACCTGCCCGGCCGGATGGCCGCCGCCGAGCACGCCCTGCTGCGCCACCGGGACGGCGCCGAGGTGGTGACCTCCGCCCTGGCCCTCGGGCTCGGCGGGCTCGCCCTGCACGAGCTGCTCCTGGACGCCGCCGCGACCCCCGCCGAGGGCGAGCAGGCCCTGGCCGTGCTCCTCGGCTCCGCCCTGCTTCGCCAACAGCGGACGCAGGCCGCCGCCCTCGGCCTGGCCCTCGGCCCGGACGTGCAGAGGCACCGGTCAGCGCCCGAATGAGGCCGGCCCCGCCCCCAGTCAGCCCCTCCACAGCCGCCCCGTGCCACCCCGCTGAGCGTCGCTCAGCCCTGCCATGAACACACCATCTCTGCATATGGTGTCTCTCACAGGCCAGGAGGACGCCCGCCCTGAGGCGGCCGCGCCTCCGACCGGACCGTCACCGCCTCCACCGGGTCCGGCACATCCCCCCGGAGAGGCGCCCACCGACCCCGCCGGACGCACCCATGGGAGCACAGAGCAATCACCCCACGCAGGGGCAGAAGCGGTCCCTGCACTTCGACGTCGACGCCTCGGCCCCCGAGGCGCTGCTCGACGTCGCCTGGGCGTACCTGGGCCCCGGCTCGCTCCAGCAGGGCTCCCCCGCCCCGGACGGCGTGTTCGTCCGGCGCCGCACCCCCACACCCCCACCCGCGGTGAGGACGGTGCCCGTCGAGGGGCTGGCCCCCGTGGACCTCACCGCCCCCCTCCCCCTGATCCCCCGACCCGCCCCGCCCCGGCTGCGCCACCGCGCCGACGGCGTGCGCGTCGTGGCCCGCCCACCCGCCATGCTGCCCGGCGTAGACCACGGCCCCGCCCTGCGCATGGACCTGCACCGCGTCAGCGAGGGCATCGTGTTCGTGGGCCGGCGCCTCGAACTGCGCGAACTCGGCGACGACGTCAAGGGCACCGTGGTGACCGGCGTCGTGCCCGCCGCCGAACTCTCCCGGTTCTGGGTGACCGTCACCGAAGGCCTGCCTCCCGGCCGGCCCGTGATCGTCCGCCTACGCACCGACGAGGACGCCGAACTGCTCAGCCTCCTGCGCGCCATCGCCCCACCCGGGCTGCGCGTGGTCTCCTACCGCCTCGACGAATCCCCCGTGGGCACCCAGCGCTCCAGCTACCTGCTGCCGGACGTGGACGTGCACCGGGTGGCCGCCAGCGGAGCCGTACGAGTGCCCGTCGAATCCCTGCACGCCACCGCAGAGGAAGAGGCCGACGCCCGCCGCGCCGGCCAAGTGCACCTCACCCGCCGCCGCGTGGACCGCTTCCTGCGGCGCAGCCTGCCCACCGTCAGCCACAACCTCTCCTACGGGGACACCGCTCACAGCCGCGACATCTACGTGGACGGATCCGTGCTGCGCGGCACCCGCACCGGCGGAGCCGCCGCCTACACCCAGCCCGGCCGCTGGGCCGCCCACGCGATCCCCGGTGCCACCCTGCCCCTCGAAGTGGAACTGGAAGCCCTCACCCTGGGCCACCTCATGGCCGCCTGGTCCGCCGCCCCGCAGGACCACGTGACCATCCACTCCGACTCCCGGGCCGCCCTCGCCCTGCTCCGCGACGCCCACCGTGAACGCCTCACCCTCGGCGGCGCCCGCGGCGAACGCATCCGCCGCGCCCTGCGCCGACTGCTGGCCGCCGTCGATGTGGCCACCGTGGCCGGCGTGCACGTGTCCACCACCTGGGTGAAGGGGCACGCTGGCACCCGCGGCAACGAGATCTCCGACGAGCTCGCCCGCTCCGCCGCCCGCAACACCGTGGCCGGGGTGTCCGCCGCCGAACTGCACGAACGCCTCGACGACCTCGTCCGCCTCTGGACCATCCACCCCGAGGCCGAAGAGCAGCCGGCCGACACCGGCACCTGACACCCAGCGCGCTGCGGGCGGGTTGGCGAGACCGGCTCCCCCGCGGGGCGGGTTCGCGGGGCCTGCTAGTCGCCGCGATCTGCGGCTCCTTCCGCCCCTCCCCCGCAGGCCGGGTTCGCAGGCGACGCGCGGGGGGGCGGGGCGGGGCGGGGCCGCAGGTGACGTGCTTGGGGGCGGGGCGGCAGGTGACGCGCGTGGGGGCTCGACACCGGGGAGGGGTGCAGCTCTACTGTGGTGCGCACCACGTCCGGCGACCGCCGGACACCCAAACCCAAGGAGGAACCATGGGCATCCTGTCCGGACTCACCCGCGCTCTCAGCGGCACCCCCCAGCGTGGACGCACCACCGGCTACGGACGGGGCGGCTACGGGCAGCGCGGCTATGGCCGGCCCACCCGGGGACGTGGAGGAGTCTCCCCGCTGGTCGGCATGGTCGGCGGCGTCCTCCTGAACCAGCTGGCCCGCCGTGGCGGTGGCCGGTACGGCCGAGGTGCCGCCTATGGCCGGCGTCGCGGCGGCGGCCTGGCCGGGGGCCTACTGGGGGCGGGCCTGGGCTCGCTGCTGGGCCGTCGTCGTCGGTACTGACTCGCCGGCGCGTCACGACGGCGGGCCCGCGCCCCTGCTCACACGCGCGCCCACGCCCCACCCATACACACATGCACCCACACCCGCACCCGCCCCGCCCACCCCTCGCCCCCCCTCGCGAACCAGAGAGTACGGCTCCTTTTCGGGCTCAAACAGAGCCGTACTCTCTGGTTCGCGGGGATGGAACGGATGAATGGAGTGCGGGGATGGCACGGGGGTGGAGTGCGGGGATGGAACGGGGGTGGAGTGCGGAGATGGAACACGGGGATAGAGCGGGCCTCGTCCACATCATGGACATCGTGTTCTAGCCGCTGAGACGTCAGGTTAACCTCGGGCGCATTCATCTCTCGGGACTCCACTCCCGGCAGGTGGAACCGCTCCCACAACGCGAGGAACACCATGTCACAGCAGAGCACCCCCACAGAGCACCATCGAGCCCCGGACAAGCACCGGGCCTCTGCGGCCGTCATCATCTTCCCCCTCGCCATGATCGCCGCCGCCGCGTTCGGCGCGCTCGTCCCCCACGTCGCCGGCGCGGTCACCCCATACGTCGCCTGGCTGCTCGGCTTCATCATGTTCACGATGGGCCTGACCCTCACCCTGCCGGATCTGCGCGTACTGCGTTCGCGGCCGTGGGTGGTGCTGCTCGGCGTCGTGCTGCAGTACACGATCATGCCGCTGACTGGCCTCGGCGTGGCACTCCTGTTCAATCTGGACCCCGTGCTTGTGGTGGGCATGGTGCTGCTCGGGTGCGTGCCCGGTGGCACCGCCTCGAACATCGTCACCTATCTGGCCGGCGGCAATGTGGCGCTCTCCGTGGCCATGACCGCGGCCTCCACCCTGATCGCCCCGGTGATGACCCCGCTGACCATCATGTGGCTCGCCGGCAGCTACCTCCCCGTGGACGGCGCCGCCATGTTCCAGCAGATCCTGATGATCGTGCTCCTGCCGGTGCTGGCCGGCGTGCTGGTGCAGCTGTTCGCCCGCGGCCTCGTGCAGCAGGTGGTGGGCGTGGTGCCCTGGCTGTCCATCCTGGGTGTATCCCTCGTGCTCGCCGGCGTGCTGGCGAACTCGGTCGAGGTGATCTTCACGGCCGGCGCCGCCGTGTACCTCGCGGTGGTGGTGCACAACGCGGTGGGCTTCGGCCTGGGCTACCTGGTGGCGTGGGCGGCGCGGATCAGCCCGCGTGAGCGTCGCGCCATCTCCATCGAGGTGGGCATGCAGAACTCGGCCCTGGCGGCCACCCTCGGCGGCGCCCACTTCGGCCCGCTCGCGGCGATCCCCGGCGCGGTCGCGGCGGTGTGGCACAACGTGGCCGGCCCGCTGCTGGCCCTCCTGTTCACCCGGGCCGACCACCGCACCCGCCCGGCGGCCGCGCACACGACGACGTCGGACGGGCGCCCCGCCACAGCCGCTCGCCTCTGAGCCGGGCACAGCATAAGAAGGGGCGGGGCGACCGGTTGGTCGCCCCGCCCCTTGCTGTGCAGGCCTGTGGGGGGCTCAGAGGTCGAAGACCTTGCCCGGGTTGAGGATGCCGAGCGGGTCGAAGGCGGCCTTCACGCGCTCCTGCAGCGCGTACTGGGCGTCGCCGAGCTCGTCGCGCAGGAACTCGCGCTTGAGCACACCCACACCGTGCTCGCCGGTGAGCGTGCCGCCGAGGTCCAGTGCGGCCCGGAACACCTGGCCGACAGCGTCCCACACGTCTGCCGGGATACCTGCGGCCACCCCGGTGGCGGAGGCGTCCTCGACCGGCTCGTAGATGGCGATGGGGTGCAGGTTGCCGTCGCCGGCGTGGGCCGCCGTCGGGATCTGCACGCCGGTGGCGGCTTCGATCTCGCGGATGCGGGCGAACATCTCCGGCATCTTCGAGCGCGGCACGGCCACGTCCTCCACAAGCACCGTGCCCAGGGCCTCCAGCGAGGGGAACACGAGGCGGCGCAGACCGGTGAGCTCGTCGGCGACTTCCGGGTCCGAGGTGAGGCGCACCTGGCCGCGGTTGGCCTCCATCAGTTCGGCCACGCGGGCGCCCTCGGCCTCCGCGCCGGGGCCGTCGGTCTGGACGAGCAGGTAGGCGCCGTGCTCGGGCAGGGCGCTGGCGTCCTCCCCGCGGGCCAGGGTGTAGCGGCGGATGGCGTCCACGTTGGCTTCGTCCAGCAGCTCCATGATGGCCGGGACCAGGCCCGCCGCGGTGATGGCCGCCGACGCGGAGGCCGCGGCCACGACGTCCGGGAAGAACCCGCCCACCGTGACCTGGCCGGAGGTCACCACGGGGCGCAGGGCGAGGGTGGCGCCGACGATCACACCGAGGGTGCCTTCGGAGCCGATCATGAGGGCGGTGAGGTCGTAGCCGGTGACCCCCTTGACGGAGCGGTGGCCCAGCTCCAGGAGCGTGCCGTCCGCGAGGACCACGCTCAGCCCGAGCACAGCCTCCCGGGTGACGCCGTATTTGGCGCACAGCAGGCCGCCGGCGTTGAGGGCGATGTTGCCGCCCACGGTGGAGATGTCCTTGGAGGCCGGGTCCGGCGCCCACCACAGGCCGTGCTCGGCCAGGGCGCGGTTGAGGTCGCCGTTGAGGATGCCGGGCTCGACGACGGCCACACGGTCCGCCACGGAGATCTCCAGGATCCGGTTCATGGAGTTCAGGTCCAGGCTGATGGCGCCGTCGCCGGCCACGGAGCCGCCGGAGATGCCGCTGGCTGCGCCGCGCGGGACCACGGGGGTGCGGGTCTCGGAGGCGATGCGGCAGACGGCCTGGACGTCTTCGACGGACTCGGCCCGGACCAGGCAGAGGGCGTCGGTGGCGGCCTTGTAGCCGGAGCGGTCTGCGCCGGCGAGGGCGAGGGCCTCCGGGGAGGTGTCCACGCGGCCGGGCAGGGCCTCCTGGAGGCGGGCGAGCACCTCTTCCGGGGCGACGACGGCGGCGGGGGCGTCGGCGGGGGCGTCACCGGAGGGGGCGGTGGGGGTGGAGGTGGGAACGAGAGGGGTGTCGGGTGTGTCCTGGCTCATGTCCGAAGCCTAGGAGGACGGCGGCGGTGGCGGTGGAACCGAACGGGACATGTTCACGTAGTGAGAATGTGCAGGTCGGAGGGGTGGGTGTGGGGTGGTGGAGTGGGGTGTGTGGGGAGGTTGGGGTAGGTGGCGACACCGCGGATCGACCATTCTTCGTCACATCGTCCGGAAAACGTGCGATACGGCGGAGAACGGTCGATCCCGAGAGCGTCGGCGAACCGGGCGGACGATCAGCGCGCCGAGGCAGCGGTCAGCGGAACAGGTCCCACACGCTGAACGTGGTGCGCTGATAGACGGCGTTGCGGGCGGCGCGCTTCGGGTCCCGCAGCCAGCCCATGCCGGGGCGGCCGTAGCCGGGGATGAGCTTGCGCTTGACCGCCCGCTTGGCACGAGCCGTGGTGCGGGCCTTCAGGGACTTCTTCAGCGAGGGGGTGCGGAGTCCGATCTTCATGGGGCGAGCGTAGTGGCGGCGGATTGCGGGTGTCAGTGCAGGTGCCGGCGGATGTGGCGCCGGATCGACCGTTCTTCGCGCAGTCGCACGGAGAACGGTCGATCTGGCGAAGAACGGTCGATGCGGCGGATGCCTCCGGGTGCCTGGGTCGGCGGCGGGCTACGGCGGACTGCGGGTTCCGAACCGGACCGACGGTTTCTCGGCGCACCGCAGCGGCCCGCGTCGGTGCGCCGAGAAACCGTCGGTCCTGCGGAGTGTCAGGCCGCGACGAAGCTGGCGATGCGGATGCCGCTGCTCCGGTGCAGCAGAACCTGATGCTTGGTCTTGGCGTCCACGAGCACCTTGTTCAGGAAGGGGTGCGCCTGGACGAGCCCCTCCTTCACCGGGATGCCCCACCGGACCTCCCGGCTCCCGTCCCCGCAGGGGTGCAGCTCCCAGCGACCCTGCGGATCCACCTCCCAGATGTACCGCACCACGGTCCGGCCGCCCTCCGGAATGCCCATCATCAGGAACTGCGGCATCGTCTCCGGGTGCTCCACCCACTGCCGCACCCTCTCCAGTGCGATCGGCCAGTACCGGTAGGCGCGGGCACGGGCCTCAGGCTCCTTCCAGGGCATGTGCGCGTTCCAGCCCAGGCGCACGGGGGCTTCACCGATCTCCTCCAGGACGTCGACCGGCGCGTCCTCTGCGAAGCCGAGTTCCCGGCGCCAGCGGGAGCCGTCGACCACAGCGAATTGGGAGTCGCCGAGCTGGTCCGCAGTCCCCTTGACGAGGATGATCTCCGGCGCGTCGCCCACCTCGGCCACCGGCAGAGTCTCCACATCCAGACGATCCAGGTAGACACTCTCCGCCTCCAGGGTCACACCGTGGCCCTTGACGGCATTCCGCAGCGGCTCACGGCCGAGTGAACGGCGGACGGCATCGACCGCGTCGATCGCGAAGGACTCGACGGCGTACGCCTCCTTCTCGTCCGAGAACGGCGCCGCGAGCTTCACGGCCAGGGGCTCGTTGTCCGCACTGATCATCGCGCAGAGCACCGCCAGCTTGCTGCCCTGGGGAAGGCTGTCCGCCTCGCCTCGGGCCAGGATCCGGCGCGCCTCGGCCACATGCTGCTCAAGGCGTTCGCCGAGGCCCTTGCCGACGTAGATCGCCGCACCCAGATAGTCCTCGACGGGACGCACAGCGCCTGCCTCACGCGGAGGCAGCTGCGTCCGGTCGACGAGGGCGTAGATGTAGTAGGAGCTCATGTGGTTGTCCTTCCTTCGTTCCGGCCACAGCCGGGGTGTCGTGCCTGTGTCCACCCCGGGCGGCGGGGTCGCCGCCCGGGGTGAGTGCCGTCGTCGTGGGTGGTGTGGTGTCAGAGGTCCGAGACGAGGTCCCGGATCTCCTGGGCAAGCCAGGCCCTGTCCTTCCGGATCGCGTCACCGGCGGTGCCCTTCGGTGCCGCGGCCGTCCGCTTCTCGTTGAGGGTGAGGAGCCGGCGGGCCGCCTCGTCCATCGGGATCACCTCGGGGATGTCCGAGGCGCGGGCCGCGAACACCACCCACATCTGCCGTCGCATGCGCGAGGCGAACGCCTGGGCCTCCGCCAGCCGATGGACATGCTCGGCCTTCGCCGGCCATGAGCGCACCGCCCACACGGACTCACGCGCCCCGTCGCACTTCTCCCGCCCCACGAGGGACCAAATCTTGACCCTGCACATGCTCCAGGTGGGCTGCCGCACCGCCCACCAACCGAGATCCGCCATGGTCCGCTCGAACGTCGTCGACGTGCTGATGGATTCCTCCTGCCTTCGGGGGCGAACCCCCGGCCCTGTTCAGTTGCCGCGGCGGCCTGTTCGACGCGATTTCTCGAACCCAACGCGACCGCCCACTAAACGTACACCATGGTTTCCTTACGTATCACTTGCCAAGTGAGCGATAAGAGTCCAGCGGGCATGAAGAAGCCCGCCCCGCGAGCAGCGAGGCGGGCATCAGTGGGCCCGACGGCGCCGGCGGACCCGACCGCGTCAGCGCAGGGACCACCACAGGGCGGCCTTGCCGGCCCCCGAGTCCAGCCAGGTGTCCAGGATCGGCTCGGCCCAGTCCCCGGCGGGGCGCACCCGGAAGGACCGCTGCGGGAGCAGACGCCCGGCCTCCTCGCGGTCCCGGTCGAAGCCGAGGATCTCGCGGCAGCTGACGATCAGTCCGCCCACGGAGATCACGAGCGGGAGGAAGCCGCCCTGGGCCTCGGCATCGTCCACCAGGCGCGCGTTGGCGGCGGACACCGACCACACCTCGCGGGAGGCGTCGTCCTGCTGGCGGCGTTCGTCGGGGTCGGCGGAGCGGTCCATCCGGCGGTCATACCCGTACCAGTTGCGCTCGTAGAGCACCTCGCCGCGGGGCCCGAACACCTGCCGGTGGCCCTCGCGGATGGGCGTGCGCTCACGCTGGCGGAGCACCAGCACCGCCGACGACGACGGCACCGCCCCCCGGAGGCGCCGCACCAGGGCGTCCTTCGTGTGGACGGGCTGACGGGCCAGCCCCTCGACGACCTCACGGCGGTGGTACCGGGTGCCGGCCTCCGTGGGTGAGACGTAGGCGAAACCGAGGCTGTGGGATTCGGAGAGCAGGCGCATCTGCGTCAGCACGCGCGTCATCCCGTTGCCTCCGGGTGCCGCGGCCGCCTCGTTGAACAGCGGGACGGCCTTGTGCACCGACACGATGTCCCGCTCCCCCAGCGGGTCCTCTCCCCAGTCGAAGGCCATACCCCGTTCCTCTCGGTCGACGTCGGATGGTGCCCGCGCGCCGTCACGGGCGAGCGGGGGTGCATAGTTTTCCATACCAGACTATTCGACTCAAGAGCCACAGGGGGAAGAGGTGAGGGGGTGGAAGGCCGGGAAGCCCGCCTGCACTCTCCCCTCGCACAGAAAGACGCGGGGCCCCCCCCCCGCCAGGGGGGGGGGGGCCGCCGCCCGGGGGGCGGCGGGGGTGGGGGGAAGCCCATGGGGCCACCCCCGGGGGGGCCCCCCTCGCCGGACCCACCCACCCCCGGCCCCACGCCCGCGGCCCCCCGCCCCGGGCCCGGGGGGGGGCCCCGCGTCTTTCTGTGCGAGGGGAGAGTGCAGGCGG
>NZ_JAXFPG010000036.1:0-5555 GCF_034179925.1 Micrococcus sp. | reverse complement strand
CCCTCTGCGGGGGCGGTCGTTGCGCGGGGGGGGGGGGGGCGCCTCTGGGGGCGGGCGGGGGGGCGGGTAGATGGGGTCGCCGGGCCCCCGCGCCGTCGTCGTCTCTGTGGGCGGTGTCAGCCCTGCCGCGCCTTGATGCGCGGGTTCTTCTTGTTGATCACGTAGGTGCGGCCGCGGCGGCGGACCACCTGCGAGCCGGGCAGCGCCTTGAGGGCGCGGAGCGAGTTGCGGACCTTCATGGTTCCTCCTGGGGTCGGCTCCTGTGGGAGCGTCGAGCATGTGCGAGACTAACCAATATGAGAACGGATCGCAATAAATCCTCCTGGGCGGACGCGCCCGTCCCGGTCGTCGGGGTCACCGGTCCCGACGACGGCCTGCGCTCGGCCTGGGCCGGCGCCCTGGCGCGCGCCACGGCGGGGGTGCTCCTCACCGCGGACCGCTTCCACGCGGACGTCGACGCCCTGCCGCGCACCGCCCGCCTGCTCGCCCATGTCCCGGCTCCGGCGCCCACCCTGGTGGTCGTGGAGGTCGGGGCGGAGCACTCGATGCTGGACGTCATCGGCGAGTGCACGGATCCGCAGACGGGTGTGCGCCTGATGGCCGCCGTCCTCGTGGCGGACCCGGACGAGGCCGTGGCCCGGCTGGACGTGGGGGACGCCCGCTCGGTGGCCCTGCTGGACGCGGTGGAGGCGTGCACCCACCACGCTCTGACCCCGGGCTCGGACGCCGCGTTGGCCGTGCTGGCGGCGCTGCAGCCCACCGCCGTGCGGGTCGAGGGCCTGCCCCACCTGCTGGGCGGGCCGGGGACGCCCCTCGGTCTCGACGGCGCCGAGCGGATCCTGGGACCCCTGACCGAGCTCGGGGCCGAGCGAGACGAGGCCGGCTGGGTGCGGGTGCTCAACGACGAGTGGCAGCCCCCGGCTCCGCTCACCGGTGCCGCCTGCCGCCCGGGGCACGTCACGGTGTTCCGCCACGAGAGGACCCGCCCCCTGCATTCGCGCCGCTGGGAGGCCCTGGCCCATCGGTGGGGCGGGAGGGTGTCCGAGGGGGTCGGTCTGCGTGTGGCCGGGCTGTGCAGGATCGGGACGCACCCGGCGGCCACCCTGCGCTGGGACCAGGCCGGCCGTCATCTGGGGCTGCACGTGCTGGCGGAGGACTCGCTGGAGGTGGAGCCGCTCGCGGAGGGCGAGCCGGTCCCGGAACCGCTCTGCCTGGGGCACGATCTGGCCGTGTTCGCGTGGGGCGAGGGCTGGGACGAGGCCGCCATGCGCGCCGAGCTCGACGCCGCGGCGGTCACGGACGAGGAGTTCCTCGCCGGCCCGGACGCCTGGTAGGCAGGACACCGGCGGTTCATCTGGGCGGCCCTATAGTGGATGGTCCCTTTCTCGCCCCGCACGGCCCGCCACGGCGGTCCGGACGGCCCGTCCCCGAGGTTGCCGCCGATGACCGAGACCGCCTCCCCCCGTCAGTCCGAGCTCGCGCTCGAGCGTGAGCGCGTGGCCGAGCGCTACGCCCGCCTGGACGAGCTCCGGGCGGAGAAGGAGGACCAGCTGCGGCGGGTGCGGCGCTCGGGCCTGCAGGGCTCGGTGCAGAACCACTCCGAGCGGGACGCGTTCGCCACCCTCTACGAGGACCGCCTCGCGCAGCTCAACGCCGTGGACGACCGTCTGGTGTTCGGTCGTCTTGACCTCGACCCGGAGGGCGGCGTCCCCGGGCAGACCCGCTACATCGGTCGCATCGGTCTGACGGACGAGGACCAGCGCCGGCTGCTGGTGGACTGGCGTGCTGCCGAGGCGGGGGCGTTTTACCAGGCCACCGCGGCGCACCGCCGGAACGTGCGCTTGCGCCGTCACCTGATGCTCCGCGGCCGTGAGGTCCGGGACTTCGAGGACGAGGTGCTGGATCCCACCCTCCTGGAGGAGGCCGGGGCCGCGGTGGCCCGGGGCTCCCAGGGCGCCCTGCTGGCCGCCGTCACGGCACGGCGCACCGGCCGTATGGGGGACATCGTCGCCACCATCCAGTCGGAGCAGGACGCGATCATCCGCTCCGAGGCCTCGGGTGTGCTCGTGGTGCAGGGTGGGCCCGGCACCGGCAAGACGGCCGTGGCGTTGCACCGGGCCGCCTACCTCCTCTACACGCACCGTGACCGCCTGTCCCGTTCGGGGGTGCTTGTGGTCGGCCCGTCGACGGCGTTCATGCGCTACATCGAGCGGGTGCTGCCCTCGCTGGGGGAGTCGGGGGTGGTGATGGCCTCCCTGGGCACCCTGTTCCCGGGGGTCGCGGCGGTGCCGGAGCAGGACGCGCAGGCGGCAGAGATCAAGGGCCGGCCCGAGATGGCGGAGGTGGTGGCCGCCGCCGTCGCCCAGCGGCAGCGCCTGTACACGGAGCCGCGCCGGCTGATGGTGGAGGGCACCGCGGTCAAGCTCAAGCCGTCCATGGTGCGCCGTGCGCGGGATCGTGCGCGGGCCACCGGCAAACCGCATAACGAGGCCCGGGTGACGTTCGTGAAGATCCTGGTGCGCGAGCTCGCCGAGAGGCTGCGCCGCAAGCTGGAGAAGTCCTCCGGGGCGCCCGTGCAGCGTGATCTGCTCCTGGAGGACGTGCGGACCTCCCGGGATGTGCGGGTGGCGTTGAACCTGGCGTGGATGCCGATGACCCCGCAGCGGCTCATCGGGGAGCTGTTCGCCAAGGAGCCTCTGCTCCGTGCGGCGGCGCCGTGGCTCTCGGACGAGGAGGTCGCGGTGCTGCTGCGGCCGGCGGACGCCCCGTGGACGGAGGCGGATGTGCCGCTGCTGGACGAGGCGGCGGAGCTGCTGGGCTCCCTGGAGGACGTGCGCCCGGTGGGGGAGTCGGAGGCGCAGCACCGCAGGAATGTGGAGAACGCGCAGGCATCCTTGGAGAACATGCACCAGACCCTGGTGGACCTCGGGGTGGACGGTGTGGTCGACGCCGAGCAGCTCGCCTCCGCCAACGAGGTCCAGGCGGTGCGGCAGACGGCGGCGGAGCAGGCCGCGCACGATCGCACCTGGACGTTCGGGCATGTCGTGGTGGACGAGGCCCAGGAGCTGACCCCGATGCAGTGGCGGCTGCTGGCTCGGCGGGCCCCGTTGAAGTCCTTCACCGTGGTCGGGGACATCGCCCAGTCTTCCCGCCGGGATGCCCCCGGCTCCTGGCGGGAGGCGCTCGGCGCCGAGTTCGGCGGGCGTGTCCGGCTGGAGGAGCTGAGCGTGAACTACCGCTCGCCCGCGCGGATCATGCGCTGGGCCGCGCAGGTGGCCCAGGGGGCCGGCGTCGAGGTGGAGACTGCCCGTGCGGTGCGCGAGGGTGACCACGCTCCGGTGCTCACCGCTGTGCCCGGCGGGGACCTGACGGATCTCGTGCTGGAGACCGCTGATCGGGAGCGCTCCCGCGTGGGCGAAGGCCTGATCGCGGTGATCGTCCCGGCCGGGCGGGTCGACGCCGTCCTGGCCGCCCTGCGCGAGCGGTGGGGGCAGGAGGCGGTGGACCGTGCCCCGATGCCTGGGGTGGAGGTCGTCGTGCTCACCGCGCGCGAGACCAAGGGGCTCGAGTTCGACGCGGTGGTGCTCGCCGCCCCGGAGCAGGTGGTCGCCGACGCCCACGGGGTGGTCGGGGACCTCTACGTCGCCATGACCCGCTGCACGCAGTCCATCAGCGTCGTCACGACGGCGGCCCCGCAGGACCTCCCGGCGGGTCTGAGCCCCGTCCCCGCCTGAACAGTGCCTGCTTGAACGGCTCCCGCCTGACCGATGACGGCGATCCACGTCCACCTGGACGACGCCGGCCCGGGCGACACCCGCGCGTCGCCCGCGCCCGCGGCGGGCACCGGTGGGTAGGGTGGAGGTGTGGCAGCCGACACCGAGACCCGAGCAGAGGGCCTGACCGTTCAGGCCAACGACCCGACCTTCGAGAACATCTGGCAGGAGCTCACCTGGCGTGGGCTCGTCCACGTGTCCACGGACGCCGCCGCGTTGGAGGAGGCCCTCAGCGGGGAGCCGATCAGCTACTACTGCGGCTTCGACCCGACGGCGCCCTCGCTGCACCTGGGCCACCTGGTGCAGCTGCTGCTGATGCGTCGCCTGCAGCTGGCCGGGCACCGCCCGGTGGCGCTGGTCGGTGGGGCCACGGGCCTGATCGGCGATCCGCGTCAGACCTCCGAGCGCGTGCTCAACACCCGCGAGGTCGTCTCCGAGTGGGTCGAGTCCCTGCGTGCCCAGATCGAGCCCTACCTCTCGTTCGAGGGGGAGAACGCCGCGCGGATGGTGAACAACCTCGACTGGACGGCGCAGCTGAGCGCCCTGGACTTCCTGCGGGAGATCGGCAAGAACTTCCGGGTGGGCACCATGGTCAAGAAGGAGATCGTGGCCAAGCGCCTGAACTCGGAGGAGGGCATCTCCTACACGGAGTTCTCCTACCAGGTGCTCCAGGGCAACGACTTTCTCGAGCTGTACCGCCGCCACGGGGTGACGCTGCAGTCCGGCGGCTCGGACCAGTGGGGGAACCTGACCTCCGGCACCGAGCTGATCCGCAAGGTGGAGGGGGCCTCCGTGCACGCGCTGGGCACCCCGCTGATCACGAACGCGGACGGCACGAAGTTCGGCAAGTCCGAGGGCAACGCCATCTGGCTGGACGCCGCGATGTGCTCGCCGTACGCCTTCTACCAGTTCTGGCTCAACACGGCGGACGCCGATGTGGTCGACCGGCTCAAGGTGTTCACGTTCCTCACCCGCGCGGAGATCGAGGAGTACGCGCGCAAGGTGGCCGAGGAGCCGTTCCGCCGGGAGGCGCAGAAGCGGCTCGCCTGGGAGGTGACCTCCCTGGCCCATGGGGCCGAGGCCACGCAGAAGGTCATCGATGCCTCGGCCGCGGTGTTCGGGGGAGGGGACCTCTCCGAGGTCGACCCCGACGTGCTGCGTGCGGTGCTCGCCGAGCTCCCGCAGGCGGACCGCTCGGCCTGGGCGGGGGAGGGGCGGACCGTGACGGCGGTCGAGCTGCTCGTCTCCACCGGCCTGGTCTCCTCGAACTCCGAGGCGCGCCGCACCATCAAGGACGGCGGTGCCTCCGTGAACAACGTGCGCATCGCCGACGCGGACCAGGTATTCGGTGCGGAGGACGCGCTCGCCGGCCGGCATCTGCTGGTGCGCCGGGGAAAGAAGAACATGGCGGCCGCCGAGCTCGACGTCTGAGCAGGCTGGCCGGTCAGCTGACTGTGACCGAGGTCATGGCGGCCAGCTGCCGGTGGAGGAGCCTCTGACGCGAGGCCCAGGACCCCGCCACCCGCATGATTCCGCGGGTGACGGGGTCTTCTCGTGGGGGAGGAACCCCCGATTTTGCGTTCGGGCTCGGGTGTGTGTAGAGTTCTTTCTCGTGCTGAGGCGCTGATCGGAGAGATCCGGTCGGTGGTGTGAGTCGCTGGGAACGGTGTTCCTGGTTCACGCGGCATGGGTTTCCCGGTGACGGGGAATTCACTTTTCTTGAATGGATGATCTGGTTCTTGACTGGTCGTTGATGTGTGGTAGGGTTGCGGAGCTTCCTTG
>NZ_JAXFPG010000035.1:0-22026 GCF_034179925.1 Micrococcus sp. | reverse complement strand
CGGGGGGGTAGCCGGAGCGGGGGTGTGGTCTTGTCGTGTCGTTTCTTGCACCCCCCCGGGGGGGGGGCGGGGGGCGCCCCGACCCCGGGGAGGAGAGTCCGGTCAGCGGGTGAAGGCGGTCTCCAGCAGGGCGCTGAGCTCCTGGTCGTGCCGGCCCTTCGTACCGGCCGAGGTGGCAGCCAGCGCGGGACGTGAGACCAGGCGCACCTCGCGGTCCAGCGTCGGCACGAGGTTCAACGCCATGAACGGCCACGGGCCCTGGTTGGCCGGCTCGTCCTGCACCCAGAGGACCTCGGCGTCCGGGTAGGCGGCGAGGGCCTCCTTCACCTCCTGCTCGGGCAGGGGGTAGAGCTGCTCCACACGGACGATCGCCGTGGCGGTGTCCTCCGTCTTGTCGCGGTGGGCCAGCAGGTCATAGTAGAGGCGCCCGGAGACCAGCAGCACGCGCGTGACGTCCTCGGGCTTCACCCCGGCGTCCGGGATGACCGGCTGGAAGGCGCCCTGCGTGAAGTCCTCTACCGCGCTCACGGCGGCCTTCAGGCGCAGCAGCTGCTTGGGGGTGAACACCACCAGCGGCTTGCGGGGGCGGGCGTAGGCCTGCTCGCGCAGCAGGTGGAAGTGGTTGGCCCCCGTGGAGGGGTTCACCACGCGCATGTTGTCCTCGGCGCACAGCTGCAGGAACCGCTCGATGCGGGCCGAGGAGTGGTCCGGGCCCTGGCCCTCGTAGCCGTGGGGGAGCAGGAGCACCACGGAGGAGCTCTGCGACCACTTCTGCTCGGCCGAGGAGATGAACTCGTCGATCACGGTCTGGGCGCCGTTGACGAAGTCGCCGAACTGGGCTTCCCACAGCACGAGGGCGTCCGAGCGCTCCACGGAGTAGCCGTACTCGAAGCCGAGTGCGGCGTACTCGGACAGCAGTGAGTTGTACACCCAGAACGGGGCCTGGTCCGGGCTGAGGTGGGCCAGGGGTGTCCAGGTCTCGTCGGTGAGGCGGTCGTGGAACACCGAGTGGCGCTGGGTGAAGGTGCCGCGCTGGGAGTCCTGGCCGGACAGGCGCACGGGCACGCCCTCCATCATGAGGGAGCCGAAGGCCGCGAGCTCGGCGAAGCCCCAGTCGATGCCGCCGTCCACGGCCATCTTGGCGCGGCGCTCCAGCAGGGCCTCGAGCTTGGGGTGCACCGTGAAGCCCTCCGGCACGGCCAGGTGGGCCTCGCCGATCGCGCGCAGCGTCTCGGGGGAGATCGCGGTGCCGTGCGTGGGGGCGGCGATGGCCTCGTCCCGGTCTGCGGCCGGTTCCAGCCCGACGCCGGCGGAGCTCTCCGCCTCGTGGGTCTCCGCGAAGGCGCGCTCGAGCTGCTGCTGATAGTCCTTCAGCGCGATGTCGGCCTCCTCCTGGGTGAGGTCGCCGCGTCCGACGAGGGACTCCACGTACAGCTTGCGCGTGGACCGCTTCTGCTCGATCAGGTTGTACATGCGCGGCTGGGTCATCGAGGGGTCGTCGCCCTCGTTGTGGCCCCGGCGGCGGTAGCAGATCAGGTCGATCACCACGTCCTTGTCGAACCGCTGGCGGTACTCGAAGGCGAGCTGGGCCACGTGCAGCACGGACTCGGGCTCGTCGCCGTTGACGTGGAAGATCGGCGCCTGGATGGTCTTGGCCACGTCCGTGGAGTACACGGAGGAGCGGGCCTGGGTGGGCGGGGTGGTGAAGCCCACCTGGTTGTTGACGATCACGTGGATGGTGCCGCCGGTGCGGTAGCCCTCCAGCTGGGAGAGCATCAGCACCTCGGTGACCACGCCCTGGCCTGCGAAGGCGGCGTCGCCGTGCACGAGGATCGGCAGCACGTCGAACGCGTCCGCGGCCTGGCCCTCGGCGGTGTGGCGGTCCTGCTTGGCGCGGGTGACGCCCTCGAGCACCGGGTTCACGGCCTCCAGGTGGGAGGGGTTCGCGGCCAGGTACACGCGGGTGCTCTCGCCGGAGTCGGACACGAAGGTGCCCTCGGTGCCCATGTGGTACTTGACGTCGCCGGAGCCGGAGGTGCCCCCGGGGGTGGCGCCCTCGAACTCGCGGAACACCTGGCCGTAGGTCTTGCCGGCGATGTTGGTGAGCACGTTCAGGCGGCCGCGGTGGGCCATGCCGATGGCGACCTCCTCGAGGCCGGCGTCGGCGGCGCCGGAGAGGATGCTGTCCAGCAGGGGGATCAGGGACTCGCCGCCCTCGAGGGAGAAGCGCTTCTGGCCAATGTACTTGGTCTGCAGGAACGTCTCGAAGGCTTCGGCTGCGTTGAGGCGGCCCAGGATCCGCAGCTGCTCCTCGCGGGTGGGCTTGTTGTAGGGGCGTTCGAGCTTCTCCTGGAACCATGCGCGCTCGGCGGGGTTCTGGATGTGCATGTACTCGACGCCGATCGTGCGGCAGTAGGCGTCCCGGAGCACCGCGAGGATGCTGCGCAGCGAGAGGGTGGACTGGCCGCCGAACCCGCCGGTGGGCCACTGGCGGTCCAGGTCCCACAGGGTGAGCCCGTGCTCGCGGATGTCGAGGTCCGGGTGGGAGCGCATCGTGTACTCGAGCGGGTCCACGTCCGCCAGCAGGTGGCCGCGGCCGCGGTAGGCGTGGATGAGCTGCTGGATGCGGGCGACCTTGCCGACCTGCTCTTCTGGGTTCACCTGCACGTCCTGCGCCCAGCGCACCGGCTCGTAGGGGATGCGCAGGTCGGTGAAGACCTGGTCGTAGAAGCCGTCCTCGCCCAGCAGGTAGCCGTGGACGAGCTTGAGGAACTCGCCGGAGGCGGCACCCTGGATCACGCGGTGGTCGTACGTGGAGGTCAGGGTGATGGTGCGGGAGATCGCCAGCTCGTTGAGCGTGGACTCCGCGGCGCCCTGGAAGGCGGCCGGGTAGGTGAGGGCGCCGACGCCGATGATGGCGGCCTGGCCCTGGGAGAGGCGCGGCACCGAGTGCACGGTGCCGATGCCGCCCGGGTTGGTCAGGGACACGGTGGTGCCGGCGTAGTCCTCCATGGTGAGCCTGTTCGCGCGGGCGCGCTTGACGAGGTCGTCGTAGGCCTGCCAGAAGCCGCGGAAGTCGAGGGTCTCAGCGGCCTTGACGTTCGGCACCACGAGGGAGCGGGTGCCGTCGGGCTTGGGCAGGTCGATGGCCAGGCCGAAGTTCACGTGGGCCGGTTCCACGAGGGTGGGCTTGCCGTCGCGCTCCTCGTAGAGCACGTTCATGGCCGGCATCGCCTTCAGGGCGCGGATCACGGCGTAGCCGATCAGGTGGGTGAAGGAGACCTTCCCGCCGCGGGTGCGGGACAGGTGGGAGTTGATCACGGCGCGGTTGTCCATGAGCAGCTTGGCGGGGACGTCGCGCACGGTGGTGGCCGTGGGCATGGACAGCGAGGCGTCCATGTTCGCGGCCACAGCCTTGGCCATGCCCTTCAGGGCGGTGGCCTTCTCCTCCTTCTTGGGGGAGTCCTGGGCGGACGACGCGCGGGCCGGCTCCGAGGGCAGGGCGGTGCGCCGACGCGTGCGGGCGGCCGGGGCGGAGACGTCCCTCGGTCCGGCGGCGGGCCGGTCGGTGGCCGCGGGCTCGGTGACCTTGTCGGAGGCGGTCGGGCCGGCGGTGGGGGAGGAGTCCGGTCTGGGTGCCTCGAGCCTGGCGAAGATCTGCCCCCACTGCTTGTCCACAGAGCCCTCGTCCTGGCGGTATCTGCGGTAGATCTCGGCGACGAGCTTCTCGTTCCCGGGGAACTCCTGGGAGAGCCGGTCGGGCGTGAGTTCTGGCACTGTAGACGCCTCTTCCTGAGCGTGGACAAGCGATGACGGGCGGATCCGCGCGGGGCGGACCGGTGCCTGCGGGGCGGGGCCCGCAGAGTGCTCCGCGTCGCAGAGCCATGGGATCTGGCCCACACGGCGGTGGAGCGCTCCGGTCATCATAGGCGCAGAATCCCGGGGAGGAGGAGGGTGGGCCGACGTCACGGCAGGAGTGTCTCCGCCGCCTCGGAGAGGCCGGTCTGCCAGACTGCCGTGCATGCGCTTCCTCACCCCTCCCAGCGTGGATCTCACCTACAACGACGTCTTCCTGGTGCCCTCCCGGTCGGAGGTGGGCAGCCGTCTCGAGGTGGACCTCACCCCGGACGACGGCACCGGCGCCACCGTTCCGCTCGTGGCCGCCAACATGACCGCCGTGTCCGGCCGGCGCATGGCCGAGACGATGGCCCGCCGCGGCGGGCTCGCGGTGCTGCCCCAGGACCTCTCAACGGAGGCGGTCGAGGACACTGTGGCCCGTGTGAAGCGCTCTGGAACCGTGGTGGAGGACGCCCTCACCCTCGCCCCCGAGGCCACCGTGCTTGAGGCGCTGCACCTGATGGACCGCCGCGCGCATGGGGCGGTGGCCGTCGTCGACGGCGAGCACGGCCTGCTGGGTCTGGTGCGGGCGGAGGACTGCCAGGACGTGGACCGGTTCGCCTCGGCCGGTTCCGTGATGCGCGAGCCTGTCCTCACCCTCACCCCCGAACAGCTGAGCGGACCCGAACAGCAGAGCGGGCCGGGCGGCATGGCGGATGACGCTGCGCTGCGCGAGGCCTACCTGGCGGCGACGGCGGCCGGGGCGGTGGCGGTGCCGGTGGTGCACGAACGCCCGAACGCCCCCGCCGGGGCCCGCCCCCGTCTGCTGGGCATGGTCACGCCCGCCGGGCTGGTGCGCTCCTCCGTGTTCGCCCCCGCCGTGGACGGGCAGGGGCGTCTGCGCGTGGCCGCAGCCCTGGGCATCAACGGGGACGTCGCCGGCACCGCCGCCACTCTGCTGGAGGCGGGGGTGGACGTGCTCGTGGTGGACACCGCCCACGGCCACCAGCGCACCATGCTCGCCGCACTCGAGGCGGTGCGCTCGCTGGGCCCGCAGGTGCCCGTCGTCGCCGGGAACGTGGTCTCGGCCGAGGGCGTGCGCGACCTCGTCGAGGCCGGTGCGGACATCGTGAAGGTGGGCGTGGGCCCGGGGGCCATGTGCACCACCCGGATGCAGACCGGCGTGGGCCGTCCGCAGTTCTCCGCCGTCCTCGAGTGCGCCGCCGCCGCCCGTGCGCTGGGCGCGCGGGTGTGGGCCGACGGCGGTGTCCGCCATCCGCGCGACGTCGCCTTGGCTTTGGCCGCCGGGGCCAGCTCCGTGATGGTCGGCTCCTGGTTCGCCGGCACCTTCGAATCCCCCGGGGACCTCGTGCATGAGGCCGACGGGCGCCTCTACAAGGAGAGCTTCGGCATGGCGTCCGGGCGGGCGGTGCGTGAGCGCACCCGCGCGCAGGACCCGTTCACGCGGGCCCGCAAGGCGATGTTCCAGGAGGGGATCTCCTCCTCCCGCATGTACCTGGACCCTCGCCGGCCCTCCGTGGAGGACCTGCTGGACGAGATCACCACGGGCCTGCGCTCCTCCCTGACCTACGCAGGCGCCAGGGACCTCGCGCAGTTCCGTGAGCGGGCCGTGGTGGGGCTGCAGTCCTCGGCTGGCTACGAGGAAGGACGTCCGCTGCCCTCCTCCTGGTGAGGGCCTCTGGGCGGGGCCTCTGCGTCCGTACGGTGGCGGCCCTGTCCGTATACTGACGGGACTATGGATCACCCTGACACAGCCGTGCCAGATCGCCCGTCCACGCCCGCGGACGCGGCCGGATCGGAGCCTTCCAGTCCTCGCCGTGTGACCGCGGCCCCCTCCGTCCCGGCCCGCGGGGGTGAGGCCCGGTGGAGTGGCTCCTGCTGATCGCCGGCCTGCTGCTCGTGTTCGGCACGGGCTTCTTCGTGGCCGTGGAGTTCTCGATGATCGCCATCGACGTCCCCGCCGTGCAGCGGATGGTCGACGACGGCGACCGCGGTGCCGAGCCCCTGCTGCGCTGCCTGAAGTCGCTGTCCACGCAGCTGTCCGCCTGCCAGCTCGGCATCACCCTGACCACGCTGCTGACCGGCTATGTGATGGACCCGGCGATCAGCCGCCTCGTCGACCCGCTGCTGCTGCAGGCCGGCGTCCCCGAGGCCGTGGCCGCCCCGGCCTCCTTGGTGGTGGCGATGACCCTGGCCACGCTGCTGTCCATGCTCATCGGCGAGCTCGTGCCCAAGAACCTCGCGATCGCGGAGCCGCTGAGCCTCGGGCGGCGCCTGGCCCGTCCGATGCTCGCCTTCAGCGCCGTGTTCAAGCCGGCCATCCTCGTGCTCAACGGCTTCTCCAACCGGATCCTGGCTCGCATGGGCCTCGAGGCCAAGGAGGAGATCTCCGGCGCCCGCAGCCCCGAGGAGCTCTCCTCTCTGGTGCGCCGCTCGGCCCAGCTGGGCACCCTCGACGTGCAGACCGCCACCTTCCTGGACCGGACCCTGCGCTTCGCCGAGCGGACCGCCGCTGATGTGATGACCCCGCGCATCCGGATGGAGACCGTGGGTGTGGAGGACCCCCTGCCGGAGGTGGTGGACCTGGCCCGCAGCACCGGCTTCTCCCGGTTCCCCGTGATCGGGGACTCCTCCGACGACGTCCGCGGCGTCGTCCACGTGAAGAAGGCGGTGGCCGTGCCCCGTGAGCGTCGTGAGGACCTCGTGGCCGGCTCCCTGATGACGGACGTGATCCGGGTGCCCGAGACCGTCCAGCTGGATCAGCTGCTGTCCGAGCTGCGTGAGGCCAGCCTGCAGATGGCGATCGTCGTGGACGAGTATGGCGGCACGGCCGGCGTCGTGACCCTGGAGGATGTCGTCGAGGAGATCGTCGGGGAGGTCTCGGACGAGCACGACCGCGTGACCCCCGGAGTGCTGCAGACCGCCTCCGGGCGCTGGTACTTCCCGGCCGACCTGCGGCCGGACGAAGCACAAGCGCAGATCCGCTCGCTCGAGGTCCCCGAGGACGGTGCCTACGAGACGATCGGCGGGTTCGTGATGGCCCGCCTCGGGCGGATCCCGGCCGTGGGGGACCAGGTCGGGCTCGACGGCGGCACCCTCACCGTGGAGCGGATGGACGGGCGTCGGGTGGAGCGGGTGCGCTTCGACCCGGCCGCCGAGGCTGGGGTGGAGGAGCGCGCATGAGCGAGGACGTCGTCGGACTGTTGTGGCTGGTGGTGCTGCTGGCCGCCAACGCCTTCTTCGTGGCGGGTGAGTTCGCCGTGATGGGCGCGCGGCGCTCGCAGATCGAGCCCCGGGCCGAGGCCGGTTCCCGGCCGGCGCGCACGGCCCTGTTCGCCATGGAGCACGTCTCCCAGATGCTGGCGGTGTGCCAGCTGGGCATCACGGTGGCCTCCCTGCTGATCCTCAACGTCTCCGAGCCGGCGCTGCACCACCTGTTGGTGGCCCCGATGGGGGCGCTGGGCGTGCCGGAGGCGGTGGGCGACGTCGTCGCGTTCGTCCTGGCCCTGCTCGTGGTGACGTTCCTGCACGTGACGCTGGGGGAGATGGTCCCCAAGAATGCGGCCGTGTCCTTCGCGGACCGTGCGGTGATGCTCCTGGCCGGGCCCCTGGTGTTCCTCTCGCGGGTGCTGCACCCGATCATCGTGGCGCTGAACTGGTGCGCGAATCTGGTGCTGCGGGCGTTCGGGGTGGAACCCAAGGATGAGGTGGCCTCCTCGTTCACCCTGGCCGAGGTGCAGTCGATCGTGGCGGAGTCCACCCGCTCGGGCACGCTCGAGGACGGCTCCGGCGTACTGCACTCGGCGCTCGAGTTCTCCGCGTACACCGCCGGGGACGTCATGGTGCCGCTGGAGAAGGTGGTCTCCGTTCCTGAAGACGTCACCCCGCAGCAGTTCGAGTGGACCGTGGGGCGGGTGGGGTACTCGCGGTTCGTGGTGGAGGACCCGCAGGGCGGGTTCTCCGGGTATCTGCACCTGAAGGACGTGCTGATGGTGGGTCCGAGCGGCTACGAGCAGCCGGTGCCGCTGACCCGGATCCGCTCGCTGGCGAACGTGCGTGTGGAGGATGAGGTGGAGGATGCGCTCGCGCTCATGCAGCGCACCGGCTCTCATCTGGCCCGTGTGATCACCCCGGAGGGGACGACGGCGGGCGTGCTGTTCCTGGAGGACGTGCTGGAGGAGCTCGTGGGCGAGATCCATGACGTCACGCAGAGCCCGCGCCGGCACCGTGCGGTGCAGGAGGCGCTGCCGCACCGGGCGGCTGCGGCCGTTGTGGATCTGCCGGATCGCTGAGGCGGCGGTGCTAAAGTGAGAACAGTTATCAACTAGCGATTCTCCGCCGTGCCGGCGGGGTGTCGCCAGCCCCCGACGAAAGGACCCGCCTGTGCGCCGCCGTCTGCTCCCGTCCGCTGTGACCGCCCTCGCCCTGAGCCTGGCCGTGGCCGGCTGCTCGCTCTCGGACGACACCCAGCAGGCTGACGGGCAGGCGGGCTCCGGGGACTCCTCCCAGGGGCCCGTGGTGGCTGTGGCGACCACCACCCAGCTCGGCTCGGTCCTGGACCGTGTGGCCGCCTGCGGCGGCGGCAGTGCGGTGACCGTGATGGGCCCGGGCGACGACCCGCACGACTACTCCGCCTCCTCCCAGCAGGTGGCGCAGATGGTCGACGCCGGCATCGTGTTCGCCAACGGCCTGGGCTTG
The DNA here is from genome assembly GCF_034179925.1 of Micrococcus sp. GTDB lineage: Bacteria > Actinomycetota > Actinomycetes > Actinomycetales > Micrococcaceae > Micrococcus. The sequence continues at coordinate 13,470 of NZ_JAXFPG010000035.1, read as the reverse complement.
GAGGGCGGCATGGGCGCAGCCTTGGGCGGTGCGGCCAGGGATGGCGCCGACGTCGTCGAGGTGGCCCCCCAGCTGGACCCGATGCCCTTCGGCCAGAGCACCCACGCCGGCGAGCACGGCCACGACCACGGCAGCGAGGACCCGCACGTGTGGATGGACGTGGCCCGCATGGCCCGCGCCGCCGAGGTGATGGGTGACTCCCTCGCCGAGCACCGCAACGAGCCCGGCTACGCCGAGTGCGGCCGCACCGTGCGCGGTGAGCTGGAGGAGACCGACGCCGAGGTGCGCCGGATCCTCTCCGAGGTCCCTGAGGACCGCCGCACCATCGCCACCGACCACGACGCCTACGGCTACTTCGCCGCCGCCTACGGCCTCGAGGTCTCCGGGACGGTCATCCCCGGCGGCTCCACCGACGCCGAGCCCTCCTCGCAGGAGCTCGCCGCCCTCACCTCCTCCCTGCGCCAGGACGGCACCGACGTGCTCGTGACCTCCGTGGGCCTGCCCTCCGGCCTCGTGGACACGGTGGCCGCCGAGGCCGGCGGCATGCCCGTGGTGCACCTGTATGAGTCCGGCGTCGGTCCGGCCGGCACGGCGGAGGCCGACTACGCGGACGCGATGCTCTTCAACGCCCGCACCCTGGCCGACGCCCTCAAGGGCTGAGCCGTGGACTGGCTGCTCGACCCCTTCCAGTTCGGCTTCCAGCAGCGCGCCCTCCTCGGGGGGATCGTGGCGGCCGCCCTGTGCGCCGTCGTGGGCACGTGGCTGGTGCTGCGCGGAATGAGCTTCTTCGGTGACGCGGTCGTCCACGGAGTGCTGCCGGGCATCGCCCTGGCTGTGGTGATCGGCGGGGACATCCACGTCGGGGCGGCGGTGGCCGCCCTGGTGATGATGGCCGGGGTGGGCCTGGTGCACCGCACCACCACCCTCAAGGAGGACACCGCCATCGGCCTGCTGTTCGTGGGCATGATGGCCCTGGGCGTGGTGATCATCTCTCTCTCGGACTCCTATACCGGCTCACTCACCGCGATCCTCTTCGGCGACGCCCTCGGTCTGACCGTGCCCGCCCTGACCCTGCAGGCCACGATCGCCGTCGCGGTGGGCCTGCTGGCGGCGCTGCTGCACCGCCCCCTGCTTGCGCTGAGCTTCTCCGAGGCCAAGGCCCAGGCCCTGGGGATGCGTCCGCGCCTGACCCATGCGCTGCTGCTGGTGATGATCGGTGCGGCCGTGATCGGCTCCTTCCAGGCCGTGGGCACGGTGCTCGTGTTCGGCCTGCTCGTCGGGCCGCCGGCCACCGCCGCCCTGGTCACCCGCACCGTGCCGCAGATGATGATGGTGGCGGTGCTGGTCGGCTCCCTCGGCGTGACCGCCGGTCTCGTGCTCAGCTACCACTGGGGCACGGCCGGTTCCGCGACCATGGCGCTCGTGCCCATCGTGCTGTTCTTCGTGGTGCTGCTCACCCGTGCCGCCGTGCTGGCCCTGGCCGGTCGCCGGGTGCGGCGCCGGGGCCCGGAGACCGCCGCTCCCGCCGTGGCTGCCCCCGCTGCTCCGGCGGGTTCGGCCGCCTCAGCCACCCCCGCCGTCGAGACCGAGAGGACCCAGCCGTGACCGCCTCCGACGCTCTGTCCCTGGTGGAGGCCCGCGGCCTCGAGCTGCGCCACGGCACGCATGTGGCGGTCACCGCCTCGGACCTGACCGTTCCCGCCGGGGTGCTCGTGGCCGTGATCGGCCCCAACGGCTCCGGCAAGTCGACCCTGCTGCAGGCCCTGGCCGGGGTCCTGCGTCCCTCCGACGGCACCCTCCGGGTGCTGGGGGAGCGGCCCGAGCGCCGCGCCCGCCGTACCGCGTTCGTGATGCAGACCCCCGCCCCGCCGCAGGGGGTGCCGATCACCGTGCGCGACGTCGTCACGATGGGCCGGTATGCCGCGCGCGGCTGGTTCGGGCGCCTGCGCGCAGCCGACCGGGCCGCCGTCGACGCCGCGATGGAGCGGATGGACGTGGTGCACCTCGCCCGCCGTCATCTGGACGAGCTCTCCGGCGGCCAGCGCCAGCGGGTGCATGTGGCCCAGGGCGTCGCCCAGGACCACGACGTGCTCATGCTGGACGAGCCCATGACGGGCCTGGACCTCGTCTCGGCGCGCACCATCGACCAGCTGCTCCACGAGGAGCCCGAGCGCGGGGTCTCCGTGGTCTTCACCACGCACGACCTCGATGAGGCTGCGGCGGCCGACCACGTGGTGCTGATGAGCGGGCGCGTGGTGGCCTCCGGGCCGCCCCGGCAGGTGCTCACGGACGCCCACCTGGAGGAGGCCTACGGCCGCGGCGCCCTGCACACGCCGACCGTCCCGTTCGTGGACGTCCCCGCCCACGACTGACCCCCGCCCATGGTCGAGGGGAAGGTCCTGATCGAGGCCGCACGGCACCTGCCGTGCGGCCTCGGTCAGCTCTCGGAACCGTCGGAGCCGGCGGAGTCGTCCGGGTCGGCGGCCTGGCAGTCCGCGCAGACACCGCTGATCTCCATCGTGTGCTCGGGGGCGGAGAAGCCGTGCTCGGCGGCGATGGCGGCCGCCCAGGCCTCGACGGGCGGGGCGGTGATCTCCACGGTGGACCAGCACCGCCGGCACACGAGGTGGTGGTGGTGCTCGTCCGCGGCGCAGCGCCGGTACACGGACTCGCCGTCGTCGCGGCGGATCACGTCCACCGCGCCCTCGTCCAGGCGCTGCTGCAGCACGCGGTACACGGTGGCGAGGGATACCTGCTCGCCGGCCTCGCGCAGGCGGGCGTGCAGCTCCTGGGCGCTCACGAAGTCCGTCAGCGCGTCCAGCGCGCGGTCCACCGCGGCCTTCTGGCGGGTGCTGCGGCCGCGCGGGCGGGGGGCCGGGGCGTCCGGGGTGCTCACAGGCGGCACTCCTTCGTCGGGGCGTGGCGGTGCCGGGCGGACGCCGGCGCTCCACCAGGCTACCAAGGGGCTGCTCCCCGCCGGCACGGCCCGGTGGAGTAGGGTGTGGCCCGTGCAAGCACAACCCCCGCAGACTGAGGAGGGCGTGCCGGTCCCGGACCCCGAGTCCGACGCCGGCCCCGACCCAGCCGCCGCTGAACCGCCGTCTCTGGTGACGGCCGAGGTCCTGGCCCGATGGCTGGGCCTCGACCCGGCGGCACCCGAGGCGCCCGTGCCCGAGGGCCCCGCCTACGACCGCCGCTCCGCCCCCGGGCGGGTGGTGGTGCTGGATGTGCGTTACCGGCCGGGCACCCGGCGGGCCGACGGTCATGACGACTACCTGCGCGGGCACATCCCCGGCGCCGTGTTCGTCTCCGTGGACGGCCAGCTCGCCGGCCACGCCGCCCCCCAGGAGGGCCGCCATCCGCTTCCGGACCCGGCGCGCTTCCAGGAGTCCGTGCGCCTGTGGGGCGTGGACGACGGCGACACCGTGGTGGTGTACGACGACGTCGCCGGGCTCGCCGCGGGCCGGGCCTGGTGGCTGCTGCGCCATGCGGGCGTGAACGATGCCCTGCTCCTGGACGGCGGCCTGAACGCCTGGCGCGGGGCCGGCCTGCCCCTGCAGCCGGGCGAGGTGATCCCGCGCCCGGGGTCCGCGCACCTGTCCTGGGGCCGGATGCCCGTGGTGGACACCGCCGGTGCCGAGGCGATCGCCTCCGGCGGGCTGCTGATCGACGCCCGCGCCGCCGAACGCTACCGCGGCGAGTCCGAACCCCTGGACCCGGTGGCCGGGCACATCCCCGGCGCGGTGAACCTGCCGGCCTCGGATGCCCTCACCGACGACGGCCGCTTCCGCCCGGTGCAGGAGCTCGCCGACCGCTTCGACGCGGTGGGCGTGGCCGACGACCTGCCCGTGGCCGTGTACTGCGGCTCCGGGGTGACGGCCGCCCACGAGGTCCTGGCCCTGGCGGTCGCCGGGCGGCACGGGGTGGCGCTGTACCCCGGCTCGTGGTCGTCTTGGGTGCAGGACCCCACCAACCCCGTGGCCACCGGGCCCGAGCCCGGAGGCTCCTGACCACCCACCCAGCTGAGGAGGACCCCCATGTCCAGTGTGTTCACCCGGATCATCGAGGGCGAGCTGCCCGCCCGCTTCGTGTGGCAGGACGAGCAGTGCGTCGCGTTCCTGTCCGCGGGCCCGCTCGCCACGGGCCACACCCTCGTGGTGCCCCGCGAGGAGGTCGACCAGTGGGTCGACGCCGAGCCGGACCTCGTGGCGCACCTGACGCGGGTGGCCCAGGCGATCGGCCGGGTGCAGGTGCGCGAGTTCGGCGCCCGCCGGGCCGGGCTCATGGTGGCCGGCTACGAGATCCCGCACCTGCACCTGCACGTGTGGCCCTCCGACTCCATGGCGGACTACGACATGGATCAGGTGGACGACTCCCCGGAGCCGGCCGAGATGGACCGGGCCGCCGCGAAGATCCGCGCGGGCCTGCGCGAGGACGGCCACAGCGCGCACGTGCCCGAGGACTGAGCCCGCAGCGCGGCCCCTGCAGGACAGCGCCCGCCCGGGCCGCTGGGCACAGGCCCGCGGCCCGGGCGGGCGTCCGTGTCAGCGGGCCGCGGCGGCGCGCTGCAGGGCCTGGCGCACCCGCTTCTCGGACACGGACACCGCCGTGCCCAGTTCCTGAGCGAACAGGGACACCCGCAGCTCCTCCAGCAGCCAGCGCACCTGCTCCAGATCCGCAGGGATCGGCGTGCCCGGAAAGCGTGTGCGGTGCGCGGCCACGGCCGCGTCGAACTCGTCCTCGAGGCGCTGCACCACGGCCATGGCCTGGCCATCGCGCTGGAGGTGACCGCCGGCGTCGAGCTTGTCCAGGCGGGCAGTCATGCCGGTCACATACCGGGGCAGGTGCTGCAGGCGCTCCCAGCCGGCGGCGGCCACAAAGCCGTCGAACACGAGCTGCTCCAGGTGGGCCTTGACATCCGACATCGCCGGGGCGGTGGCCAGCGAGACCGTACCCTTGAGCCGCCGACGCACCTGGGCCGCCCCGGCGAGCACCTGCGCCACCAGAGAGGTCACCGCGAACACCGTGTCGATCAGGTCGGCGCGCACGCGATCGTAGAGGGCACTGAAGGCGGCCTCGTCGAAGGGCAGGTCCGTGCCCACCAGGCGGTCCACTGCGGCGTGGGTGCTGTCCCTCACGAGCGAGTCCACGGAGCCGTGGGGGTTCTGAGTGAAGGTGAGCTTCTCCCGGTTGTCCAGATGGTCCATCACGTAGCGATGCGTGCTGGGCAGGGTGGCCAGCAGCAGCGCGATCACACCGGCCCGGTGCCAGGCGGCCTGGTCCTCCGCGGAACGGGCGACGACGAGCCCGGCCGCCGGGGCGCCATCCGCCGGGGTCTCGGGCACCAGGGCGGGGAAGCCGGTGATCGCCGGGCCACGGGCCCCGGCCTCGGTGGTGATCCGGCGCGGCACCGTGCCGATGGTCCACGCTGTCAGCCCGTGCTGCTCGCGGAAGCCGGTCCCCGCGCCTGCCGCCGGCCCCCCTGCCGTCGGCCTGGCCGGGCGAGACTGCCCGTCACGTCCGGCGTCTCCGCCACGTCCGGCGCCCCCGTCGCGTCCGGCCCCTCCGCGGCCCCTACGGCCGCCCCGGCTCGGACCGGGCCGGGCGGAGGAGGGGTCGTCCGTGCCGGCCAGCCGGGCGGCGATCGCCGAACGGTTCGCCTGGGCCAGCCGAGCCTGCAGCACCGGAAGGTCCTGCCCGGCGCCCATCACCGCGCCCCGCGCGTCGACCACGCGGTAGTCCATGCGCAGGTGGTCCGGCACAGCGTCCGTGCGCCACAGCTCCGGCTCCACCACCACACCGCGCACCCGCCGGGCAGCGGCCGAGAGCGCCGCGGGCAGGTCGTCCCGCAGCGGGTCGGCGTGCTCGTCCAGGTCCGCCACCAGCAGCCGCGCCACATCCGGGGCGGGCACCAGCTGACGCCGGACAGCCTTGGGCAGGGTCTTGATGAGCGCGGTCACCAGTTCCTGGCGCAGCCCGGGCACCAGCCACGCGAACGGGCCGGGCGCCACCTCGTGCAGCAGCAGCACCGGCACGGCCACCGTCACCCCGTCCGTGCCGGAGGCACCCGTGGGGTCGTACGTGTACTCGAGGTCCAGGTCCACATCACCGCCGGGCAGCGGGTAGTGGAACACCGTGGGGAAGGCGTCGGTGTCCAGCTGCTCGGCGTCCTCGGTGAGCAGCGCCTCGAGGTCCAGGTCCAGCAGATCCGGGGTCTCGTGGCGGGCCTTCTTCCACCAGGAGTCGAAGTGCCGCTCCGAGACCACGTTCGCCGGGATCCGTGCGTCGTAGAAGGCGAACAGGTCCTCGTCCCCGATCCGCAGATCCCGCCGGCGCAGGCGGGTCTCCAGCTCCTCGACCTCCTCGAGGGCCCTGCGGTTGCGGGCGAAGAACCGGTGCCGGGTGCGCCAGTCGCCCTCCACGAGGGCGTGCCGGATGAACAGCTCCCGGGACAGTTCCGGGTCGATCCGCCAGTACCGCACGGACCGCTCCGGCACGAGCGTCACCCCGAACAGGGTCACCTTCTCCATGGCGACGACGGACCCCGCCCGCCGCGACCAGTGCGGTTCGCTGTAGGAGCGGGTCACCAGATCCCCGGCGGCCTCCTCGACCCACTCCGGCTCCACCCGGGCCACCGTGCGGGCCCACAGCCGGGAGGTCTCCACGAGCTCGGCCGCCATCACCAGCGGGTGCCGCTTCTTGAACAGGGCGGAGCCGGGGAACACGGCGAACCGGGTGCCCCGGGCCCCCGCGTACTCGCGGCGGCGCTCGTCGTAGGCGCCCACATGGGAGAGCAGGCCCGTCAGCAGCGAGCGGTGCACGGCCTCGTGCCGACCCACCGGGTCCACTGGCCCGGCCGGCACCACCACGCCCACCTCCTTGGCCATCTGCTGCAGCTGCTGCACGAGATCCTGCCACTCGTGCACTCGCAGCCAGTTGATGTGCTCCCGGCGGCACAGCTTGCGGAACTGGGAGCCGGAGAGCTCCCGGCGCTGCTCGCGCAGGTACGCCCAGAGGTTCAGGAACGCGGTGAAGTCCGAGTTCTCATCCGAGAACCGGGCGTGCATCTCGTCCGCTGCGGCCCGCTGCTCGGTGGGGCGCTCGCGGGGGTCCTGCACGGTCAGGGCGGCGGCCAGCACCATGACCTCCCGGGTGCAGCCGCGCTCCCCGGCCTCGAGGATCATCCGGCCCAGGCGAGGGTCCACGGGGAGGCGGGCCAGGCGTCGGCCGATCGGGGTGATCGTGCCCGCCGCGGCCCCGCCGGAGCCCTTGGCCCGGCCGCGGCCGCCCGTGCGTGTCTGCCCCGCGTGGAGGGCACCGAGCTCGGTGAGGGTGGCGGCACCGTCGGACACCTGCCGGGAGTCCGGCGGCTGCACGAACGGGAAGTCCTGCACCTGGCGGGGCGTGTCGGCCACCCCGAGCGAGAGCATCTGCAGGATCACCGAGGCCAGTGAGGTCCGCAGGATCTCCGGGTCCGTGAACTCCGGGCGGGAGAGGAAGTCCTCCTCCGAGTACAGGCGGATCGCGATGCCCGGGGAGGTGCGCCCCGACCGGCCCGAGCGCTGGTTCGCGCTGGCCTGGGAGATCCGCTCGATGGGCAGGCGCTGCACCTTGGTGCGGTGCGAGTACCGGGAGATGCGGGCGGTGCCGGTGTCGATCACGTACTTGATGCCTGGCACGGTCAGGGACGTCTCGGCGACGTTCGTGGCCAGCACGATCCGCCGCCGCACCCCGGCGCCGGCCCGCCCGAACACGCGGTGCTGCTCGGCCATGGAGAGTCGGCCGTACAGGGGCAGCACCTCGGTGCCGGCCAGCCGGGGAGTCCCGGCCACCACCCCGGTCAGGTGGTCGGCGGCCTCACGGATCTCCCGCTCGCCGGGGAAGAACACGAGGATGTCCCCGGGGGCCTCCCCGGCCAGCTCCAGCACCGCCTCCCCGACGGCGTCGATCGGGTCCCGCGTCTCGGCGCGGTCGTCGGAGTCGTCCTCGGGGTCGTCGGGGGAGGGCTCGTCCGTGAGCGGCCGGTAGCGGATCTCCACCGGGTAGGTCCGCCCGGAGACCTCGATCACCGGTGCAGGGATCACGCGGGCGCCGTCGTCGGCCTCCACCGCGTCCTCGTGCTCCTCGCCCTCGGTGAGGGGGCGGCCGAAGTGCCGGGCGAAGCGTTCCGGGTCGATGGTCGCCGAGGTGATGATCACCTTCAGGTCCGGGCGCTGAGGCAGCAGGCGCTTGAGGTAGCCCAGGAGGAAGTCGATGTTTAGGCTGCGCTCGTGGGCCTCGTCCACGATGATCGCCGAGTAGCGCCGCAACAGCGGGTCGTGCGGGATCTCGGCCAGGAGGATGCCGTCCGTCATCACCTTCACGCGGGTGTCCCGGGAGGTCTGCGCGGTGAAGCGCACCTGGTAGCCCACGGTGCCGCCGATGTCCTCGCCCAGCTCCTCGGCGATGCGCTCGGCCACGGTGCGCGCGGCGAGCCGGCGCGGCTGCGTGTGACCCACCACCCCGTGCTCGCCCAGGCCCAGGGCCAGCAGCATCTTGGGCAGCTGGGTGGTCTTGCCCGAGCCGGTCTCACCGGCGACGACGACCACCTGGTGCTCGGCCACGGCCGCCATGATCTCCTCGCGGCGCTCGGCCACGGGCAGATGCTCCGGGAACGTGATGACGGGGGCGGGCGGGGCATCCACGGGCCGGGACGAGGAGGGCGGGGGAGTCTGGGTCATGACCCGCCCATCCTAGGGGCGGGGCCCGGGAGTGCCGAGGCCGGGGCCGGGACGACAGCCCTGAAACGACGATCATGTGAAGGGCGACACGATCGCATCGGACCGATTGGTCTGTCGGCAGGTCGCTGTGGAAACGTGGACACCTATGGACCAGAACACTGCCTTCCTGCTAGGGGCGATCGGGCTGTACTTCGTGGCGATGATCGCCATCGGCCTGTATGCCGCCCGAAAGAACAGCGACCTGGACGACTACATGCTCGCCGGGCGCGACATGAAGCCCTCCGTCGCGGCCCTGTCCGCCGGCGCCTCGGACATGTCCGGCTGGCTGCTGATGGGCCTGCCCGGCGCCATCTACGCCGCTGGCCTCGTGGAGGCATGGATGGCCGTGGGCCTGACCGTGGGTGCCTGGATCAACTGGAAGGTGGTGGCCCCCCGCCTGCGCGCGTACACCGAGGTGGCCGGGGACTCGATCACCATCCCCTCCTTCCTGGAGAACCGCTTCCGTGACGGCACGCACCTGCTGCGCATCGTGGCCGGCGTCCTGATCCTCGTGTTCTTCACCTTCTACGTCTCCTCCGGCATGGTGGCCGGCGGCAAGTTCGTGGAGTCCACCTTCGGCCCCGACTCGCTCTACGCGCAGGGCCTGACCGTCAACTACCTCACGGGCATGCTCGTGGTGGCCGGCATCACCGTGCTCTACACCCTGTTCGGTGGATTCCTCGGGGCCTCCCTCACCGACGTCGCCCAGGGCCTGCTCATGTTCGCGGCCCTGCTGACCGTGCCGGTGGGCGTGATCGTCACCATGGGCGGCTGGGACGCCGTCGTGGATGGGATCCGCATGGCCGATGCCGCCGCGGGCGGCCAGGTGGACCACTTCTCCCTGTTCCGGAACGCCACCCTGATCGGTGTGCTCTCCTCCCTGGCCTGGGGCCTGGGCTACTTCGGACAGCCGCACATCATCGTGCGCTTCATGGCGCTGCGGACCCCCGCGGACGCGACGCCGGCCCGCCGCGTGGGCATCAGCTGGATGGCGCTGTCCATGTTCGGCGCCGTGATGGTGGCCCTCGTGGGCATCGCCTACTTCCAGGCGAACCCCGGCACCGACCTCGCGGACCCCGAGACCGTGTTCCTCGTGCTCGCCTCCATCCTGTTCCACCCGTTCGTGGCCGGGCTCGTGCTGGCCGCCGTGCTCGCGGCCATCATGTCCACCCTCTCCTCGCAGCTGATCGTCTGCTCCTCCGCCCTGGTGGAGGACCTCTCCATGCTCCGCGGCCGCAAGGGCTCGCCCGCCCTCATGCTGTGGCTCGGCCGCATCGGCGTGCTCGTGGTGGCCCTGATCGCCGGGGTGATGGCCCTGAACCCGGACTCCTCCGTGCTCCAGCTCGTCTCCTTCGCCTGGGCCGGGTTCGGCGCGGCCTTCGGCCCCGTGATCCTGCTGGCCCTGTACTGGGAGAAGTTCACCTCGTGGGGTGCCATGGCTGCCATGGTGGTCGGTGCCGCCGTCGCCTGGCTCTGGTCCGAGGCCTCCGCGGACACCTGGGCGTGGTTCGGCCTGTACGAGCTGCTGCCCGGCTTCCTGGCCGCGCTGATCGCCGGTGTGGGGGTGTCCCTGGCTACCTCCCGCCCCGTCCCCGTGCAGCAGGAGATCGAGGCCGAGTACGCCCAGGCCGAGGCCATGGCCGCTGGCCGGGCCCCGGCGGACCCGGCCCGTCCGGTGGCCGGTGCGGCCTCCAGCCCGGCGCGCTGAGGCCAGCCTGGCGTGCTGAGCCCAGGGGCTCGGCCCCGGACAGCAGAGGGCCCTGACCGGACGAGCCGGTCGGGGCCCTCACTGCTCCCTGGTGCGGGATCAGGCCTTGTCGGCCACCACGAACACGCGGCGGTTGGCGAACTCGTCGATGCCCAGCGGGCCGAGCTCACGGCCGAAGCCGGAGCGCTTCACGCCGCCGAACGGCACCGGGGCCGCCATCACCTTGTTGACGTTCACGTGGGCCATGCCCACGTGCAGACGGTCGGCGACCTGCTTGGCCTCGGCCACGTCCGTGGAGAACACGGCGCTGCCCAGACCGAACTCGGAGTCGTTGGCCAGGGCCACGGCCTCGTCAGCGGAGTTCACCTTGTAGACCACGGACACCAGGCCGAACAGCTCCTCGCGGTACACGCGGTGCTCGGGGGTGACGTCGGTGATCACGGCGGGGGAGACGTAGAAGCCGCCACCGTGGGGGCCGCCCACGCGCTCGCCGCCGATGCGCACGTTGGCGCCGTCCTCGCGAGCTGCGGCCACCTGGGCGGCCAGCTCGTCGGCGGCGTCCTCGGAGGACAGCGGGCCGTAGACGTTCTTCTCGCCGGAGGCCGGGTCCGCGGCCTTCAGCTCGGAGGTGGCCTTGACCAGCTCGTCCACGAACTCGTCGTAGATGTCCGCCATGACGATCATGCGCTTGTTGGAGTTGCAGGCCTGGCCCCAGTTCTGCAGGCGGGTGGCCAGCGCGTCGCGGGCGGCCTGGCGGGGGTCCTCCGTGGAGAGCACGATGTACGGGTCGGACCCGCCCAGCTCCAGCACGCACTTCTTCAGGTGGCGGCCGGCCTGCTCGCCGATGGTCTCGCCGGCGCGCTCGGAGCCGGTCAGGGAGACGCCCTGGATGCGCGGGTCGGCGATGATCTGGGCGATCTGGCCGTGGGTGCAGAACAGGTTCTTGTAGGCGCCCTCGGGCAGGCCGGCCTCGAGGAGGATGTCCTCGATCAGCTGCGCGCACTGCGGGTTGATCTTGGCGTGCTTGAGCACCATGGTGTTGCCCAGCACCAGGTTCGGGGCCGCGAAGCGGGCCACCTGATAGAAGGGGTAGTTCCAGGGCATGACGCCCAGCAGCGGGCCCACGGGCAGCTTCTGGACGACGGCCTCCTGGCCGGTGAAGTCGGTGAGGGGCTCCTCGGCGAGGAGCTTCTCGGCGTTGTCCGCGTAGTACGCGAAGATGCGCGAGCTGAACTCGGCCTCGCCGATCGCCTCGGGCAGGGACTTGCCCATCTCCTCGGTGATGGTGGCGCCGATCTGCTCGGAGCGCTCGTCCATCAGCTCGGCGATGCGGCGCACGACGGCGACGCGCTCGGCCAGCGGGGTCACGGACCAGGACTCATAGGTCTGCTGGACGGCGTCGAGAGCCTCGGCGATCTGCTCGTCGGTGTGGAACTCGAAGGTCTTCACCAGCTCGCCGGTGGCGGGGTTCACGGTGCGGTACTGCGTCTCGGCCATGGTCATGGCTCCTTTCGTTCGGGGGCCGTCATGCACCACAGCGGATCGGCGACGACGGCGACCTCCGCACAAGGTACCGTGCTTCGGCCGCAAACTGGACCTTGGCCTTCTCCTGCGACCTTGTGCTACGGCCCCGGCGGCCGGCACGCTCTGCGCGCCGACCGCCCAGGTCAGGTGCCGGTGGGTCTCAGTCCACTGCGGTGGCGGCGTTGCGTCGCCGCACGGCCCGCCGCTCGAACAGCCAGGTGGCCAGGAGCATGAGGATGATCACAAGCCCCGCGTACCCGAGCACCGGGTACACGACGCCGATCAGGTCGGAGAAGCCCACAGAGGACAGCAGGGTGGCCCCGGCCGCGGTGGCGACGGCGATCGCCCCGGCCGGCACGGGGTGCAGCGGGGCGAGGGCCCCGAGGCGGGCGACGCCCCCGTAGAGGCAGGAGACCGCCGTCGTGAACTGGGCCATCAGCAGGACCGCCGTGTACACGACCGCCGCCCACGCGCCGATCGTCCCGGCGAGCTCGACCATGGGCAGGTCCGCCCGTCCGATCAGCTGGGCGTGGGCGGTCATCGCGGCCATGATCGCCCCGGCCATGACCACCAGCCCGCCGGCGCCGAGTGCCGCACCGGTGGCGAGGGTGCGCGGCGAGGAGCTGCTCTCCTGGCCGATGGGGGCGAGCACCGCGTAGGCGAGCTGCACGTTGAAGGCCACGTAGAGCAGCCCGGAGACCCACCAGTGGTCGATCATCGGCGAGGAGTTCACCAGGGAGGCGACGTCGTCGACCGCCGGGCCCGGATTCAGCAGGCCCCAGGCGGCCACGGCCACGGCGACCACGATGATCATCGGCACGATCACGCCCTGCACCCTCACCAGGCCGGAGATGCCGGCCAGCACGGACACCACGCACGCCGCGGCCATGAGCGCGGCGCCCAGCAGCGGTGGCCATCCCAGTGCGGAGTGCAGGGCCGTGCCGGCCCCGGCCAGCATGATCACCAGGGTGCCGAGTAGGGAGGCGGTGATGCACACGTCCGCGAACACCGTGGGGATGCGCGAGGTGGTGGGGTTCACGATCCGGTGGATGTCCGTGGTCCGCAGGCGCTGGGCCAGGCGCAGCACGATCACGCAGAGCAGGAAGAACAGGGTGCCGGCGATCAGCAGCGCCCCCGTGCCCCCGAGCGGGCCGAAGCTGACGAAGTACTGCAGGATCTCCTGCCCCGAGGCGTAGCCGGCGCCGATGGTGGTGCCGATGAACGTCGCGGCGATGCCGAACGCGGAGGTCGGGCGCAGGCCGCCGCCCGGGGACGCGTCGTCGGGGTGGGTGGAGGGGTCGGCTGGTCGAGAGCTCATGGCTCACCACGGTATCGCCCTGGTCGGCGCCCCATCCTGCCCTCCGCAGGCCACAGATCCCGGGTCACGGGTCACAGGCCCCGGGGACGACGACGGCCGGCACCCCCGCGGCGGGCCGGCCGGCCCCGGGGTGCCCCCCGCAGGATTCGAACCAGCGGCCA
>NZ_JAXFPG010000022.1:0-57106 GCF_034179925.1 Micrococcus sp. | reverse complement strand
GGGCCGGTGGTGGGGGCGGGGCTCCCCCCGCCCCGGGCGCCGCACCCACCCGCTGGGGGGCGGCCCCGTCGTCGTGCCCCGGGGACGCGGTGCGGGGCTGACACAATGGGGCCCCATGACCACCATCCGAGAGATCCCCCTCGACTTCGACGGTGTCCTGGCCGGGGCCGGCACCCCCGGTGAGGTCCGCCGGTCCGTGCTGCCCGGAGGGGTCCGTGTGCTCACCGAGGCCATGCCCGAGCAGCGGTCGGTGACCCTCGGGTTCTGGGTGGCCGTCGGCTCCCGGGACGAGTCCCCGCGCGGGTACGGCTCCACCCATTTCCTCGAGCACCTGCTGTTCAAGGGCACCCCCACTCGCAGCGCCATGGACATCGCCGCGGCCTTCGACAGGGTCGGTGGGGAGTCCAACGCGGGCACCGCCAAGGAGTCCACGGTGTACCACGCCCGGGTGCTGGACGAGGACCTGCCGATGGCGGTGGAGGTCCTCACGGACATGGTGACCTCCTCCCTGCTGGACCCGGAGGAGCTCGAGACCGAGCGCGGGGTGATCCTCGAGGAGCTCGCCATGGACGCGGACGACCCGGTGGACGTGGCCCATGAGCGGCTGGCGGAGACGGTCCTGGACGGGCACCCGCTGGGCCGGCCGATCGGCGGCACCCCGGAGACCATCCGCGCCGTGACCCGGGAGCACGTGCACGGCCACTACCGGCACTGGTACCGCCCGGACGAGCTGGTCATCACGGCGGCCGGGCACCTGGACCACGACGCCCTGTGCGGGCTCGTGCTGCAGGCGCTGCGCCGCTCGGGCTGGGAGCTGGCCGAGGGTGCCTCGCCCGCACCGCGCCGAGCCGTGGACACCGCCGGGGCGCGGGCCTCGCAGGTGCTGGCCGGTGAGCACCGGGTGGAGAAGGCGGTGGAGCAGGCGAGCGTGGTCGTCGGGGGGAGGTCGCTGTCCACGACGGACCCGGACCGCTTCGCCCTGGCGGTGATGCAGTCCGTGCTGGGCGGGGGCATGTCCTCCCGCCTGTTCCAGGAGATCCGCGAGCGCCGCGGCCTGGCCTACTCCACGTACTCGTTCTCCGCCGGGTACTCGGACGCCGGCTACTTCGGGCTGTACGCCGGCTGCCAGCCGGGCCGGGTGGATGAGGTGGCCGCGCTCATGGAGGCGGAGCTGGAGCGGATGGCCGCGGAGCGGATCACCGCGGAGGAACTGGACCGTGCCCACGGGCAGCTGGCCGGCGGCACAGTGCTGGGCATGGAGTCCCCGGGTGCGCGCATGTCCCGGCTGGGGAGGGCGGAGCTGGTCACGGGGGAGTATGTGGACCTGTCTGCGTCGATCGCGCGGATCCGCGCCGTCGACGCCGGCCAGGTGCGTGAGGTCGCCCGTCGCCTCGCGGAGGGGGAGCGGTCACGCGTGGTGGTGGCCCCGGCCTGAGGGGTGCGGGCGCGTAGGGTGGTGGGCATGAGCGTGAACCCTCCCCACCCCGACGCCGCGGCGGACCCTTCGAGGTCCGCCGGGGCTGTGCCGCGCGTCGCGATCCTCGGCGCCACCGGAAAGATGGGCCGCTATGCGGTGCCGGCCGTCCGTGAGGCCGAGGGCCTGGAGCTCGTGGCCGAGCTCGGCTCGCGGGACCCCCTCCAGGCCGTGCTCGACGCCGGCGCCACCCATGTGCTGGACCTCACCGTGCCGGATGCTTCGCCGGAGAACGTCGCGTTCGCGGTGGAGAACGGCCTGCACGCGGTGGTGGGGACCTCCGGCTGGGTGCCGCAGCGGCGGGCCCGCCTGCAGGAGCAGCTCGCCCAGCACCCGGGGGTGGGCGTGGTGATCGCCCCGAACTTCTCGGTGGGCTCCGTGCTGGCCACGGCGTTCGCGGCGAAGGCCGCCCGGTTCTTCGAGTCGGTGGAGGTCGTGGAGCTGCACCACCCGGCCAAGCTGGACGCCCCCTCGGGCACGGCGGTGCGGACCGCGGAGATGATCGCGGCCTCCCGTGCGGAGGCCGGGGTGGGCCCGTCCCCGGACGCCACGGAGCGGGACCCGGATGGGGCGCGCGGCGCCGTCGTGGACGGAGTGCACGTGCATGCGGTGCGTCTGCGGGGCCTGGAGGCCCACCAGGAGGTGCTGCTGGGTGGTCCGGGCGAGCAGCTCACGGTCCGCCATGACGCCTTCGACCGCGGGGCCTACATGCCCGGTGTGGTCCTGGCGCTGTGGTCCGTGGCCTCGCGGCCGGGCCTGACCTACGGGCTGGACGGTCTCCTTGGCCTCGACTGATCCCATCTCCCGTCCGCGGCGGTTCGGCCGGCGGACCGGCACCAAGGTGTGGGTGGCCGCCGTGGCCCTGTTGTGCCTGTTCTTCGCCGGAACGGTGGTGAGGGGGGCGGTGCTGCTCGTCCTGTCCGGCGGGGTGCTGCAGGTGGTCATCGGTGTGGCCGGGATCCTGGTCTCGCTGGTCGGGCTGGTGCTGATCGGCCGTGAGCTGCTGTTCGGAATCCAGACCGAACGCCTGGCGGACGAGCTGGCCGCCACCGGCGGGCTGCCCGTGGACGATCTGCCGCGCTCGCCCGGGGGCCGGATCGACCGTGCTGCGGCCGACGCCCAGTTCCAGCGGTGGGCCGAGGAGGCCACGGCCGCCCCGGAGGACTGGCGCGCCCGGTACCGTCTCGCCCTGGCCTATGACGCCTCCGGGGACCGCTCCCGGGCCCGAGCGGCGGCCCGGGAAGCCGTGCGACTGCGTCAGCGCACCCGCTGACCGGGCTGTTCCCCGGCGCGTGAGAGCGCGGCGGTGAGGGCTTCGAGGGGGCCGCGTCGGCCGGTGCGGTGCGCCACCAGGCCTGCGCCGAGGAACAGGGCCCACAGCAGGACCACTGCGGCCGGGCCCTGCAGGGGAGCGCCCGCGGCGGCGGCCACGCCGAGAAGCACGAGGTGCCCCACGTAGAGGCTCAGGGAGAGTCGCCCCGTGCCCGCGAGCACCCCCGTGCCGGCGAGCAGGCAGAGCCCGAGCACGGCTGCCGCCCAACCGGCCGCACGGACGGCCTCGAGGGGGGAACCGCTGTGCGGGGTCACCATGGTCAGCCAGAGCGGGTCCGGCACGAGCCAGGCGAGGCGGTGCTCGCCCACCAGCACGGTGGCGGACAGTTCGGCCACCGGGGCGTGCGTGGCGGCGGCCACCCGGGCCATCACACCCGGTGCCGCCCGCACGGCGGTTCCCAGCACCCACATTCCGCCCGATGCGGCGGCTCCTGCCGTGAGCAGGCACCCGGCCGTCCGTGGGGACCGCAGCTGCAGGCGGCCCAGGGCCATGCCGAGCACCATGAACCCCGTCCAGGAGAGCACGGGGTAGTACCCGGTGACGGTCAGGTCCAGCAGCAGCAGTGGGAGGTCCGCCAGGTGCTCGGGAGAGGGGCTCACCCAGAGCCGGCCTCCGGTGAGGAACTCCTCCCGCCCGAGCAGCCGCTGGCCCGCGGTGGCGGCGGCGAACACCAGCAGCGGCCCGGCGGTCACCCATGCCGCGCCCACGGCCGCGAGCGTGCGCAGCCGGGCACGCAGCAGGGGCAGCACCAGCACAAACATGAGCGCGTAGTGGCACAGGATCACGGCCACTGGCGCCCCGGCCCAGCCGCAGACCAGCCCCAGCCCGAACAGCAGCGTGGCCCGGCGGGCGGTGCGCCGACGCAGCAGGGCGGCACGGGCCCGTCCCACGGGGCGCACACCGCCGGAGGCAAGGGAGAGCCCGACGCCGGCCAGCACCACGAACAGGGCTGCGGCACCGCCGGCGAACACCAGGTGCAGCGGGCCCGGGGCTCCGTGCCCGGTGAGCGGGGGCATCACGTGCACGGCGGCCAGGCCCAGCAGGGCCACACCGCGGGCGGCGTCCACCCCTGCCAAGCGCGCGGTGCGCGGCCTGCGTGGGTCCGGGGACGGTGTGGTGAGGCCGGCCGCGGGGCCGCTGGGTCCCGTCGGCGGGGGAGTCTGCGGCATGGTCACCTGTCCTCACGGTTGGGGCGGCGGCGGGGTCGGGCGCGGCACGCGTCGGTCGAGCCCTGCCCTGGGCCATCCTCCCAGGTAGCCTGGGGCCATGACTGACCTGCCTGGAACCGCTGGAACCGTCCGCCCCGCCGACCTGCCCTTCGGCACCGTCGTGCCCGCCATGGTGACCCCCATGGCCGAGGACGGGGCGGTGGACCTCGACGCGGCACAGGCCCTCGCTGTGCACCTGGTGGACCGCGGCGCGGACGGGATCGTGGTCACCGGCACCACGGGGGAGACCTCCACGCTCTCCGACGAGGAGAACATGGCCATGTTCCGGGCCGTGCTCGAGGCCGTGGGCGGGCGCGCGAAGGTCATTGCCGGCACCGGCACCAACGACACCGCGCACTCCGTGGAGCTGTCCCGCAAGGCCGCCGCGGCCGGCGTCGACGGTCTGCTGGTGGTGACCCCGTACTACAACAAGCCCAACCAGGCCGGCATCCGCGCGCACTTCGAGGCCGTCGCCGACGCCGTGGACGTCCCCGTGATGCTCTACGACATCCCCGGCCGCTCGGTCATGCCGATCCAGGCCGAGACGATCGTCGCGCTCGCCGCGCACCCGAACATCGCGGCCCTCAAGGACGCCAAGGGCGACCTGCAGTCCACCACCACCGTCCTGGCGCACACGGACCTGCACGTGTACTCCGGCGACGACGGCGCGACCCTGCCGCTGATGGCGATGGGCGCCGTCGGCGTCGTCTCCGTGTCGACGCACGCCGCCCCGGAGCGCTACCGGGCGCTCGTGGATGCGGTGCACGCCGGGGACCTCGCTGCGGCCCGCCGTGAACACTTCGCCCTGGACCCGGTGCAGCGCGGTGTGATGGGTCACGTGCAGGGTGCGGTCGCGGCCAAGGCCGTGCTCGCCGCCCAGGGCGTCATCCCCACGGACACCGTGCGCCTGCCGCTGGTGCGAGCCACCGAGCAGGAGCTGGCCGCCATCCGCGCCGACCTCGCCGAGGCCGGCATCAGCATCTGACCGACCGCGCCCCGGGTGCGTATCGCGTCCGCGGGCGCGGTACGTTGGAGGGCATGGCGACCCGCAGCACCTCCTCGCGCTCGTCGTCCTCCTCGAAGGCCCCGTCCGGCTCCCGTGCCGGCCGGTCGCGCACCTCGGGGAAGGGCGCGACCGCCTCGTCCTCCGCGAACGAAGGCCCCTCCGCGTTCAGCCGTGCCGTGCACGGGGCGTGGATGGCCGTGGCGACCCCGGTGGGCGCAGCCTTCCGCAAGGCGGGCCCGGATGTGCGGATCGCCCGGGAGGATCGCCGGGACGGCACCGGCCTGCTGCTGGTGCTGCTGGCCGCACTCGTGGCGGCCGTCCACTGGTGGGGCCTGCGCCGCACCGTGGTGGGCGGGGTCGTGGAGGCCGTGGTCGCCGGCACCGTGGGCTGGTTCGCCCTGCTGCTGCCGGTCGTCCTGCTGGTGATCGCGGTGCGGTGCTTCCGGCACCCCACGGACCACCGGGCCAACGGGCGCATCGTCATCGGCCTGCTCATGGCCACCGTCGCCGGCTGCGGCATCGCGCACCTGGTGGGCGGTCTGCCCTCGGCCAAGGACTCCTTCGAGGCCCTCCTGGGCGCCGGCGGCATCGTCGGCTACCTCGCCACGGTTCCGCTGGCCGCGCTCGTGACCCCGATCCCGGTGTGGATCCTCATGGTGGTGCTGGCCCTGTTCTCGTTGCTCGTGCTCACGGCCACGCCGCTGGGCTCCATCCCGGAACGGCTGCGCGGGGCCTACGCGTGGCTCACCGGCCAGGACGCCGAGGACGCCGAGCAGCGGCGCGGCGAGCGCCGGGAGCAGCGCCGCCGCCGTCGTGAACGGTCCGGGGCGCACCACGGGGAGCAGACCTCCGTGGACCTGCACGGCGGGCGCACCCACCCGGACCACGATCAGTCCTACCTCGACCACGGCAGTCACGCCGCCGAGCCCGCCGCAGAACGTCCCGGGTTCCTCGCGCGCCTGTTCAGCCGCTCCGGGGGCCAGAGCGGGCAGGAGGACTACCTGCCCGAGCACGGCCACGAGTCGGTGGCCTA
This sequence comes from Micrococcus sp., assembly GCF_034179925.1. Lineage (GTDB taxonomy): Bacteria > Actinomycetota > Actinomycetes > Actinomycetales > Micrococcaceae > Micrococcus. The sequence goes on along the minus strand of NZ_JAXFPG010000022.1, from coordinate 51,052 downwards.
TGACACCGCCGTGGTCGGCACGGCGGAGCCGGCAGGGTACGGGGCCCACGCCGTCGAGGAGGCCACCGTGCCCCTGGATCGCGCGGCCGTGCCCTCCCGGCCGGCCCGGCATGCCGGCGGGCAACAGGTCTTCGACGCCGAGCGCCCCACCGGTCGGCGGCGCCGTCCGGCCCCCGTGGACGACTTCGACCCGTGGGTCGAGGAGGACGGCGACACCCCTGCCGGTGCGCCTGAGCCCCCGGCCGGGGTACGCCGTCCCACGGCGGCGGACCGGGCCCTGGAGCAGGTGCGCGAGCACGCCCGCGCCGTGCGCGAGCGCAGCGCTCAGGAGGCCGCCGGCCAGGACGCCGCCGGCCCCGCCCCCGCTCGGTCGGCCACGTCCGCCCAGGAGGACCTTCCGGCTGATGAGCAGCCGACCGTCGCCCTGCCCTCGGCCCGACCGGCCGCCGAGGAGACGGCCGACGCCGCGCGGGCCGAGCCCGCAGCGCCTGCCGAGCCCGCGCGTCGTGCCTCCGTGCCCGCGGTGAGCCGCCCCGAGCCGGTCCCGCCCGTGGAGTCTGCGGCACCGGCGGCCCGGCAGACCTCCCCGGACGGCAGCGTCTACGAGCTGCCGGACACCGCCCTGCTGCCGGCCGGCCCGCGCCCGAAGGAGCGCTCCGAGGCCAACGACCGCGTGGTGGAGGCGCTGACCACCACGTTCACGGAGTTCAAGGTGGACGCCCAGGTCACAGGTTTCTCCCGTGGCCCGACAGTCACCCGCTACGAGGTGGAGGTCGCCCCGGGCACCAAGGTGGAGAAGGTCACGGCGCTCGAGCGCAACATCGCCTACGCGGTGGCCTCCTCGGACGTGCGCATCCTCAGCCCCATCCCCGGCAAGTCGGCGATCGGCATCGAGATCCCCAACGCGGACAAGGAGGTCGTGGTGCTCGGCGACGTCCTGCGCTCGCAGGCGGCCCAGCAGACGGACCACCCGATGGTCATGGGCGTCGGCAAGGACGTCGAGGGCGGCTACGTGGTGGCCAACCTCGCCAAGATGCCGCACATGCTCGTCGCCGGTGCCACCGGCGCGGGCAAGTCCTCGTTCGTGAACTCGATGATCACCTCGATCCTCATGCGGGCCACCCCGGACGAGGTCCGGATGGTGATGGTGGACCCCAAGCGTGTGGAGCTCACCGCCTATGAGGGCGTCCCGCACCTGGTGACGCCGATCATCACCTCCCCGAAGAAGGCTGCCGAGGCGCTGCAGTGGGTGGTCAAGGAGATGGACACCCGCTACGACGACCTCGCCGCGTTCGGTTTCAAGCACGTGGACGACTTCAACAGGGCCGTGCGCGCCGGGCAGGTGACCCTCCCGCCGGATTCGAAACGGGTGCTGCGCCCCTACCCGTACCTGTTGGTGATCGTGGACGAGCTCGCGGACCTGATGATGGTCGCCCCCCGGGACGTGGAGGACGCCATCGTGCGCATCACCCAGCTGGCTCGTGCCGCCGGCATCCACCTGGTGCTGGCCACCCAGCGGCCCTCGGTGGACGTGGTGACCGGATTGATCAAGGCGAACGTGCCCTCCCGCATGGCGTTCGCCACCTCCTCCGTCACGGATTCGCGCGTGGTGCTGGACCAGCCCGGTGCGGAGAAGCTGCTCGGCCAGGGCGACGCCCTGTTCCTGCCCATGGGCAAGTCCAAGCCCATGCGTGTGCAGGGCGCCTGGGTCAACGAGTCCGAGATCCACGCGGTGGTGGAGCACGTCAAGTCCCAGATGCAGGTGCAGTACCGGGAGGACGTGGTTCCCGAGAAGGCCGAGAAGGTCATCGACGAGGACATCGGCGACGATCTCGACCTGCTCCTGCAGGCCGTCGAGCTCGTGGTCACCACCCAGTTCGGCTCCACCTCCATGCTGCAGCGCAAGCTGCGGGTGGGCTTCGCCAAGGCAGGCCGCCTCATGGACCTCATGGAGTCCCGCGGCGTGGTGGGCCCCTCCGAAGGCTCCAAGGCCCGCGACGTGCTCGTCAAGCCCGAGGACCTCGCCGGGGTGCTGGCCACGATCTCCGGCGACGCTCCGCCGGAGGAGCCGGCCAGTGCTCCCGCCTCCGAGGCCTCGGCCCCGGCCGGCCAGGCCCCCGCGGGCCAGGCCCCGAGCGCTCAGACTCCGAGCGGTCAGGGCTCGGGTGCGGCGGCCGTGTCTGCAGGGCAGGACCGCTGGTCCTCCACGGACCTGGTCGGCGACGACCTCGACTCGCGCCCGCAGGCCGTGTCCTGGGACGATGAGGATGACGACGCTGAATCGGAGGACGCATGGCAGCTGACAGGGCGGTGACCCCCGACCAGGGGCAGAAGGTCTCGGCGTGGAACCTGCCGAACATCCTCACAGGCCTGCGCATCGTGATGGTCCCGTTCTTCGCGTGGGCCTTGTGGGCCGGCGGACCGTGGGGGCAGGACTCCACGGTGGCCCGCTGGGCGGCCTTCGGCCTGTTCGCGGCGGCCATGTACACGGACAAGCTGGACGGCGACATCGCCCGCAGCCGCGGGCTGATCACCGACTTCGGCAAGATCGCAGACCCCATTGCGGACAAGCTCCTCACCGGGGCGGCGCTCGTGCTGTTCTCCCTGCTGGGGGAGCTGTGGTGGTGGGTCACCATCGTGATTCTCGTGCGCGAATGGGGCATCACCCTGATGCGCTTCGTAGTGATCCGCTACGGCGTGATGCCCGCCGGCCGCGGTGGCAAGCTCAAGACCGTCCTGCAGGCCGTGGGCATCGCCCTGCTGCTGATGCCCCTGGTGCCCGTCGTGGGGGCCTGGTGGCCGTGGCCGGGCTGGATCGTGATCGGTGCCGCCACCGTGCTCACGGTGCTCACCGGCATCGAGTACGTGCGCGACGCCCTGCGTCTGCGCCGTGACTTCCTCGCCCGCGGGGGTGCCTGATGCCCGCCGGGCCCTCGTCGGCCGCACGGCAGATCGTGCACACGGCGACGGCGGCCGGGATCACCGTGGCCACCGCCGAGTCCCTGACAGCCGGGCAGGTGGCCGCGGCCCTGGCGGACGTGCCGGGGGCCTCGGCGGTGCTGCAGGGTGGCGTGGTCGCCTACCAGAACCATGTGAAGCAGCGGGTGCTCGGCGTGGACGCCGAGCGGCTGCGTCTCCACGGTGCGGTGGATCCGGAGGTGGCCGGGCAGATGGCTGCTGGCGCCCGCCGGGTCTGCCGAGCCGACGTCGGCGTGGCCACCACCGGCGTCGCCGGCCCCGAGCCGCACCAGGGGCGGCCGGTGGGGACCGTGTGGGTCGGCCTCAGCGCCCCGGCCGCGTTCGCGGACGCCCTGACTGCCCTGGTCGAGAGCACCGGCGGGCAATGGGCGGGGGAGGAATCCATCGCGGTGCCGCTGCGGGCGGACGGGGGCCGCGCCCGGATCCGGGCGACCGCTACTGCGCGGGCCCTCGAGCTGCTGCGGCGGGCGCTTCAGGGGTGAACCGCGCCGTCCCGGCCGCTGCCGGGGAATGGCCACGCGGTCGGGCGTGTTGACCTGGGCGAGTCTGGAATCCGGGTGCCGCCCGTCCGCTGCGCGCCCACAGGATGTCCAGGGAAATTCCAGGAGTGACCGATACACATGATGCGACACCCCGTGCAGGCGAACGGCGTCACCCGATGGGTGGACGCCCAGCCGCGCCGCCACGACCCCGTCCCTGAGCTCAAGGAGCGCAGCATGCCCATCCTCCGTCACGAGATCGGCGACGTCCTGCGGGACGTGCGTCAGCGCCAGGGCCGCACGCTCCGCGAGGTCTCCCACGACGCCCGCGTCTCCCTCGGCTACCTGTCCGAGGTCGAGCGCGGCCAGAAAGAGGCATCCTCGGAGCTGCTCGCCTCCATCTGCGAGGCCCTCGAGATCCCGCTGTCCTACCTGCTGCGCGAGGTGTCCGACCGCCTCGCGGACCAGGAGGGCGTGGCCGTGCCGGACACCGTCCCGGCCGGGCTGGCCGAGGACGCCTCCGAACTGGACGCGCTCGTCCGCTGAGCCCTGCCGGGACCGGCCCGGTACGGCATCGACCATGCGCGTCAGCGAGTTCACCCGCCTCATGAGCGAGGAGTTCGGCCCCGCCCGGGCCGGCGTCGTCGCCGACTCCCTCCACCTGCCCGGCCTGGACACGACGGCCTCCTGCGCCCTCGCCTCCGGCGTGGACCCCCGTGAGGTCTGGCTGGCCGTGTGCGAGCTGCACGACATCCCCGAGGAGCGCCGCCTCGGCCGGGACATCCCGCCCCGTCCCTGACCGTTCCGGGGGCGGTCGCCCCGACGGCCGACCACCCTGGCATCACCGTCCCGGAGTTCGAACACGTGTTCGAACGATGCGCTACACTCCTGCACAACGGCACGGACCCCCGCCGCCGTCCCCAGCAGACGCCCCGTCCGGCTTATCGTGTCCGCCGGGTGCGTAGCCTCGGGGTCATGACACGGACGGCACGCGCCGCCCCGCCCGACCACCACGACCCCAGGAGGGCACGGATGAGCAAGGACACCACCACGGACCGCGAGAAGGCCCTTGAGGCCGCGCTCGCCCAGATCGACAAGCAGTTCGGCAAGGGCTCCGTCATGCGTCTCGGGGACCGCACCCAGGCCCCGGTGGAGGTCATCCCCACCGGCTCGGTCGCCATGGACGTCGCCCTCGGCATCGGAGGCCTGCCCCGAGGCCGTGTGGTGGAGATCTACGGCCCGGAGTCCTCGGGCAAGACCACCCTGGCCCTGCACGCGGTGGCCAACGTGCAGCGCGCCGGCGGCATCGCTGCGTTCATCGACGCCGAGCACGCCCTGGATCCGGTCTACGCCCGTCAGCTGGGCGTGGACACGGACGCGCTGCTGGTGAGCCAGCCGGACACCGGCGAGCAGGCGCTCGAGATCATGGACATGCTCGTCTCCTCGGGCACCCTGGACGTCGTGGTCATCGACTCCGTGGCCGCGCTCACCCCGCGCGCCGAGATCGAGGGCGAGATGGGCGACTCCCACGTGGGCCTGCAGGCCCGCCTGATGTCCCAGGCGCTGCGCAAGGTGACCGGCCGCCTGCACCAGACCAACACCACGGCCATCTTCATCAACCAGCTGCGCGAGAAGATCGGCGTGTTCTTCGGCTCCCCGGAGACCACCACCGGCGGCAAGGCCCTGAAGTTCTACGCCTCCGTGCGCATCGACGTCCGCCGTATCGAGACCCTCAAGGAGGGCGGCAACCCGGTGGGCAACCGCACCCGGGTCAAGATCGTGAAGAACAAGATGGCCCCGCCCTTCAAGCAGGCCGAGTTCGACATCCTCTACGGCGTCGGCATCTCCCGCGAGGGCGGGCTGATCGACATGGGCGTGGAGCACGGGATCGTGAAGAAGTCCGGCGCCTGGTTCACCTACGACGGCGACCAGCTCGGCCAGGGCAAGGAGAACGCCCGCCGCTTCCTCAAGGACAACCCGGACCTCGCCCTCGAGATCGAGCAGCGCATCCTCACCAAGCTGGGTGTGATCAAGGAGGACGAGGCCGAAGACGCCCCGGCCCTGACCGCCGTGGCCGGAGACGCTGCCGCCGGATGACCGCGCCGTCGTCTCGGGGTCGCCGTCCGGGGAGCCGCCGCATGGAGCACCGCTCCGGTGCCGGCCGCTCCCCGGAGGCCGTGCCCGACTTCGACGACCCCCGGGACACCGACGCCGCAGCCCTGTGGCTCGGCCTGGCCGGCGTCGAGCAGGACGCCGGCCAGACCCCGGTGCCTGTTGACACCCCGGAATTCCGGGAAGCTCCCGACCTCGGGGCGCTGCTGACGCGCGCCAGCGACCTGCCGGCCCCCACCCCGGCCTCCGGGCCGCGGGTGCTGCCGTGGTCGGCAGACGCTCCGGGCTCCGCCTCCGGTCCCTCGGGATCCTCTTCCTCCGGTTCATCGGGCTCCCGGGCGAGCTCCCGCCGGAGCAGAAGCTCCCAGGGGCCAAGGTCCCGGACAGTGGCCGCCGAGGGCCGGGACACTCGCACCGGCCGCACCCGTGCCCCCGGACCAGCTCCGCTGCCGGAGGACCCGCACGAGCGGGAGGAGGCCGCCCGCGAGGTCGTGCTGCGGCAGCTGGCCCTGGGTCCCCGCTCCCGCCGCCAGCTCGAGGACAAGCTCACCGAGCGGGGCGCGGAGCCCGAGCTCGTGGCCCGGATCCTCGACCGCATGGAGGAGGTCCGGCTCGTGGACGACGCCGCCTTCGCGGAGGTCTGGGTCCGCAGCCGCCACCGGGGCAAGGGCCTGGCCCGGCGTGCCCTGCGCCACGAGCTGCAGCAGAAGGGCGTGGACCGGGACGTCGCCGCCGAGGCCCTGGAGGCCATCGACTCCGAGGACGAGCGGGCCGCCGCCGAGGACCTCGTCCGCCGTCGTCTGCGGGGCCGCACCGTGCCCGCCGGGTCGGACCCGCAGGCCCGGGCGGAGCGGGACCGCCAGACCCGGCGCCTGGTCGGCATGCTCGGCCGCAAGGGGTACGGCGGCTCCCTGGCCTTCACCGTGGTGCGCGAGGTGCTCGCCGAGCACGAGGCCTGAGCACCCATGCCCACCCCGGCGGCACGAGTGCCGGGTGCGAGGTCCCGGACACTAGTTCCTAGAATGGTGCGGTGACGTTGACGGATCCCCCCACTGAAGCCCCCGCCCCCGCCGCCGGCGCCCCGCGCCCGCACGAGGGCCTCACCTACGAGGTCCGCACGTTCGGGTGCCAGATGAACGTGCACGATTCCGAACGCATCAGCGGGCTCCTCGAGTCCACCGGGTACACCCCGGCGGAGGAGGGTGCGGAGCCCGACCTCGTGGTCTTCAACACCTGCGCCGTCCGGGAGAACGCGGACAACCGCCTCTACGGCAACCTCGGCAACCTGCGCGCCCTCAAGGACGCCCGCCCGGGCCTGCAGATCGCCGTCGGCGGCTGCCTCGCGCAGAAGGACCAGACCGCCATCCAGCAGAAGGCCCCCTGGGTGGACGTCGTCTTCGGTACCCACAACATCGGTTCCCTGCCGGTGCTGCTCGAGCGCTCCCGGCACAACGCCGAGGCGGAGATCGAGATCCTCGAGTCCCTCGAGGTCTTCCCCTCCACGCTGCCCACCAAGCGGGACTCCACCCACTCCGGCTGGGTGTCCATCTCCGTGGGCTGCAACAACACGTGCACGTTCTGCATCGTCCCCTCGCTGCGCGGCAAGGAGAAGGACCGCCGCCCGGGGGAGATCCTCGCGGAGGTCCAGGCGCTCGTGGACGCCGGCGCCGTGGAGGTCACCCTGCTGGGGCAGAACGTGAACACCTACGGTGTGGAGTTCGGCGACCGCGGCGCGTTCGCCAAGCTGCTGCGCGCCTGCGGGCAGATCGAGGGCCTCGAGCGCATCCGCTTCACCAGCCCGCACCCTGCCGCGTTTACGGACGACGTCATCGACGCCATGGCCGAGACCCCCACCGTGATGCCGCAGCTGCACATGCCCCTGCAGTCCGGCTCGGACAGGGTGCTCAAGGACATGCGCCGCTCCTACCGGTCCGCGAAGTTCCTGCGCATCCTCGAGAAGGTCCGCGAGCGCATCCCTCACGCGGCCATCACCACGGACATCATCGTGGGTTTCCCGGGGGAGACGGAGGAAGACTTCGCCGAGACGATGCGGGTGGTGGAGGCCTCCCGGTTCTCCTCCGCGTTCACGTTCCAGTACTCGATCCGCCCGGGCACCCCGGCCGGTGCGATGCAGAACCAGGTGCCCAAGGCCGTCGTGCAGGAGCGGTTCGAGCGCCTTGTGGCGCTGCAGGACCGCATCAGCGCCGAGGAGATGGCCACGCTCGTGGGCACCCGCCAGGAGCTGCTGGTCACCGCGGACTCCGGGTCCAAGGCGGCCGAGCGGGGCCGGCTCTCCGGGCGCGCCCCGGACAACCGGCTCGTGCACTTCTCCGTGCCCGACGGAGCGCCGGTGCCTCGCCCGGGGGACTTCGTGACGGTCACCGTCACGCAGGCGCACCCGTTCTTCGCGGTCGCCGACCCCTCGTCCGAGGACTACACGCTGCGCCGTTCTCGGGCCGGGGACGCCTGGGACCGGGCGCAGGCCGAGTCCTGTGGTGCCCCGGCGCCTGGGGAAGCGGGTACGGGCGGAGCCACGAGCCTGGGCATGCCCACCCTGCGTCCGCGCGCGTGAACGGCGTGCCCGCCCCGCTGGGCCGTCCACCGGTGGTTGCCGTGGTCGGGGCGACGGCGACGGGCAAGTCCGCACTCGCCGTCGCCCTGGCCCAGGCGCTGGACGGTGAGGTCGTCAACGGGGACGCCCTGCAGTTCTACCGGGGCATGGACGTGGGCACCGCCAAGGTGACCGAGGCCGAGCGCCAGGGGGTGTCGCACCACCTGCTGGACGTGCTCGACGTCGGCCAGGAGGCCTCGGTGGCCGCATTCCAGCAGTGGGCTCGCACCCTGTTCGCGCAGATCCGAGAGCGCGGCCGCACCCCGATCCTGGTGGGCGGTTCGGGCCTGTACGTGCGGGCGGCCCTCGACGTGCTCGAGTTCCCGCCCACGGATGCGGCGGTGCGTGCGGAATTGGAGGAACGGGCACGGGCCCAGGGGTTGGCGGCGTTGCGTGCGGAGCTGGCCGCGGTGGACCCGGCCTCGGCGGAACGTCTGCAGGACGAGCGGCGCCTGGTCCGTGCCCTGGAGGTGTACCGGCTCACCGGGCGTCCGTTCTCCTCGTTCATGCCGGAGCGGGTCTACGCGCCGGAGGCCGCGCCGGTGGTGCAGATCGGGCTGCGCATCGACAGGGAGGTGCTGCACGGGCGGATCGCCCAGCGGGTGGAGGCCATGCTCGCTGCCGGGTTCCTGGAGGAGGTCCGTTCCCTGGACGTGCCTGGCCCGGACGGGCTGCGGCAGGGGCCCACGGCGTCGCGGGCCATCGGGTACCGGGAGATGCTGGCCGTGCTGGACGGCGAGCTCACCGTGGCCGAGGCCGCCGAGCGCACCGTGGTGGCCACCCGCCGGTTCGCCCGCCGGCAGGAGACCTGGTTCCGGGCGGATCCGCGGGTGCACTGGGTGGACGTGCCCGCCCCGGACGTGGTGGAGCAGGCGATGGCCGCCGTCGCTGGGCAGGGCCTCTCCTAGACTGGGCGCATGACTGAGCAGCCGCAGCCCCGCACTCGACGCCGTCGGGACGCCGAGACCGCCCACCGCCCCTCCCTGCCGTTCACGAAGGGGCACGGCACCGGCAACGACTTCGTGCTCATCGCGGACCCGGAGGGCAACGCGCACCTCGAGCCCGAGCAGGTGGCCCGCCTGGCGGACCGTCATCAGGGCATCGGCGCGGACGGCGTGATCCGAGCGGTGCGCTCGGCCCGGCTGCCCGAGGGGGAGACGGTGCTCGCCGAGCACCCTGAGGCGGAGTGGTTCATGGACTACCGCAACGGGGACGGCTCGACCGCGGAGATGTGTGGCAACGGGGTGCGGGTGTTCGTGCACTTCCTGGTGGAGTCCGGCCTGGTGGAGCTGACCCCGGGACAGAGCCTGACCATCGGCACCCGGGCCGGGGCGAGGACGGTGACGCGCCTGGAGCGCGGGTACTCGATCGACATGGGCACCTGGACGCTCCTGGAGCCGGAGCAGGCCGAGCAGAACGCCTCCGACGCCCTGGTCCGCCTGGCAGGCCTGCCGGATCCGCGCCCGGCGCTGAGCATCTCGATGGGCAACCCGCACACGGTGGTGCCGCTGACCTCGCTGGCGGAGCTGCAGACCCTGGACCTGCACGAGGCGCCCCTGGTGGAACCGGTGCCGCCGCACGGCACGAACGTGGAGTTCGTGGCCGCCCATGAGCCCCTGGTGGCCGAGGGGGTGGGCCGGGTGCGGATGCGGGTGCACGAGCGCGGTGTGGGGGAGACGCAGTCCTGCGGCACCGGCGCGTGCGCGGCCGCCGCAGCGATGCGACTGTGGGCCGGGGCCGAGGGCTCGGACTCGTGGCTCGTTGAGGTGCCCGGCGGGGTGCTCGGCGTGGACTTCGTGGCCGGTGGGGACGGCCAGGAGCATGTGGTGCTCTCCGGCCCGGCCGAACTCGTCTTCGAAGGCGAACTCACCGCCTGACACTTCCGTTCGAGAAACGGGTGGTTCCCGGGGCGCTTCCGTTGACGAAACGGGAGCGCCCCGGCCCGTTCCCGTTGATGGAACGGGAGGTTCCAGCGCCCCTCCCGTGCGAGAAGCGGGAGACGGCAGGCTCAGCCGGCCCGCACCACCTTCAGGATCCGGAACCCCTTGACCGTGTCCGCCCGCTCGGCGGTGAACGCCCCCGGCTCCCGCTCCTCCAGCATGGTCCGGACCCACGGCAGCAGCGAGTCCGCCCCGAGGTTCTTCTGCACCACCAGCCAGGCCTCACCGCCGGGGGCGAGCGCCGGCAGCCAGCGTTCGAGGATCCCGTGCAGGGCCTCCTTGCCGATCCGGATGGGCGGGTTGGACCAGATCAGGTCGAACTCGGCGTCGGCCGTCACCTCCTCCGGCCGCAGGAACCGAACGTTGCCGGCCCCGAGTGCGGCGGCGTTGTCCCGGGCCAGGGCGAGCGAGCGCTGGTTGACCTCGACGCCGGTCACCTCCGCCCCGGGCGAGGACAGCGCCAGGGTGAGGGCGAGGGGCCCCCATCCGGCGCCGACGTCGAGGAACCGTCCCGTCTGTGGAGGGGCGGGCACGGCGGACAGCAGCGCGGCCGTGCCCTTGTCCAGCCCGTCGGGGGAGAAGATCCCGTTGGCCGTCTGCACCTGCACCCGGCGGCCGGCCAGGGGCACGGTCACGGTGCGTCGGCGCTCGGGCGCGGTCGGGGCCGCGTCGAAGTAGTGGGAGGCGGGGGCGCCGCCGTCGGGGGAGTGCTGGCTCACCTGGCCATGGTAGTCAGCGGGGACCCCCGACGCCGGGGCTGGCCACCGCGACGCCGGCCCGCCCCGTTCGCCCCCGTTCGCCCAGGGCGAGCACCTTCCCCCGGCGGAGGCCCCTCGCTACACTGGACCCCATGATCCTGCTGTTCGCCTGACGCCGTCCGCCGTCGAGCCCATCGCTCCGGCCGCCGTCGTCCTCCGCCTGCCCCGCCCGAGATGCCCCCGTGCGCCCGGGCCACGCCGGACGAGCACCTGAGGATCCCCCTCCATGACCATCCCCGCGCCCTCGCGGGCCTCCCCGGACCCAGCCTCCCCGTGCGCCGAGCCCCGGCGTCGACTGCGTCCACCCCTGCGCCACAGCCGCCCCGCCCGTGCGGCGGCCCTGCCGTGATCCACCGTCGGCGCCCTTCCCGGGCGTCCACATCCCCGTAACGCGTCACCCTGACGCACTAGCCTGAGACGACACCGGGCCGCCGACCGTGCAGGCCCAGAGGAGACCATGACCGACCAGAACCAGACCACCCCGCCCGCCTCGGGCGCATCCTCCGAGGACGAGATCCAGGCCGTCATCGACCGGATCCTCGCTGCGGACGACGCCCGCCGCGCCGCCCGCGAGACCGACGACGCCGGCCCCGCCCCGGAGAGCGCCGAGCACCGCTCGTCCGCCCTCGCCGGCCGTGCCCTCGCCCTGGCCGAGGGCGGCAACGCCCATACCGAGGCCGACGGCGACCAGGACGAGCTGGCCGCCCGCCACTCCCTGCGCCGCGTGGCCGGACTCTCCACCGAGCTCGAGGACATGTCCGAGGTCGAGTACCGGCAGCTGCGCCTGGAGCGCGTGGTGCTCGCCGGCGTGTGGACCGAGGGCACCGCGGAGGACGCGGAGAACTCGTTGCGGGAGCTCGCCGCGCTCGCGGAGACCGCCGGCTCGGAGGTGCTCGACGGCGTCGTGCAGCGCCGCGCCACCCCGGACCCGGCCACGTTCCTCGGCAAGGGCAAGGCCCGGGAGCTCGCCGAGATCGTCGCGCTGACCGGTGCGGACACCGTGATCGTGGACTCCGAGCTCGCCCCCTCCCAGCGGCGTGCGCTCGAGGACGTGGTGCGTGTGAAGGTGATCGACCGCACCGCGCTGATCCTCGACATCTTCGCCCAGCATGCCACCTCCCGTGAGGGCCGGGCGCAGGTGGAGCTCGCTCAGCTCGAGTACCTGCTGCCGCGCCTGCGCGGTTGGGGTGAGTCCATGTCCCGGCAGGCCGGCGGTCGCGCCGCCGGCGGTGAGGGCATCGGCTCCCGTGGCCCCGGTGAGACGAAGATCGAGCTGGACCGCCGCCGCATCCGCACCCGTATGGCCAAGCTCAAGCGGGAGATCGCCGCGATGAAGCCGGCGCGCGAGACCAAGCGGGCCAACCGCCGCCGCAACCGGGTGCCCTCCGTGGCGATCGCCGGCTACACCAACGCCGGCAAGTCCTCCCTGCTGAACCGGCTCACCCACGCCGGGGTGCTCGTGGAGAACGCCCTGTTCGCCACCCTGGACCCGACCGTCCGCCGGGCCATGACCCCGGACGGCATCGGCTACACCCTCTCCGACACCGTGGGCTTCGTGCGCAACCTGCCCACGCAGCTCGTGGAGGCCTTCCGCTCCACGCTTGAGGAGGTCGCGGACGCGGACGTGATCCTGCACGTGGTGGACGGCTCGCACCCGGACCCGGAGGGGCAGATCGCCGCCGTGCGCGGGGTGCTGGCCGAGGTGGACGCCCACCGGATCCCCGAGATCATCGTGCTGAACAAGGCGGACGCCGCCGAGCCGGCCGTGATCGCCCGCATCCGTGCCAAGGAGCCCCACACTGTGGTGGTCTCCGCCCGTACGGGCGAGGGCATCGCCGAGCTCGAGCGCGCCATCGCCTCCACCATCCCGCGCCCGAGCGTGCGCCTGGAGCTGCTCGTGCCGTTCACGGACGGCCAGGTGGTCTCCCGCCTGCACTCCGAGGACGCCGAGATCCTCGCTGAGGCGTACGAGGAGGGCGGCACCCGACTGTCCGTGTTGGTCCGTGAGGACATCGCCGAGGACCTCGCCCCCTACCGGGTGGATGCCTCGGGCCGCCCGGAGCCCGCCGTCTGATGGGGGCGCCGGGGTCGGAGGAGGCCGGCGCATCCGCCGCGGTGCCCACCACGGACCGTGAGGAGGAGGCGCTGCGGCTGCTGGACGTCGTCGTGGAGGCCACCGGCGGGCAGCAACGCGCCGGTCAGCGGGAGATGGTCCTGCAGGTGGCGCGTGCGCTCGAGACCCGCCGCCACCTGCTGGTGCAGGCCGGCACGGGCACGGGCAAGTCGCTGGCCTATCTGATCCCCGCGCTCCAGCACGCCATGGGGCAGGACGACCCGGTGGTCGTGGCCACCGCCACCCTGGCGCTGCAGGCGCAGATCATGCGCCGGGACGCCCCCCGCCTGGTGGAGATCCTCCGGGATGAGCTGCCGCGCGAGCCCGTGGTGGCGCTCGTGAAGGGCCGGTCCAACTACTTGTGCCGGCACAAGATCGAGGGCGGCTACCCGGGGGACGAGGGGGACGAGACCCTCTTTGCCGTCACGGACGACGGCGGCACGGTCCTGGGCACCGGCGACGACGGCACCCCGACCTCCCTGCTCGGCAAGGAGGTGCTCTACCTGCGACGGTGGGCCGAGACCACCGAGACGGGCGACCGCGACGACCTCGACGTCCCCGTGACGGACCGCGCCTGGCGTCAGGTGTCCGTCTCCGCGGTGGACTGCCTCGGCGCCTCGCGCTGCCCCATGGCGGAGGAGTGCTTCTCCGAACGCGCCCGGGCTGAGGCCGCCGACGCCGACGTGGTGGTCACCAATCACGCGATGCTCGCGATCAGCGCCTTCGAGGGCCTGGCGGTGCTGCCGGCCTACTCGGCGGTGGTGGTGGACGAGGCCCACGAGCTGCAGGACCGGGTGACCGGCGCCGTCACCGGCCAGCTCTCCGGGTCCATCGTGCACGGGGCGGCGACCTCGCTGCGCAAGCACACCGCCGTGGCCGTGGAGGATCTCCTGCAGGCCGCCGCCGGCCTGGACCGAGCGTTCGAGGGCGTGCCCTCCGGGCTCATCCACGGCGGCCCGGACGAGGCCCAGGAGCAGGCCTTGGGGGCCGTGCTCGCGGCCGCCCGGCAGTGCTTCTCCGACCTCGGCAAGGACAAGGAGTCGGAGGCTGACGGCGGGCGCCAGATGGCCCGGTCCCGGCTGCTCGAGGTGGTTGAGGTGGTGGAGCGGATGCTCGCGGCCCGGCCCGAGGCCGACTTCCCCGAGGTCCTGTGGGCCACCCGACCCGGGCACTTCGAGCCCGGCGTGGGGTGGCAGCCCGGGGACGAATCCGACCCGCCCCAGCTCTACGTGGCGCCCATCTCCGTGGCGGGCAAGCTCCGCGAGGGCCTGTTCGGCAAGGCCACCACGGTGCTCACCTCCGCCACGCTCACCGTGGGCAAGGGGGAACGGCGCTTCGACTCGGTGGCCGGCGACGTCGGGCTGGCAGGCCCGGGTGCGCCGCGCTACACCGCGCTCGACGTGGGCAGCCCCTTCGACTACCCCCGCCAGGGGATCCTCTACGTGGCCCGGCACCTGCCGAAGCCGGGGCGCACCGCGTCCCCGGAGTCGCTGGACGAGCTCGAGGCGCTGCTGCGGGCCTCTCGGGGCGGGGCGCTGGGGCTGTTCTCCTCACGCCGGGCCGCCGAGGATGCTGCCGCGCAGATGCGGACCCGGCTGGGCCGGGGCCACACGATCCTCTGCCAGGGCGAGGCCACCCTCTCCGCCCTGGTCCGGCAGTTCGCGGACGAGCCGGACACCTCCCTGTTCGGCACCATGAGCCTGTGGCAGGGAGTGGACGTCCCGGGGCCCTCGCTGCGACTGGTGGTGATCGACCGCATCCCGTTCCCGCGCCCGGACGACCCGCTCTCTCAGGCCCGCACCCGGGACGTCGCCCGGCACGGCGGCAACGGGTTCATGAAGGTCTCGGCCACCCACGCGGCCGTGCGCATGGCACAGGGCGCCGGCCGGCTCGTGCGTGCCCAGGGCGACCGGGGCGTCGTCGCCGTGCTGGACTCGCGCCTGGCGACCGAGCGCTACGGCGGGTACATCACCAGCGCCCTGCCGGACTTCTGGCGCACCACGGACCCGGCGGTGGTGCGCGGCGTCCTGAGCCGTCTGGCGCCCTGAGGTGTCCGCCCGCTGAGGTGTCGGCCGCCCGGTCCTCTCCAGAACCGGGCGGCGGTCGGCTCAGAGGGCCCGCAGGACGGTGACGACCCGGCCCATGATGGTGGCGCGGTCGCCCAGGATCGGCTCGTACGCCGTGTTCTGGGGGAGCAGCCAGGTGTGGCCGTCGCGCTGGCGGAAGGTCTTCACGGTGGACTCGTCGTCCAGGAGGGCGGCGACGATGTCCCCGTTCTGGGCGGTCTCCTGACGCCGGACCACCACCCAGTCGCCGTCGCAGATCGCGGCGTCCACCATGGAGTCCCCGGAGACGCGCAGCATGAACAGCTCGCCCTCGCCCGTGAGTCGTCGGGGCACCTCCATGACCTCCTCGACCCGCTGCTCGGCCAGGATCGGTCCACCGGCGGCGATGCGCCCCACCCACGGCACGGGCACGGTCTCGCCCTCGTGGGCGCCGGTGTGCCAGGAGGGCAGGCCGGCCAGGCCTGCGCGATCCTGGGCGGCGGCGTTCTCGTGCACGGGGGCGCCGTCCTCGTCCCGGAGCACCTCGAGGGCGCGGGGGCGGCCCGGATCCCTGCGGATGTAGCCGAAGCGCTTCAGTTGGTCGAGCTGGTGGGTCACGGAGGAGAGGGAGGACAGGTCCGCCGCGTCGCCGATCTCCCGCATCGACGGCGGGTAGCCGCGCTCGGCGATGACGTCGCGGATGGTCCGCAGGATCCGCCGCTGGCGGTCTGTGAGCGCCGGAGCGGGGTGCTGGGGGGCGGGGGTGGCCATGCCGGGCGTCCGTTCTGCTGGAGGGGCTTATCGTGTCCGGCCCGGCTGGTGGGATCGGGGTGACCGCCGGGGCCGGCCCTGGGGTTCGGGTGTCCTCCGACACTACTGGAGGGGCCCGTCGGATCCAAAGATGTGTTCGACTCGCTCTGGGCGAGTCTCGAACACATGTGCTAGAAAAGGGTTCGAAGAGCATCGAACAGATGTTCGACTCGCCCGCTCGCCGGGAGGAAGGCAAGGACTCCATGACACTCGCGCACGCAGCCCAGCATCGTCCGGGCGGCTTCCGCCTCACCCGCCGTGGCCGCCTCGTGCTCCGAGGGGTGCCGCTGATCCTCTCCGTCTGCGCGCTCACGGCGGCCGCCGTGTTCTTCGCGGGCATCCTGCTCTCGCCTCCGGCGGCCTCGGCGGACGTGCCCGCCGCGGAGCTGCAGACCATCACGGTGATGCCGGGGGACAGTCTCTGGTCGATCGCCCAGACGGTGGCCCCGGGGCAGGATCCGTACGTGATCGTGGAACGGCTGGACCAGCTGAACAGTCTGGAGGGCCGCGCCCCGGAGCCCGGTGAGGAGCTGTTCCTCCCCTTCGCGGCATGAGTGCCGCCGTTGGAGGGCGCCGCTGTGGGCGGGGGTGGTGGGCGACCCAATCCGACCCACGGTCCGCCGAGGTGCCCGCTCTTTCCTAGGATGGACGCCATGCCCGACCTCTCCTCGCTGCCGCTGCGCGACAGTCTGCGCGGCCTCAGCCCGTACGGCGCCCCCCAGCTGGACGTGCCGTACATGCTCAACACGAACGAGAACACCCACCCGGTGCCCGCCGAGGTGGCCGAGGCCATCACGGCCCGTGTGGCCGCGGTGGCCGGCGGCCTCAACCGGTACCCGGACCGTGAGTTCACGCAGCTGCGCGAGCACCTGGCGGGCTACCTCGGCCACGGGATCGGCCCGGAGCAGGTGTGGGCGGCCAACGGCTCCAACGAGGTCCTGCAGCAGATCCTCCAGGCCTTCGGCGGTCCGGGGCGCACGCTGCTGTCCTTCCAGCCCAGCTACTCGATGTACCCCCTGCTCGCCGCGGGCACGGACACCGCGTTCGTGGACGGCGGCCGCGCCGAGGACCACACCCTCTCCGCCGAGCACGCCGCCGAGCAGGTGCGGCGCCACCGGCCCCACGTCGTCGTGCTCGCCTCCCCGAACAACCCCACGGGCACGGCCCTCGAGCTCGAGGTGATCGAGGCCGTCTACGACGCCCAGGCGCGCAACGAGGCCGACGGTGGCCACGGCGCCATGATCGTGGTGGACGAGGCCTACGCGGAGTTCGCCCTCGCCGGCACGCGCTCGGCGCTGACCCTGCTGCCCGGTCGGGAGCGGCTGATCGTGACCCGCACGATGTCCAAGGCCTTCGCCCTGGCCGGTGCCCGCCTGGGCTACCTGGCCGCGGACGCCGCCGTCACCGACGCCCTGCGCCTGGTGCGCCTGCCGTACCACCTCTCGGCCGTCACCCAGGCCACCGCCCTCGCCGCGCTCGAGCACGTGGACACCCTGCTGGGCACCGTCGAGGCCATCAAGGGCCAGCGCGACCGCATCGTCGCGCGTCTGCGCGAGCTCGGGCTGCACCCGGCAGTCTCGGACTCCAACTTCGTGTTCTTCGGCCGCTTCCAGGACGCCCACGCCGTGTGGCAGGCCCTGCTGGCCCACGGCGTGCTGGTGCGCGACGTCGGCATCCCCCACCACCTGCGCGTCACCGCCGGAACGGAGGAGGAGACCACCGCGTTCCTCACCGCGCTCGAGGTCGTCCTGGCCGAGCATCCCGCCGAGCGCCCTGCCGAACCCTCCGCCTGACCGCCCCACTCCGGCCGAAGCCTCCGTCCGGAATCCCCTGACCGACCCGAGCGGATCACCCCGAGGCCCGCCGCACCTACGATGGACTGGGCACCCGCCCGCCCGCCGCCCTCACCCCGCCGACCTCACCCCGACGCCCGCCCACCCCAGGAGGACCCCGTGGCCCCCGAGCTCATCTCCGGACGCCGTGCCCGCATGCACCGCACCACCAGCGAGTCCGACATCCGCCTCGAACTGGACCTTGACGGCACGGGTACGGCCGACATCTCCACCGGCGTGCCGTTCTACGACCACATGCTCACCGCGCTGGCCCGCCACTCCCAGATGGACCTCACCGTCCACGCGGAGGGGGACACCCACATCGACGTGCACCACACCGTGGAGGACGTCGCCATCACCCTGGGCGAGACCCTCAAGACGGCCCTCGGCGACAAGCGCGGCATCCGCCGCTTCGGGGAGGCCTCCGCCCCCCTGGACGAGGCCCTGGCCCGCGCCGTCGTGGACCTGTCCGGCCGCCCCTACCTCGTGCACGAGGGCGAGCCCGAGGGTCAGCAGTATCACCTCATCGGCGGGCACTTCACCGGGTCGATGACCCGCCACGTGTTCGAGGCCATCACCTTCCACGCGGCCATCTGCCTGCACATGGACGTGGTGCGCGGCCGCGATCCGCACCACATCGTCGAGGCCCAGTTCAAGGCCTTCGCCCGGGCCCTGCGCTCGGCCGCGGAGGACGACCCGCGCGTCAGCGGCATCCCCTCCACCAAGGGCGCCCTCTGATGGCCGCCCCCACCTCCGTGCCCGGGGTGCGGCCGCGCGTCGCCGTCCTGGACTACGGATCGGGGAACGTGCGCTCGGCCGTGCGCGCCGTCGAGCACGCCGGCGCCCAGGTGGAGCTCACCCGGGACCCGGACGCCGTGCTCTCCGCGGACGGGCTGCTCGTGCCCGGCGTGGGGGCATACGGGGCCGTGATGCAGGCCCTCACGGAGGTCGGCGGCACCCGCTGGATCGGCCGTCGGGTGGCCGGCGGCCGTCCCGTGCTCGGGGTGTGCGTGGGCCACCAGGTGCTGTTCGAGGCCGGCGAGGAGCACGGCGAGCACACCGCAGGCATGGGGGAGTGGCCCGGCCTGGTGGAGCGCCTGCCCGCCGACGTCCTGCCCCACATGGGCTGGAACACTGTCCGCCCGGCCGCCGGCAGCGCGCTCTTCGACGGCATCGAGGACGAGCGCTTCTACTTCGTGCACTCCTACGGCGTGCTGCGCTGGGACTTCGACCAGAGCATCCCCGCCATGCGCCCGCCGCAGGTCACCTGGGCCCACCACGGGGCGGACTTCATCGCCGCCGTGGAGAACGGCCCACTCTGCGCCACCCAGTTCCACCCCGAGAAGTCCGGGGAGGCCGGTCTGCAGTTGCTGCGCAACTGGCTGGACACCCTCTGATGCCCTACTGGTCGGTCCTCTACCTCGGCCTCGGCGGCCTGCTGATCGGCGCCGCCTGGTCCCTGCGCGCCCAGCGCGCACCGGGGTGGGCCGCCCTGATCGCCCTGGTGCTGGCCGGCATGGCCATCGCCGCCGCCTTCCTGACCGTCGGCACCTGACCGACCTCGCTCACACCCCCTGAGAGGAACCCCCATGACCCGGAACGACGCCGCTCCCGCCCTCGAGCTCCTGCCCGCCGTCGACGTCCAGGACGGCCAGGCCGTGCGCCTCGTCCAGGGCGAGGCCGGTTCCGCCACCTCCTACGGCGAGCCGCTGGCCGCCGCCCTGGACTGGCAGCGCGCCGGCGCCGAGTGGATCCACCTCGTGGACCTCGACGCCGCCTTCGGCCGCGGGGACAACCGCGAGATCCTGCGCGAGGTGGTGGACAGCCTCGGCATCAAGGTGGAGCTCTCCGGCGGCATCCGGGACGACGCCTCCCTCGAGCACGCCCTCGAGATGGGCGCCACCCGTGTGAACCTGGGCACCGCGGCCCTCGAGGACCCGGAGTGGACGGCCCGGGCCATCGAGCGCTTCGGGGACCGGATCGCCGTCGGCCTGGACGTGCGCGGGACCACCCTGGCCGCCCGCGGCTGGACGAAGGAGGGCGGCGACCTCTGGGAGGTGCTCGCCCGTCTCGAGGACGCCGGCTGCCCCCGCTACGTGGTGACGGACGTGACCAAGGACGGCACCCTGCGCGGGCCCAACACGGAGCTGCTCGCCGAGGTCTGCCGGGTCACCGACAAGCCCGTGGTCGCCTCCGGCGGTATCTCCTCCCTCGAGGACATCGCGGCTCTGGCCGCCATGGTCCCGCAGGGGGTGGAGGGCGCCATCATGGGCAAGGCCCTGTACGCCGGGCGCTTCACCCTGCCGCAGGCGCTCGCGGTGGCCGCCGGCGCCGACGTCGCCGAGGCCCGTGCCGCCCACCCTGCCCCGGAGGCCGAGTGAGCGCCACCGAGGGCGAGGACGCCCCGGTCCGGGTGCCCGTGGAGGGCGCCCGGGAGCTGCCCGGCCACATCCGTGCCGCCCTGGAGCGGATGCGCGCGAAGACGGCGGGGGAGAACACCGCGGACACCGCTGGGGTGCCCTGGGCGGGCCGTGACCTCTCCGGCCCGGGCGTGGACGGCTCCGCGAACCCGTTGCACGTGTTCGACGACGACGACGGCACCGCCCCGTCCGCGTGGACGCAGGCGA
This sequence comes from Micrococcus sp., assembly GCF_034179925.1. GTDB lineage: Bacteria > Actinomycetota > Actinomycetes > Actinomycetales > Micrococcaceae > Micrococcus. Next base: position 30,746 of record NZ_JAXFPG010000022.1, on the reverse strand, counting down.
TGGAGTCCCTCACCTCCGGGTCGGCCGGGGAGGCCGAGGTGGCGCAGGTGCTCGCCGGGATCCGCGTGTTCGCGGCCGTGGTGCCCACGCTCGCCGTGGACGACTCCGCGGTGCACGGGCATCCGGGCCACACCGGCCACACCGAGGGACACGACCACGAGCACGAGCACGCTCACGGGCATGACCACACCGACGCCGCCCTCCACGGGGACAAGGCCGCGGACGTGGCCCTGGTGACGATGCGCGCCCCGGACGGGCGCAGCGCGCTGCCCGTGTTCACGAGTGTGCCGGCGCTGACGGCCTGGAACCGGCAGGCCCGGCCGGTGGCGGTCTGGATGCCGCGCGCGTGCCTGTCCGCGGTGGACGAGGGGTGCGATCTGGTGGTGGTCGACGCCGGCGCGGAGCACACCTATGTGGTGCGCCGCCCCGCCGTGTGGGCCCTGGCCCAGCAGCGGGCGTGGACGCCGTCCTATGTGGACGAGGAGCTGGCGGCGGCGATCGGGGAGGTCGCGGACCTCGTGCCGAACCTGATGTCCCTGGGCCTGGCTCCCGGGCCGGGCGTGGCCACCCGGACGGCCTCCGGGGAGGTCATGGCCGGCGGCGGCTCCGGCACGGAGCTGCGGGTCGTGGCGATGCCGGCCCGCGGCACGGACGCCGCCGGGGTGCGCCTGATGACCGCGACGCTGCGCACGGTGCTGGCGGACCTGCCGCTGCTGGCTGAGCGTGCGGACTCTGTGGAGATCACCGTCCGGCGGCCTTGAACGGCGTCCGGGGGCATCGGCTACCGTGGGCTGACAGGGGGCGGAGCCCTCCGTCCCGTCGTCCGGTCGGCCGTGTGGAGGCCACCGGCCCGATCCCCAGCACCTGAGGAATACCCCATGAACAGCCGAACCCTCTCCGGGGCCGCCACCGTGGCCCTGGGCGCGGTGGTCGTCACCGGTGCCGCCCCGGCGCTGGCCGCCACGCCTCTCACACAGGGCGCCGCCCTGGCCACCCCGGCCGGTGCCTGCAGCCTCACCATCGTCAGCGACTCCACCGCCTACACCGCCGCGCACTGCGGCGCCGGCCGGTGGGCCGTGGGCTCCCCGGTCCTCTCCGCCGAGGGCGTGCGGGTGGGCACGGTCGCGGCCCTGCCGGCCCCCGGCGGCGTGGACGTCGTGAGGATCGCCCTCGACCAGGGCGTGGAGGTCGTGGGCGACTGGTCCACACGCCCGGCCTCGTCCGTGGCGGTCGGGGAGACCGTGTACACCCACGGCTCCTCCGTGCCCCTGGGCCGGCCGAACTCGATCAGCCACACGCGTGCCTTCGACAGCGCCGCCGTCTGCCGGGACTCCTATGACGACCAGGTCGCGCTCGACGTGGCCAGCACCTACCCGGGTGACTCCGGCGGGGCCGTCTACGACGCCGAGCAGCGCGTGGTCGGCGTGATCTCCGGGGTCGCCCCGGTGCGCTTCGACGCCCAGGGCCGCGCCGTGGCCTGCGACGCCCAGGCGATGTCCACGATCATCGTGCCCGCCGAGTCCCTGGCCGAGGTGACCGAGAAGACCCCCGCGCCGGCCCGTGCCCCGAAGCACGCCGCGCCCAAGCACGCCGCGCCGGCCCTCACGACGCCGGCCCCCGCACCGAAGCACGCCGCCCAGGCTCCGGCCCCGAAGAGCGCTGTGAAGGCACCGGCCCGTGCGCCCAAGCACGCGCTCCCCGCGGACGGAGTGACCACCCTCGTGGCCGCGCCCGCCGAGGGGGTCGCGTTCAACACCCGCGTGGTGGTGGAGACCCCGCAGGGCGGCTTCTCCCGCGTGACCGTCACGGCCCACGCCGCCGACGGCACCGACCTGGGCCGCAGCCACCTCGACCTGCAGGGCGAGCCGTTGGCCTGGCTGCCGGTGATGGCGGATGTGCCCGCCGGCGGGCACGTCACCATCACCACGTGGGATGCCGCCGGCGCCCCCACGGCCACCACCGCGACCCTGGGCGGTGTGCCGGTCTCCTGACCGGACCGCCCGGTGCGGGTCTCAGGCTGATCCGTCGAGGCGCCGGCCGAGCCGGGAGAACACCCGGGTGAGCACGCGGGCCTCCTCGGGGTCGAGGTCGTGCAGGAAGAACTCGTCCACCTGGCTGCCGTGGTGCCGGCTCGCCTGCCGGAAGGCGGCCCGGCCGGCGTCGGTGATCACGGCCTCGGCCCCGCGCCGGTCGGTGGCGGTCGGGTGCCGCTCCACCAGGCCGCGCTCCATGAGCGAACGCACCTGGTAGGTCAGGCGGGAGGGGGAGAAGACCATGCGGGAGGCGAGCTCGCCCATCCGCAGCCGCCCCTCGTCGGACTCCACGAGCAGCAGCAGCACGTGGTAGTCGGCCAGGGACATCCAGCAGCTCTCCTTCAGCCCGCGTTCGAGGCGGTCGGTGAGCAGCTGGGTGGCCTCGAAGTAGGCGCGCCAGGCCAGGTGGGCGGTGTCGGCGGCGCGGTGGGCAGGCGTCGCGGTCCCGTACCAGGTGTCCGGCTCGGGTGCGTCCGTGTCCGCGGCGGCCTCCGGGCCGGTCCTGCCCGGCCGGGCGGGGTCAGGATGCGGGGTGGAGCAGCTGGTCAAAGGGGGTCACCTCCAGGGGAGAGGGATCGTCGGTGGTGGGGCGGGGACGGGGCTGCCGCAGGGTGAGGGCCGTGGCGAGGTCCCGTCCGGCGTCGGCGATGCGGGCCCGCAGCGGGGTGGTGCTCAGGGACTCCTGCTGCCCCTGAGCGCGGCCCCAGTCGTCGGAGGCAGCGAACACGGCTGTGGGCACGGCCTGGGTGCGCAGGTACGCGAACAGCGGGCGCAGGGCGGTGTCGATCATCAACGAGTGCCGTGCGGTGCCCCCGGTGGCGCCGAGGAGCACGGGCACGCCGGTGAGCGTGCCGTCCTCCAGGAGGTCCACGAAGGACTTGAACAGCCCCGAGTAGGAGGCTTTGAACGTGGGGGAGACCGCCACGACGCCGTCGGCCGTCTGCACCTGGCGCAGCGCCTCGGCGAGGGGCTCCGAGCGGGTGGGGGTCACGAGGGCCTGGGCGATGTCCCCGGCGAGCGGGCGCAGGGGGATCATGTGCACCTGGGGGGCCACCCCCTGCTCGGCGAGTGCGTCGGCGGTGGCCTCGGCCAGGGCCTCGGCGAGCATGGTGGACTGCGAGGGCTCGCCCAGGCCGCCGGAGACCACGGCGATGTGCCGGCTCTGCGGGGTGAAGGGGTCGGTGGCCTCGCGGCCGGGAACGGTGGGGGTGGGGAGGTCGGGGGAGGTCATCGGGTCTGTCCTTCCTGGGCGACGTCGGTGCGGGCGTCGTCCGTGGTGGTGTGGGCGGCCTGCCGGTCGGCCCAGGCCTGGGAGCCCTCGGCTCCGCCCGGCACGGGCGCCTCGCCGCGGCGCGCGCGCTCGACGAGGAACTCGTGCGTCGGGGCCTCGGGGACGTCCGCGGGTTTGAGGGCGGCGAACTCCCGGCGCAGCACGGGCAGGACCTTCTCGCCCATGAGGTCGATCTGGCGCAGCACCACGTCTGTGGGCAGGCCGGCGTGGTCGAGCAGGAACATCTGCCGCTGGTAGTCGCCGACCCACTCGCGGAACTCGAGGGTCCGCTCGATCACCTGCTGCGGGGAGCCGACGGTCAGCGGGGTCATCCGCATGAACTCCTCCAGGGAGGGCCCGTGCCCGTACACCGGAGCGTTGTCGAAGTACGGGCGGAACTCGCGCACGGCGTCCTGGGAGTTCTCGGCCAGGTAGGCCTGCCCGCCCAGGCCCACGTACGCCTGGTGGGCTCTGCCGTGGCCGTAGTACTCGTACCGCTGCCGGTACAGGCGCACCATCTGGATGACGTGCTCCTTGTTCCAGAAGATGTTGTTGTGGAAGAACCCGTCGCCGTAGTAGGCGGCCTGCTCGGCGATCTCGGGGGAGCGGATGGAGCCGTGCCACACGAAGGGGGCGACGCCGTCGAGCGGTTGGGGGGTGAGCGTGAAGTTCTGCAGCGGGGTGCGGAACCGGCCGGACCAGTCCACGGTGTGCTCGTGCCACAGGCGGTGCAGGAGGGCGTAGTTCTCCACGGCCAGCGGGATGCCCTGGCGGATGTCCTTGCCGAACCAGGGGTATACGGGGCCGGTGTTGCCGCGGCCCAGGGTGAGGTCCACGCGGCCGTCGGCCAGGTGCTGCAGGTAGGAGTAGTCCTCGGCCAGGCGTACCGGGTCCATCGTGGTGATGAGCGTGGTGGCGGTGGACAGCTGGATGCGGTCCGTCACCGCCGCCAGGTAGGACAGCAGCGTGGGCGGGTTGCCGGGTGCGGCGAAGGGAGGGTTGTGGTGCTGGCCGGTGGCGAACACGTCGAAGCCGGCCTGTTCGGCCCGCTGGGCGATCCGCACGGTGTCCTTGATGCGCTGGTGCTCGGTGGGGGTGGTGCCGGTGGTGGGGTCGGCGGTGAGGTCGCCGATGGTGAAGACGCCGAACTGCATGGTGTGCTCCTTCCGGGGTCCATGGGGTGGTGGACCCCATGTTCTTCAAAACTCAACGAGCCGAGAGGGCGGATTGTTCCCGGACCCCTGAGCGTCGACCCTCCGGTAGGGTTTGCCGTGATTCCACCTCGGGCGCACAGCGCGCCCGAGCAGCGGCACCGCGCGCTCCGGCTCCTCCGAGTCCGCGGAGTCACGACCAACGACGCCGCATCCCCTGGGAGGACGCCGGAGGCCATGATCCGACGAGTCACCACGCGCCCCGACGCGCCCCCACCCCCGAACCGTCCCGCCGAGGGCCCCTCCGGCGAGCCCACGGCCGGGCGCGGCGGCCTGCTGCGCCGCTACGCCGCCGTCGTGGGCGTCATCGCCGTCCCGGCCGGCCTCGCGATGGCCAGCGAAGCCCTCTCCTCCACCACCGGACCGCCCCCCGTGGACGGCGTGTCCGTGAGGGTGGACCTGGGGGCGACGCCGACGCCGGCCCAGTCCGCGCCGGCGCCCGCCGCCTCCGCCGACCCGGTGGCCCCCTCCTTGCCCCCCGCCGCGCCCGCGTCCCCACCGACCGGTGCGAGCCCTGTCCCGTCCGACGCCGGCCGGGGCACCGTGGTCCCGCGCGTGGTGGAGCCGCAGCCACCGGTCTCCGCACGTCCGGCGCCCCGCGACGCTCCGGGCGCCGGCGCCGAGGGAGACGACCGGGACGACGTCGCCACCGCCACCCCGGTGCCCACCACCGGCCCCGACGACGACGCCGAGGACCAGGACGACGACCGCGAGGACGACACCGACGAGGACGGGGACGACGATGACGACTGACACGACGAAGGCCCCCCACCGCACCGGTGCCCCGACCCGTTGGCGCATCGTCGGGTGGATTGTGCTCACCACGGCGATCGCCCTGCTCGCCGTCACCGTGACCACCCGGTCTGTCCTGCTCGGGCAGGTCGCCGACCGCGCCAACGCCTCCGTGGTGCAGGAGCTGGACGAGTTCCGCACCTTCGCCGCCGAGGGGGTGGACCCCACCACGGCTCAGCCGTTCGAGTCCACCCAGGCCATGCTGGACCGCTACCTGTCCCGGCAGACCCCGGCCACCGGCGAGGTCCTGATCGGCGTGGCAGGGCAGGACGCCGCCGGTGCCCCCGTGCTCTACCTCGACAACGTCGGCGGCGGGGCCGGTGGTCGGCTCGCCACGGACACCGCCCGTCTGCAGAGCATGCTGGACGCCCCGCAGGACGGCGGCATCTGGGACTCCCCGGACGGCGAGGTCCGCTGGGGTGTCACCCGGGTGGATGCCCGGGGCTCCGCGGCCGACGGCGCCGCGCTCGTCGTCGCGCACTTCACCGGCCGTGAGGAGGACGGGGTGGAGCGCGAGGCCCTCGTGCTGTTCGCCGTGGCCGCCGGGGGGCTGCTGCTCACCGCCGGCATCGCCTGGCTTGTGGCCGGCCGGATCCTGCGGCCCCTGCACCAGATGCGCCGGGCGGCCTCGCGGATCTCCGCCACCGACCTCTCGGCGCGTGTGCCCGTCGAGGGGGACGACGACGTCGCCCGCCTGGCCCTGGCGATCAACGGGATGCTGGACCGGGTGGAGCAGGCCCAGCACGACCAGCAGACCTTCGCCACCCAGGCCCAGCGACACCTGGACGGGCCATGCGAACGGGTGCGCGGCGCCGTCGCCGTGCTCGCCGATCCTCAGGCGGACCCGCAGGCGCGGGAGCGCGCCGTCCGGGACGCCGAGGACGGTCTCGCCGAGATGCGCCGCACCATGGACTCGCTGGGCACCCTCGCCCGCCAGCACACCCCGGACTTCGTGCGGCCCGTCGAGGTGATGGTGGACGATATCCTCACCCGCGCCTACGCGGAGGCCACCCGTGCCCGCCCCGACCGCCGCTGGGACCTCGTCGAGGCCGGCGCCGTGCGCGCCTGGATCGACCCTGCCCGTGTGGGGGAGGCCCTGCGCCGGCTGTGGGAGAACGCCGCGGAGCACGCCCAGGGGCGGCGGGCCATCGAGATCGGCGCCGCCGTGCTCACCGGCACCCCGGGCCAGGCCCAAGCGGATGTGGATGCCCCGGCCCGGGGGCGGTTCGTGCGCCTATGGGTGGCCAACGACGGCGCCCCGCTCACCCAGGAGGAGGCCGAGCGCCTCTACGGGGACACCCGCAGCTCCGAGGGCCCGGGTGCGGGCCCCGGCGCGATCCCCAGCGCGGCCCCGGGCTTCGGGCTGGCCCTGGTGCGTGCCGTGGCCGACGCCCATCACGGCTCCGCGTGGGTGGAGTCCGACGCCGAGGGCCTGACCCGCTTCGGCCTGGACCTGCCCGCGGACCCGCCCGTGGGGGCTGCCGGCACCGACCGGCTGGCCGAGGAGATCACCGAGTCCATGCGAGCCGAGTCGTGACGGCGGCCGCCCAGGCGCCCGTCCGCCACGCCACCCGGCCCCCGCTGCGGGCCACCGCCGAGACCGGCCGCCCACAGCACCGCGCCCGTCTGCGGCCCCCGCTGGGGGCCACGCTCACCGGTGTGGGGCTGGTTGCGTTCGTCGCGTGGTGCGCCTGGGCGGCCCTGGGGGAGCCGGCCGCCGGGGCGGACCCGTTGTCCCCGCAGGGGGCGCTCACCCTCGCCCTGTTCGCGGCCGCCGTCTGGCTGTGGGTGTTCTCCTCGGTCTCGGACACGTTCGTTGCGCTCGCGGTGGCGGTGGTCCTGGTGCTCATGGGGGTCCTGGACGACGACACCCTGTTCTCCTCGCTGGGCACGGACACGATCTGGCTGCTGCTGTCCGCGTTCGTGATCGCCGCGGGCGTGACGGCCACGGGGCTGGCCACCCGGTTCGCCGGGGTGATCGTGGCCGGGGCGGGCTCACTGCGCCAGCTGGCCCACCTGGTGACGGCGGTGCTCGTGGCCACGGCCTACGCGGTGCCCTCGACCTCCGGCCGGGCCGCGCTCGCGCTGCCGGTGTTCCTGGCGTTGGCCAAGGTGCTCGCGGGGCGGCGTCGAGTGGTGCTGGCCCTGGCCCTGCTGTTCCCCTCGGTGATCCTGCTCTCCGCGGTGGCCTCGTACCTGGGGGCTGGGGCGCACCTGATCACCAGTCAGATCCTCAGCGCCGCGGGCGAGCCGAGCTTCTCGTTCGTGCGCTGGCTGCTGCTGGGTCTGCCGCTGGCGGTGGTGTCCTCCCATGTGTGCGCGGAACTGATCCTGCGCCTGTTCACCACGGCGGAGGACCGCCGGGACCGGCTGCGGATCACGCTGGAGGACCTGCAGGAGCACTCGCCGGTGCCGCTCAGCGGGCCCCTCACGGTGGAGCAGTCCCGTTCCGCGCTGATCGTGGCGACCGTGGTGGCCCTGTGGTGCACGGAGCCGCTGCACGGCCTGCACCCGGCGGTGGTCGCGCTGCTGGGCGCCCTGCTCGTGGCCGGCCCCTATGTGGGGGCGGTGGGCCTGGGCAAGGCGCTCAAGGGGGTGCCGTGGTCGATGCTCGTGTTCATGGCCGCCACCCTCACCCTGGGCACGGCCCTCGTGGACACGGGTGCGGCCCAGTGGCTCGCCCACCGCGCCCTGGGACCGGTGGCTGGGGCGGGGGAAGCCGCGGGCGTGCTGTTCGTGGTGCTCGTGGTGGTGCTCTCCACGGCCGCGCACCTGGTGATCCAGTCCCGTTCAGCCCGCTCTGCGGTGCTGATCCCCATCGTCATCGCTCTCGCCCCCGCGGTGGGGGTGGCCCCGGCGGCGGTGGCCTTCGCCTCGACGGCGGCCGCGGGCTTCTGCCACACGCTCACCAGCTCCGCCAAGCCTGTGACCCTCTTCTCCGACCTCGAGGACGAGTCCGTGCTCACCTACACCCCGGCCGACCTGCTGCGCCTGTCCGCATGGCTGGCGCCGGTGATGGTGGCCCTCGTGCTCGTCTTCGCGTTCTGGGTGTGGCCCCTGATGGGCCTGACCCTCTTCCCCTGATCCTCCTGTCCGCCCGCAACCGCCCACATCCCCTTCAAGGAGTCGTCTCATGCCCACCGGACTGCCCCGCAACATCCTCATCGCCCCCTCCGGGTTCAAGGAGTCCCTCGACGCCGGCCAGGTCGCCGACGCGATCGCCGCCGGTGTGCGCCGTGCCCTGGCGGGGGCACGGGTGCGCACCGTCCCCATGGCGGACGGCGGTGAGGGCACCGCGGAGACCCTCGCGACCGCCACGGGCGGCAGGATCGTGTACCGGGAGGTGACCGGTCCGGTGGGGGAGCCCGTGGCCAGCCACTATGCGCTGCTGGGCGGTGAGGCGGAGGGGACCGCCGTCGTCGAGATGGCCGCTGCGGCCGGGCTGCGCCTGGTGCCCCGGGACCGGCGTGATCCGGGGGAGACCACCACGTACGGGGTGGGTGAGCTGATCGCCCACGCCCTGGACGAGGGTGTCACGGAGATCCTGCTCGGCTGTGGTGACTCCGGCACCTCGGACGGCGGTATGGGTGCGCTGCAGGCTCTCGGTGTGCGCATCCTGGACGCCGAGGGCGAGGAGGTCGGCCTGGGCGGGCGTCATCTGTCCGAGGTGGACCGTCTGGACCTGTCCGGGCTGCACCCGGCCCTGAAGGAGGGCCGGGCTCGGATCACCCTCGCGCTGAATCCGCACAATGTGCTGTGTGGTCCTTCGGGGGTGGCGCGGGTCTTCGGGCCGCAGAAGGGCGCCACCGAGGAGCAGGTGGAGCAGCTCTCCGCCGGCTTCGACCACTGGGCGGAGGTGCTGCGCCGGGACTGCGTGGAGCAGGCCCGTGGCCGTGACTTCGCCCATGGGCGGGGCACTGGCGCGTCCGGGGGTCTGGGGGCGGGCATGGCCGCGATCGGGGCCACCCTGAGCCCGCGTTTCGAGGCGCTGCTGGACTCGGGGCTGGCGGGCATCGACCTCGACGCGCTCCTGGAGGGGGCCGACCTGGTGATCACCGCGGAGGGGGCCATCGACTTCCAGACCCCCAAGGGCAAGGTGCCTGCGGAGATCGCCCGCCGGGCCGGGGCCCGGGGTGTGCCGGTGGTGGCCCTGGCGGGCACCCTGGGCCGGGGCGCCCGGGATGTGCACGACGTCGGCATCGATGCGATGGCCTCGATCGTGTCCGTCCCGATGAGCCTGGAGGAGGCCGTGCGTGACGGCGAGCGGCTGCTGGTCGAGGCCACCGAGCGGCTGCTGCGGACTCTCGTGCTGGGTGCGACGATCGCGGTGCGGAAGCTGGAGGGCGACTCCGGCTGGTGACCGCCGTGGTCTCCGCCGTGGGCACGTCCTAGGATTCTCCGGTGGACTTCGGAGCGTATGCGCGGCTGCTGCAGGACAAGAGGATCCGCCACCTGTTGGCGGTGGGCTTCATCGCACGGTTCCCCCACACAGCCGCCGGGGTGATCCTGACCCTGCATGTGGCCCTGACGCTGGAGCTGGGGTACGGCCAGGCCGGTCTCGCGGCCGCGGCCATGACCCTCGGCATCGCGGTGGGGTCGCCGTGGCGCGGGCGCACCATCGACCGCCGCGGCCTGCGCCGAGCCTTGCTGCCCTCGGTGGTGGCCGAGTCCCTGCTGTGGCCGGTGGTGCCGTGGCTGCCGTTCCCGTGGATGCTGGCGGCGGTGTTCGTGGCGGGTGTGTTCGCGGTGCCGATCTTCTCCGTGGTCCGTCAGGGCCTGGGCGTGCTCACGCGCGGCCCGGAGCGGCAGACGGCGTTCGCGCTGGACTCGATCATCACCGAGCTGATCTTCATGGTGGGTCCGGCGTCGGGTGCTGTGGTGGCGGCCACCTGGTCCACGGCGCTGGGCCTGACCATCGTGGGCCTCTCCGGGGGGCTGGGCGGGGCGCTGCTGATGTGGTTCAACCCGCCCACGCGCTCGTCCCAGCTGGCCTCGGACCCGGATCCGTACACGGAGGCCGAGGACCGGGACCAGGCTCTTGCGCAGGCTGTGCACGCCGCTCCCATGCATGTGGAGCGCACCGCCCCGGAGTTGGCCACCGGCGCGCTGCCGGTGGTCACGGAGGCGTTGCCGCTGGTCACCGGGGCACTGCCGGTGGTGTCCCTGGACGACTCGGGCCGGGCTGTCGCCCCGGGGCGGGAGTCCGACCGCCCGGAGGCGAGCGCCGGAGGTGCCGGGGGTGCCGGTGCTGGGAGCGCCGGCGACGGGGGCGCCGGGGCTGCTGCCTCGGGTGGGCCGGTGGGTGCCGTCCCGTCGGAGCTGACGCGTGCGGAGCGGTGGGCGCTGTGGCGTGAACGGCACTTCGGGTGGGTGGGCCCGGAGGTGCTCGGCGTGTTCGTGGTCTCGCTCGCGGCCGGTCTGACGCTCGTGGGCACGGAGGTGACGATCGTCGCACAGCTCGAGCGTGCGGACCAGGCGGCCTCGGTGGGGGTGGTCTACGCCCTGTGGTGCGGGGCCTCGGCCGTCGGCGGCCTGTTCTACGGGGCGTGGGGGCGGCAGGTGCACCCCTACCTGCTCATGTCGCTGTTCGCGCTGGCCACGCTGCCCATGGCGTTCGTGGGCGACGGTGTGTGGGCTCTCGCGGTGGCATCGATCCCTGCGGGCCTGCTCACGGCGCCCACCCTGGCCGCGACGTCGGCGCGCATCTCGGTGCTGGTGGTGGAAGAGCGTCGCGGGGAGGCGATGGGGTACTACGGGTCGGCGATGACGGCCGGCTCGGCCCTGGGCGCGCCCTCGGTGGGCATTGTGATCGACGCGGTGGCCCCGGCAGCCGGGTATGTGTTCGCGGTGGCGGCGGGGCTGGCCCTGGTGGCTCTGGCCGCCGCGGTGACGTTCCTGCGCCGCCGGCGCGCCGCACGCTGAAGGCCTCACGGTTCAGCTGCTCCGGGCGCCGCGGCGGGCACCGCGAGCTGGGCGGGCAGACCCGGCTCGGGGTGGGCGGGGCACACGTGCACGGCGCGGGCGGGGAGGGGTTCGACGGCGGCCAGCCGGGGCCACACGAGCCGGTGTTCGGTGCTCGTGCCGGCGGGCACGTAGAAGCGGTGCGGCAGGTGCAGCATGAGGCGGGAGGAGGCCAGATCCCGGCCGCCCACGGCGCCCACGCGCAGCCGGCGCCCGGCCCCGGTGGTGAGGATGCGTTGCAGCTCTTCGTCGAAGGAGCGGTAGCTCTCGCCCACTCGCAGCCCGCTCCAGGCCGACCATCCGGTGAGCAGCACCGTCCCGCCCGTCTCGGCCAGGGCCGTGAGCGCCTCCACGGCCTGGTCTCCGGCCTCGCCGGGGTTCGTGGTCGGGCAGATCACGGGGGCGCGTCCGTCCAGGCCCGCGGCGGTCAGCTCTCCGGTGCCGTCGAGGCCCAGCACGGGGTTGGGCCCGGCGAGTGCGGCGGCCACGACGGCGGCCAGCACCTGCGCCCGACCGCCTCCGGGTTCGACCACCCAGGCCGTCCCGCCGTCCGCGCCGGCCGGCCACCGCCAGTGCACGTGCCGGGCTCGGGCGGTGTCGTCGAGTAGGGCCAGTGTGGGGCCGTCCGGCTCCGGTGCGCCCCCGTCTGCGTCGGCCTGTGCGGAACGAGCGCCGGTCTGTTCGGCGAGAGTCAGGGGCAGGTGGTCCGGCAGTCCGGGGGAGACCACCGGTGCCGGGCGGGGCCAGTGGCCGGCGTCGTAGGCGGCGCGCAGCTCCTGCACCACGGCGCTCCACGGGCTGCCGCCGACCTCCTCGGGCGGCTGAGCGCCGGCGGGCCACCACACGGGGCTCTGGTGCCCGGCGGCCCAGACGGAGGCCCGGAACGGGACGGGGGCGCCGCCGCCGAGGGCGAGGAGCCCGGACCCGGGGGCGGCCGGGTCCAGCAGGGCGGCCTCGCGTGAGCCGACGAGGTCCCAGGACTCCTGCTCCGTGGCGGTGCGCAGCGCGATGGTCGCGCCGATGTTTGACCGGACGTCCGCGCCCACCGCGCCGGCGGCCCGCTGGGTGGCCAGAACGAGGTGGAACCCGAGGGACCGCCCCGTGGCGGCCAGACGCTGCAGCACCCCGCCGGCCTCCTCCTGCTCGTCCATGAGTACACGCAGCTCGTCCACCGCCACCACGAGTCGGGGCAGCCGGCGGTCCGGGTGGAGGCGGCGGTACGCCGGGTAGTCGGGCACGCCGGCCTGCGCGAACAGGGCCTCCCGGCGGTGCAGCTCGCTGCGGATCGCCGCGAGCGCCCGCAGGGACGCGGCCCCCACATGGTTGGTCTCCAGACTCATCACGTGGGGCAGCCCGGCGAGGGGACCGAAGGAGGCCCCGCCCTTGAAGTCCAGGAGGATCAGGGCGAGCTCCGCCGGCGGATGATGGGCGGTGAGGCCCACCAGCACCGAGAGCAGAAGGTCCGACTTCCCGGAGCCGGTGGTGCCGGCGATCAGCACATGGGGGCCGTCGGCGGCGAGGTCCAGGCACAGGGGCGTCTCGGCCCCTGTGGCAGCCACCAGCTCCACGACGGCGGCCCGTTCGGCACTGCGGGTGCCGACCCTCGGCGGTACGCGCAGCGGTGGCGCGGCACGGGCCGGGCCCGTCGGGGAGAGGGCGAGCACGTCCTCGGCCAGCTCGTCGAGCCACCACAGCAGGGTCGTCTCGCTGATGCCCAGGGGTGCCAGGTCCTCGACCGGCACGGCGATCCGCTGGTCGGCGCCGTCCTCGGCGCGGAGGGTGCCGGCGTCGAGGTCCACCACGACGTCGGCGGATGGACCTCCCGGGGCCGGCGCACCGAACCGGACGGTCGCGGCCGCCTGACCCGGAGGGGATGCGGCGGCCGCCTCAGGGACGGACTGGGACCAGGCGGTCCAGGCGGCGGCCGCCCAGGGGGTCGGGGGGAGCTGCAGGTGCAGTGGGTGGGTCCCGTCGCCGGCCCACCAGCGGTGGGTGTGCTCTCCTGCGGTGACCAGCAGGGCCCGGTGGGTGGCCACGGCGTGGCGCAGCATCTGGACGAGGGCCCACCGGGCGGCGGCTTCCCTTTCGCGGCCTGCGCCGAGGGCGTAGACGGTCACTGCCTCGTGCAGGGCGGTCACGGCCGGCTGGGCGACGTCGGTGGCGGCCTGCCAGTGGTCGTCGGCGTCCGGTCTGGACAGGGGCAGTCGTCCGTGGCCGTGGCCCCAGAGCAGCAGCGGCGGGGTCTGCGTGGGGGCCCCGGCGAGGCCGAGGCGGTCGGCGGTGCGGCTGCGCAGGGCGCGGGTCACCTGCTCCGGGGAAGAGACGGCCCGGGCCCGGCGTCGAGCGGTGTCGACAGCTCGGCCGTGGAGCAGGAGGATGTGGCGGCGGCGGGCCCGACGGTGCAGGGTGGTCATGATCCCGGCCCCGAGGAGGGAGACCATCCCGAAGAGCAGGAACAGCGGGTTGCCGGTGGCGCTCAGCAGCACCAGGCCCACCAGCAGCGGCGCCACGGCCATGGTGAGCGGCAGCAGGACCCCGACCTGACCGGGGGCGGATCCCAGATCGATCTCGGCGGAGGGGAGGTCGGACGGGGTCGGCAGGGGTTGCTGGGGGCCGCGGACGGTGGTCAGGCGCCCGCGGCCGACCGGCAGGTCCTGGCGGCCGTCCCACCAGTGCTCACCCTCGGCGCGGCTCACTCGGAGCCCGGAGGCGTGCAGGTGCAGGTCGAGGCCGGCGGAGGGGGCGGCGCCGTCGTCGAGCAGGAGACGGCTCGAGCCACGCCCCACGCTCAGCCCGCCGCGGGGCAGGGGAGCGAGACGGCCGGCGTCGGGCCCTCCCGCCACGGCCACGGAGAGCTCGGCTACTGGACTACGGGTGGGGCGGCCGGCGCCCGCCGGGCGGGCCCGGTAGAGCAGCCGGGTCCCGCGGGTGACGATCCGCTCCACCTGCCAGCCGGGATGGCGGGCGGCGACCGCTGCGTCCTGCCCGGCAGCGTCCTCCGGCAGACCGGTGACGTTCCACTCCGTGCGTCCGGGCAGGCCGAGGACCCTCACCTGCCATGCCATGGGTCCCTCCTCCACGTTCGACGCTCGACGACGGCGTCGCCGTCCTCGCCTGCCACCGTGCCATGCCGCGCGGGCGAGGAGAGTGGCCGAGGCGGAACTGTGGAGGAGTGGCGAACGCGACGTCAGTTGTCCACAGGGGTTGGTCAGGCCCTGTGCGGAGGACGTGCGGGAGGGTATCTTCACAGTCGATGCCTGAAGGGCGCAGTCGGCACCCGAGGGCACGGGGGAACGTGCCGGATCGGACACAGGAGGTCAGATGGATGCCGTTCGCATCCTGGAGGAGGAGCTGCGGGAGCTCATCCGGCGGCGTGGGGTGGACCCCCAACGGGAGAAGGAGCGCGTCCGGGCGCTGATCGAGGACGCCGCCTCCGACTATGAGGCTCGGGCACTCGTGAGCTCCCTGCCCGCTCTGCCGGACCCGGAGGCCGCCCGCCAGGAGCTGTTCGACCGGGTGGCCGGGCTCGGACCCCTGCAGCGCCTCATGGACGACACCTCCGTCGAGGAGGTCTGGTGGAACGCCCCGGACCAGGTCTACTGCGCCCGGTCGGGGCGCTCGGAGCTCACCGGGATCGTCCTCACCGAGGAACAGGTCAGGGACCTGGTCGAGCTCATGCTGAAGTCCTCGGGCCGCCGCCTGGACCTGTCCATGCCCTTCGTGGACGCCGCCCTCCCGGACGGCTCCCGGCTCCACGTGGCCATCCCGGACATCACCCGCCGCCACTGGGCCGTGAACATCCGCAAGTTCATCGCCCGGGCCACACGCCTGGAGGACCTCGTCCGCGGCGGATCGCTCACCGCCCCGGCTGCCCGGTTCCTCGACGCCGCCGTCGACGCCGGCATGAACATCCTGGTCTCCGGAGCCACCCAGGCGGGCAAGACCACCATGCTCAACTGCCTGGCCGCCTCGATCGGCGCGCGGGAGCGGGTGATCACCGTGGAGGAGATCTTCGAGCTGCAGATCCCCGTCCGGGACGTCGTCGGGCTCCAGTGCCGCCAGCCGAACCTCGAGGGCCATGGCGAGATCCCTCTGCGGCGCCTGGTCAAGGAGGCCCTGCGCATGCGGCCCGACCGGCTGATCGTGGGGGAGGTCCGCGAAGCCGAGGCCCTGGACATGCTCGTCGCCCTGAACTCGGGGCTGGCGGGGATGTGCACCATCCACGCCAACTCCGCCGCCGACGCCCTCACCAAGCTCTGCACCCTGCCGCTGCTGGCCGGAGAGAACATCAGCCGGGACTTCGTGGTGCCCACCGTGGCCACCTGCATCGATGCGGTGGTCCACTGCGAACGCGACCGTGAAGGACGGCGCCGGGTGCGGGAGATCCTGACCGTGGGTGCGAGGGTGGAGGACGGGGTCATCGAAACCTCCACCCTGTTCCGCCGCACCCCGGACGGCGACCTCACGGTCAACCCGGCGGCAGACCTCGAGTTCGAGGCGCTGACCCGCCGGGGAGTGGACGTCCGTGAACTGCTGGAGGCGGCCTGATGCCCGTGCTCCTCGGCCTCACCCTCGGCGCCGGCCTGCTGCTGATCTGGTGGTCGGCCTGGGCCGAGCCCGCCGCTGCGGGCCGCACACCCGTCCATGAGTCCCGCCTGCGCGCTCTGATCGCACGGGCCGGGATCTCCCGCCTGACACCGGCCGGAGTGCTCTCGGCCATGGCCGTCGGCGCCCTGGTGACCGGGGTGCTCGTCCTCGCGGTGACACGCACCTGGGCCATCGCCGGATGCTTCGCCCTCTTCGGGGCAGCCGTGCCGATCCTGCTCCTGAACTGGCAGGCGAACCGGCGCAGCGTGGCGTTGCGGGAGCTGTGGCCGGACGCGATCGACCATGTCCGCTCCGCCGTCCGTGCCGGTCTGACCCTGCCCGAGGCCCTCATCCAGCTGGGGGAGAGTGGCCCGGAGGGGTTGCGCGAGCCGTTCCGTGAGTTCGCCCGTGACTACCGCAGCGGTGCCAGCCTCGGAACCGCCCTGGACCGCTTGAAGGTCCGCATGGCCGACCCCGTCGCCGACCGGCTCGTCGTCTCCCTGCGCCTGACCCGCGAGGTCGGCGGCGCCGACATCGGCGTGCTCCTGCAGACCCTCGCCGAGTTCCTGCGCCAGGACGCCCGGATCCGCTCCGAACTCGAGGCCCGGCAGTCCTGGACGGTGAACGCCGCACGCCTGGCCGTGTGCGCGCCCTGGATCGTGCTCCTGCTGCTCGGCACCCAGCCCTCGGCGGTGGCCGCCTACCAGAGCCCCGCCGGAGTCGCGGTGCTGGCCGGCGGGCTGGCGGTCTCCGTGCTCTGCTACCGGGTGATGCTGCGGATCGGTGCCCTCCCCCGGGAGAAGAGGGTGTTCGCATGAGCCCGGTGATCGCATGGGGCCTCGTCCTCGGGCTGACGCTCGGCCTCGGCCTGCTGTTGATCGTCTCCGTGCAGCCCCTGGGATGGAGGCCCACCCTCGAGCAGCGGGTCGAGCCCCAGCTGCGCCACCACGTCCCGGCCTCCCGCCTGCTGGACGAGGAGGCCGCCTCCGCCTCCCCCTGGGGGGCCTGGGGCCGTCTGCTCGAGGGTCCGCTGGCCGCCGTCGCCGGGTGGCTGCAGCGCTTCAGCCCCGCCGGGGACGCCCTCGTCGCGAAGCTGGACGCCGCGGGGTCGGACCTGTCTCCGGCGGACTACCGGGCCCAGCAGACGCTGCTCACCTGCGGGGGCGCCGCCGTCGGCATGGGGCTGGCCGTCCTCCTCCTGGCCACCGGCAGTGCACCGGTGATCACCGGGCTCGCGCTCGTCCTCGCCCTCGCCATGGCAGGGTTCATCCTCCGGGATCAGCTGCTGGCCCTGAGGATCACCCGCCGACGCGCGGCGATCCTCACCGAGTTCCCCTCCGTCGCCGAGCTGTTCGCGCTCGCGGTCGGTGCCGGGGAGAGCGCCTCCGCGGCCCTGGAGCGCATCGCGACGACGGCGCGCGGGGAGCTGGCCGGAGAGTTCGGCCGGGCGCTGGCGGACATGCGTGCGGGCACGTCCCTGGCCGGTGCGCTCAAGGTGATGTCCCGTCGGCTCGAGCTGCCGCCCGTCGAACGGTTCGTCGCCGGTGTCCTGATCGCCATCGACCGGGGCACCCCGCTGGCGGACGTGCTCCGCGCCCAGGCCCAGGACGTCCGGGAGATGGGCCGGCGCGAACTCATGGAGGCCGCCGGGCGCAAGGAGATCCAGATGATGGTCCCGCTCGTCTTCGGCATTCTCCCGCTCACCGTCGTCTTCGCAGTCTTCCCCGGCATCTCACTGCTGAAGCTGGGGTTCTGACCCGTGTCCCACGGGTCGCCTCGTCCCCGTCCCTACAACGTCCCCCGTCCCTACGACCCGGCCCCGACGGCCGGCCCACCCGCACCACCTGTCACACGATCGGACGCGCTCCGGTGCGTCCGCCGCCACCGCCCCGTCCGGGGCACCGACCCGAGAAGGGGTACTCCGATGCAGTCCATCACCACCGCCATGTCCGCCCTGTTCGCCGCCCTGAGCCACCTGAACGCCGACGACCCCCGGGATGAGCGCGGCGACGTACCCGGCTGGGTGATGATCACCCTGATGTCCGCCGTCCTCGTGGCCGGGCTGCTCGCCCTCGCCGCGCCCGCCCTGCGGGACCTGTTCAACCAGGCCATCTCGCAGGTCTCCCAGGGGTCCTGAGTGGGAGCCCGCACCAGGGCCCCACGCAGGAGGCCGTCGCACCGCCCGCGGTCGTCCTGGACGGACGACCGCGGTGCGGCGGTCGCCGAGTCGACCATGGTCACCGCCCTCGTGGTGATGCTCTTCGCCGCCCTCCTGCAGGCCGGGATCGTCATCCACACCCGCAACGTGATGATCGATGCCGCCTCCGCCGGCGCCCGCTACGGAGCCCTGGCGGACCGCACCCCCGAGCAGGGGGCCCAGAGGGCGCAGGAGGTGTTGGACTCCTCCCTGCCGGGGTCCCCGTCCGTGACCATCACGGCCGGAGCCGTCGAACGGGACGGCGTCCCGCTCGTGCAGGTCACCGTCTCTGGCTCACTGCCCGCCGCCGGCTTCCTTCCCGGCCCCGTGCCCCTGACTGTGAGCGGCCATGCCTATCGCCAGTGACCCTATCCCGTTCCCACCCCCGGCCTGCTCCCGCAGCGGCGGGGAGGAAGGCTCAGCGACCGTGGAGTTCCTCGGCCTCGCTCTCGTCCTGCTCATCCCCTTGATCTACCTGATGGTGTTCGCCTCCCAGGTGCAGGCTGCGGCCTTCGCCGCCGTCGCCGCCGCGGACCAGGCAGCCAAGGTGGTGGTGGGCGGCACGGACGGCAGCGCCGGCGCCCAGGCTCACAACACGGTGCGCCTGACTCTGGAGGACTACGGCATCACGGCGGACCGCTATGAGGTGTCCCTCGTGTGCTCCGCCCAGGACTGCACGCAGATGCAGCCCGGCGAAGTGGTCGAGGCCCGCGTGGACGTCCGGGTGCCGCTGCCGCTCACCCCGCACGCCTGGGCGGACTCCGCACCGGTGACGGTCGGGTCCGAGGCCCGTGCACGGGTGCCGAGGTTCTGATGACCCGCCAGCGCAGACCCGCCGCCGAGGAGGGGCAGACCACCGTGCTCACCGTGGGGCTCAGCGCCGTGCTGATCGCCCTGGTGCTCGTCCTGTTCGCCGTCACCACCGTCCAGATCCAGGCCCGCAAGGTGCAGTCCCTCGCCGACGGCGCGGCCCTGGCCGGTGCGGAGGAGCTCGGCTTCCAGCTCGACGCCGGCCCCGGCGTGGTGCTCGACCCGCACGCCGTGCAGGACTCCGTCACCGAGCACCTGGCCGCCGTCGGCGCCCGGTCCGCCGTCCCCGGCCTGGGGGACGTGCGCACCGCCGTGGCCGCCGACGGCACCACCGTGGACGTCCGCATCGAGGCGCGCGTCCCCCTGGTGCCCACCGGCGGCTGGCTCGCCGGAGTCATCCCCGTCTCCGTGCCCGTCAGCGCTGAGGGCAGCTCCCGCACCGCCCTCACCCGCTGACACCGGTCGCCCGCCGGGGTGTCTCCTCACCTGAATTCACTGGATCGATTCTTCCCATGCAGAGGGGCCCTCCAGTGGGGCCCGGGGGAAACCCGCCCCCTGCCGAACAGCGCACGGCACGCGGTGCACACGGAAGGTGCACACGGAAAAAGCCCCCGCCGTCACAGCGGGGGCCTTTTGCGTTCCCGGTGGTCAGAAGCCGGGTCAGAGATGGTGGGGGTCTCCCCGGACCCACCTCTGAAAGAGGAAGGATCAACCCTTCCGGGAGCGGTTCCGGTAGGCCTCCATGATCTCGGCGGAGATGCGGCCCCGATCCTTCACCTCATAGCCGTTCTCCTGGGCCCAGGCGCGGACCTTCGCGGTCTCGCCCGAGGCGTTCGAGGACGAGGCGGTGCGGGTCTTGCGGGTGGCGCGGCCCAGCGGGCGGGCCGCGGCGGTGAAGCGGCGGAGCTTCTCCTCCATCTCGGCCAGAACGTCCTCCAGCTCCTTGCGGTGCTCCTCGTTGAGATCGATGGCGTACTCCTTGCCGGCCACCGAGAACGTCATGGTCTCTGCGGGGGTGGAGCCGTCGAAGTCGTCAGCGCGGGTCTCGATGATTGCCATGGTTTTTCCTCACGTCCGTGGATGTTCTCTGGAAAAGATAGTTTTCCAGAACAATCACGTCAAGTCGAGAACACGCCAATCCCTGGGAATCGCCTGCGAAATCCTGCGCCTGCATTCTCCGGCCCCGCCTTCCCCGGCCGCCAGCAGGGCATCGCCCAGCACGCCCGCCCAGCACGCCCTCGCTCAGCGCCCGCGCGCCGCGTCCTGCGCCCAGTTCTGCACCATCCCCCGGACGGCGCCCTCCTGGTCCAGGTGCACGTTGTGACCGGCGCGGTCCAGCATCGCCAGGGTCAGGCGGGGGAAGTGCTCGGCCAGGGCCAGCTGGTCCCGATACCCCACCTTGTTGTCCTGGCGGCCGGTGACGATCAGCGTGGGCCCCTCATAGGTTCCGGACCGCTCCTCGGGCAGGGGCCCCGGCAGGGCGTAGTCGTCCTGCAGGCGGCGCAGCGCGTCCGGGTCCACCACGGGGGCCAGCAGCGCCAGCCCGGACACCTGGTCCGGCCGGCGCACCACCAGCTCGCGCACCAGCACCCCGGCGATCGAGTTGCCGAGCACCGCGAAGGGCTCCTCGCCCACCACCTCGCCGACGACGTCGTCCAGCCAGTCCGCGAAGGCGCCCAGGCCGCCGTCGCCCTCCAGGACGGGGGTCTGCCCGAAACCGGGCAGGTCCGGGGCCCGGTGCCGGCCGCCACCCTGCGCGGTAGGCTGGGCGCACCATGGCTGACACTGACTTCTCCGCAGAGATCGGCGCTCTGCGCCACACCCTCGCCTCCATCGAGCAGGTCTCCGACGTCGAGCGCATCCGCACCGAGATCGCCGAGCTCGAGCAGCAGGCCTCCGCCCCGGACCTCTGGGACGACCCGGAGGAGGCCCAGAAGGTCACCTCCAAGCTCTCCCACCGCCAGTCCGACCTCAAGCGCCTCATCGCGCTCTCGGACCGGATCGACGACCTGGAGACCATGGTCGAGCTCGCCGCTGAGGAGGATGAGCCCTCCCTGCTGGAGGACGCGGACGAGGAGCTGACCTCCATCCGCAAGGCCCTCGAGGAGCTCGAGGTCGTCACCCTCCTGAACGGGGAGTACGACCAGCGCGACGCCGTCATCACCATCCGCGCCGGCGCCGGCGGTGTGGACGCGGCCGACTTCGCCGAGACCCTCATGCGCAGGTACCTGCGCTGGGCCGAGCAGAAGGGCTGGTCCACGAAGGTCATGGACACCTCCTACGCGGAGGAGGCCGGCCTGAAGTCCGTGACATTCGAGGTCAACGCGCCCTTCGCCTACGGCACCCTCTCCGTGGAGGCCGGCACCCACCGCCTGGTGCGCATCAGCCCGTTCGACAACCAGGGCCGACGTCAGACCTCCTTCGCTGCGGTGGAGGTGGTCCCGCTCATCGAGTCGGACGACTCCATCGAGATCCCCGAGTCCGAGATCAAGGTGGACGTGTTCCGCTCCTCGGGCCCCGGCGGCCAGTCCGTGAACACCACAGACTCCGCCGTGCGCATGACGCACATCCCCACGGGCATCGTGGTGTCCATGCAGAACGAGAAGTCCCAGATCCAGAACCGCGCCGCCGCGCTGCGCGTGCTGCAGTCCCGCCTCCTCCTGGTCCGCAAGGCCGAGGAGGACGCGAAGAAGAAGGAGATGGCCGGGGACATCAAGGCTTCGTGGGGCGACCAGATGCGTTCCTACGTGCTGAACCCGTACCAGATGGTCAAGGACCTGCGCACGGGCCACGAAGAGGGCAATCCTGCCTCCGTGTTCGACGGGCACATCGATGCCTTCGTGGACGCTGGCATCCGCTGGCGCGCCGAGCAGGCCCAGGCCGCGCGGGACGAGGCCGAGCAGCAGGGCTGAGTTCGGGCCCGCGCGGCAGGCACTCTGGTGAGGATGTGACGCAGGTCATAGACTGCGGGGTGGTGGACCCTCGGTGGACCGCAGGCGCCGGCCCAGCGCGCCCCACCGGGGTCGCCATCAGGAGGCCCCGATGCATCCCACCCCCGCGCCCTCGCCCCGCGACGCCGTGATCGTCGGCGGCGCCCGCACTCCCTTCACGCGCCTGCTCTCCACGCAGGCCGGGCTCAGCGCCGCCCAGCTCGGCACCCATGCGATCCGCCACGCCCTCGACTGCGCCGGGGTGCCGGCCGAGGATGTCGACATGGTGGTGATGGGCCAGGTGGTCCAGGCCGGCGCCGGGCAGAACCCGGCCCGCCAGGCCGCCCTCGCCGCCGGGGTGCCGTGGTCCGTGCCGGCCGTGACCGTCAACAAGGTCTGCCTGTCCGGGCTCACCGCCGTGATCGACGCCGGGCGGATGATCCGACTGGGGGAGGCGGAGGTGGTGGTCGCCGGCGGCCAGGAATCCATGACCGGCGCCCCTCACCTGCTGCCCGGCGCCCGCCGCGGCTTCACCTACGGGCCGGCCGCTCTGCAGGACGCCCTCGCCCGGGACGGGCTCACCGACGCTCTGAGCCACGAGAGCATGGGGGAGCTCACCGAGTCCGGCAACGCGGAGCGGGGCATCACCCGCCGGGACCAGGACGAGGTGGCCGCCGCCTCGCACCAGCGTGCCGCCCGCGCCCGTGCCGAGGGGATCTTCGACGCCGAGATCGTCCCCGTGGAGGTTCCGCAGCGCCGGGGGGAACCGCTCACGGTCGACGAGGACGAGGGCGTCCGCCCGGAGGCCACCGTGCAGACCCTCGCCGGGCTGCGCCCCGCATTCGTCGACGGCGGCACCATCACCGCGGGCAACGCCTCCCCGCTCTCCGACGGCGCCGCCGCCCTCGTGGTGGCCTCCCGCGCCTACGCCGACGAGCGCGGCCTGGAGATCCTCGCGGTGCTCGGTGCCCCCGGGCAGACCGCCGGGCCCACCAGCACGCAGCTGCACTCCCAGCCCTCCGACGCGGTGCGCGCCGCCCTGGACCGGCAGGGGTGGGCACCCGAGGACCTGGACCTGGTGGAGATCAACGAGGCCTTCGGGGCGGTGGTGGTGCAGTCCCTGCGAGACCTCGGCCTGCCCCTGCAGATGTGCAACGTGCACGGCGGGGCCATCGCCCTGGGCCACCCCATCGGCGCCTCGGGCGCCCGGCTCGCCCTGCACGCCGCCCTCGAGCTGCAGCGGCGAGGCAGCGGGCGGGCGGCCGTGGCCCTGTGCGGCGGCGGCGGCCAAGGGGAGGCCCTGCTGCTGTTCCGGTGAGCCGGGTCCCGGCCCTGCCCGGGTTGTGCACCGGCGGGATACACTGGGCGGCCGCACCCTGAAAGCGGGTGCGGCCGTCGTCGTGCACGCTGGAAGGAAGTGATGGCCGTGGGCAAGAACGGCAAGGGCAAGGCCGCGAAGCAGCCGGCCCCCGGCGAGCGCCAGGTGATCGCCAACAACAAGAAGGCCCGGCACGACTACACCATCCTCGACACCTACGAGGCGGGCATGGTGCTGACCGGCACCGAGGTGAAGTCCCTGCGTGAGGGCAAGGCGTCCCTCGTGGACGGGTTCGCCGTGTTCTACCGGGACGAGCTGTGGCTCGAGCAGGTCTACATCCCGGAGTACCTCAACGGCTCCTGGACCAACCACGCCGCGCGCCGGCGCCGCAAGCTGCTGCTGCACCGGGCGGAGCTGACGAAGATCTCCCGGCAGATCCAGGATCCCGGCCTGACCATCGTGCCGCTGTCCCTGTACTTCAAGGATGGCCGCGTGAAGGTGGAGATCGGGGTAGCCCGAGGCAACCGGGAGTACGACAAGCGCCACAAGCTGCGGGAGAAGCAGGACAACCGCGAGGCCCAGCGGGCCATGCGCATCCGCAATCGCCGCGCCGGCGTCGCCTGAGCCGGGGCCTGCGCGGCTGGGGAATGGCTGCGGCCCGTGATACGTTGTCCATCTCGCGAGGCCCGGTCAGGCCGGTGTCCTCCGCAGCGGTGATTGACAACCTCATAGAGGAGTCGCCCTTCATGGGGCCGATCGGTTTCGACGGTGTGCGTCGCGCCAGGGGAAGCGGGCCGAGGATGCAGAGTCATCTCGTCAAACGCTCTCTGCACACCAATAAGTGCCGAATCCAAGCGCACTGACTTCGCTCTCGCTGCCTGATCAGTGATCGAGTCCGTCAGCCCGGGGTCGCTGTCGCCCCGGATCCTGGCGTCAGCTAGATAGCCACTGGGCATCACCCTCGCCGGGGGTCGTGATGCCGACATCAATCCGGCTGGGTCCGGGTTGGCCGCCCGTCTGCGGGACGGCCAGGACCGAGTAACACCCACAGCAGACTGCGCCCGGAGAAGACCTGGCAACACCACATCGGACGCGGGTTCAATTCCCGCCGGCTCCACTCATCGCCGCGAAGGCCCCGGGACCGCTGGTCCCGGGGCCTTCGTCGTCTCCGGCCTTCGTCGTCTCCGGCCTTCGTCGGTCTCAGCCGTGCAGCAGCAGACGGACGGCCAGCAGGCCCGCTCCGGCCGCGAGCGCGCCCCAGCTCAGGTGCCGCAGCCACATCCGCAGGGCCGGGCCGGGTCCGCCGTGCTCGGCGGCCTGCAGGGACTCGACCGCGAGGGTGGAGAACGTGCCGAGCCCGAGGGGGAACGCGACCAGCGCCGCCAGCGGCACCCGGGGTGCGTGCATGGAGTGGATGTCCCACAGCGGCTGCGGCGGGGTCACGGCGGCCATGGCCGCCCCCGCCACCAGGCAGGCGAGGACGTTCGCGGCGAGCAGCCCGTGTGGCCCCCACCATCGGGTCAGCGCCCAGCGCAGGCTCGCCCCGGCGGCCCCGCACACCAACACCACGACGACGACGAGCACCGGCTCCTCGCTCATGCCTCGCCCTCCGGCGGGGTGGCCGGGCGGCCCTGCCCCACCTGGAGGCCGGCAGCGGCGGCCGCGACACCGAGGAGCAGCAGGACCGCCCAGAGGGACAGCGGCCCGATCGCGGAGAGCAGGGTCAGGATCCACACGCCGCTCGGCTGCGCGCCCATCTCTGCCAGGACCTCGGCGGCCGCCGCCATCGGCAGGGCCGCGATGGCCGTGAACGAGGTGAACGCCCCCAGGAACCCGGCCCCCAGGGCCGCGTCCAGGCGTGGGTCGAGCCCGGCATCGGGCCGTGAGGCCCGGCCCTTCAGGAGCCCGAGGAGGAATGCGCCGACGGCGTTGATCGCCCCGAGAGGCAGGAGCATGCCGGCCAGGCCGGCCATGTCCGCCGGGCCCGGGCCGAGGTGGCCGGCCAGCAGCCACAGCAGCAGCGTGCTGGCCCCGGCCCCGGCGGCACCGCCGAGGGCGACCCCGGGCAGCACGGCGAGGGCCGGCGTCGTCCGTGGCGGCGTGCTCGGGGCCGAGTGCTCCGGCTCGGGCAGGGGCCGGACCGTTGCCGGCGATCCGGGCATGCTCAGTGCCCGTCGGTGCGCAGCCGCTCCAGGACCGTCTCGTGCAGCAGCCCGTTGGTGGCCAGGGCGTGCCCGCCGAAGGGGCCGTCCTCGCCGTCCAGGGAGGTGAAGCGGCCTCCGGCCTCGGTGACGATCGGCACGAGGGCGGCCATGTCGTGCAGGGCCAGCTCGGGTTCGGCGGCGATGTCCACGGCGCCCTCGGCCAGGAGCATGTAGGACCAGAAGTCCCCGAAGGCCCGCACCCGCCACACGTCCGAGGTCAGCTGCAGGAAGGGGGCGGCCCGGTCGATCTGCCGCCAGCCCTCGAGCGAGGAGAAGGAGAGCGAGGCGTCCTCCAGGCGGTCCACCTCGGAGACGTGGATGCGCTGGGCGCGGCTCAGGGAGGTGCCGGCGTAGGCGCCCTGGCCTCGGGCGGCCCACCAGCGCCGGTGCAGCGCCGGGGCGGAGACCACACCCACCACGGGCTCGCCGTCCACGAGCAGCGCCACCAGGGTGGCCCACACAGGCACACCGCGCACGAAGTTCTTGGTGCCGTCGATCGGGTCCACCACCCACTGGCGCCCGCTCAGGCTGAGCTCGCCGCCGAACTCCTCGCCGAGGATCGCGTCCCGGGCCCGTGCCCGCGAGAGCGTCTGACGGATGGACTCCTCCGCGGCCCGGTCGGCGTCCGTCACAGGAGTGAGGTCGGGTTTGGTGCTGACCTGCAGGTCCTGGGCCTTGAAACGGGCCAGGGTCAGCGCATCCACGTTGTCGGCGAGCATGTGGGCCAGCCGGAGGTCCTCGGTGAGGTCCCGGGCGGCGGTCGAGGAGTGGTCCATGGGGTTCACGCTATACCTCCGCTCAGTCCTCGGACGAAGCCGAGTCATAGGCCTCCACGCTCACCCGGTTCGCCAGCAGGCGCCGCAGGGAGGCCAGCCGCGCCGCCCCGGCCGGGCCCGCACGGCCCTGCGCGACCCACGCATCCAGCCCGCAGCCCGGGGCGTCGGCCAGGTGCGTGCACCCGCGGGGGCAGTCGGCCAGGCCCCCGGCGAGATCCCCGAAGGCCTCCACCACACGGTCCGGGTCCACCCAGCCCAACCCGAAGGAGCGGATCCCGGGGGTGTCCACCACCCACGTGTCCGTGCGGGGGGAGCCATCCGGGCCGGGCAGGGGCATTGCGAGCGCGGAGGAGGAGGTGTGCCGGCCGCGGCCGGTCACGGCGTTCACGTGCCCGGTGGCCCGCTCCGCACCCGTGAGTGCGTTCAACAGGGTGGACTTGCCGACGCCGGAGGGCCCCACGAACGCGGCCGTATGCCCGGCGAGGCGCTCGGCGACACGCTCGACCAGGCCGCCGTCGAGGTCCGTGTCCCCGGAGGCCTCCTCGAAGCGGGCGGCCCCGGAGGTCATCACCTCCAGGTCCAGGGCCTCGTAGTGGGCCACCAGGTCCGCAGGGTCGCGCAGGTCGGTCTTGGTGATCAGCAGCACCGGGTGGATGCCGGCGTCGTAGCAGGCCACGAGGGCGCGGTCGATGAACCCGGTGCGGGGCTCCGGGTTGGCCGCGGCCACCATCACCATGAGCGTGTCCGCGTTGGCCACCACCACGCGCTCCACCTCGTCCGAGTCGTCCGCGGAGCGGCGCAGCACCGTGTCCCGCTCGGCCACGCGCACGATCCGGGCCAGCGTGCCCTCGTCCCCGCTGAGGTCGCCCACCACCGCCACCCGGTCGCCCGTGGCGATGGGGGTGCGCCGCAGCTCGCGGGCGCGCATGGCCGTCACAGGTGTGTCGATCCGCCCGGGCAGCACCACGGTGTAGCGGCCGCGGTCCACCGTGGTGACCATGCCGGTCTCGGCGTCCTCGTGCTTGGGCCGCTCCTTGGTGCGTGGGCGGGTGCCCCGCTTGGACGGGCGCACCCGCACATCCGACTCGTCCCATGCATGCGGGTCCACACGCGATGCCATCACGCCGCTCCGTCCGTGCCGTCGGCCGTCAGGGCCGTCCACATGCCCGGGAAGTCCGGGATGGTCTTTCCGGTGGTCGCCACGTCCTCCACCGCCGTGCCGGGCACACGCAGGCCCACCACCGCCGCGAACGTGGCCATCCGGTGGTCGTGGTAGGTGCGGGCCGTGGCCGCCCGCAGAGGGCCCGAACCGTCCGTGCCGGGGAAGGCCAGGGCGTCCTCGGTCTGCTCCACTGCCACCCCGAACCGGGCCGCCTCCGCGGTCAGGGCGGCCAGTCGGTCCGTCTCATGCCCGCGCAGGTGGCCGATGCCCGTCAGCTCGGTGGGCCCTTCGGCCAGCATCGCCAGGGCCGCCACGGTGGGGGCCAGCTCGGCGGTGTCCGCGAGCACACCGGCCCCGAGCACCCGGGGCCGGCCCGCCGTATCCGTGCCGCCTCGGACGGTCAGCACACCGCAGGCAGGGTCGGCCGGGTCCGGGCGCAGCTCCACCTCGGCACCGAACCGGGGGAGGATCTGGCGCCAGCGGTCGCCGATCTGGGTGGTCTCCAGCGGCCAGCCGGGCACCTGCACCGTCCCGCCGGTCACTGCGGCTGCGGCCAGGAACGGGCCCGCGTTGGACAGGTCCGGCTCCACCCGGCATTCCAGGGCCGCCGGCCCGCCCGGGGCCACCTGCCACACGCCCTCCTGCGGCACCTGCACCTGCACCCCGTGCTTGCGCAGGGTCTGGACGGTCATCGCCACATGCTCCGGGCTGGGCACCCGGGCGCCGGTGTGGTGCACGGTCAGCCCGCCCGGGCGGCGCGCGGCGGACAGCAGCAGCCCCGAGAGGAACTGGGAGGAGGCCCCCGCATCCACCGCGACCTCCGCCGGCCCGGTCCCGGCGCCGCTCTCAGGTCTGGGAGTGGGTGTGTGCAGGCGCAGGGGCAGACGGCCGGGCTCGCCCTGCTCCTGCACCTCCACCCCCAGCTGGCGCAGTGCCGAGACCAGCGGGCCCATCGGGCGCAGACGGGCGCCGGCGTCGCCGTCGATCACCACCGTCCCCGGCCGCAGCGCGGCCACCGCCGGCAGAAAGCGCATCACCGTGCCGGCCAGGCCGCAGTCCACGTGCACGAGCTCGGGCAGGGGTTCGCCCACTGGCAGGGGGGTCACGACGACGGCCCCGTCCGGGCGGTCCTCGAAGCCCGCCCCGAGCGCCGCCAGCCCCGCACGCATCAGCCGTGCATCCCGGGAGTCGAGCACCCCGTGCAGCGTGGAGGGCCCCTCAGCGATCGCGGCCAGCACCAGCAGACGGTTCGTCAGGGACTTCGACCCCGGAAGGGACACCGTGCCCGTCACAGGCCCGGAGGCCGCGGGGGCCGGCCAAGGGTCCGGCCACGGGAAGCGGGCGGCGGGGGAGGCGGAGCTCGTCTGGGTCACCCCGCCAGCCTACCGAGCGGGCCCGGCCGCACACCGCCGAACGGGGGAATACCGCCGCCGCGGGCGGCGCTGTACCCGAGTGCAGGCCCCGGGCCTGCCGGAGCGCCGCAGACGCCGCGCACCGCATCTGGAGACCACACCGGGAGACCGCACCTGGAGGACGGAGGCAGCCCATGCCGGGAACCCTGATGCTGGAGCGCCCCGCCGCCGTACACTGGCCGACGATGAGCACTCAGCAGACCCCGGAGATCGCCCGGCCCGCCGACGCCCCCGAGCACGACCTCGCGAGCATCGACGTCGCCGCGGAGACCGAGACGGAGCGCCGCGCCCGATTCGAGCGTGACGCGATGGAGTTCGTGGACCAGCTCTACTCGGCCGCGATGCGCATGACTCGTAACCCGCAGGACGCGGAGGACCTCGTGCAGGAGGCCTACACCAAGGCGTACTCCTCCTTCCACCAGTACCGCCCAGGCACCAACCTCAAGGCCTGGCTCTACCGCATCCTGACAAACACCTACATCAACCTGTACCGCAAGCGTCAGCGTCAGCCCCTCGAAGCGGACACGGACACGGTGGAGGACTGGCAGATGGCCCGCGCCGCCGAGCACACCTCCACCGGGCTGCGCTCGGCCGAGACGGAGGCGCTCGACCACCTCCCGGACTCCGAGGTCAAGGCCGCCCTGCAGGCCATCCCGGAGGAGTTCCGGCTGGCCGTGTACTTCGCGGACGTCGAGGGCTTCGCCTACAAGGAGATCGCTGAGATCCTCGACATCCCGATCGGCACCGTGATGTCCCGGCTCCACCGCGGGCGCAAGCAGCTCAGGGAGCGGCTGACCGACTACGCCGCCGAGCGCGGCATGGGCCCCAAGGGCCGCACGGCACAGGCTGCGAGCGCGAAGGAGGCCGGGCGATGAGCGCCGGACGAGACCAGAACGAGTGCTGCCGGGCCGCCGAGGTGCGCCTGGAGGAGATCTGCCGCTACCTGGACGGAGCCCTCGATCCCGAGGACGTGGAGAAGGTTCGCCAGCACCTGGCCGACTGCCCCGACTGCATCCACGAGCGGGAGATCGAGCTGTTCATCCGCTCGGCGGTGCGCCGCTGCTGCCAGGAGAAGGCTCCCGCCCAGCTGCGCGCCGCGATCCTCACCCGCCTGACGCAGGTCACCGTCACCACCACCCCCCGCTGACCTCGACGGCGGCACCCCGGCGTCGCCGCAGCGTCCACGGACACGACGAGGGCCGATCCCCGTGGGGATCGGCCCTCGTGCTGCGCCTGCCCGGCGGCGGTGCCGCGGGGTGGGCCCGTCCGGAGATGGACTCAGGCGTTGGGGCGCTTGCCGTGGTTCGCGGCCTTCTTCTTGCGGTCGCGGCGCTTGCGTGCACGCTTGCTCATGGCTTCTCCCTTCGACGAGACAGCGGTCGGCGGTCAGTCCGTCATTCTGTCACACCCGGGGCCGGGCGGCGTCATCACGCCGTGGGCTCGGGAAGCCCCAGCCACTGGTACCAGCCGCGGTGCAGCACCAGCCAGGCGATCAGCCCATGCCCGGCCTGCCCGGGCAGGCCGTCGCCGGCGGCGAGGTCCGTGCGCCACTGCTCATGGCCCACCAGCGGGGTGAAGGCGTCCACGTACACCTGCTGACGGCGGTCGGCCACGTCCAGGAACGCGGCGTTCAGCTCAGCCAGGCGCTCGTTGCGCGCCTCGTCCAGCGTGGGGGTCGGCCCGACGACGAGCACCGGGATGCCCCTCTGCGCGGCGGTGTCCAGGATGTTGGCGAGGTTCAGCCGCGACCGGGCTGACGACGTCGCCTCCAGGTCCAGGTCCGCGTCGGAGAGGGCCACCACCAGCCGGTTCTCGGTGTCCTCGGAGAACCGGCGCGAGGCCTCACCCCACCAGCGCTCGTTGAGCTGTTCGGTGGTCTCGTGCGGCACCGCCAGCACATAGTTCTCCAGCATGGCGTCCGGGGCCGAGGTGCGGGCCAGGACACGGCCCCACCAGCCGATCGCCCGTGCGTCGCCCGCGCCGGCGAGCATGTGGTCGCCGACGGCGGCGATCCGGATCCGGCGAGTGGTCATGTCGAGTCCTTTCATGGAACCTCCCCGGGGGGGGGGGGGGGGGGGGGGGG
>NZ_JAXFPG010000029.1:0-65068 GCF_034179925.1 Micrococcus sp. | reverse complement strand
CCCGAGGGGACACGGCGGCAATGGAGAGCGGATCGGGCCCTGCGGGCCCCGATGCGCTCGCCCGGCAGGCCACAGCCCTCACGAGAGGTCCAACGCCAGTTCTGGCGGGTGATCGCCACCGGCGTCACCACGGCCGAGGCGTCCCTGACTGTGGGCGTGTCCTGGCCCGTCGGGGCGCGCTGGTTCCGTCACACTGGCGGGATGACCCCACTACCCCTGGCCGAGCCCACCGGCCAGTACCTGTCCTTCGCTGAGCGTGAGGAGATCGCGATCCTCCACGCCCAGGGCCACGGGGTCCGCCAGATCGGGCGCGCCCTGGGACGTGACCCGGGCACGATCAGCCGTGAGCTGCGCCGTAACTGCGCCACACGTTCCGGGAAGAAGGAGTACCGGGCCACCGTGGCGCAGTGGAAGGCCCAGGAGACGGCCAAGCGGCCCAAGCCCGCGAAGCTGGCCACGAACCAGCGGCTGCATGACTACGTCCAAGCACGCCTGAACGGGGTGGTCCTGGGCCCCGATGGCGTGGCCGTGCCAGGACCGGTCGGGCCCGGGTTCAAGGGGCGGAAGATGAAACCGCGCCGGGCGGACCGGCGATGGTCCACGGCGTGGAGTCCTGAGCAGATCAGCCACCGGCTGCGCCTGGAGTTCCCGGATGATGAGTCCATGCGGATCTCTCACGAAGCGATCTACCAGTCGCTGTTCGTCCAGGGACGTGGGGCACTCAAGCATGAGCTCGTCGCGTGTCTGCGCACCGGGCGGGCTCTGTGCGAGCCGCGGGCACGCACCCGGAACAAGCCTCAGGGCCACGTCACCGAGGATGTGGTGTTCAGCAAGCGCCCACCCGAGGCCGCTGATCGTGCTGTGCCCGGGCACTGGGAAGGAGACCTGATCATCGGGACCGGGCGTTCAGCGATCGGGACTCTGGCCGAGCGCAAGAGCCGGGCCACGATCCTGGTCCACTTGCCCCGCCTGCAGGGATGGGGTGAGCAGCCGCCGGTGAAGAACGGGCCCTCGCTGGGCGGGTACGGGGCCGAGGCGATGACCGCGGCCCTGATCAAGGCGATGGCGGACGTGCCGGAGCAACTGCGGCAGAGCCTGACGTGGGATCGGGGCAAGGAGCTGGCCGGGCATGCCAGGTTCACGATGGACACGGGCACGAAAGTGTTCTTCGCCGACCCGCACTCACCATGGCAGCGGCCAACGAACGAGAACACGAACGGGGTGTTGCGGCAGTACTTCCCCAAGGGCACGGACCTGTCGAGGTGGTCGGCCCAGGACCTCGCAGCAGTCGCGTACACGCTGAACAACAAGCCCAGGAAGGTCCTGGACTGGAAGACTCCCGCAGAGGTCTTCGCCGAGCAGCTACGCTCGCTCACGACGAACGGTGTTGCAACGAGCGGTTGAACCCGCCCAGTACGTCTCTCTGGCGTACTCGGACGCGCTCATCACCGCCGGGGTGAGCGTCTCGGTGGGCACCGTGGGCGACTCCTATGACAACGCCCTGGCCGAGACCGTGAACGGGCTCTACAAGGTAAGAACTCATCCACGCCAAGCGGATCTGGGAGTCCGTGCAGGCGGTCGAGATGGCCACCATGGGGTGGGTGCACTGGTGGAACACCACCCGCCTCCATGAGGGGCTCGGCTACCGCACTCCTGCGGAGGTCGAGGCGGCCTACACTCACGATCAGGATTCAGCGCCCGTTGCGTCCTGACCTCGGAACGAAACCCAGGGCGCCTCAACGCGGCGTGAAGACGGCTGTCACCTATGGGTGCATCAGTCCCGGCTTCCGCAACCGGGAGAACTACTGTCTGCGCATGCTCCTCATCGGAGGCGGACTCAACCTATGACCCCACACTCATCCGTGAAGAACCAACAAAGTCCTGAACCTTTCTCCCTAGCGCGGAATCCGGTTTCCCCTATTCCTGAAAATTTTGGTGTCCCCCCTCGCGGCGACCTCGATTGGCAATGTCAGATTTATTAGCGCGAGAGGCTCGCATTTTGTCCCGTAGGGAAAATACGAGCCAGCCGAAAAATACAATGACGAGAGCAATCGGGAAGAGGGGTATCAAAAGAGCCCATTCACTTTCAAACATAAGTCATCCCAGGTTGCAATCGTCACGAGTTGAATAGAGGCCGTTAGCTCCTCCTCGGATCTGAATACACGGGCTCGCGGCCACCGGCCCCATGTGGAAATCAAAGTTGGTTGCGGCACGCACCTCCCACCCTACATTCCTGTAGGTGCTCCGATTACCGTCGTAGGTGAAGAAATTACTCCCGCCCGTTGCCCCGGTAACGCTATAGGATGTAATTGCGGTTCCGTTCGAACACCAATTCAAATTCACCTGGCCACCGCCGCGAGAGACTTGACTGCCAGTTTCATGCTCGTTCCTCCCAATTGGAGCGTCCGTCTGACGCTTATGAGGCACACATTACCGAGATGTGCATCGCATGGATACCCCGTCCTGTAACAATCCGATAACGAGGAGGGCGGCTAGGGCGCGTCTGATAATAGATACAGGCGGGGCTGACACCCCTGGAGTACATGTCCCGGCTCCAGATGCTCTCCGACGCCCAATGGGAGTTGATCGCCCCGATGCTCCCTGCCCGGACCGGCCGCGCCGGCAGGCCGTTAGCCGACGCCCGCGCCATGGTGGAGGCGATCATCTACCGATACAGGTGCGGAATCGCTTGGCGGGATCTGCCCGAGGTCTACGGGCCCTGGCAGAGAAGTGTGGACCTGGCATCGGCGCTTGGCCGAAGAGGCACCTGGGACACGGTGTTGGCCACGCTGACCGCCGCCGCTGACGCGCAGGGCTTGGTGGATTGGTCGGTCTCGGTGGACTCCACGATCGCCCGCGCCCACCGGCACGCCACGAACATCACCCGCCGCACAGGGGGATGGATCGAACTACAAGAATCCGCGTGAGGAGCCGGCCGATTCAGAAGCATCGGGCGCTCCCGTGGCGGGCTGAGCACGAAGATCCATCAGCTCGTGGACGGGGCCGGGCTGCCGCTGGTCAGCCTGATCACCCCCGGCCAGGCAGGAGACTCCCCGATGCTGCTGCCATTGCTGGGGCGGCTGCGTGTGGCACGGCCGGTAGGGCGGTCCCGGACCCGCCCCGAGGCCGTGCTGGGCGACAAGGCGTACTCCTCCCGGGCGATCCGCACCCACCTACGCACCCGCCGGATCAAAGCGGTCATCCCCGAACCGGCCGACCAGCAGGGCCACCGCAGACGCCGCGGCTCGGCCGGTGGCCGCCCCATTGGCCTCGACGCAGCCGCCTACAAGGGCCGGAACGTCATCGAGCGCCAGTAAGCGCACCTGAAGCAGTGGCGGGGCCTGGCGACCCGGTACGACAAGTACGCGATCGTCTACCGGGCCGCCGTGGTGCTCAACGCGGTGCTCGCGTGGTCCAAACGATTGTCAGACATGCCCTAGTGGTGCGAAGCCCGGGCCAGTAGGCTCGGCGCCATGACCCAGCACATCGACGACACCCTCGTGGAGGCCTGGTTCGCAGCATGGTCCCGCTCGCGGGGCTACACCACCAGGCAGGACGGCTCCGAGCGCGCGGCCCTGCGCCGGCGCAGGGCCTCCCGGCCCGGCACCTCGGCCCCGACGACGACGGCGCCCGCGGCCGAGGGCGTGTGGGAGCACATCCTCGTGAACCCCTCCGCGGAGCGTCTGCGGCAGGCGGCCGAGCGGCTGCGGCAGTCCCCCGAGGAGCTGGTCACGGTGTTCGGGCAGACCGAGCAGGACCCTGCCGAGGCCGGCCTGCACGCGGCCACCGAGGCTGAGCGGCTGATGAGCGTGGAGCTGGACCCGGAGCTGATCGATGTGGAGCCACCGATCCTCCCGGAGGGGTACGAGGCCCGCCTGGACGAGCCGATGGAGGGGGTGCGCCGCCTCCGCCTGGTGGCCGTGGACGCTTCCACGGCGCCCGAGGGCGAGGAGGAGCTGGCGGGTCTGGGCTGGGTGACCTTCCAGGAGGGCACCGCCGTGTTCGACCGCATCTGGACGGCCCCGAACCACCGGCGGCGCGGGCTGGGCACCATGATCATGCGTCACCTGACGGCCGAGGCCATGAGTGCCCAGGACGGCCTCGAACAGGGCCTGCTGGTGGCCTCCCCGGACGGCCAGAAGCTCTACGGCCACCTGGGCTGGACGGACCTGGGCCCGGTGACCGTGTGGACGCTCTCCGACGAGGACGACGCGACCACGCAGGCCGAGCACTCCGGCACCATGCGCCGGTGACCGGCCCCTCCGGGGCCGCACTGCGGGCCGCTCTCGGCCGTCACGGCCTGCCCGCACAGATCCGCCACATCACCGAGATCCCGGCGCGCACGGCCCGCCACGAGGACTGGCCTGAGGCCACCCCCGAGGCGCTCATGCGCGCCTTCGCCGCCCGCGGAGTCGAACGCCCGTGGGCCCACCAGGTGCAGGCCGCGGCCCTGGCCGCCGCCGGGCGCCACACCGTGCTGGCCACCGGCACGGCCTCCGGCAAGTCCCTGGGCTACCAGCTGCCGGTGGCCACCGCCCTGGCCGCCGACCCCCGCGCCACCGCCCTGTACCTCTCCCCCACCAAGGCCCTGGCCGCGGACCAGCTGGCGGCCTGGCGTGCCCTCGAACGCGACGGCGCCACCTGGCTGCGGGCCGCCCCCTACGACGGGGACACCGCCCCGCAGGACCGCATCTGGGCGCGCGAGCACGCGAACGTCCTGATGACCAACCCGGACATGCTGCACGTGGGGATCCTGCCCCACCACGAGCGCTGGGCGACGTTCCTGCGCCACCTCGCGTTCGTCGTCGTGGATGAGTCCCACAGCTACCGCGGCGTGTTCGGCTCCCAGGTGGGGATCCTGCTGCGCCGCCTGCGGCGGCTGACCGACCACTACCGGGGGGACCGGCCGCCGGCGGTGTTCCTCGGGGCCTCGGCCACCTCCGCGGCCCCGGCCGCCCACTTCAGCACACTGATCGGGGACGACGCCGCGGCCGTCACCGAGGACGCCTCCCCGCACGGGGCCGTGCACGTGGCCTTCTGGGAGCCCGAACTGACGGACCGGCACGGCGGGGAGAACGGGGCGCCCGTGCGCCGCTCCGCGATGGCCACCGCCGCAGACCTGATGACGGACCTGGCCCTGCAGCAGGTGCGCACCCTGGCGTTCATCCGCTCCCGGCGCGGGGCCGAAGCGATCGCCAGCGCGGCCCGTCGTCAGCTCGAGGAGGTCGAGCCGGGCCTGGGCACCCGGATCGCGGCGTACCGGTCCGGGTACCTGCCGGAGGAGCGGAGGGAGCTGGAGGAGGCCCTGCGCACCGGGCGCCTGCTGGGCATGGCGTCCACGCCGGCACTGGAGATGGGCATCGACGTGGCCGGGCTGGACGCCGTGGTGGTGGCGGGCTGGCCGGGGACCCGTGCGTCGTTCCTGCAGCAGATCGGCCGGGCCGGGCGCGGCGGGCAGGAGGCCGTGGCGTTCTTCGTGGCCTCGGACGACCCCCTGGACACCTATGTGGTGGACCATCCCGAGGCGGTGTTCGACCTCGGTGTGGAGGACACCGTGCTCGACCCGGGGAACCCCCACCTGCTCGGCCCGCAGCTGTGCGCGGCGGCCGCCGAGCTGCCGCTCACCCCGGAGGACCTCAGCCGTTTCGGGGATCCGGAGCGGGTGCGTGCCCTCGTGGACGTGCTCGTGGCCCAGGGGCTGCTGCGGCGCCGGCCCGCCGGCTGGTTCTGGACGCACACCGAGCACGCCGCGGCCCTGGTCTCCCTGCGCGACGACGGCGGCGGGCCCATGGACATCATCGACGCCGAGACCGGCGCACTGCTGGGCACGATGGGCTCCCCGCAGGCCCACTACCAGGCCCACCCGGGCGCGGTGTACGTGCACCAGGACCGCACCTACCTGGTGGAGGACCTGGACGAGGACGCCCACGCGGTGATCGTGCAGCGGGCCTGGCCGGACTTCACCACCCAGGCCCGGGACGTCACCGAGGTGGCCATCGAGGCGGTGCACCGCCGCCTCGAGGACCCCGGTTCCTCCCTGAGCTGGTGCCTGGGGGACGTGCAGGTGCGCACCCAGGTGATCTCCTTCCAGCGCAAGGCGCTGCTGTCCGGGGAGATCCTCGGGGAGGAGCCGCTCGACCTGCCCGCCCGGGACCTGTTCACCACGGCCGTGTGGTTCCAGGCCTCCAGTGAGGAGCTCGTGGCGGCCGGGCTGACCATGGACCGCCTGCCCGGGGCGCTGCACGCGGCCGAGCACGCGATGATCGGCATGATGCCGCTGGTGGCCTCGAATGACCGCTGGGACATTGGCGGGGTGTCCATGGTGCTGCACCCGGACACCGGCACGCCCACGGTGTTCGTGTACGACGGCCGGCCCGGCGGGGCAGGGTTCGCCGAGCGCGGTTTCGAGCAGGCCCGCCGGTGGGTGGAGGCCACAGCCGGGGCCATCGCCGCGTGCACCTGCCCGGAGGGCTGCCCCTCCTGCGTGCAGTCCCCCAAGTGCGGCAACCGCAACTCCCCCCTGGACAAAGCCGGGGCGCTCACGGTGTTGCGGTTCCTGATCTCCCGGGCGGACGCCCTCACGGCGGCCCCCACGGGCACGCTCACCGCGACCCCGTCGGACTGAGCGACGGCGGAGCCGGTGCTGGGGCGGGCCGGACATCCGGCCGAAGCGGCGGATCCGGCACCGGGGCCCCGGCCACGGCCACGGCCCGCACCGGAGGCAGGGGTGCCCGGTCGGCCTGGACCGCCACCGTCAGGGAGCCGTCGGCACCCGCCCGGCAGTCCACCAGGCTGGCCCCGTTGGCCCGGGCCGTCTGCTCGGCCAGCGTGCAGGGGTCATGGCTGGACAGGCCCCGCCGCGCGTCGGAGGCGGCCAGGGCCGCCAGATCCGCGGCCCCGGCGGCCCGTGCGTCCGTCACCGCCGCCTGCCCGACGGCGGCCACCGCCACCACGAGCACGGCACCGGCAGCCGCCGTGCCCAGCGCGGTGACCCCACCGGCCCCGGTCTCCTCCGCCAGGCAGGCACCGGTGCGGGGCAACAGGCGGAGGCGGGTAAGCAGGCGAAGGCGGGGGCGGCGTCGTCGTGGGCGGCTCATGAGCGCACCCGCCATGGCGGCGCCTGGACCGGCGCGGAGGCACTCGCCCGGAGGGTCAGCGGCTCCAACAGGCCGGGCGCGGGCCGGCGCACCGTGACCGTGACCCAGCCGCCCTCGGTGCGCTCCTCCATGCGGGCCGCGCTGCCAGCCATCCGGGACACGGCCTCCCGTGCGGCCTCGGTGCCGTCGCCGCGGGCCAGGATCCGGGCGGCCGCAGCGGCGGCGTCCTGGTGGCGCACCTGCTGCACCGAGGCCACCCCGGCCAGCAGCACGGCCACGAGCATGAACACCACCGCCGGCAGCAGCACCGCGTACTCCGCGGTGACCGCCCCGGTCTCGCCGTGCCGCGCCCGGGCCCAGGCCTGTCCCACGGCCCCGGCCCGGCCGCCGCGGGGGCGACCGGGCCGGAACTTCCCGTGGCCGGTGTCAGTCACGGGTCAGGGCCTTCTGCACGATGTCCATGAGCAGGGACTGCACGTCCCCGCTGGTCAGGACCACGGCCAGCAGGCCGGCGAAGCCGACCGCGGCGAGGGTGAGGATGCCGTACTCGGCGGTCTGGGCGCCGGTCTCGTCCTCGAGGCGCTCGGCCAGGGCCGCGGCGCGCTCGGGGCCGGCGAGGCCGGCGAGGGTCTGCTGAAGGGCGAGGGAGAGCTCGGTCATGGTGTCCTCCTGGACGTGGGTGGATGAGTGGTGGTTCGGGTCCGGCGCCCCGGGTGGGCCGCCGTCTCCAGCCTGGCCCGCCGCCCCTGCCCGCCGCCTCCGGCACCCCACGATCCGTGGAAGGGGACGGCCCCGGGAGAGCCTGTGCAGGAGCAAACCGGCCGAGGCGGTGCAGAGGGCCGTCAGCGCAGAGGGCGTCCAGTGCAGCGGGGAGTCAGCGCAGCAGCGCCATCGCCATGGGCACCACACCCCAGCACACGAACGCCGGCAGCTGGCACAGCCCCAGGGGCACCACCAGGCGCACCGCGAGCTCCTCAGCGGCCCGCTCATCCTCCCGCCGGCCCTGCTGGCGCAGCGCGGCCGCGGCGTCCGTGAGGGTCCCGGTTCCGGCCATCCCAGTGCCGTGCAGGGGCCGCAGCCGCTCCCCCACCGCCGCCCAGGCGGGCCTGTCCGCCACGGGCTCCCACGCTTCGTCCCAGTCCACACCCCACAGCAGCAGGGTGGTGACCACCCGCAGGTCGGCGGCCCCGGGCAGGCTCACGGCGACGTCGTCGAGCGCCACAGGCAGGGAGCGGCCGGCACCCAGCAGGGCAGCCAGCAGATCCACGACGACGGCCGGGTCCACCTCCCCAGGCTCACGCGTGGCCCGGCGCACCGCCAGACGCGCCCACGCCCACCCGGCCGCCGAGAACACCCCGCCGAGCAGCAGCACGACCCAGCCGGCCGGGGTGGCCAGCAGATCCGCCGGACCCATCCCCAGCAGCCAGGCCAACCCCAGCCCGAGCAACGGCAGCCAGGAGAGCAGCCGGGCGGTGGCGCGCGGCCCGGCGGCGGCGCTGCGACGGGCACGGGCGGCGTCCACGGAGGCCTCCAGGGCGTCGGCCAGCCGTCGGGCGACCTCCGCGGGGGCGGCCCCGGCCCGGCCCGCCGCGGCCAGCGCGGCCCGCACCGTCTGCCAGGCCGGAGCAGTATGGTCGGCGACGTCCTCGGGCAGCCCCTGCAGGGCCTGAGTCCAGGCCGCCTGCGGAGTGAGACCGGCCCGCAGCAGGGCGGCCCAGCGGCGCAGCGCCTCCACCACGTGCTCCGTGGCCGCCTCCGGGTCCCGGTGGCGGAGGGGAAGGGCGATCATCCGTGCACGCCCAGGCGCTCGGCCAGCAGCCCCGCCCCCGGCCCCTCCCGGGTGCCGCCAGAGGGCGTCCAGGTCAGGGCTGGGAGCATCCTCAGCGGTGCGGCAGGGTCCGGCGGACGGTCGGGCACGGCCAGCTCCACGGGGTGGCGGCCGTGACCGTCGCGGCGCACGTGCACCACCGCGTCCACTCCCGCACGGGTCTGGGCGGCCACCGCCGCCGGCGACCACCCGGCCAGGGCACCCATCGCGCTCAGGCGGGCGGGGACGTCGTCGGCGGCGTTGGCGTGGAGCGTGCCCCAGGCACCCCGATGCCCGGTGTTCAGCGCCGTGAGCAGGTCCGCGACCTCCGCACCGCGGCACTCGCCCACCACCAGCCGGTCCGGGCGCATGCGCAGCGCCTGCCGGATCAGCTCCGCCAGCCCCACCTCCCCGGCCCCCTCCGCGTTCGGGGCGCGGGTCTGCAGGGGCACCACGTGCGGGTGGTCCAGGTCCGCCTCCCGGGTGTCCTCCACGAGCACGATCCGCTCCCGGGGGTCCGCCCGGCCCAGCGCCGCCGAGAGCAGGGTGGTCTTGCCCGAACCGGTGGCCCCGCTGACCAGCACCGTTGCGTGGGCGGCCACGAGCCGTTCACATGCCTGGAGCCACCGGGGCCCGTCCGGCCAGGCCTCGGCCAGCCGGTTGAGCGTCGGAGTGCGGGCCGAGGGCACCCGCAGGCTCAGCACCGTCCCGTCGGCACTGACCGGCGGCAGCACCGCGTGCACGCGGATGCCGTGCACCCGCGCGTCGGCCAGGGGCACGGCCGGGTCCAGGCGCCGCCCGGCCTGGGTGAGCAGCCGCACCGCCAGCGCCTGCGCCTGGGCGGGACCGAGGGTGGTAGGCCTCCGCACCATGCCCTCGGCGCCGTCGGTCCAGACGGCACCGTCGGGGGTCACGAGCACATCAGTGACGCCGGGGGTACGCACCCAGGGCGCGAGCGGGCCGAAGCCCACGAGCTGCTCGCGCAGGGCCACCGCGCGGCCGCCGAGGTCCGGGTCCGTCGCCGGCAAGGCGAGGCCGACGTCGGCCGGGGCGCCTCCGGCATTAACGAGGGCCTCGGCGAGGCGGCGGCGAGTGGCCGCCGGGCCCTCCGGCGGGTCCGGGGGTCGGCGTCGCAGCCGCGGCCGCAGGCGGAGGCGGCCGACGGGGGTGTCGGGGCGGTCGGGGTCGTCGGGCACCCAGCGGTCCATGGCGGTCTCCTCGCAGGGGTCGGGATCCCACCCTCTCCCCCGGCGGGCGGCGGGGCCCGGTGGGGACCGCCGCGGGACCCTCAGCTGTGGACGCCGCCGGGGGCGGACGGGCCTGTGCAGGAGTGGAGGGCTCCGGTCTCGGGGTCCACCACCCGGGCGGCGTCCCAGGGACGGGCCCATCCGGCCAGCTCCAGCACGCGGGAGAGCAGGGCCGCGGTGAACCCCCACACGAGCCGTCCCTGCACCCGGAACCCGGGGGTCGTACCCGCTCTGCCACCGGGGCGGGCGACGGCCACACGCCGGCTCGGATCCACCAGATCCGCGACGGGCACCCGGAACACATCCGTCGCCTCGGCCCGGTCCACCACGGCCACGGTGCTGGGGTCGCGCCACCAGGCGAGCACCGGGTGCACGATGTGCCCCGAGACAACCACCGGCACCGGCGGCAGCACCCCGAGGACCTCCACACCGGCTGGGTCGAGCCCGGTCTCCTCCCGCGCCTCGCGCAGGGCGGTGGCCACGACGTCGTCGTCCCCCTCATCCACGCGCCCACCCGGGAACGCCACCTGCCCGGCGTGCTGGCTCAGCGTGGCGGCCCGCTGGGTGAGCAGCACGTCCAGCTCCGCAGGGACACCGGGTTGCCGCGAGCGGGCGGGCACGGAGTCCAGGGCGCCGAACAGCATCAGCACCGCCGAGGCGCGCGGGGCCTGCGGGCGGGGCCAGTCGAATCCCCACACGCGGGCCGTCTCCGGGCCGATCCGAGTGAGGGCGTCCGGGGTTGAGCCGTCTGGGGCCGAGCTGCCCGGCGCCTGTGCGGGCAGCACCTCGTGCTCGGCCGCGAGCGCGGCCAGCACCGCGCGGGCCCCCTGTCCCGCACGGGAGTGATCCGGGGAGAGCCCGTTTCGTGCACGGGAGTCGTCGGTGAGGCTCCCGTTTCGTGCACGGGAGTACTCCGGGAAGCTCCCGTTTCTCGAACGGGAGTGCGATGGCGGGGGTGTCGTCGTCATGGCCCCAGCGTCCAGCCGCACTCGCGCAGCTCGGCCCGAGTGGCACCGGCACGGAAGAGTTCGAGCAGCTCCTCCCGGCCGGGCTTCCACTCATAGGCCAGCAGCGCACGGGCTGCCCCCGGGTCCGTCTCCCCCTCGGCTGAGGAGGGGCACCAGCGGGCCACGGGGCAGACGCCGCAGGCCGGCCTGCGGGCGTGGCACATGCGCCGGCCGTGGTACACGAGGCGCTGGGACAGGTCGGTCCACTCCTTCGGCGGGAAGAGGGCGGCGACGGCGTGCTCCACCTTCACCGGGTCCGTCTCCTCCGTCCAGCCCAGCCTCCAGGCCAGGCGCCCGAAATGGGTGTCCACGGTGATCCCGGGCCGGCCGAAGGCGTTGCCGAGCACCACGAACGCGGTCTTGCGCCCCACACCCGGCAGGGTCACGAGGTCCTCGAGACGGTCCGGGACCTCGCCATCGAAGCGCTCCACGAGTTCCTGGGAGAGCCGCAGCACCGCCGAGGCCTTGTTCTTGTAGAAGCCGGTG
This sequence comes from Micrococcus sp., assembly GCF_034179925.1. Taxonomy (GTDB): domain Bacteria; phylum Actinomycetota; class Actinomycetes; order Actinomycetales; family Micrococcaceae; genus Micrococcus. Next base: position 53,424 of record NZ_JAXFPG010000029.1, on the reverse strand, counting down.
GACCGCACGAGCTCCTGCAGCTCCACCTCAGAGGCGCCGGCCATGGCCGTCGCGTCGGGGAAGCGGGCGAACAGGGCCGGGGTGACGGCGTTGACGCGCACATCCGTGGTCTGGGCGGAGAGCACGGTGGCCACGAGCAGCTCGAACGGGGTGCGGAAGTCGAGCTCGGCCACGGCGTAGGGGTAGGTCTGCCCCAGCACCCGGTTGATCCGGCGAGCACGCCGGGTCAGCGCGAGCGGCGACTCCCCCGTGGGGGTGCGGGCGGGCTCCCCGGACGACGACGCCGGCCCCCGACCGGTGCGCCGGACGTGCGGGGGCGGGGACATTGCTCCGGGATGGTCCATGTGTCCTATTCTGACCCCCGAAGAAGATGTGCTGCAGATCACACCGGAGGCCGGTCTCCGCCGTCGAGAGGACCCACCATGACCGAGATGACCGTCTACCCGCCATCCGCCGAGTTCACCGCCCGCGCCGTCGCCGGCCCCGAGCTGGACGAGGAAGCCGCACAGGACCGCCTGGCCTACTGGGCCCGCCGCGCCCGCGAGGCGCTGCACTGGGAACGGGAGTTCACCGAGGTCCTGGACACCTCCCGGGCACCGTTCTTCCGCTGGTTCGCCGACGGCACCACCAACGCCGCCTACAACGCCCTGGACCGGCATGTGGAGGCCGGTCACGGCGAGCGCGTCGCCCTGCACTTCGAGGGCGAGCCCGGGGACACCCGCACCTACACCTACGCTGAGCTGGCCGCCGAGGTGCGCCAGGCTGCCAACGCCTTCGAGTCCCTCGGCGTGACCAAGGGCGACCGCGTGGCCGTGTACCTGCCGATGGTCCCCGAGGCCATCATCACGATGCTCGCCTGCGCCCGCATCGGTGCCGTCCACTCCGTGGTGTTCGGCGGGTTCTCCGCCGACGCCCTGCGCTCGCGCATCGACGACGCCGAAGCGACGCTCGTCGTCACCGCCGACGGCTCCTTCCGGCGCGGGAAGCCCTCGATGCTCAAGCCCGCCGTGGACGAGGCCCTCGCCGCCGAGGGCCACACCGTCCGCAACGTCCTGGTGGTGCGCCGCAACGGGGCCGAGGTGTCCATGGCCGAGGGCCGAGACCTGTGGTGGCACGACGTCGTCCCCGCCCAGCCCGACGAGCATGCTCTGGTGTGGCACGAGGCCGAGCACCCGCTGTTCATCCTCTACACCTCCGGGACCACCGGGAAGCCCAAGGGCATCCTGCACACCACCGGCGGGTACCTCGTGCAGACCGCCGTCACCCACCACGACACCTTCGACCTGCACGCCGGTGAGGACGTCTACTGGTGCACCGCCGACGTCGGCTGGGTCACCGGGCACTCGTACGTCACCTACGCGCCGCTGGTCAATGGGGCCACCCAGGTGATCTACGAGGGCACCCCGGACTCCCCGCACCAGGGCCGCTGGTGGGAGATCGTGCAGAAGTACGGGGTGACGATCCTCTACACCGCACCCACGGCGATCCGCGCCGCCATGAAGTGGGGCCGGCACATCCCCGAGCAGTACAACCTCAGCTCCCTGCGCGTGCTGGGCACCGTGGGCGAGGCCATCAACCCGGAGGCCTGGCGCTGGTTCCACGAGGTGATCGGCGGCGGCCGCTGCCCCATCGTGGACACCTGGTGGCAGACCGAGACCGGCGCGCACATGCTCACCCCGCTGCCCGGGGTCACCGCGCTCAAGCCCGGCTCCGCCCAGCGGCCGGTGCCCGGCGTCACCGTGGAGGTGGTGGACGAGCTCGGCGAGCCCCTGCAGGGCACGGACCCCGGCTTCCTCGTGGTCCGTGAGCCGTGGCCGGCCATGCTGCGCGGCCTGTGGGGCGACCCGGAGCGCTTCGTCCAGACCTACTGGTCCCGGTTCCCGGGCATGTACGTCGCCGGCGACGGCGCCCGGTACGACGACGACGGCGAGATCTGGCTGCTCGGCCGCGTGGACGACGTCATGAACGTCTCCGGGCACCGGCTGTCCACCACGGAGATCGAGTCCTCCCTGGTGGCGCACCCGAAGGTCGCCGAGGCGGCTGTGGTGGGTGCCGCGGACGAGACCACCGGGGAGGCCGTGGTCGCGTTCGTGCTGCTCACGGAGGAGGCCGCCGCCGCAGGCGAGGACGTCGAGGCCGTGCAGGAGCAGCTGCGCCGGCACGTGGGCCACGACATCGGCGCGATCGCCAAGCCCCGGCGCGTGCTCGTGGTCCCTGAGCTGCCCAAGACCCGCTCCGGCAAGATCATGCGCCGCCTGCTCAAGGCCGTCGCCGAGGGCCGGGACCCGGGGGACGCCACCACCCTGGCAGACCCCACCGTAATGCAGCGGATCGCCGAGAGCCTCGCCGCCCGCTGAGCCGACGGGCCGACGGAGTGCCGGTCGCTGAGCCGACGGACCTCCGGGCGACCGCCGGCACGACGACGCCCCGGCACCCTCCACAGGGAGGGTGCCGGGGCGTCAGCGTGAGAACGGGGGCGGTTCGAGCGGTGAGGCCTGGCCCGCCCCCGTCATGCGGTCACAGCGTGTGGTCGAACTCCGCGGCGTCCGCGAGCGTTCCGGAGGTCTCGTCCGGGTTGCGCAGCAGGTGGATGGCGGAGGCCACGAGCCCACCCCACACGAGAGCGGCGGCCAGGACGAGCATGACGATGGCGGTGGTGGACATGGGTCAGGCCTCCTCGGCGGGGACGGTGCGCTCGGCGCGCGTGGGAGCGGAGTGGTCCATCTCGTGGAGGTTCTCCTCCGAGTGGAGGCTGGACTTGTGGGACCACGGGATCAGGGAGAGCAGCACAGCCAGCACTACCATGCCCAGGGCCAGGCCCCAGCCGTACACGTTCAGGAACGAGGCGGGGTACTCGCCGTAGCCGTTGGTGATGATGGCGATGACCCAGTGGGACCACATGTAGGCCAGCACGAGGGGCATGAGCAGACCCGCCAGGACCATGTAACCCCGGCCCAGGCGGAAGGAGGACACCGCGTTGAGGTGCTCCACCAGCACCCGGCCCTTGCGGGCCAGCCAGAACACGGCGATCACCGCCACCATGGCGGCACCCACGATGCCGAAGTTGTTGGCGAAGGCGTCCACGGTGTCCAGCATCGGCAGGCCCGTGGTGGTGCCGAACAGGAACAGGGACACCACAGCGGACAGTCCCACGACCACGCCGGTAGTGGTCCAACGGCCCCAGCCGAGCTTGTCCTTCACGGCGGAGACGACGACCTCGAGGATCGAGATCAGCGAGGTGAAGCCGGCCAGCACGAGCGAGCCGAAGAACAGGATGCCGATCAGGGCGCCCAGCGGCGCCTGGGAGATCAGGGTGGGGAAGGCGATGAACGCCAGGCCGATGCCGCTGCCGGCCACCTCTGCCACGGACACCCCGGAGGCCTGGGCCATGAAGCCCAGGGCGGAGAACACACCGATGCCGGCGAGGATCTCGAACCCGGAGTTGGAGAAGCCCACCACCAGGCCGGAGCCGGTGAGGTTGGTGCGCTTCTTCAGGTAGGAGGCGTAGGTGATCATGATGCCGAAGCCCACGGAGAGGGAGAAGAAGATCTGCCCGTAGGCGGCGATCCACACGCCCGGCTCGGTCAGGGCGGCCCAGTTCGGGGTGAACAGGGCGTCCAGGCCCTGCACGGCGCCCGGGAGGGTCAGGGCGATGACCACGAGCACCAGGAACATCACCACGAGCAGCGGGATGCCGACCATGGAGGCCAGGGCGACGCCGCGGCGCACGCCGAAGCCCATGATCAGCAGGGTCACGACCCACACCACGAGCATCGGCCAGAACACGCCCGGCACGATGTCGAAGGACGGTGTCGGGTCCGAGGCCGTCTGCAGGTACTGGCCCAGGAACGCCTCCGGGTCCGAGCCCCAGCGCTGGTCCAGGGAGAAGCCGGTGTAGGAGATGGCCCAGCCGATGATCGCGGCGTAGTAGATGGCGATGACCGTGCAGATCAGCACCTGCCACCAGCCGATGGCCTCGGTCCAGCGGCTCATGCGGCGGAACGCCATAGGGGCGGAGCCGCGGAAGCGGTGACCGATCGCGTAGTCGAAGAACAGCAGGGGGATGCCCGCGGTCAGCAACGCGACCAGGTAGGGGATGACGAACGCGCCGCCGCCGTTCTCATAGGCGACGTACGGGAAACGCCAGATGTTACCGAGGCCGACGGCGGAGCCGATGGCGGCGAGGATGAAGGCCCAACGGCCCGTGAACTCCTCGCGGGAGCGCCGAGGCGTGGAGGCCTCGGCGGTGACGGTGGATGACATGGGCGATGACCTCCGGTGCGGGGCGCATCCCGAAGTGTGCGCCGGGTGTGGACGGTGAGAAGTGGGCACACTGTACTGCAGCCCCGATGACGGCCAGGTTACGAGATCGGGCTGCGTCCACCAGGTGGACATTTCAGCCGCCGAGCACGCACTGCCCCGCCGGGACGTCGTCCGTGAGCCCGGGCGCGGCGGCCACGGTCCCGGCGATCGCGTCCGCGGTGAGGGCGTAGCCCACCGTCCCGTCCCCGGGGGCGCGGGCGAACACCAGGCCCACCAGCTCACCGTCGGCCGAGACCACCGGGCCGCCGGAGTACCCCTGCCGGATGTCGGTGTTCAGGGTGTAGACGTCCACGGCGTGGACGGCCTCGCCCAGCACGTCCCTGAGCGGCACCTCGCCGACCGCGTCCACGGTGGCGGGCGCGACGGCGAAGGGGCCGGCGTCGGGGAAGCCCATCGCCTCGGCCTGCGCACCCCGGGTGAGCTCGGGGCCCAGCGGCAGCACGGGCAGGTCCGCGCCGTCCACCGCGAGCACCGCGAGGTCGCGGGCCGTGTCCAGAGCGACCAGCCGCGCCGTGTGCACCCCGCGCTCGGCGTCCTGCACCATGGGGGTCTCCACCCCGGCCACGACATGCGCATTGGTGAGCACCCGGTCCGGTGCCACCGCCACCCCCGTGCCGGACTGCACCTGCCCGCACTGCTCAGCGGTGCTGCTCACCCGCACCACGGCCTCGGAGGGGTCCGAGGCCATCCGCACCGCCGCCTGCTCGGGCGGGAGCGTCGGGCTGGGCTCCGTCTCCGAGACGGGGGCTGGGGCAGGTTCCTGAACCGGGGCCAGGGAGGGCTCCGGGACGGGAACTGGGGCAGAGGAGAGGGGCGGCATCGGAGCCGGGTCGGAGGAGGGGGCCGGAGCAGACTCAGGGGCAGGGGCAGGGGCTGGGGCTGGTTCCTGGACCGGCACCGGGGGCGGGGCCGGGGCCGCCTGCACGGTGGCACCACCCGGGGAGGCCGGGGGCGGAAGCCGCATCTCGGGAAGGACGTCGAGGTCCGTGACGGCCGAGCGCGTGCGGGCCGCCCAGGCCTGCACCGAGCTCGGGGTGGTCCGATCGATCAGGGCCAGCACCTGCGAACGCGCGATCTCCCGGGTGATCGCCGGCGAGCCCAGCCCGCCGAGCGAGAGCGCCACGAGGCCGAACAGCAGCGCCGCCACCACCACCGAGGCCAGCCCACCCAGCCAGCGGTCCACCCGGCGCAGCGCCGGCAGCCCCACGTGCAGGCGGATGGCCCGGCCGATCGAGGAGCCGATCCACTGGCCGAGGGAGAGCAGCGCCACCGTGGTCGCCACGACGGCGGCCACACGCCACATCGGGTCGGCGACGGCCTCGGTGACCAGGGGGATCGCGTAGAAGGCGGCGACGGCGCCGGCCGCGAAGCCGGCCAGCACGCCCGTGACCACCCACAGTCCGCGGCGATGGCCCTGCACGAGAAAGGAGACCAGCAGGGCGATCAGCAGGAGGTCCAGCCAGGTCATGCCGAAGAGCATCGGCTCGTCCTCCCTCGGGGCGACACGGATGGGGCGGGGAGGTGCATGCACAGCCCGCCGGGGAATGCCCAGGGTATCGGCACCGCCTGGGAGGATGGGGCACAATGGCACGGACAGACCGGGCGGACGACGCCGCGGACGGACTGAGCTCAGAAGGGACGCGCCACACCATGGATCTCGAGGTTCTGCGGAAGGCACCGCTGTTCACCAACCTGGACGACGAGGTGTTCTCGACTCTCACCTCGGAGCTCACAGAGGTGGATCTCTCCCGAGGGGCCTCGGCGTTCCATGAGGGCGACCAGGGCGACCAGCTGTACGTGATCATGTCCGGCAAGATCAAGCTCGGCCGCACCGCCTCGGACGGCCGCGAGAACCTGGTGGCCGTGCTCGGCCCCGGTGAGATCTTCGGAGAGATGGCCCTGTTCAACCCGGCCCCCCGCTCGGCCACGGCCACCGCCGTCTCCGCCACCCGCCTGGCCGGCCTGCGCCACGAGAACCTGCGCCGCGCCATCGCCGCCTCCCCGGATGTCTCCCTGCAGCTGCTGCAGGCCCTGGCCCAGCGCCTGTCCAAGACCAACGAGTCCCTCGCGGACCTCGTGTTCTCCGACGTGCCCGGCCGTGTGGCCAAGGCCCTGCTGGACCTGGCGGACCGCTTCGGCCGCCCGGCCGCCGACGGCCTGCTCGTGGCGCACGACCTCACCCAGGAGGAGCTCGCCCAGCTGGTGGGCGCCTCCCGCGAGACCGTGAACAAGGCCCTGGCCGAGTTCGTGCAGCGCGGCTGGATCCGCCTGGAGAACCGCGCCGTGGTGATCCTGGACCTGCAGCGCCTGCGTCAGCGCTCCCGCTGACTCTCCCCCACCAGCTCGGGCACGGCCCAGAGTCGGCCGTCCGGGATCTCCCGGCTGGCCGGCTCGGCCGCCGTGCGCAGCCGGTACTCCGGCACCACCGTGCCGCCACCTCCGAGGGAGAGCAGGAACCCGGCCGCCGTGCGGTGCCCGGCCACCCGGCGGAGCACGATCTGCGTCAGCGGCACCGTCACCGCCGCCAGCTCTGCAACACCCTCCTCCCCCAGCCAGCCCTCGGGGCCGGGCAGGGCCACGGGCCCGGACAGCAGCGCCCGCACCGGGCACCAGGCCTGGTGGGTGAGAGCGTCCGGCCGCCCGGCTGCCCGCTGCTGCGGGGGCAGGGCGGCGGCGAACACCACGGTGTCGAAGCGCCGAGGGCTGTGCGGGGTGGAGTGCCAGCGCCCCACCGGGCGCAACAGGTCGGTGCGCAGCCCGAGCCCTCGCTCACGCAGCACCTCGGGCAGGCCGACGTCACCGGTTTCCAGGGATGAGCGGTGCGCACCCCAGGACTCGCCGCGGGCGTCCTCGGCGATCTCGTCCGGCGTGTGCCCGGCCAGCAGCACCCCGGACTCCTCGAACAGTTCCCGCACCGCCGCGACCACCCGCTGACGCACGCGCCGACGGTCGGCGATCCCCAGCCGGCGCGACCACACGGCCGGCTCTGGCCCGAACCAGGGGCAGGGGTCGGCGTCGGACTCCAGCAGGGACCCACCGGGGAAGCCCACCCGGCCCAGCGGGGTGCGTCCGGCCCGATGGCGCAGCAGCACCTCCACGCCGTCCCGGCCGTCTCGCACCAGCACCACGGCCGACGCCGGCCGGGCCGGACGCACCTGGCGGTGGCGCTGCGCAAGCCACTGGCGGGCGAGGCCCTCGTCCTCGGCAGGCAGCGCGACGGGCTCTTCGAACCCCGCCGGACCCCCCGGGGTGTCAGCGGACACGAACGGTGAGCTCGACCTCCACGGGCGAGTCCTTCGGCAGCACCGCCACACCCACCGCGGAGCGTGCATGGCGGCCGGCCTCACCGAACACCTCACCCAGCAGGGCGGAGACGCCGTCGACCACCGCCGGTTGGCCGGTGAACTCCGGCGCCGAGGCCACGAAGCCCACCACCTTCACCACGCGCTCGACGGCCTCCAGGCCGCCGAGCAGCTCGTGCACCGCCGCCAGGGCGTTGACCGCTGCCGTGCGGGCCAGGGCGACGGCGTCCTCCGGGTCCACCTCGGCGCCCACCTTGCCGGTGGCCGGCAGGGCGCCGCCCACGAAGGGCAGCTGCCCCGAGGTCAGCACGAGGTCACCGTCACGGAGGGCCGGCACATAGGAGGCCAGAGGTGCGGCCACCGGGGGCCGCTCGATGCCCAGCGCGGCCAGGCGTGCGGCGGCCTCACCCTCTCCCCAGCCGAGATGGGTGCGCTCGGCGGACATGCTCAGGCCGCCTTGGGGCGCTTGAGGTAGGCCACCGGGTTGGTGCCGTCCGGGCCGGGCAGGACGGTCACGAGCTCCCAGCCGTCCTCACCCCACTGGTCGAGGATCTGCTTGGTGGCGTGGATGAGGAGGGGGATGGTGGCGTACTCCCACTGGGTCTGCGAAGTCATGGGGCCAGCCTAGCCGTGGCACCCGGCAAGGGAACGGCCTCCGAAGCCCGACCCCAGGTCCGCCCGCAGGTCGGCCCGCAGGTCCGGTCCCAGCGGACACGGCTACACTTCCCGACCATGGCCTCCCGCTCGTCCCGCCGTCTTCCCGCGCCCGCGTCCGTCCCCGGGCGCCTGCTCGCCTTCCTCGGCCTCTCCTCCCTGGCGGGTCTGCTCGTCGCGGCGCTGCTGCTGCCGATGGCCGGTCTGACGGGTGCAGTGTTCGCCTCCGGCCGGGACATGCTGGACCAGCTGCCGGATCAGCTCCCCTCGGAGCCGATCTCCGTGCCCTCGCGGATCCTCACCGCGGACGGTGAGACCATCGCGACCTTCTTCGAGGAGAACCGGGCCCCGGTCACCCTGGACCAGGTCTCCGACCACATGGAGCACGCGATCGTCGCCATCGAGGACGAGCGGTTCTTCGAGCACGACGGCGTGGACGCCCGTGGCCTGGCCCGTGCCCTCCTGAACAACGCCACCTCGGACTCCACGCAGGGTGCCTCCACGATCACCCAGCAGTTCGTGAACAACATGCTGATCAACGCGCAGCAGGTGCGCGGTGACTCCCGCCTCACCATCTCGGGCACGAAGAACGTGTCCGACAAGGTGAAGGAGATGAAGCTCTCCGTGGCCGTCGAGGACCAGATGTCCAAGGAGGAGATCCTCCAGGGCTACCTGAACGTGGTGCTCTTCACGGACCGCGCCTACGGCGTGGAGGCCGCCTCCCAGTACGTGTTCGGCAAGCCGGCCGCGGACCTGGAGAGCTGGGAGGCCGCCACCCTGGCCGGCATGGTGCAGTCCCCCACCGGCTACAACCCCGGGCGCCACCCCGAGGCCGCCACCGAGCGCCGCAACACCGTGCTCCGGGCCATGCTCCGCAACGGGTACCTCTCCCAGGAGGAGTTCGACCACGCCGTCGCCCAGCCCCTGAAGGTGACCATGAAGGCCACCTACTCCGGCTGCCTCAATGCCGAGTTCGGCCCGTACTTCTGCGACTACGTGGAGCGCCAGATCCTCGCGGACCCGACCTTCGGCCCGGACGTGGCCGCCCGCCAGGCCCTCCTGGACCGCGGCGGCCTGACCATCCGCACCACCATTGACTCCGAGCTGCAGCGCAAGGCCGACCACCTCACGCGCCGCGCCATCCCGAACACCACCTCCCTGGGCGCCGGCCACTCGCTGATCTCCCTGGAGCCGGGCACCGGCAACATCCGCACCATGGCGCAGAACACCGAGTACGCCGTCAAGGACGAGCTCGGCATGACCTCCCTGAACATCAACGTGGACCGCGAGTGGGGCGGCGGCGCCGGCTTCCAGGCCGGCTCCACGCTCAAGCCCTTCACCGCGCTCACCTGGCTGCGCAACGGCAACCGCCTCGTGGACTCGGTGGACGGCTCCCGGAACTTCTACCCGGCCGGCACCCGTTTCAACGCCTCCTGCCTGCCCAGCGGCTACGCCACGGTGGACACCGACTGGGCCATCAACAACGTGGTCGCCGGCATGCTCAAGCGCGACCGCATCGACGAGGGCCTGTTCTGGTCCGTGAACACCCCGACCGTCGCCACGGCCTACCAGATGGACCTGTGCGACATCACGAGCACCCTCACCCAGGTGGGGATCCGCCGGGCCGTGGACGGCACACCCGTCGACCCCCGCCAGCCCTCGTTCCTGCTCGGCGCCGACTCGATCTCCCCTCTCTCCCTGGCAGGGGCGTACAACACGATCGCCGGCAACGGGAAGTACTGCGCCCCCCGCGCGATCCTCGAGGTCACCGACGCCGCCGGCAACCAGTACCCCGTGCCGGAGCCGGACTGCCGCCAGGTGCTGGACCCTGCCCACGTGGCCGAGCTGATGCCCGTGCTGCGGCACATCGCAGCGCTGAACGTGGCCCCGGACGGCGCCGGCTACGAATTCGCCGGCAAGACCGGCACGAACAACAACATGTCCTCCACCTGGTTCGTGGGCTTCACCACGGACCTCACCACCGCCGTGTGGGCCGGCCGGTACACCAGCCAGAAGACCATGGTCGGGGAGACGATCAACGGCGTGCACCGCAACGAGTTCTACGGCACCTCCATCAACGGCGGCACATGGCTGGAGTACAACAGCCTGGCCCGCCAGAAGCACGAGCCCGGTGACCTGCCGGACTGGGACGGGCCGCAGTCCGAGAACCCGGGCGACGTGGGCGACCACCCGGACGGCCGGTTCTTCCCCGTGGACGACATCCAGCGCGAGGGCCCCCAGCCCGAGACCCGGGCGGGGAACTGACTGTGGGCGCCCGGCATCGGGGACGACGCCGGCCCCTCGCCCTGGCGGGGCGGGCCGCCCTCGCGGTGGGGGCGGCCGGCGTCGTGGGTGTGGGCTACGGGCTGTGGGAGGCGGAGAATCGTGTGCTGCGCCGCCACTCGCTGGCGGTGCTGCCGGCCGGGTCCGCACCGATCCGCGTGCTGCACCTGTCCGACATCCACCTGCTGCCGCACCATGCCGGGCGGATGCGGTGGATCCGTGAGCTGGACCGCCTGGCCCCGGACCTCGTGGTGAACACGGGGGACAACATTGCCGCGGCCGCGTCGATCGGCCCCCTCCTGGAGGCGCTGGGCCCTCTGCTGGACCGGCCGGGTGTGTTCGTGCCCGGCTCCAACGACTACTACGAGCCGAAGTCCGCCAACCCGTTCCGGTACTTCGCCGGCCCCTCCCGACTGGACGAGGACCGTCCGCACCTGCCCACCGAGCAGCTGTTCGGCGCGTTCCGGGCCGCCGGCTGGGCGGATCTGACCAACCGGTCCGCGCGGGTCCGCGCCGGGGCCGAGGGGGCCGCCGTCGAGGTGCTGGCCGTCGGGACGGACGATCCGCACCTGGGCTTGGACGACTGGCCGGGCTTCACCGACGCGGGTGAGAAGGAGGGCAGCGCGGCGGAGCGCAGCGGGCAGGAGCCGGTGCTGCGTCTGGGCGTCACGCACGCCCCGTACCGCCGGGTGCTGGACGCGATGGTGGCCGACGGAGCAGGCCTCGTGCTCGCCGGGCACACGCACGGAGGCCAGGTGTGCCTGCCGTTCGTGGGTGCGCTGGTGACCAACTGCGACCTGCCGCGCCGTCAGGCCTCGGGGCTGTCCTCGTGGTCGGCGCAGGGGCGCACGGCCCCGCTGGAGGTGTGCGCGGGGCTCGGGGCCGCGCCGTCGATGCCGGTGCGCACGTTCTGCCGGCCCGAGGCCGTGCTCCTGGAGCTGACTGCCCGCCCCTGACCCCACCATTCCCGTGGACGGAATGGGAACTCCCCCGGACGCTTTCGTGTACGAAACGGGAGGCTCCCACACCGTTCCCGTGTGAGAAACGGGAGGCGGCGGGCAGGCTCCCGTTCGAGAGATGGGAGCGTTCAGGGCGAGGCTCTCCCCGGGCCTCCCGTTCCTCGAACCGAAGTGCTCGGGGAAGCTCCCGTTCCTCGAACCGAAGTGCTCGGGGAACCTCCCGTTTCCCGAACGGGAGCACCCGGAGAACCTCCCGTTTCCCGAACGGGAGCACCCGGAGAACCTCCCGTTTCATACACGGGAGCGCCGGGGTCAGGCGGCGGGGCGGAAGGGGCGGCCGGTGAGCCGCTCGTAGGCCTCCACATAGCGGGCCCGGGTGCGCTCCACCACCTCAGCTGGCAGCGACGGCGGCACCTCACCGGAGCGGCGGTCCCAGCCGGAGTCCTCCGAGGTCAGCCAGTCGCGCACAAACTGCTTGTCGAAGCTCGGCTGCGCCCGGCCCGGCTCGTAGTCGGCGGCATCCCAGAAGCGGGAGGAGTCCGGGGTGAGCACCTCGTCGCCGAGGACGAGCGCCCCGGTCCGGGCGTCCCGGCCGAACTCCACCTTGGTGTCGGCCAGGATGATCCCGGCCTCCCGGGCGATCCGCTCAGCGCGCGAGTACAGCGCCAGGGTGCGCTCGCGCAGCTCCTGGGCGGTCTCCTCGCCCACTCGTCGGGCGGTCTCCTCGAAGGTGATGTTCTCGTCGTGCTCGCCGACCTCCGCCTTCGCCGAGGGGGTGAAGATCGGCGTCTGAAGCCGGGACCCGTCCACGAGCCCTTCCGGCAGCGGCAGGCCCGTGACCGTCCCGTGCTCGCGGTACTCCTCGAGCCCGGAGCCGGTCAGGTACCCGCGGGCGATGCACTCCACCGGCACCATCTCGAGGCGGCGCACCACCATGGCACGGCCGGCCACCTCGGCGGGCACGTCCGTGCTCACCAGGTGGTTCTCCACCCCGTCCGGGCCCTCAGCGAGGCGCTCGAACCACCACAGGCTCAGCTGGGTGAGCACGGCGCCCTTGTCCGGGATGGGCGGCTCGAGCACGTGGTCGTAGGCGCTGATGCGGTCCGAGGCCACCACCAGCAGGGTCTGCGACTGCCCGGGGGCTTCATCCGCAGGCTCGTAGAGGTCCCGCACCTTGCCCGAGTACACGTGCCGCCAGCCGGGCAGCTCGAGGGCCTGGGCCCCCGTGAATCCGATGCGCTCGCTCACGCCTGGCTCCTCTCCGGGACGGTGATCTGCCCGCGCTCGGCCCTGAGCGCGATGTCCGAGCGCCGCTGCGCCCCCGTGAACCGGATCCGCTCGGCGCCGGCGTAGGCCCGCTCCCGCGCCTGGGCCAGGTCCGCCCCGCGCCCGACGACGGCCAGCACACGGCCACCGGCGGTCACCAGGGCGCCGTCCTCGTTCCGGGCGGTGCCGGCGTGGAGCACGTCCACGCCCTCGAGGGCCAGGGCGTCCTCCACGCCTTCGATCACGTCGCCCGTGGAGGAGCCGGCGGGGTACCCGGCGGAGGCCAGCACCACGTCCACGGCGACGTCGTCGCTCCACTCCAGGGTGCGGTCCGCGCCGAGGCGGCCGGCGGCGGCGTCGGCGAGCAGCTGCCCCAGCGGGGTCTGCAGGCGGGCGAGCACGGTCTGGGTCTCCGGGTCTCCGAAGCGCACGTTGAACTCGATCACCTCGGGGCCGCGGGCCGTGACGGCCAGGCCCACGAAGAGCACTCCGGTGAACGGGGCCCCACGGCGGGCCATCTCGGCGAGCACGGGCCGGACCACGCGGTCCATGACCTCGTCCACGAAGCCCTCGGGCAGCCAGGGCAGGGGCGTGTAGGCGCCCATGCCGCCGGTGTTGGGGCCGGCGTCGCCGTCGTGGATGCGCTTGAAGTCCTGGGCGGGGGTCAGGGGGACGGCGTGCTCGCCGTCGCACACCACGAACAGGGAGACCTCGGGGCCGTCGAGGAAGTCCTCGACCACCACGGTGCCGCCGGCGGCGAAGCAGGCCTCGGCGTGCTCGAGTGCGGCGGCGCGGTCCTCGGTGACCACGACGCCCTTGCCGCCGGCGAGGCCGTCGTCCTTGACCACGTGGGGGGCGCCGAACTCCTCGAGCGCGGCCTCGGCGGCGGCCCGGTCGGCGCACACCCGGGCGCGGGCGGTGGGCACGCCGGCGGCGGTCATGACGTCCTTGGCGAAGGCCTTGGACACCTCGAGCCGGGCGGCAGCCTTCGAGGGGCCGAACACGGCGACGCCGGCCTCGCGCAGGGCGTCGGCGACACCCGCCGCCAGGGGTGCCTCAGGGCCGATCACGACGAGGTCCGCCGCCAGCTCGCGGGCGAGGCCCACGACGGCGGCCGGGTCCGCGGCGTCGACGGGGTGCAGGGTGGCGGCGTCCGCCATGCCTGCGTTGCCGGGGGCGGCGTGGAGCTCGCCGACCTGGGGGTCACGGGAGAGGGCGCGCAGCAGCGCATGTTCGCGGCCGCCGTTGCCGAGCACGAGGATCTTCACGTCCGCCAGCCTAGCGGGGGCGGGCGCCGTCGTTAGGGTGGACGACATGACGCTTCCTCCCCTGCACCACGGACGAGACGACCACGAGGCCGCCGCCGGACGCGGCACGGGCGGGCCCGGGGCCGGTCTGCGCACGGCCTACGTGTTCGTGGGCGTGTGGTTCGCCTGCTCCCTGATCGGGTTCTTCTCCCTTCGCCTGCTCGGCGTGCAGCGCGGGGAGATGTCCCTGCCGGCCGCGCTCGGGGTGCTGGCCGTGGGAGCTGCGGTGGCCGCGGTGGTCACGCGGTCCGTCCGGGGGCGCTGACGCCCCTCGGCGGAGGGGGGCTGAGCCCCCTCAGCGGATGATCCGGCGTCGCCGGGCCTCGGTCACGGCCTCGGTGCGGTTGCCCACCCCGAGCTTCTGGAACACGTGCACGAGGTGGGTCTTGACAGTGGCCTCGGAGAGGAACAGCGCCTTGGCAGCCTCCCGGTTGCTCGCGCCGCCGGCCACGAGCTCGAGCAGCTCGATCTCCCGCGGGCTCAGGGCGGCCGCGGCACTGGGCCCGGCGGTCCGCTCGAGCAGCCGTTCGGCCACGCCGGGGGCGAGGGCCTGCCGTCCGGCGGCCGCCCGGTGCACGGCCTGGGCGATCTGCTCGCTCGGGGCGTCCTTGAGCAGGTAGCCGACCGCGCCGGCGTCGAGGGCGGCGAGGATGTCCGCCTCGGTGTCGAAGGTCGTGAGGATCAGCACGGGCAGTCCGGGCATCCGCTCGTGCAGCGCGCGCGTGGCGCTGGCCCCGTCCATGCCCTCGCCCATCTGCAAGTCCATGAGAACGACGTCGGGCGCCTCCGGGGTGCCCGCCCTCGCCTCGAGCTCGCGCAGGGCGGCGGCGCCGTCGCCGGCCTCGGCCACCACGGTCAGCCCGGGGTCGGCCTCGAGCACGGCGCGCACACCGGCCCGCACGATCGGATGGTCGTCCACCAGCATCACCTGCACGCTCATCGCGGCATCGTCCTCTCCTCGTCGCCCTGGTCCGTGACCTCCGCGCCCCCCGCGGGGTCCTCCGGCCGATCCGCAGGCCGGTCCCCCACCCCGGGGGCCGGCAGCGGCGCGGCGGGGGCGGCGGCCACGGGCACGCGCACCGCCACCACCGTGCCCTCGCCGGGCGCGGACTCCACCTCCACCGAGCCTCCCACGGCGGCCACCCGCTCACGCAGACCCGCCAGCCCGACGCCGGTCCCGGCCGCCTCCTCCGCGGAGTCCGCCTCCCACTCCGGGCGGCCGACGGCGTCGGCGACGTCCACGGCGAACCCCCGGCCGTCGTCGGCGACGTCCAGCGCCGCCTCCCCGTCCAGCCAGGTGAGCGTGACTCGGCAGCGCGAGGCCTCAGCGTGCTGGCCGACGTTCGCCAGGGAGGCCTGCGCGGCGCGCACCAGCACGGTACCCACCGCCTCGGTGACGTCCCGGGCCCGCCCCACCTGCTCGAACTCCGCCCGCACCGGGTGCCCGGCCGCCATCTGCCGGGCGCCGAAGGCCCGCACGGCCGCCTCGAGCGAGGCCACCAGCTCCCCCGCCAGCCCGTCGCCGGCCCCGCCGCGGGAGGCGCGCAGGCCGCGGATGAACGCCCGGGACTCGGCCAGGGACTCCGCCGCGGTGGCCCGGACGGTCCCCAGCCGCTCGTCGGCGAGCGCGCTGTCCCCGGCCCCGAGGGCGTCCTGGGCGGCCCGGGAGACCAGCACGATCGAAGCCAGCCCCTGGGTGAGGGTGTCGTGGATCTCGCGGGCGAGGCGCTCGCGCTCGGCGAGCACACCGGCGTGCCGCTCCGAGGCGGCCAGGTCCGCGCGGGTGGCACGCAGCTCCTCGGCCACGGCCCGCTGGCGCTCGGACTCGGCCAGCAACAGCCGGTAGGCGTGGTACATCACCACGGCCACGCCGGCACCGATCACCGGCCCCAGCACAGCCCCCACCGGGGGCGGTCCGCCCGCGCGCAGGGCCCCGGCCCCCACGACGACGGCGGTCGCCGCCGCCACGAGCACCACCGCGAGCGCGGGGCGGCCCAGCAGGGTGGTGACCACGTGCAGCACCACGAAGAACAGGGGGAAGGCGAGCCAGGTGAGGTCGGCGTGGTGGAGGACGGCCAGGGCCCAGAGGGCGAGCACGAGGGCGAGCCAGCCGGCGGCGGCGCGGGGGGCGGGGGTGCGTCCGGCGTGCCAGAGGCGGCGCTCGTGGATGGTGCCGGCGAGGTAGACGCCGCCGAGGCCGAGGACCAGCGCTACGAGGGCGGCGGCGGTGGTCCCGCGCACGGGTGGGGCCTCGGGGCTGCCGGCGAGGGCGCGGGCCAGGCCGAGGGCGAGCAGTGCGGCGAAGGAGGCGTGCAGCACCACGCGCAGGCCGGCGAGCAGGGCCCGGGTGGAGCGGCCGGCGTCGTCGTGGGGGGCGAGGGGGGTCACGTGCCCAGCGTAGGCCGGGCGGTGTGGGGGCGGGCCGCTGTGGCGGGTGCGGGCGGGCCGGGTCAACCGATCGGTTGATCCGGGATCGTCCGGGGCGGCCGATGTGCGGGTGGGCGGGGGCCGGGAGGCTGGAGCCATCAGCCGTTCGAGAAGGAGTCCCCCATGTTCCTCGCTCTGCGCGACCTGCGGTTCGCCACCGGTCGCTTCGCCCTGATGGGCGCCGTAGTCGCCCTGATCACCGTGCTGCTCGTGATGCTCTCCGGCCTGACCGCGGGGTTGGGGCGGCAGAACACCGCCGTGCTGGACGGCTTCGGTCAGGACGGTGTGCAGCGGGTCGTGTTCGGCGGCACCGCTGGGCAGGATCCGGCCGTGAGCTTCACGCAGTCGGAGTTCACGGACGCCCAGCGGCAGGTGTGGGCGTCCACGGTGGGGGTGGCCGGCGTCGAGCCCGTGGGGCTGAGTCAGGGCCGGGTCGTGGGCCTGGCCTCCCCTGCCCCGGAGGGTCCCGTGCAGAGCGCGGAGCTCGACGTCGCGGCGGTCGCCTCGGCCGCGTTCGTGGGCCTGGCCCCGGGGGCGGCGGAGGCCCCGGCGGGCCTGGCCGACGGTGCGCTCGTGCTGTCCCGGTCGCTGGCCGAGCAGGCCGGTGTGGCCGCCGGTGGCCGGGTGGAGGCGTCCGGGGCCGTGTACACGGTGGCGGAGGTCGTGGACGACTCCTACTACTCGCACACCCCGGTGGCCTGGGCCACCCTGCACGACTGGACCGCCCTGACCCACGCCACGGACGCCCGGGTGCTGGGCACCGCCGGGCTGGTCCGGTTCGAGCCCGGCGCGGACGTGGAGGCCGCCACGGCCGCCGCGGACGCGGCCGCGCACACGGTGGCCACGGACGTGCCCGGCTCCTATGCGGCGCTGCCGGCGTACTCCTCGGAGCACGGATCGCTGACGATGATGCAGGGCTTCCTCTACGGGATCTCCGCGCTCGTAGTGGTCGCGTTCCTGTCCATCTGGACCGTCCAGCGCACCCGGGAGATCGCCGTGCTCAAGGCCCTCGGTGGGTCCACCGGCTGGGTGCTGCGCGACGCCCTGGCGCAGGGCGGGATCGTCCTGGCCCTGGGTGTGGCGGTGGGCACGGCGGTGGCGACGGCGGCCGGCCGGTTCGCCGCGCAGGCGGTGCCGTTCGTGCTGGACGCCACCACCACCGTGCTGCCCGCCCTCGGCATCCTCGCCCTGGGCCTGGCCGGCTCGGCCCTGGCCGTGGCCCGTGTGGCCCGCATCGACCCCCTCATCGCCCTGGGAGGCAACTGACATGACCATCACCGAGATGACCCCTGACGCCCGCATCGCCGCCACGGCCGCCGAGGCCGGCACCGGCGCCCCCGCCCTGTCCGTGAGGGACCTCGTGCTCGAGTACCCGGACGGGGAGAACGGCACCCTGCGCGCCCTCGACGGCGTCTCCCTGGACATGCACTCCGGCGCGTTCGCCGCCCTGACCGGGCCCTCCGGCTCGGGCAAGTCTTCCCTGCTGGCCATGGCGGCGGGGCTGGTGGCCCCGACCTCCGGCACCGTGCACGTGGCCGGCACGGAGCTGACGGCCCTCCCTCGCGCCGAGCGCACCCGCCTGCGCGGGGAGCGGATCGGGATGATCTTCCAGCAGCCGAACCTCATCCCCTCCCTCACGGCCCGGGAGCAGCTCGAGCTGGCCGTGCACCTGGACCGCACGGCCACCCGCGCGGACCGCACCGCCGCGAGGGCCCGGGCCCTGGAGCTGCTCGAGCGGGTGGACCTGGCCGCCCACGCGGACAAGCGCCCGCACCAGCTCTCCGGCGGTCAGCGCCAGCGGGTGAACATCGTGCGCGCGCTCATGGGCTCCCCCGCCCTACTGCTCGTGGACGAGCCCACCTCCGCCCTGGACCAGGAGCGCTCGGCCGCCGTCGTGGAGCTGCTGGGCCAGCTGACCCGGCAGGAGCGCGTGGCCACGCTCATGGTGACCCACGACGTCGAGTTCCTCGACGCCACGGACGCCGTGCTGACCATGGTGGACGGGCGGCTCAGCCGTCCCAGCGCGTGACGTCGCTGGGGGCCCGGCCCATCGCCACCGCCGTCCACTTGCGCTGCAGGTACTCGCGGTCCGCGGCGTGGTCGCGGCGGTGGCGCATGTACTCCCGCCGGTACGGGGTGCGCACGTGGTAGGCCCCCACGGAGAGGTCCAGGACGGTGAGCAGCCGCCCGGAGGCGCGGTGGAAGAAGTCCCGGTGGTCGAGCATCCGCACGCCCTCGTCCCAGCCGATCCGGCGCAGGGAGGCGGTGCGGGCCACGTAGTTCTGCGCCACCATCAGGCGCACGGGCAGGCCGTCCACGAGCTCGCCGTGCTCACGCAGCGGCGGCAGGGTGCCGGCGGTCATGCGGTCGGTGCCGACGTCCGCCACGCGCCGCTCCGGCAGGTTCATCAGGCCCATGCCCACGATGTCCACCTCGGGGTTGCGGCGCAGGTAGTCGATCACCTCGTGCAGGCGCGTGGCCCGGGAGAGGACGTGGTCGTCGTCGGTGATGAAGGTGAACTCGGTGTCCACCTCCGCCAGGGCGCGGTTGCGGCCGACGGCCACCCCGGAGTCGAAGGGCAGGGCCACGACGTCGACGCGCGGGTCCGCCACGGTCAGCGGGGTCGGGGAGTCGTCCGCCACCACGATCCGGCCGTCGAACACCTCGCGCGCTGAGCACAGCAGCCGCCGGCACACGTCCGGGCGGAGGAAGGTCTTAACCACGATGGTCAGGTGCTCGGCGACGTCGGCCCGCTCGGCCGGCGTCGGGTCGGGCTCAAGGAGGCGGTCCCGGGTGCGCAGCACCGCCAGCTCGGCGGCGGCGAGGCCTTCGTGGGCGGCCCGCAGCGGGGCGCCGGCGCGGTGGTTCAGGGCACGGGAGAGGGTGCGCCGCAGGCGGGCCCTCAGCGGCAGCGCGCGGGCGGGGCTCACGCTCGGGGGATGCATGGCCTCAGGGTATCCGCCGGGCCCGGGGCCGGGACCCGCCCCGGACTACGCTGACCCCATGACCTCCGCCACCCTCCCCCTCGCCGACGCCGTCGAGCTCGTCCACGTGGTCCGCAACGGGTTCGTGGAGTCCCGCACCCCGGGGGCGGCCGTCGTCACCGGCCCGGACGGCGCCGTGCTCGCCGCCCTGGGGCCCGCGGACGCCCTGGTCTACCCGCGCTCCACGCTCAAGCCGTTCCAGGCGATCGCCTCCCTGCGGCACGGGGCGCCCCTGCAGGGTGAGGCCCTGGCCCTGGCGTGCGGCTCCCACCGCGGCACCCGCGCCCACCGGGACCTGGCCGCCTCCGTGCTGGCGGCGGCCGGGCTGTCCGCGGCGGACCTGCAGTGCCCGCCAGAGCACCCGGCCGACCCCGCCGAGGTCCTCCTGCTCGCCCGGCAGGCGCAGCAGGACGGGCGGGAGTACGCGCCCACCCCCCTGGCCTACAACTGCTCCGGCAAGCACGCCGGCTTCCTGGCCGCCTGCGTGGCAGCGGGGCACGACGTCCGCACCTACCTGGACCCGGAGCACCCGCTGCAGCGGGAGGTGACCGCGGTGATCGAGCAGTACTGCGGCGAGCCCGTGGCGCACCTGGGCGTGGACGGCTGCGGGGCGCCGGCCGCCGTCGTCTCCCTGGCGGGGCTGGCCCGCGGGATCGGGCAGGTGGCGTCGGCGCCGGGCTGTGCGGGGGCGGAGCCGCACGCGGCGGCGGCCGCCTCGGCCATGCTGGCGCACCCGTGGGCGGTGCAGGCCGAGGGCCGGGCGAACACCGTGGTGATGCAGCGTCTGGGGCTGATCGCCAAGCTCGGCGCGGACGGGATCACCGTGATGGGCGCCCCGGACGGCACCGCGGTAGCGGTCAAGGCCCTCGACGGCGGCTCCCGCGCCGGGGACCTCGTGGCCCTGGCCCTGCTGGCCCGCTTCGCCCCGGACCATGTGGACCGCCGGGAGCTGCCCGGCGTGCTGGCCGCGGTGGCCCCGAGGATCCTGGGCCGGGGCAAGCCGGTGGGCGCGGTGCGCCTGGCCGAGCCCGTGCGGCAGGCCGTCGGGGCCGAGGTCGCCGCGCTCGTGGACGACGCCGTCCCCGGCGGCCTGGTGGGGCCCCTCGTCCCGGGTGGGCGGGCATGAGCACCGGCGCCGTCCCCAAGCGCCGGGTGCCGGTGGCCGAGGGCCATGCCGCGCTGCGCACCTGGGCCCGCACCCACCGGGAGGACCCGGCCGCCGCCGCGGCTCTGCCCCGCAGCGCCCGGGCGACCGCGGTGCGTTTCGCCCTCGAGGAGCTCGCCACCCGCACCCCCGGGAACTCGGTGGAGGTGCGGGTGCCCCCGTTCGGGGTGGCCCAGTGCATCCCCGGGCCGCGGCACACCCGCGGCACCCCGCCGAACGTGGTGGAGACGGACGCCGTGACCTGGCTGTCCCTCGCCACCGGCCTGACCGGCTGGGAGGAGGCGCTCGCCTCCGGGTCCGTGCGGGCCTCCGGGGTGCGCGCCGACCTCGGCGAGCACCTGCCGCTGATCCGCCCCTGATGCTGGGGCCATCCCGTCCCCCGGCTCGATAGACTGCCGACCATGACGTCCGGCCCCGTGCACGAGCACCCCCAGCCCGCCTCCGCCCCCCGCGGCGGCGAGGCCGAGGTCGCCGTCGCCTCCGACGCTCCCGCCCCGCGGGAGTACACGCTGCGCCGCGCGCCCCGGCTCGGGGCCGTCGTCGTGAGCGCCACGCTGCTCGGCCTGCCGGCCGCGCTCGTGGCCACCCTGATCGCCCGCTCCGGCGAGCCCCTCGTGGACCCGTACTCCGGGGCGCCGCTGACCTTCGGCTCCACGTTCGGCTTCATGGCGTTCGCCTGCTGCCTGGCTGCCGCCGTCCTGGGACTGTGCGTGTGGCTGCTGCTGGACCGCCGCTCCCGCCGGGCGGAGCGGACCGTGCTCCTCGAGCGCACCGACGACCCCGCCTCGGCGGACGTCGGCCTGACCCGTGCCGCGGCCGAGGACCTCCGCGGCCGCCTGGACGCTCCCGCCGGGAGCGCCACCCCCACCTCCGAGAGGACTGCAGACCGGTGATCTCCACTCGCACCCGCCGCGGCGACGGCCGCCTCACCGCCGCGCTCGACCCCCAGGACGCCGGCCCGCAGGACGAATGCGGCGTCTTCGGGGTCTGGGCCCCCGGCGAGGACGTCGCCAAGCTCGCCTACTACGGCCTCTACGCCCTGCAGCACCGCGGCCAGGAGTCCGCGGGCATCGCCGCCTCGGACGGCCGACGCATCGCCGTGTACAAGGACATCGGCCTGGTCTCCCAGGTCTTCGACGAGCCCACCCTCTCCGCCCTCACCGGGCACATGGCCGTGGGCCACTGCCGCTACTCCACGACCGGCGCGAACAAGTGGGCCAACGCCCAGCCCACCCTCGGCGCCACCGCCGACGACGGCACGGTCGCCCTGGCGCACAACGGCAACCTCGTGAACTCCGCGGAGCTGCTGCGCATGGTGCAGGCCACCGAGGGCCGCCACACCCAGGGTGAGATCAAGCAGGGCAATACCACGGACACCGCCCTGGTGACCGCGCTGCTGCACGGCGAGCCCGGCGTGCCCCTCGAGCGCACCGCCCTCGAGCTGCTGCCGCGCATCCGCGGCGCCTACTGCTTCGTGTTCATGGACGAGAACACCCTCTATGCTGCCCGGGACCCGCAGGGGGTGCGCCCGCTCGTGCTCGGCCGCCTCTCCCGCGGCTGGGTGGTGGCCTCCGAGCAGGCCGCCCTGGCCACCGTGGGCGCCTCCTACATCCGCGAGGTGGAGCCCGGCGAGATGATCGCCATCGACGAGGACGGCATCCGCTCCACCCGCTTCGCCGAGCCCGCCCCCGCCGGATGCGTGTTCGAGTACGTGTACCTCGCCCGCCCGGACGCCACCATCGCCGAGCGCTCCGTGTACGAGTCCCGCGTAGAGATGGGCCGCCGGCTGGCCCA
The DNA here is from genome assembly GCF_034179925.1 of Micrococcus sp. Taxonomy (GTDB): domain Bacteria; phylum Actinomycetota; class Actinomycetes; order Actinomycetales; family Micrococcaceae; genus Micrococcus. The sequence continues at coordinate 30,960 of NZ_JAXFPG010000029.1, read as the reverse complement.
GGAGCACCCCGTGGAGGCCGACGTCGTGATCCCCGTGCCGGAATCCGGCACCCCGGCCGCCGTCGGCTACGCGGACGCCTCCGGCATCCCGTTCCGCCAAGGTTTCGTGAAGAACGCCTACGTGGGCCGCACCTTCATCCAGCCCTCCCAGACCCTGCGCCAGCTCGGCATCCGCCTCAAGCTCAACGTGCAGCCCACTGTGGTGGCCGGCAAGCGCGTGGTGGTGGTGGACGACTCGATCGTCCGCGGCAACACCCAGCGCGCCATCGTGCGGATGCTTAAGGAGGCCGGTGCCGCCGAGGTGCACGTGAAGATCTCCTCGCCGCCGGTGAAGTGGCCCTGCTTCTACGGGATCGACTTCGCCACCCGCGCCGAGCTGATCGCCAACGGGGCCGCCGTGGAGGAGATCGCGTCCTCGATCGGTGCGGACTCGCTGGCCTACATCAGCGAGGAGGGCATGATCGCCGCCACCGAGCAGCCCCGTGAGCGCCTGTGCACGGCCTGTTTCACAGGCCGGTACCCCATCGAGCTGCCCGAGGAGACCGAGCGCGGCAAGGGCCTGCTCGAGAGCGCGGGCGCCCAGGTGCGCGTGCCCGAGGCGGACGGGACCACCACGACCATCGCCGCCACCGGGTGTGAACCCGGGCCGGACTCTGAGGACGAGAAGCTGCTCACCACGACCGACAGGACCCCGCTGTGACCGAGAACCCCACCCCCATCACCTACGCCTCGGCCGGCGTGGACGTCGAGGCCGGCGACCGCGCGGTGGAGCTCATGAAGGACGCCGTGAAGGCGACGCACACCGCCGAGGTGCTCGGCGGCGTCGGCGGTTTCGCGGGCCTCTGGGACGCCTCCGCGCTGACCGGCTACCGCAAGCCGCTGCTGGCGACCTCCACCGACGGCGTCGGCACGAAGGTGGCGATCGCCCAGGCCCTCGACAAGCACGACACCATCGGCCAGGACCTCGTGGGCATGGTCGTGGACGACATCGTGGTGGTCGGTGCCAAGCCGCTGTTCATGACCGACTACATCGCGTGCGGCAAGGTCGTCCCCGAGCGCATCGCGGACATCGTGCGTGGCGTGGCCGAGGGCTGCCGCCTCGCCGGCACCGCCCTGGTGGGCGGCGAGACCGCCGAGCATCCGGGCCTGCTCGCCGAGGACGAGTACGACGTCGCCGGTGCGGCCACCGGTGTGGTCGAGGCCGACCGTGTGCTCGGCGCCGAGCGTGTGCACTCCGGCGACGTGGTGATCGGCATGGCCTCCTCCGGTGTGCACTCCAACGGCTACTCGCTGGTGCGCCGTGTGGTGAACGCGGCCGGGTGGAGCTTCGACCGCGAGGTGGACGAGCTGGGCCGCACCCTCGGCGAGGAGCTGCTCGAGCCCACCCGGATCTACACCCGCGCCTGCCTGGACCTGATGGACTCCCTGAACGGCACCGACGGCGGCGAGGACCTGCCGCTGCGCGGGTTCTCCCACGTGACCGGCGGCGGCCTGGCCGCGAACCTGGCGCGTGTGCTGCCGCAGGGCTTGATGGCCACCGTGGACCGCGGCACCTGGTCCCTGCCGCCGGTGTTCCGGCTGGTCGGCGAGCTGGGGCGTGTGCCCCAGGCGGACCTCGAGCGCACCCTGAACCTGGGCGTGGGCATGGTGGCCGTGGTGGCCGCCGACGCCGCAGACCGTGCCGTGGCGGCCGTGGAGGCCGCCGGCATCCCGGCGTGGACCATGGGCACCGTCGGCGAGGTGACCGACGAGGCCCGGTCCGCCGGGGAGGACTTCGTGCAGGGTGCCAAGGGCGTGGACGGCGGCGCCGTGCTGCTGACCGGCTCCTACGCCGCCTCCTGACACTTCCGTTCGAGAAACAGGAAGCCCCCGGGGCGCTCCCGTGTACGAAACGGGAGCCTCCGGGGGCGCTTTCGTTCGAGGAACGGGAGATCAGCGCACCGCGAAGACCCGCCCGCCCAGGCGCTCGCGGTGCGCCACCACCTCGGCGACGACCCTGCCGAAGCCGTCCCGCGCGTCGTCCTCGGTGACCACGATCTGCGCCCACCCGGCCCGCTCCCACCCCTCGTTCCGGCGTCGATCCCGCGCCTGCTGCTCCAAGCTCCGGTGGTGGGCGCCGTCATAGTGCAGCACCAGCCGCCACTGCCGGTAGCCGAGGTCGGCGTCGGGTGAGCCGCGCCTGCCGGGGTGCAGCATCAGCTGCAGCTCCGGCTCGGGAAGCCCGGCATCGATGAGCGCGAGTCTCAGCGCCGTCTCCGGCGGGGAGTCCGCGCCCACGCGCACCAGCTCCAGCGCCGCACGGGCCATCCGGATCCCGGAGAAGCGCCCGGAGCGTTCAAGGCAGGCGCGCAGCCGGGGGATGGTGGTGCGCGGCGGCAGGCGGCCCTCGGGCGTCCACAGCGGGGTGACGGCGGCATCACCGGCGGCGACCACCGGGTCCACCGGGCCCCGCGGCAGCATCGCGGCCAGGTCCGCCCAGGTCCGTTCGATCGACGTCACCGGGATCCCGTGTAGGCGGACCACGTCCTGTCCCGGCACGCTCCGGGCGTGGGAGGTGACCTCAGGCCGGAGGCTGGCGCCACGCCGGTGCGGCCGCGAGAGGTGGACGGTGCCGTCCTCAGTGAGGAACGGCGGCAACGGCAGCCCGTGCAGGAGCAGCGCGGTCACGTGGGAGGCCACGCCCCGGGCGGCCTGCACGACGGCGGCCACCTCCTCTGGAGCGAAGGGTGCCGGCGGCACGGGGTATCCGAGGGCGTCCCAGGTGAGGGGCGCGTCAGCGGTGCGCCGGTGCACGCCGTGGGTGACGCGGCGGATGTCGCCGGCGCGGAGGCGGTCCTCCGGCAGGCCGTGAGCTCTCAGGTCGGCACGGGTGAAGGTGGGTGCCGCGGTCGGGCCGAGGGTGGCGGGCAGTGCTCTGGGGTGCATGTCTGCCAGCCTGGCCCGTTGATGGCGGGACGGGGCAGGGGACCCGGCCGAGATGGGGAGGATGTGCCGGGGGCGGGGCGCTGTGCAGGAGGCGACGCCCGGTTGGAGGGGATGGACGGGGCTGGACCGGCCCGGGTGGGTCAGTGCGGGCCGACAGCCTCCCGTCTCATGCACCGGAGTGTTCCGGGAACCTCCTGTTCCACGCACCAGAGCGTCCGGAAGAGGGCCCGTCTCACACACGGGAGCGCCCGGAGAAGCTCCCGTTTCGTGCACGGGAGCGCCTGGGGAAGCTCCCGTTTCTCGAACGAGAGTTATGGGAGTGGGGCTCTGGGGGTGGGGGTTCGTCAGTGGAGGTGGGCGTCGAGCCAAGTGAGAGCCTCGGCCGCGCCGGTGCGCCAGCGCCAGCGGGCCTTGGTGTCGCCGCGGGTGGGGCCCAGGGAGACCAGCCCGACGTCCTTGCCCGCCCGCTCGGCGCGCAGCACGAACCGGAACCCGCTCATCACGGCCAGCGAGGTGCCCACGGCCAGCACCGCACGGCCCTCGTCCACGAGCTCGTCGGCCCGCTCCCGCCAGGCCCGGGGCACGTTCTCGCCGAAGTACACCACATCCGGCTTGAGCTCCACGGAGCCGCAGGCCAGGCAGCCGACCATCCGGAAGGCGTCCACCCACCGCTGGTCCAGGGTGACATCACCATCCGGGTTGACGGCGTCGCGCTCCACGGCCACCCGCTGCAGGAACCCGGGGTTGGCGGCCTCAAGCCGCACATCCAGCGCCCGCCGGGACTCGAGTGCCCCGCAGTGCAGGCACACCACCCGGGCGAGGTCGCCGTGCAGCTCCACGAGCAGGTTCGGGTCCATGCCCGCGGCCCGGCCGGCCTCAGCATGCAGGCCGTCCACATTCTGGGTGACGATCCCGCTCACGACGCCGCGGCGCACCCAGTCCGCGAGGATCCGGTGGGCGGGATTCGGCCGGGCCTCGTCCATGCGGCGCCAGCCCACGAACGAGCGCGCCCAGTAGCGGTGCCGTGCGGCGGGGTCGTCCCGGAACTCCTGGAACGTCATGGGCCGGTGGCGGTGGAGGGAGCCGTTCGGCCCCCGGTAATCCGGGATCCCGGAGTCCGTGGAGACGCCGGCACCGGTGATCACCACGGGCCGCTGCTCGGCGAGCATGCGCAGAAGACCCCGAGACGCCGTCTCGGGGTCCTGCTCAGGAACGGTCTCCCCCACCACCCGGGCGATCGACCGCAGTGCGGCACGATGTCCGTCCAGGGCGGGGTGCTTCGCGGGCGTCATCAGCGCCGCGCGTCGTCCTCGTCGTCCTCGTCCGCGTAGAGGTCCGCGTAGGGATCCTCGTACTCGGCCTCGTCGACCTCCGGCTCCGCCGTGGGTGCGCTCCTGCGCCCGCCGGCGAGCTCTCGCTCCAGTGCCGAGAGGTCCGTTCCGGGGACGAAGTACTTCATCTCCCGTGCCTGCTTCGTGGCCTTCGCCTTCTGACGGCCGCGCCCCATGAGCGTGACCCCCTTCGCATCTCTCGTCTCCCGGGCTGAGGGCACGCAGAGGCCCGCCGGGTGTCACTGGTCAATATGGTTCGTGCGCACAAGGGTACATCACGGGGCGCACACCCCGGGCGGCATCGCTGTTCCCGCAGGTCAGCGCGCCGTGAGCGCGGAGGCGTCGTCCCGCAGCACCCCCACCAGGTGCCCCAGGGCCCGCGTGCTGCGCTCGAGGCGCTCGACGGAGACGTTCTGGGGGCCGTCGTCGGGAGTGTGGTTGGCGGCGTCGTCCTCGGAGAACAGGCCTGTGGCGGGAATGTCCGCCCAGCGGAACGGCCCGAAGTCGGACCAGCCGGTGGACTCGGTGACGGCCGTGGTCTCGCCATCGCGGCGGAGCTGATCGGCCAGCAGCCGCTCCGCTCCGGGCCGGCCGGAGTCGGCCAGCACACGCACCGGGTCGTCGGTGTCGACAGGGGCCACCATGTCCACGTTCACGTAGAGGGCGATCCGCTGCGCCTCGGCGTCGGTGAGCGCGTCCACATAGTGGCGCGAGCCCTGGAGGCCGATCTCCTCGGCGCTCCACAGGGCGAAGCGGACGGGGTGCTCGTGGGGGCCGGAGCCCGCCGCCCGGCGGGCGATCTCCAGGACGGCGGCGACCCCGGTGGCGTTGTCGTGGATGCCCGGGCCGAAGGGCACGCTGTCCAGGTGGGCGCCCACCAGCACGGCGTCCTGGCTGCGGCCGGGGGCCTCGGCGAGGACGTTCACGAAGGTGCGCTGCTCCACCTTCTCGTCCACGCGCAGGTCCACGCGGGCCTGCCCGGTGCGTGCGGCCGCCAGCAGGTCCCGGCCGAGTTCACCGCTGACCGCCACGGTCCCGGCGTGGTCCTCGTGCGGGTAGCCGAGGGAGGCGTAGAGCGGTCCGTCAGCGTCGTTGTAGACGACGACGCCGACCGCCCCCGCGCTGCGGGCCACAGCGGACTTGGTGCTCAGGGAGCAGTCCCCGGCCACCGAGACCAGGGCGATGGCCCCGGTGAGGTCCGCCCCGCCCCAATCGGCGCTGCTGCATCCGTCGGCCACCGCAGGCGCGCGCAGGGGTGCGTTCTGCGCGGTGATGGCCGGCGAGTAGCGCAGCACGGTGTAGTCGAGCGAGCGCGGGGCAGGCCCGCGGAGGGTGAACGCGTGCGCGGTGTTCTCCCGGTAGGTGCCCTCGAACGGCTGCAGCTGGACCTCGTAGCCGGCCTCCTCGAGTTCGGCGACGACGTACTCCACGGTGGCGTCCGCCCCAGGGGTGCCGGAGGCTCGGTGCCCGCCGTTCTCCCGGGCGATGCGCTCGATCGCCTCGAGGTCCTCGCGCAGGGCGTCCTGCCGGACGGCGGCCACGAGGGCTTCGGGGGTGTCGGCGGGGCCGGTGCCGGAGGGCTCTGCGGTCTCCGAGGCGTTCGGAACGGCCGGTGCTGTGGTCTGCCCGCTGGGGGCTGCGGCCTGCCCGTTGGGGGTCGGCCCGGTGGGCGTCTGCCCCGGGTCCTGCGCTGCGGGCACACACCCGCCCAGGGTGAGGGCGGTGAGCAGGCTCAGGGCCGCGGCGGGTGCGGGGGGCAGGGCGGAGCGCAGGGTGCGCCGGGGCTCGGGCATCGAGGTCCTTTCGAGGAGGGGCGGGCCGGGGCGAGGAGGGGCGGGCCGGGGCGAGGACCGGGGCCGAGGATCAGCCGGGGCGGCTCACGCGGATGGTTCCGCCACCCTACGCCCGTCTCAGATCCAGCCGGCCTCCCAGGCCCGCTGCGCCGCCTCCTGACGGGTGCGCACGCCGAGCTTGCCGATCGCGCTGGAGAGGTGGTTCCGCACGGTCCCGGGCGCCAGGTGGAGGGCATCGGCGATGTCCTCCACCCGGGCGGCCCGGCGCCCCTCGCGCAGCACGTCCAGCTCGCGGTCGGTCAGGGGGCTGCGCTCGGCCGTCAGGGCGGAGGCGGCGATCTCCGGGTCCACGTAGCGCCGCCCCGCCGCGACCTGCCGGATCACGTCCGCGAGCTCCTCGGCCGGCGTCGACTTCGGCACGAACCCGGCGACCTGCTCGGCCAGGGCGCGCCGGAGCACCCCGGGACGGGCGTGGCGGGTGAAGATCACCACCCGGGTGGGCACCGTCCGCAGGATCCGGTGGGCGGCGTCCACGCCGTCCAGCCCGGGCATCTCCAGGTCCAGCAGGCACACATGGGGGCGGTGCTCGACGGCGGCGCGCACCGCGGCCTCGCCGTCGCCGACACCGGGGATCACCTCGAGGTCGTCCTCGAGCCCGAGCAGCGCCTCGACGGCGCCGCGGATGAGCACCTCGTCGTCCGCGACGAGCACCCGGATGCGGTCCCGGCTCATCGTCCCTCCTGTCCGGCCGCACCGTGCGGCACCGTGATGGTCAGTGTGAACTCCGCGTCCTGCCGGGCGCCCTCGGCACTCCCGCCCAGGGCCCGGGCCCGCTCGGCGAGCGAGGCCAGACCGCTGCCGCGCGTCGCTCCGGCCCCGCCGGGACCCCCGCCACCGCCCTCGACCCCGCCGGCACCGTCAGCACCGTCGTTGCGGACGGTCAGGCGCACGGCGTCCGGGCCGCAGCCCTCGAGGCGGAGGCCCACGTGCTCGGCGCGGGCGTGGCGGAGGATGTTGGTGGTGGCCTCGCGCACGGCCAGGCCGAGCACCCGCCCGGCTTCCCCCGGGATCCGGTCCGCGCCGGGGTCCACGCGCACGTCCACCGCGGCGCCGGCGGCGGCCAGCACGTCCGCGGCGTTGGCCAGCTCGTCGGCCAGGGACACCGCGCGCAGGTCCCGCACGAGGGCCCGGGTCTCCCCGAGGGCCTCGGCGGCGGTGCCGCGGACCTCGGCGAGCGCGGCGGCGGCCTCCTCGGTGCGGCCGCGGTCCAGCAGGCGCTCGGCCAGCTCAGCTTTGAGGGCGATCACCTGCAGGTGGTGGCCCTGGACGTCGTGCAGGTCGGCGGCGAAGCGCAGCCGCTCCTGGGTGACGGCGAGGTCCCCGGCCTGGCGTCGGGCGTCCTCGAGCCGCAGGGTGAGGCGCCAGAACCAGACGGTCGGGGGCACGGTGAGCACCATCATCAGCAGCCAGAACAGCACCCCGAAGGCGCTGTCCGCGGGGCCTGCCGGGGTGCGCACCATGGTGGCGACGGCGCAGCCGACCACCGCGACCGCCCCCAGGGTGAGCACCGCGCGGCGGTCCGCCTCCGGCACCAGGCAGACCAGGAGCACCACGGCCAGCCACAGCGGCAGCACGCACCACGGGGTCAGACCGACCATGGGAGCCAGGAGCACGCCCGCCCCGGCCAGGAGCAGCGGCGGGCCCAGCAGGGCGGCCAGGAACGGTGGGCGGGGCCAAGAGGTCGGATGCAGGGGCAGGTCTCGGAGGGTGAGGACGGCCCAGCTCGCCCCCGCGGCGCAGGCCGCCGAGAGCACCGTCGCCACCGCCCTGAGCGCCGGGGACAGCTCCGCGGCCGGCTCCGCGCGCGCCCCGTCCAGCACGAGCACCAGGGGCATCCACCCGGTGGCCAGCACGACGACGAGCAGCAGCCCGCCGGCCGTGTACCACCAGGCGGCACGCAGGGCGGGGGAACGGCCCGGGGCGGTGCCGGCCGCGGAGACGGGCGGCTGGGTGGGCAGCTGCCCGGAGGGGCGCGGTCCGGCGGCGCCCGCGGGGTCCGATGCGGGGGTGCTCATGCCCAGCACTGTAGGGCCATGACACATGTCACGGGTGGGCGTGCGCATCCGGCCGACAGGCCGTGACGTGAGGGCACTTCCGGGTCCCCGGGCCGCCCGGGAACAGTGGTGGTCATGGACATCGGGGCCGCGGACACCGCGTCCGGGCCCCGCCGAGACGACCGCCGGGAGGCAGACATGATCCAGGAACTGACCCGTTCGATGCACGGCTTCGTGGAGGGCCTGCCCGAGGCGCTGCAGGGCCTCGGAGTGTTCCTCGTGGGGCTGGTGCCCCTCGTGGAGGGCGAGGGCGCGGCGATGATCGGCGTGATCGCGGGGGTGAGCCCGTGGGTCGCGGCGCCGGCCGCGGTGCTGGGCAACCTGCTGGCGGTGGGCCTGCTGGTCTACGCCGCGCACGGGACCCGCTCGGCCCTGGCCCGGCGCCGGGCCGCCGGGGAGGGCAGCACCGCCTCCGGCACGGCCCCCGCCTCGGTGGCCGACGACACCGCGGACCCGCGCCGGGCCCGTCTGCGCCGTCGCTTCGAGTCCTGGGGCGTGCCCGGAGTGAGCCTGGTCGGTCCGTGGCTGCTCATCCCCGGCCACCTCGCCGCCCCCGCGATGGTCTCCTTCGGGGCCTCCCGGAACCGGGTGATGGCCTGGCAGGCGGTGGCGATCGTCCTCTACTCGGGGCTCGCGGCCGTGCTGGCCGCGCTCCTGATGCACGCCGTGGGGGTGCAGGCCACGGCCGAGACCTTCGGCCTCTGACCCGCACCCCCGAGGCGGTCAGTCCCGCCGGGCCCGGACGGTGAGCCCGTCGACGTCCTCGCCGGCGGCCGCGTCCACCACCACGGTGTCCCCGTCCACGATCTCGGAGGCCAGCAGGCCCCGGGCGAGCTGGTCGCCGATCTCGCGCTGGACGAGCCGGCGCAGCGGACGGGCACCGTAGGCCGGGTCGTAGCCGGTGAGGGCCAGCCACTCGCGGGCCGCGTCCGTGACCTCCAGGGTGAGCCGGCGCGCGGTGAGCCGCTGGGCCAGCGCGTCCACCTGCAGGTCCACGATCCGGGCGAGGTCCTCCACGCCGAGCGCGTCGAACATCACCACCTCGTCCAGGCGGTTGAGGAACTCGGGCTTGAACGCCCCGCGCACCACGTCCATCACCCGGTCCCGGCGCACCTGCTCCTCGAGGGTCTGATCCACCAGGAACTGGCTGCCCAGGTTCGAGGTGAGGATCAGGATCACGTTGCGGAAGTCCACGGTGCGGCCCTGGCCGTCGGTGAGGCGGCCGTCGTCGAGCACCTGCAGGAGGATGTCGAACACCTCCGGGTGGGCCTTCTCCACCTCGTCCAGCAGCACCACCGAGTACGGGCGGCGCCGCACGGCCTCGGTGAGCTGGCCGCCCTCGTCGTAGCCCACGTAGCCGGGAGGCGCCCCGACCAGCCGGGACACCGCGTGCTTCTCCGAGTACTCGGACATGTCGATCCGCACCATGGCGCGGTCGTCGTCGAAGAGGAACTCCGCGAGCGCCTTGGCCAGCTCGGTCTTGCCCACGCCGGTGGGGCCGAGGAACAGGAAGGAGCCGGTGGGGCGGTTCGGGTCCGAGATCCCGGCGCGGGCACGGCGCACCGCATCCGAGACGGCGGCCACGGCGTCCCTCTGGCCGATCAGCCGCTCGCCGAGGTGCTGCTCCATGGTGAGCAGCTTCTCGGATTCGGCGGTGAGCATGCGCCCGGCGGGGATGCCGGTCCAGGCGGAGACCACCTCGGCGATGTCGTCCGCGGTGACGTTCTCCGAGACCATCGACTCGCCCTCGGCGGCGTCCGAGGCGGACTCGGCGGCGACGGCGGCGGCCAGCTCCTGCTCCAGGGCGGGGATCTCCCCGTAGAGGATGCGGGAGGCCTCGGCGAGGTCGCCGTCACGCTGGGCCTTCTCGGCGGCCGAGCGCAGCTCGTCGAGCTTCACGCGCAGGTCACCGGCCTGGTTCAGCGAGGCCTTCTCGCGCTCCCACCGGGCGGTGAGGGCGGTGAGCTCCTCCTCGCGGTCGGCCTTCTCGGCGCGCAGCGCGGCCAGGCGCTCGGCCGAGGCGAGGTCGGTCTCGCCGTCGAGGGCCAGCTCCTCCATGGTGAGGCGGTCCACCTGGCGGCGGAGCACGTCGATCTCCTCCGGGGCGGAGTCGATCTCCATGCGCAGCCGGGAGGCAGCCTCGTCCACGAGGTCGATGGCCTTGTCCGGCAGCTGGCGGCCGGTGATGTACCGGTCGGACAGCGCGGCGGCGGCCACGAGCGCGGAGTCGGCGATCTCCACCTTGTGATGGGCCTCGTAGCGCTCCTTCAGGCCGCGCAGGATCGCGATGGTGTCGTCCACGCTCGGCTCACCCACGTACACCTGCTGGAAGCGGCGCTCCAGGGCCGGGTCCTTCTCGATGTTCTCGCGGTACTCGTCCAGGGTGGTGGCACCGATCAGGCGCAGCTCGCCGCGGGCCAGCATGGGCTTGAGCATGTTGCCGGCGTCCATGGCGCCCTCGGAGGCGCCGGCGCCGACCACTGTGTGGATCTCGTCGATGAACGTGACGATCTGCCCGTCCGACTTCCGGATCTCCTCGAGGACGGCCTTGAGCCGCTCCTCGAACTCGCCGCGGTACTTGGCGCCGGCGATCATGGCACCCAGGTCCAGGGAGATGAGGGTCTTGCCGCGCAGGGACTCGGGGACGTCCCCGGCCACCATGCGCTGGGCCAGGCCCTCGACGACGGCGGTCTTGCCGACGCCGGGCTCGCCGATGAGCACGGGGTTGTTCTTGGTGCGCCGGGAGAGCACCTGGACGACGCGGCGGATCTCGGCGTCACGGCCGATCACCGGGTCCAGCTTGCCGGAGCGGGCCACCTCGGTCAGGTCCGTGCCGTACTTCTCGAGGGACTGGAAGGTGGCCTCCGGGTCCGCGGTGGTGACTTTCGCATCCCCGCGGACCTGGGTGAAGGCGGCCTGCAGCGCCTCCACGGAGGCACCGGCCTCGCGCAGGGCGCGGCCGGCCTCGCCCGGGTCCGCGGCGAGGCCGAGCAGCAGGTGCTCGGTGGAGACGAACGCGTCCCCGTGGCGGGCGGCCTCCTGCTGGGCGGCCTTGACGACGCCGAGCCCCGCCGAGGACAGCCGGGCCTCCGCCACCGTGGAGCCGGTGACCTTGGGCAGTCCGGCGATGGCGGTGGAGGCTGCGGTGGAGACCACGTCCGGGTCCGTGCCGGCGGCCTTGAGGACGGCCACGGCCACGGAGTCGCGCTGGTCCATGAGCGCCTTGAGCAGGTGAGCGGGCTCGACCTGCGAGTTCGAGGCGGTGGAGGCGTTCATGGCCGCGGCCGAGAGCGCCTCCTGGCTCTTGGTGGTGAACTGCGGGGTGGGGTTCATGCGGGGAGTGCTCCTTCGCCGTCGATAAAACTGAGTCTGCCTGACTCAACCCCGCGCGTCGAGGGGTTATTCCACCCGCCCGGATGCCCCTCGCCGATCAGTAGCGCAGGCTCGTCATCATGCCGAGCTCGGCGTGGTAGATGTTGTGGCAGTGCAGCATCCAGACGCCGGGGTTGTCGGCCTGCAGGTCGGCCTCCACGGTCTCCATCGGACGCAGCAGCACGGTGTCCTTGCGCAGGCCGCCACTGCCGGGCAGAGCCCAGGTGTGGCCGTGGATGTGCATGGGGTGGGCCATCGCCGTCATGTTCCTCATCCGCAGGCGCACCCGCTGGCCGGCGCTGACCTCCAGGGGGGTGTCGTGGCCGAAGCGCGTGCCGTTCAGCCCCCACGCATAGGGCTGCATCTGGCCGTTGAGGTCCACGTCCAGGGTGACGTCAGGCTCGCGCTCGGGCAGGCGGGCGCCCTCGGCGGGGGTGAGCTCGGTGGTCAGCAGGACCTTCCCGTCCAGTTCGGCGATGCGCTTGTCCACGGCGGGCACACGCCCGGCACCGGTGCGCACGATGGCCCGGGCCGGGGTGCCGTCCTTGCCCTCGGGGGCGGCCTGGAACACGAACACGCCGTCGTCGAGGGTCACGAGCGCGTCCAGGCGCTCCCCCATGGCCAGGTAGACGGCCACCGCCTCGGTGGGGTTCACGGGGAACCCGTCCGTATGGGTCACGGTGAGCCGGTGGCCCTGCAGGGCGAACCGGAAGATGGTGTCCGAGGCGGCGTTGATGATCCGCAGGCGCACCCGCTGCCCGGGCCTGCCGGTCAGCGTGCGGGGTGCCTCGGGGACACGCCCGTTGACGAGGTAGTGGGGGTAGGCGAGGTCGCCGGCGTCGCCCAGGGGCGAGTCGCCGTGGTGCATGCCGGCCATGTCGTGGCCGGCTCCGTGCCCATGGCCCGTTCCGTGCCCGTGCCCGGCCCCCTGCCCCATGCTCTCGGAGGCGGCCCCCGCGGAGGCGCTCGGGTCGGCCAGGTCACCGCTCTGGGCCTGGAGCCCGGCGAGGAGATCGTCCGGAGAGCTGCCGACGCCGTCGGTCCAGTCGTCGAGGGTGATGACCCACTCCTGGTCGTAGTGGCCCGGGTCCTCGGGGTCGTCGATGATCAGCGGGCCGTACAGGCCGCGGTCGATCTGCACGCCCGTGTGGGGGTGGAAGAAGTACGTGCCCGGGTCCGGGGCGACGAACTGGTACGTGAACGAGGCGCCTGCCTCGATGGGCTCCTGGGTGACGCCGGGGACGCCGTCACTGGCCTGGCGCAACGCCAGCCCGTGCCAGTGCACGGAGGTGTCCGTGGGCAGCCGGTTGTCCACCCGGACCTGCAGCAGATCACCGGCGGTGGCCCGCAGGGCGGGGGCGTCGAGGCTCTCCTCATAGGCCCAGGTCTTGGCCGTGACCCCGCCGAGGTCGAGGGTGACGGGCCGCGGGGTGAGCACGTGCTCGACGGTCCTGGTGCCGGGAGCCGCCGTCAGCGGGGACTGGCTGGGGATCGCCGGCGTGCCGGGCGCGGAGCCCGGGGTGGCACGGGAGCCGCAGGCGCTGAGCGCCCCGGCCGAGGCCAGCCCCAGGCCGGCGAGGAGGACATGGCGGCGGGAGGGCGTGTGCATGGGCACGAGTCTGACGGACCCTCCTCCACCCTCCGGGAGAATTCGATGAAGATCCCGTCAAGATTCCCCAGTCTGTCCCCCGCCGGCCCCGGCCTGCGCCGCCGGCCTCACGACGCCGCGGCGGGCAGCGTCAGCGTGAAGGTCGCCCCGTGCCCGGGGCCTTCGCTGCGGCAGCTCAGCTCACCGCCCTGCGCGCGGGCGATGGCCCGGCAGATCGCCAGGCCGACCCCCGTGCCGCCGTCGACGTCCCGGGTGCGGGTGTGCTCGAGGCGGTAGAAGCGCTCGAAGACGTGCGGCAGGGCCTCGGTGGGGATGCCGACGCCGGTGTCGGCCACCCGGACCACGGCCCCGCCGGTCTCATGGCCGGCGGTGACGAGCACCCTGTCCCCGGCCACGGTGTGCTGCAGGGCATTGCGCAGCAGGTTGTCCATCACCTGACCCAGGCGGGCCGGATCCACCTCCACCACGACGCCGCCCGCCGCCTGGACGTCCAGCCGCACCCCGGCGGCGTCGAAGGCGTGGCGGGCCGCCACGGCGCTCGCTTCCACCAGCTGCGCCAGGTCCTGGCGGCTCGGGCTCAGGGCGATCGCCCCCTCCTCGGCGCGGGAGACCTCGGAGATGTCCGCGGCGAGCGCAGTGAGCCGCCGGTTCTGCCGCAGCAGCACAGCGACGGCCTCCGGGGTGAACTCGACCACACCGTCCTGCAGCCCCTCCAGGGTCACCTGGGTGGCGGCCAGCGGGGTGCGCAGCTCGTGGCCGAGGTCGGTGAGCATGCGGCGGCGGGTCTGCTCGGTGGCGGCGATCCGTGCGGCCATCCGGTTGAAGGCCTCGGCCACCTGCGCCAGTTCGGGGCTGGAGGAGGGCGGGGTGACGGGGTGCCCGTAGCGGCCTGCGGCCACCTGCCGGGCGCCGTCCACCAGGGCCTCCACGCCCTGGGCCAGGCTGCGGTTCAGGACGGTGGCCACCCCGAGGGCCACGAGCATCGCCGCCCCCAGTCCCACGGCCAGGGAGACCAGCCCCGCCTCGGCGAAGGCCTGTTGGGCGTGGGCCACGACGTCGTGCCGGGGGTCAGCGGCCTCGTGGAGGTGCGCGCGGAACCAGGCCGGGCCGACCGCCAGCGCTGTGAGCACCATGGTCCCGGCCATCGCGGCCACCACGGCAGCCTGCGTCCACAGCAGGCGCCGTCCCCAGCCGCCGCGCGTCCGTGGACGGCTCACCGGGGGCGCTCCATCCGGTAGCCGACCCCGCGTACGGTGTGCACGAACCGGGGGCAGGACGGGTCGTCCCCCAGCTTCCGGCGCACATGGGCGATGTGCACGTCCACCAGGTGGTCGTCACCGCCCCAGCCCTCGCCCCAGACCGCGTCGATGAGCCGACGCCGGCTGAGCACCCGCCCGGGCTGCTCCACCAGGGCCTGGAGCAGGTCGAACTCGGTGCGGGTCAGCTCCACCGGCGCCCCGTCCACCTCCACCCGCCGTGAGGACGGCTCCAGCACGAGCCCGCCGACCCGGTGCACCTCCTCGGCGGGCGCGCCGGTGCCCCCGGTGCGGGGCCGGCGCAGCAGCACCTGGATGCGGGCCACGAGCTCACGCGGGCTGAACGGCTTGGTCATGTAGTCGTCCGCACCGGCCGTCAGGCCGAGGAGCGTGTCCGCCTCCTCCGCACGGGCCGTGAGCATCATCACGTAGCAGTCGCTGAAGGTCCGCAGCCGGCGGCACACCTCCACACCGTCGAGGCCGGGCAGGCCGAGGTCCAGGACCACCACATCGGGCGATGCGGTGCGGATCCGCTCGAGCGCGCTCAGCCCGTCCCCGCAGGTGCTCGCGGACATGCCCGCCCGCTCCAGGTAGGTCTTCACCGTGCCCGAGAGCACCGGCTCGTCCTCGACGACCAGCACCCTCGGGGCGGCACCGCGCGTGCCCGTCACCGCCGGGCCAGCGCAGCCTGCATGGCCTCGGCGAGCGCGGCCTCCCCCTCGGCGACGGCCGGGCCCTGCTGGGCGGTGAGCCGGCCCACGAGCCAGCCGTACGTGTAGGTGGGCTCACCCTTGCGCCCGGCGGTGGAGCGCAGGCGGCGCAGCGTCTCCAGGGTCACCTCGAGGTCCTGCACCTGACCGAGGGTCTCGGTCACCTGCTCCCACAGTCCGGCCCGGTGCTCGGCGTCCTGCCCGAAGGCGGGGGCGAGGGCCTCGTGGGCGTAGCGCACCGCCTTGGCGGCCTTGCGGGTCTCGTGCAGCAGCTCCATCCGTTCGGCGCCCTCGGCGCGGTCCGCGGCCCGGTGGCGGCACCGGGCACGGCGCTCGGCCTTCTCCACGAGGGCCGGCAGCACCTCCCGGGCGGGCCGGCCGGCACGGCTGCGCAGCGGAGGCGAGGCCACGAACTCCACGAGGCGGTCCATCAGCTCGGCGTAACGCCGCCCGTCCATCGCGGTGACCAGGGCCGCGTGGGCCTCGCGGTGGCGGCGGTTGAGCTCGGCGGTGCTGCTGCGCTTGACCGGGCCCTCGTAGTCCTGGCGGGGGACGGCGTCGATCTCGGCGATCACGCGTTCACGCACCACCTCGGCGTCCCGGGGGCCGCCGAGCACCCCGGCGTACCAGCGCAGCTCGTCGCGCAGCGGGTCGGTGACCTCCCTGTCCAGGAGGGGCCGGAAGGTGCGCAGGGTGCTGCGCAGCCGGCGGGTGGCCACGCGGGTCTTGTGGACAGCGTCGGGGGCGTCGGAGCGCACCTCCTCTTCCCGGCCGGTGAGCACGGCCAGCTGTGCGGCGGCGTGCGCCATCACCACACGCGCGGCCGGGCCCTTGCGCCGGGGACCCTTGCCGCGCTCCACCCGGCGCACTTCGTCCTGCAGGGCACGGCCGAGCTTGGAGGGCATGCGGGCGGTGTGCACGCCCTGCTCGGCGAGCAGGTCCACGGCCCGGGCGAGTAGGCTCGGGTCTGTGCCGGGCAGCAGCTCGATCTCCAGCTCTCGCCAACGCCGGCCGGAGGGCTCGGCCTGCACGACGTCGTCGCACAGCACGGCCACGGCGGTCCCCTCGGCATTGAGCAGGTCGGTCTCGGTGCGCCGGGTGGTGATCACGGCGGCGGGCACGAGCCCGCGGGCAGAGGCGGGCCGGTCGGTCCACTCCTGGCCCAGGTGCCCGGCGAGGGCCTCGCGCAAGGCGTCGGGCACCCGCCAGGTGCCGGGGCCGGTGACCGGTTCGGCGTGCACTTCGAGCCGGTCGGCGCCGGAGGGCAGCTTGAGGTGCCAGCCGGCGTCGTCGCCGCCCTCACGACGGCGCAGGGTCACCCGGGCGCGGATGAGGGTGAGGTCCGTGGTGTCGAAGTACACCGCGCGCAGGCGGTGCTCGCGGCGCTGGCCGAGGTCCGCCAGGGAGCTCAGGTCCGGGAGGCTGTCGCCCTCGGCGATCTCGAAGGTGGCCTCGGTCTCGACGGCGGCGCTCACCCCCTCGGGCAGGTCGTCGGGGTGCGCGGTGCGGGGGCGGTCGGCGGCCATGCGGGGTCCTCCAGGTCGGGGCGGGCTCACCTCCATCGTCCCCCGCCCTGCACGGGCCTCACAACAGCACCGGCCCCACGGGCCGGGTCCGGGCTTGGGCCTGAGAGGGCGTCCGCGCAGGTCCGGCCGCAGGCGCGGGCCCGCCGGGGCGGCTACCGTGGCGGCATGTCCACCGCATCCCCGTCCGGGCCCCGTCGTCTGCGCCTGCGCCGGCGGCCCGCCCCGCGCACCTACCGCCGGCCGCGGGTCTCCCTGCTCTACGTGATCTCCCGCACGTGGAGCCGTCTCATGGACATCCAGGTGTGGGACGTGGCGGCGGCGATGACGTTCTTCGGGGTGCTCGCACTGCTGCCCACCCTGGTCGCCTTGGTCTCCGTGGTCTCCCTGCTGGGGCTGCGGGAGG
This sequence comes from Micrococcus sp., assembly GCF_034179925.1. Lineage (GTDB taxonomy): Bacteria > Actinomycetota > Actinomycetes > Actinomycetales > Micrococcaceae > Micrococcus. The sequence continues at coordinate 13,921 of NZ_JAXFPG010000029.1, read as the reverse complement.
AGACCGCCGAGACTGCCGCCGTGCTCGTGGTGGAGCTGTGGCCCTCTCTCGACGCCGGCACCGTGCAGGGGTGGATCCTCGGGCTCGGCGGGCAGCCGGCCGGTACCGGGGGGCTCGTGCTCGGCACGGCCGGCGCCGTGTTCTCGGCCTCCGGAGCCGTGGCCGCGTTCCACCGGGCCATGCACCGCATCCACGACACCCGTGAGGGCCGCGGCCTGATCCCCTTCCGGTTCGCTGTGGTGGTGGAGACCCTCGTGCTGCTGGTCGGCATTGCCCTGGTCCTGGTGCTCGTGCTGCTCGGCGGCGACCTCGCCGTGCGCGCCGGTCGCCTGCTCGGGGTGGACGCCGCCGCCGTCGAGACCTGGGACGTCGCCAAGTGGCCGCTGATCCTGGTGGTCATCGCCCTGGCTGTGACCCTCGCCTACTACGTGGGACCGAACGTGCGCCAGCCCCGGTACCGGCCGGTGACCACCGGCGCCGTGGCCGTCGTCGCCCTGCTGTTCGGCGCCACCGTGCTGCTGGGCTGGATCTCGGACCGCTTCGGTGAGTATGCGGTGGTCGGACGCTTGAACTCGGCGATCGGCGTGCTGGTCCTGGCCTGGGCCGCGGGCATGGTGCTCGTGGCTGGTGCCGCCTGGGACGCGGAGATGCTGCGCGCCCGGCAGCTCGCCGCCGGCCTGGCCGCCGAGGACGAGATCCAGCTTGCCCCCCGGCATGTGCGTGTGCTCGAGCAGACCGAGCGCCAGGCCGTCCTCGAGCGCCGTCTGGGCCGGGCCGTGCGCACCGCCGCCGCCAGTGGGCGCGGGCTCACTCTGACACGCACCGCCCTGCTCGCCGAGGACGGCTCTCTCGGGGCTGTGGGCACCGCCGGGCGTCGGCCCGAGGAGCTCTCCTCCGGGCGCCCGTTCCACACCCCCGAGGCTGCCCCGGCCTCGGCCGCACCCGGCACGGCGGCCATGCCGTCACCGGAGGGCGGCAGAGAGGACCGACCCACCTGATTCGGTAGGGTTCCTGGGGACGCGACCCTCGCGGAGGAGCGCACTGCCCTCCCCCGCGTCCCGGGTCGCCCCGAGACCGCCTCGGCCGCCCGCCCACGCGGGCCGGCCACCACCCGGAAGGACGCCCTCCCATGCCCCAGGAACCGCTCGGCTGGCGCCGCACGGCGGTGCTGCTCTCGGGCGCGTGGCGGGAGGCGCTGCGGGTGTCCGCCCCCTTCGTGGAGACTGAGCACCTCTTCCTCGGCGTCCTGGCCTCCGGCGGCCCCGCCGCCCGCATCGCCGCCCACCATGGGCTCTCCCTGGAGGCCGCCCGCCGCGGTGCCGCCGTCCGCGTGAACCGTCAGCTGCGGGCCGTGGGCCGCGACGTCGCCCGCGAGGGCGTCGTGCCCCGTGCACCCCTGGGCCGCCTGGATCGCGGTGGGGCCTCGACCGTGCCCCTGGCCTCCGCCACCGAGGGCATGCTCCCCGAACGCGGCACCCCCCAGTCCGAGGTCGCCTGGACCCTGGACCTGCTCCAGGAGCCCGCCGGTGCCGTGTCCGCACTCGTGGCCGCCGCTGAGGTCGACGTCGATGCCCTGCGTACCGCCCTGCGCGCCGCCGAGCATGAGGCCGCCCCCCTGCCCGGCGCCCTTCTGGACCTCACCCCCGGCCCCTGCACTGTCCCCCTCGACGCCCTCGTCCCCCCGGACGGGATCCGCGCCTCCGGTTCCATGGCCGCCCGCGCCGGGCGCCTGACCGCCCTCGGCGCCGAGTGGTTCGTCTCCGCCCCCCAGCAGGAGCTGCTGAACCTGCTCCGGGACCCGGCGACCATCCGCGCCGTCACCGCCCAGCCCACCGAGGCCGAGATCGACGACGCCTTCGGGGTGGTCACCACCGTCCGCGAGCGCGGCACCGGGGCCGCCGCCCGCCGCATCACCCGGCAGCTCTTCCCCGCCGAGTCCGCCCCCTCCTCCCTGCCCGAGGGCGTCCGGCGCATCCGCTGGGCCGAGATCCACGACGAGCACCAGGTGGGCACCGGCGGCACCGATGAGCGCGACTACGCCGGTGCCCTGGCCGGGGCCTTCGAGTTCACCCTCGTGCCCGACGCCGTCGAGGCTCCCCGCCGGCCCGTGGACTACCCCGGGCATGAGCCGCTGCGGGGCGAGGGCACCCGCGTCCGCCTCGTGCGGGTGCGGCGCACCCTGCGCCGCCGCGATGCCCTCTCCTCCCGTGCCACCCGCTGGCCGCAGGCCTGGGCCGTGGCCCAGCACCTGCAGTCCCTCGCCGGGCTCGCGGCCACCCGCCTCTGACCGGGGCGGACGGCCCGTCCGGGGCCGCCCCGCCGGACACATTCCGTGACCGCCGGGGGCCGGGGGGCGCCCACCCCTAGGATGTCCCCCATGTCTCGCACCCCCTCCCGCGCCCTGGGCGCCCTGAGCCTGGGCGTCAGCGCCGCACTGCTCAGCGGTTGCGCCGTGATCGGCGGTGATGCCGGCACCACCGGCATGACCGCCGAGGGCGACCTCGCCTCCACCTATGACCTCGTGTCGCCGGGCATCCTGACGGTCTGCTCGGATATCCCCTACCCGCCGTTTGAGTTCGAGCAGAACGGTGAACTGACCGGCTACGACATCGACCTCACCCGTGCGATCGCGGACGACCTCGGCCTCACCCTGCAGGTCGTGGACTCCTCCTTCGAGGGCATCGAGTCCGGCGCCTCGCTCACCGGCTGCGACCTCAACGCCTCCTCGATCTCCATGACCGAGGCCCGCAAGCGCGTCATGGCCTTCACCCTGCCCTATCTGGACGACGACCTCGTGCTGATCGCGGCCCGCGGCTCCGGCGTCACGGATGTGGCCTCGGCCAAGGGCGTGCGGGTCGGCGTGCAGGCGGCGACCACCGGCGACGAGTACGCCCAGGGCCAGGGCCTGACCACCGTGCAGTTCGAGGATGCCGGCATGCAGGTGCAGGCGCTCCAGGCGGGCACCGTGGACGCCGTGCTCGGCAACCAGTCCACCCTGATGTACTCCCTCAAGGACGACCCCCGCTTCCAGGTGGTGGAGGAGCTGCCCACCGGAGAGCAGCTCGGCATGGCCGTGGCCTCCGACAAGGGCCAGCTCCTCTCCGCGATCGACCGCTCGCTCCTGAACCTGCGCAACCGCGGCACCCTCGGGCAGCTGCAGCAGAAGTGGTTCGGGGCCGCGCAGGAGGACTACCAGTGACCGCTCCCGCACCCGCCGTCGCCGCACCGCGCCCCAGCCGGGCCGCCCGCCGACGCCGTACCTCCCTGACCGTCCAGGCCGTGGTCTTCGTGGCCGTCCTGGTGCTGCTGGCCCTGCTCACCGACTGGGGGGCCCTCGCCGAGAACGTGTTCAACTTCGGCGCCGTCGCCCCCATGTTCCCGGGCGTGCTGCTGGTGGGCCTGGGCAACACGCTCTTCTACACGGCCACCGCGTTCGTGGTGGGCCTGCTCGGCGGCGCCCTGCTGGCGCTCATGCGTATGAGCTCGTTCGCCCCGTACCGCTGGCTGGCCACCGCCTACGTGGAGTTCTTCCGCGGCGTCCCGGCGCTGCTGGTGTTCCTCGCCTTCGGCTACGGTGTGCCGTTCGCGTTCGGCGTCTCCTGGCCGATCCCCGTCGTCGTGATGCTGGCCCTGGGCATGGTGTCCGCGGCGTACATCGCTGAGACCCTGCGCGCGGGCCTGCAGGCTGTGCCGCGCGGCCAGATGGAGGCCGCCCGCTCCCTGGGCATGCCCCATTGGCGGGCGATGGTCACCATCGTGATCCCCCAGGCCCTGCGGATCGTGCTGCCGCCGCTGACCAACGAGGTGATCCTGCTGACCAAGGACTCCTCGCTCGTGTACGTGCTCGGCCTGGCCATGCACGAGTACGAGCTCACGAAGTTCGGGCGGGACGGCATCTCCGCCCTCGACGCCGGGATGACGCCGATCCTCGTGGCCGGCCTCTGCTACCTGGTGATCACCGTGCCCCTGTCCCTGCTCGCGCGCCGCTTCGAGGCCCGCTCCTCCCGGAAGGCCTCGTGATGTCCCACGCCAGCCCCTCCCCGCAGACCGACGCCGCGGCCGCGCCCGCGGAGCCCGTGGTGGACGCCGCCGGGGTGTCCATCGTCGCGCTGAACAAGTCCTACGGCTCCAACCATGTGCTTCGGGGCATCGACCTGGAGGTCTCCCCCGGCGAGGTCGTCTGCCTGATCGGCCCGTCCGGCTCGGGCAAGTCCACGCTGCTGCGCTGTGTGAACCTGCTGGAGGTTCCGGACTCGGGCTCCGTGCAGGTCGGCGAGTTCGCCGTCACGGACCCGGATGTGGACCTGGACGTGCTCCGCCGCCATGTGGGCATGGTGTTCCAGCAGTTCAACCTGTTCCCGCACCTGACCGTGCTGGCCAACTGCACAGTGGCCCAGCGCAAGGTGCTCGGCCGCCCCGCAGCCGAAGCCGAGCGGGTGGCCCGTCAGCAGCTGGAGCGGGTCGGCCTGGCCGAGCTCGCCGACCGCTATCCGGACCAGCTCTCCGGTGGCCAGCAGCAGCGGGTGGCGATCGCCCGTGCCCTGGCCATGGACCCGCAGCTGATGCTCTTCGACGAGCCGACCTCCGCCCTGGACCCGGAGACCGTGGGCGACGTGCTGGCCATCATGCGCCAGCTGGCCCAGGAGGGCATGACGATGCTCGTGGTCACGCACGAGATGGGCTTCGCCCGTGAGGTGGCCGACCGTGTGGTGTTCATGGACGGCGGCGTGGTGGTGGAGTGCGGCCCGGCGGCCGAGGTGATCACGGACCCGCAGCAGCCGCGCACGCAGGACTTCCTGCGGCGGGTGCTGCACCCCACGCAGATCGGCCTCTGAGCCGGGCCCGGCCCCGGGTCGGCTCGGACGCGGAAAGGCCCCCGCCGGATTCTCCGGCGGGGGCCTTCATGCATGCGGGCCCGGGTGGGGCCGCGGCGGCCGGTCAGGCCTTCTTGCGCAGCTTCTTCAGCTCGTCGCGGGCGGCGCGCAGGGCATCGGTCTGCTCGTCGCGGGCGGCGAAGATCGCGGCGACCTTCTCGTCCTTGGCGTCGCGGATGGCCTGCACCTTGGCCTCGCGGGCGGCGTCGATCCTGCGGACGCGCTTGGCGGCGGCCTTGCGACGCTTGCCGGAGCGGTTCACCACGGAGTCGCCGGCGATGGCCAGGCCGGCGCCGACCAGCCACACGTCCTTGGCGACGGCGGTGCCCTCCTGGGACGGGCGGACGCCGTCCTCCTGGGTCATCTCCGGGGTGTTCAGGTACATGGACACCAGGCCGCCGCCGAACGCGGTGAGCGCCGAGCCGGCGATCCAGCCGGGCACGAAGGGGGCGAGCAGCAGGGAGCCGACGCCGATCTCGGAGGCGGTGATGAACTTCTTGAACTGGTCGGCGGAGAGGTCACCGAGGGCGGGCACACCCTTGGCGGCCATGCCCTGCAGGTGCGAGGCGGCCTCCTGGTCCAGCTTGGACTTGCCGATGCCGGAGTTGAGGATGTACGCGCCGGTGGCCAGGCGCAGCGGGATCTGGATGATGCTCATGGCAGTCGTCCTTCCAGTGGGGCACGCGGCACGTCACGACGGGATGTGGCGCGAACGATGGATCGGTCAGCACCGTCACCCTACCAATCGGGGCGCCGGCGGCAGAGGGCTCCGGACCCCTGACCTCCGCACATGGTGGAGAATGGGGTCCATGTCCGCGCTCGTCTCCGCTCTCCCCCTCGCCGCAGCCTCCGCCCCCGAGGCCGACTACGGCTGGCTGGGCAACATGGTCGTGCAGATCATGGATGCCGTCGGCCCCGTCGGCGTCGGTCTGGCCGTGTTGGCCGAGAACGTCTTCCCCCCGATTCCCTCCGAGGTGATCCTGCCCCTGGCCGGGTTCACCGCGGCCACCGGCGCGTTCAGCCCGCACGCGGCCCTGATCTGGGCCACCGTGGGCTCCGTGCTGGGCGCCCTGCTGCTCTACGGGGTGGGTGCGGCCCTGGGGCGGCGCCGCATGTACCGCATCGCCGACCGCCTGCCCCTCGTGGACATCGGCGACGTCGAGCGCACCGAGCTGTGGTTCGCCCGCTACGGGGTGTGGACCGTGCTGCTGGGGCGCATGGTGCCGGTGTTCCGTTCGCTGATCTCCATCCCGGCGGGCATCGAGCGCATGAATCTGGGCGTGTTCGTCCTCTACACCACCCTCGGCTCGCTCGTGTGGAACGCCATCTTCGTGTACGGCGGCTTCCTGCTCGGCGAGCAGTTCCATGTGATCTCCGACTACGCGGACGTGTTCTCCACCGTGGTGATGGTCCTGATCCTCCTCTTCCTCGTGGTGTGGGTGGTGCTGCGCGTGCTGCGCAACCGCCGCCGCGCCGCCGACGGCACCCACGAGCGCGAGGACCCGGAGGCGGCCGCCTCCCGCGTGGAGGCCGTGATCCACTCGATGCGCCCCAGGAAGTGACCGCATGTCCCCCCTCTCCTCTTCCCGCCCGCTGCGTGCCCGCCACGCGGCCGGAGCCGGCCTCGCCGCCGTCGCACTGTTCGCGCTGACCGCGTGCGGTGGGGGCGACCAGCCCGCCCAGGAGGCCACGCCGTCGTCGGCGTCCGCCACCCAGGAGCTGGCGCCCATGGACATGGCCCCGTTCACCCTGGACGTACCCTCCCTCGGCCTGGAGCTGGTGCCCGGCTCCTCGCTGGCTGTGATCGAGGGCGACGGCCCCGAGTACCACGCGGCCTGGCTGTCCGTGCCGGGCGCCCCGGCCTGGACCGAGGAGATGTCCCGCCGGGTGCGCGACCATGTGGACCAGTACACGCGGGACACCGACCGCGCTGCGGACCCGGTGCTGGACGTGCAGCCGCGCCTGGCCGTGGTGGGCCGGGACATCGCGGCCGCCCGCCTGCTCTCCACGGAGCGCCGCGGGGACCGCTCGTCCTCGGCCTCGCAGGTGGTCTGGTACTCGGCGCGCGAGGACCGTGTGCTGAGCACCCGGGACCTGTTCACGGAGCAGGGCTGGGCCGATCTGCGCTCCGAGGTGCGCCAGCGCCTGTCCAACGACCCGGCCGTGGTGCAGGACCGTCTGACCTCCGCGGTGGAGCAGCCGGACCAGGTGGAGAACGCCCGGATCTGGGACGGGCTGGTGTTCCTGCCGGACGGCAGTGCGCTGCTGGAGGTGGACCAGGCCTCGATCGCCCCGCAGGACGCCGGGGTGCTCACGGTGCGCATCCCCGCGGACCGGGTGCGCCCGTGGCTGTCCCCGTTGGGGGTCGCCGGCCAGGCTGCCTCGCAGAGCCCGCAGGCCCTGGTGCTGCCGGAGCGTCTGCCCGAGCCCTCAGCACCGGTGCAGGATGCCCCGGACCCCTCCCCGTCGGGTTCGGCACCGAGCGAGCCGGCCCTGCCGGTCCCGGCTCCGGCCCCGTCTTCCGCGTCGGAGACCGCCGTCCCGTCTGCCCCGGCACCGGGTACGACGTCGGCCCCCGCCCCGACGTCTTCGGCCCCGACCCCTTCAGCGCCGACTCCCTCGGATCCGAGCACCACGGTGCCGGGCACGCCGAGCACGGGCCCCTCGGGCACCGCACCGGGGCCCTCGCCGTCGGAGCCTTCGCCCTCGAGCACGGCGTCGACCTCTCCGACGCCGCGTCCGACGCCTTCCTCCCCGAGCGCCTCGGCGACCGCGCCGAGGCCGGTGCCCTCGAGCACGGCGCCGACCTCCTCGTCCCCGACGAACCGGCCGACGCCGTCGAGCCCGACCCCGTCGGCTCCCTCTCCGTCGGGCTCGGCGCCGAGCAGCACGGCCCCCGGGCCGGCCCCGGCGCCAACACCCACGAGGCCAGCATCCACGAGTGCTGTGCCCACGAGCGCGGCCCCTGTGCCGCAGCCGTCTGCCACGCAGATCACCGCTTCCGCCCCGGTGACGCCGACCTCCGGCGCCGAGGTGCCGCCGTCGCCCACGTCCCCGGCCGCCTCCCCGACGGCCTGACCGGGAGGGGCGCGGGGCCGCGGAATCGTGTCCGATCCGTGACCCCGCATGGGCCGTGCGCTGACCCTGCCTGCTGACAGGATGAGGAGGGTCCTGTCCGCGCGCCCGTCGGCACGCTCTGCCCCGTGGAGGTCCTGCACCCATGCCCGTCCCGTCCCGCACCCGCCTCGCCGCCGGCCTCAGCGCCCTCGCGCTCTCCCTGACGGCCTGCGGACTGCTGGGGCAGACCGACGACGCCGGGCCCGCACCGGGCGCTGCGCCGAGCCCGTCGCCGAGCGTCTCGGCCGCCGCTCCGGCGACGGCACGCACACCCTCGCCGATGCCGACCTCGGCCACCCTGACGACGCCGTCGGCAGCCACGCCGTCCTCGTCGGCGGCTGCACCCTCATCAGCTGCTGTGACCACGTCGGCGCCGTCGGCGCCTGTGTCCACGCCGTCCCCGTCGCGCCAGGGCCCGCCTGCATCCACGCCCAGTGCGTCCACGCCCCGGCCCAGCACGTCGGCGTCCACGCCCCTACCCTCGCCAGCATCCAGCGTCCCCGTTCCCACCACGTCCGCATCCGCGTCCGCGCCCAGGCCCACCGCCTCCGCACCCTCGGCCCCAGCGGCCCGCCCCAGCCGTCCGCCGGCCCCGGCACCCACCACAGCTCAGCCGCCCACCGCGTCCGCACCGGCACCCACCACAGCACCGGCTCCCACCTCCGCTACTCCGACCCCCGCCCCCACCCGGACCACCGGCGGGGTGGACTGCACCGCCGTGCCGTGCATCGCGATGACCTTCGACGACGGTCCCGGCCCCTCCACCGGTCGCCTGCTGGACATCCTGGCCGCTGAGCGGGTGCCCGCCACCTTCTATGTGGTGGGCTCGAGTGTGGAGCGCCGTCCCGGCCTCGTGGCGAGGATGGCCGCCGAGGGCCACCAGGTGGGCAACCACACCTTCACCCACCCGGTTCTCACCGCGCTGACACCCGCGCAGATCACCGCCGAGATCCGCCGCACGGACGCGGCCATCCGGGCGGCCGGGGCCGTGCCCTCCACCGTGCGGCCCCCGTACGGGGCCCTGAACGATTCCGTGCTGGCCGCGCTCGCCCCGATGCCCGGCGCCGGCTCAGTGCGCTGGAGCGTGGACACCCTCGACTGGCAGCACCGCAGCCCGGCCCGCACCCTCGCGGAGGTCAAGGCCGCAGCCGCCCCCGGCGGGATCGTCCTGATGCACGACAGCCACGCGACGTCCGTGGACGCGGTGCCCTCCGTGATCGCCTGGCTCCGGGCGCAGGGCTACGTGTTCGTCACGGTGGACCAGCTCACCGGCGGTGTCGCCTCCGGCACCACGGTCAGCCACGGCCGGCACCCCTGAGCCGGGCCCGGCCGCCTGCGGCGAACCCGCAGGGCCGCATGAAAGGATCGGGCCGTGACCTCCTCCGCCGACCACACCCCCCGCACCGACGCCGTCGACCCGGCTGACACCACCGTCACCGCCGACGCCCCTGACACGTCTGCTGACGGCGGCCCCGCCCCCGCCACGGACGCCACCGCGCCCGCCGGCACGGACCGCGCCCACGCGCATGACCACAACCGGGACAAGGACCCGGCGCTGCACCGCACCGAGCCGGTCTCCTTCGTGCGCCGCGGTGCCCGGCTCACCGCCGGCCGCCAGGCCGCCTGGGACAGGCAGGCCGGGCGGGTGCTCGTCCCGGTGCCCCGGCACCACGGGGCCACCTCCGTGGACCCGCAGGCTGCCGTGGACTGGGACGCCGTGTTCGGCCGGCACGCTCCCCTGCTCGTGGACGTCGGCTCCGGGCTGGGCGAGTCGACCGCCCAGGGTGCCGCGGACCATCCCGAGTGGAATGTGCTGGCGGTGGAGGTCTACATCCCGGGCTTGGCCTCGCTCATGTCCCTTGTGGAGCGCCGAGGCCTGGAGAACGTGCGCGCTGTGGAGGCCAACGCCCCCGAGCTCATGGACCACCTGCTGCCGGCCGGCTCCGTGCAGGAGCTGTGGGTGTTCTTCCCGGACCCGTGGCACAAGAAGCGCCACCACAAGCGCCGGCTCGTGACCACCGCCTTCGCTGACCGGGCGGCCCGTGTGCTCGCCCCCGGCGGGGTGCTGCGCCTGGCCACCGACTGGTCCGGCTACGCCGTGCAGATGCGTGAGGTGATGGACGCGCACCCGGCCTTCCGCAACCTCCACCCGGGCCGGGCCACCGGGGAGGACTCCCCGCTCACCCGGGTGCGCCGCGAGGGCCGCGAGGCGGAGGTCGGGGCCCAGCCCCTGCCCGCCGGATGGGACGACGACGCCGCCGAACGCCCCCTGCGCGCCGGCCTCGGCGAGGCGGTGGCCGCCCAGCAGGAGGACCCGGTGGACCGTCTCGGCGGATGGGCGCCACGCTTCGAGGGCCGCCCGCTGACGCAGTTCGAGAACAAGGCCCTCAAGGCCGGCCGCCTGGTGTTCGACCTCGCCCACGAGCGTCTCTGACCGCCTGAGGCGGACATCCAGCCTCAGGCGGAGGCCTGCGGCGGGCCCACAGTGGCCCGGGCCATGGCCGCGAGCGTCACGGTGCCCGGATCGCGGTAACCGCGCGGGCCGGCGTCGGGGCCCTCCTCGGGGCGCCAGCGGGAGGTGTCGTGCCCCCGGACCCCGGCGAGACCATCCCCGGCGGTCACCGGCAGGGCCGTGGCCCCGCGCCAGGGCACACGCCCGGCGAGGATGCGGCCGAGGGCGGCGAGCACGTCCGCGGGGGCGCTGGCCTCGTACACCCGGCCGGTGTGCAGGCCCTGGCGGTCCAGCTCCTGTGCCAGGGCGCGCGGCAGCCCCACGGCCCCGGAGAGCACGAGTGCGTCCACCCGGCGGGCCGGATCGGCGCGGGCCAGGGACACGAGGGCGTGGGCGGCCACGAGCGTGCCGTAGGAGTGGGCCTCGACGGCGGTGTGCACGGTCGGGCCGGATCCGGCGGTCTCGGCGTGCCGGAACCAGGACTCGAGGTGGTCGGCCAGGCGGGTGGCCCCGCGCCGGGCGACGCCGCCGTCGAGGGTCCGCCACCAGCGGGGGCCGGGGTGCCCCAGCCAGGAGACCACGCAGGGGCGCGGGGCCCCGGCCTGCTGCTGGGCGCGGGCGAGCTGAGCCGCCTCCCGGGCGCTGCCCCAGGCGGCGGTGCGCGCCTCGATGCCCATGCCGCTGACCTGCCAGGTCAGGTGGGTGGGGGTGTCCACCGCCCCGGCAGCGATCACCGCGGCGGGCCCGGCGGGGTGGTGGAGGTCGAGCTCGAGCAGGGTGCGGGCCGGCAGGTCCGGGTCCATGGAGTCCGGGTCGAGCGCATGGGCCACCCCCTCCAGGGCGCGGCGCTGCGGCTCGGTGAGGGCACCGTCCTCACGTGCGAGCTCGCGGGCGTCGGCCAGGGCCTGGGCGGTGCGCCGGCGGGCCTGCGGCGTCCAGGGGTCGGAGGGGGCAGAGAGGGAGGCCCGGCCCGGCTGCCCGTTCAGCCTCGCTCCTGCGGCCGCAGTGCGAGCATTCCGCGGGTGCGGGTCGGGGCGGTGGGCAGGGCGCGCAGCACCACACTGCGGACGCTGCGGCCGGAGGCGGCCGTGGAGCCCTCGGTGCGGCGGGGCCGGGGCTGGGCGTGCTCGTCGTGTCGAGCGTGCTCGTCGTGCCGAGCGTGTTCGTCGTATCGGGCGGAGACGTCCCCGCCGGCGCCCACGGCGAACACGCGCGCCAGGCGCGAGGAGTTGTGCAGGCGGTCCACCTGGGCGGCGAGCTCCACCACGGTGTCCTGAAGGCGTTCGACCTCCCGCTGCAGGTCCACGATCCGGCGGATGCCCTCGAGGGAGACCCCCTCCCGGCTGAGCGCCTGGATGGTGCGCAGACGTTCGACATCGGCCAGGGAGTAGCGCCGGTGGCGTCCGCCCTGGCGCTGGGGCACCACCAGGCCCATCCGGTCGTACTGCCGGAGGGTCTGCGGGTGCATGCCGGCCATCTCCGCAGCCACGGAGATCACCAGCACGGGGGCGGTGCGGTCGGCACCGCGCCCGCCGGCCCGGCCCTGCCCGGGGCTGGGGCCGTGCCCGGAGCGGGAGCCCTGGCCGCTCACCACTGGGCCCTCCGGGCCAGGTCCTTCCGCGGGTCAGAGCCGGCGGTGGCCTCGGCGAGGGCCTGCACGGCGGCGCGGGCGGCGTCGTCGAGGTCCGTGGGCACAACCACCTGAAGCTCGACGATGAGGTCGCCGGTGTGCTTGGCGGAGGCCACGCCGCGGCCCTTGAGCCGCAGACGGCGCCCGGACTGGGAGCCGGCGGGCACCTTGACCTTCACGGAGCCGTCCAGGGTGGGGACCTCCACCGTGGCGCCGAGGGCGGCCTCGGCCACGGTGACGGGCACGGTGATCCGCAGGTCGTCACCGTCGCGGTGGAAGAACTTGTGCTCGCGGACCTGCACGGTGACGATCAGGTCGCCGCGCCCGGCCGTGCCGGGTGAGCCCTTGCCACGGGCGCGCACCTTCTGGCCGTCCCGGATGCCCGCGGGGATCTTCACCTCCACCGTCTCCCCGTCCGCGGCGCGCAGGGACACCGTGGTGCCCTGCACGGCGCCCCGGAAGGAGATGGTGGTGGTGGCGGTGCGGTCCGCGCCCTTCGTGGGCTGGGGCTGGCCGAAGCCGCCCCCGAAACCGCCTCCTCCGAACCCGCCGGCACCACCCCCGAAGCCGCCGGCACCGCCGGTGAAGGCCCCGAGCAGGTCGGACAGGTCCGGGCCGCCGCCCTGGGAGGTGCGGAAGCGGGTGCCCCCGCCGCCGAACATGTCCCCGAAGACGTCCTCGAAGCCGCCGCCACCGCCGCCGGGGGCGGTGAAACGGGCTCCGCCGCCGCCCATCGCGCGCAGGGCGTCGTACTCCTGGCGATCCTTGGGGTCGCTCAGCACGGAGTACGCCTCGCTGATCTCCTTGAAGCGGCGCGAGGCCTCCTCGTTCCCGGCATTCTGGTCCGGGTGGTGGGTGCGGGCGAGCTTGCGGTACGCCTTCTTGATGTCGGACTCGGAGGCGTCCTTGGACACCCCCAGGGTCGCGTAGAAGTCCTTGTCGAGCCAGTCCTGCGAGGCCATGGTGCCTCCTCTCTCCGTCGTGGGGTCACGGGTCGTGGGGTGGGGATGCGGGGGCGGGCGTGGGGCCCGCCCCCGGCCGGGTCACTCGTCTCCGGCGGAGACCATCACCTGGGCGGCGCGCAGCACGCGCCCCTGGCGGTGATAGCCGTTGCGGAACACCTGGACGATGTGCTCTGCGGGCACGTCCGCGCTGGGCTGGCGCATGACGGCCTCGTGGCGGGCCGGGTCGAACTCGGTGCCGACCAGTGCCTCCTGGTCCTCGCGCACCAGGCCGAGCCCGGCCAGGGCGGCGTCGAGCTTGGCGGCGATGGCGGCGAACGGCCCCTCGGCGAGGTCGCCCGCGGCCCGGGCGGCGTCGAGGTCGTCCAGCACCGGCATCAGCGCGGCGACGGCGGAGAGCACGCCCTGGTCCTTCGCGAGGTCCCGGTCGCGGTCCACGCGGCGCTTGTAGTTCACGTACTCGGCCTGCAGACGGCGCAGGTCCTCCTCGAGTTCGGCTTCACGGCCCGGGGCCGCAGCGGCCGCGGCGTCCTGGCCGGCGTCGTCGAGGATGCGCTGGGCCTGGGAGAGCGCGTCGCCCTCGGCCTGCGGCTGCTCAGCCTGCTCAGCGGCGGATGAGGCCTCCTGGGCTGCGGTCTCGGCGGTGGGGCGGGCCTGGCCGGTCTCCGGGTCGATGCGACGGCGGTCGCGGATCACGGGCTCCTCGGCGCCGGGGCCCTCCTGGGGCACGGCGTCCCTGTTCTCGTTCTCGCTCATGGTGTCCTCTCGCTGGTTCGCTGCGGGTGCGGGGCGTACAGGCCGGCGGGGCCCCCCGGGGCGGGCCCCGACCGCACGGCCCGCCCCCCCGCCGGGGGGACCCCCCCCCGGGCGGGCGGCCCCCGGGCCC
>NZ_JAXFPG010000012.1:0-5756 GCF_034179925.1 Micrococcus sp. | reverse complement strand
CGGAGCCGGCCGCGGCGATGATCACCTCCCCCACGGCCACCAGCGCCTCCCCGTCCGTGGTGCCGGTGTGCGCGAGCGTGACGGTGGCGTTGACCTCGCGGCGGGTGAGCACCAGGCCGGCGGGGCGGCCGATGGTCACGCCGCGGCCGATCACCAGCACGTGCCGGCCGGCGAGCTCCACGCCGTGGCGCTTGAGCAGCTCCACGCAGCCGGCCGGGGTGCACGGCAGCGGGGAGTCGAGCTCGCCGCCCACGGAGGCGACCAGGCGGCCCAGGTTCATCGGGTGCAGGCCGTCGGCGTCCTTGTCCGGGTCGATGGCCTCGAGCACCTTCTGGGTGTCCACATGCTTGGGCAGCGGCAGCTGCACGATGTACCCGGTGCAGGCAGGATCCTCGTTGAGCTCCCGCACCACCTCGAGAATCTGCTCTTCCGTGGCGTCCGCGGGCAGCTCACGCTGGATGGACTCGATGCCCACCTCGGCGCAGTCGCGGTGCTTGCCGGCCACGTACTTCTGCGAGCCGGCGTCCTCGCCCACCAGCAGCGTGCCCAGGCCAGGGCGCACCCCGGCCTCAGCCAGGGCGGCCACGCGCTCGGCGAGCTCGGACTTGAGGGCGGCGGCGGTGGCCTTGCCGTCCAGGGTCTTGGCGGTCATCCTCGCCTCACCAGCCCTCGAGGCCGTCATACAGGGGGAAGTCCTCGGTCAGCGTCACGACGCGCGCCCGCAGGGCCTCGACGTCCGGCGAGGGCTTCAGGGCGGCGGCGATGATCTCCGCGACCTCGCGGAACTCGACCTCACCGAAGCCGCGGGAGGCCAGGGCCGGGGTACCGATGCGCAGCCCCGAGGTGGTCATCGGCGGGCGGGGATCCCACGGGATGGAGTTGCGGTTCACGGTGATGCCGACCTCGTGCAGGAGGTCCTCAGCCTGCTTGCCGTCCAGGGAGGACTCGCGCAGGTCCACGAGCACCAGGTGCACATCCGTGCCGCCGGTCAGCACGGACACCCCGTGCTCGGCCAGGTCCGGGGCGGTGAGCCGCTCGGCGAGGATCTGCGCGCCGGCCAGGGTGCGCTGCTGCTTCTCCTTGAAGTCCTCGGAGGCGGCGATCTTGAATGCCACGGCCTTGCCGGCGATCGCCTGCATGAGCGGGCCGCCCTGCTGGCCGGGGAACACGGCCGAGTCGATCTTCTTCTTCAGCTCCTCCGTGGAGAGGATGAAGCCCGACCGGGGGCCGGCGAGGGTCTTGTGCACGGTGGAGGAGACGACGTCGGCGTGCGGCACCGGGTTCGGGTGCAGGCCGGCGGCCACCAGGCCGGCGAAGTGCGCCATGTCCACCCAGAGCTTGGCGCCGACCTCGTCCGCGATGGAGCGGAAGGCGGCGAAGTCCAGCTGGCGCGGGTACGCGGACCAGCCAGCGACGATCACGTCCGGGGTGGCCTTCAGAGCCTGTTCGCGGACCTTGTCCATGTCGATCCGGTAGGTCTCTGGGTCCACCTCGTAGGCGGCGATCTCGTAGTTCTTGCCGGAGAAGTTCAGCTTCATGCCGTGGGTCAGGTGGCCGCCGTGCGCCAGGGACAGGCCCATGAGGGTGTCGCCGTGGTTCATCAGGGCGGTCATGACGGCCACGTTGGCCTGGGCGCCCGCGTGCGGCTGGACGTTGGCGTGCTCGGCGCCGAACAGGTCCTTCGCACGCTGGATGGCGAGGTTCTCGGCGACGTCCACGAACTCGCAGCCACCGTAGTAGCGGCGGCCCGGGTAGCCCTCCGCGTACTTGTTGGTCAGCACGGAGCCCTGCGTCTGGAGGATCGCGCGCGGCACGAAGTTCTCCGAGGCGATCATCTCCAGGGTGCCGCGCTGGCGGCCGAGCTCGTCCGCGAGCGCCTGGGCGATCTCCGGATCCACCTCGGCGAGCGGCTGCGTGTTGATGTCGGGCGTGGCGGTCACAGGGGGTTCCCTTCGACGGGGGCGGGGGTGGCGGGCGTCGCCGGCCTGGACCCATCCTAGTGATGGGGCAGGACACGTCACCCCCTGCCGGACGAACGACCTTCTGGACGCACGACGGCCCCGTCCCGGAGGGGACGGGGCCGTCGGACCCTGCCGGCGGGCGGCGGACCCGCGGAGGGCGGATCAGCGGGTGGTGCGGCGGCGCTGCTGGGCACGCTTGGCACGGCCCACGAGGCCGCTCACCCCGGCGACGGCGGCACCGGCCGCCCCGAGGGCCGCACCGGCGGCGACGCTGGCCACGCCGACCGCGATGCCCGCGGCACCGGCGGCGACGTCCTTGACCTGCTCCACACGCGAGGTCTTGTGGTCGTCCACCGTGCGGCGGGCAGGGTCCAGGATGATCGGGCGCGGGGCCACGGCGGGCTGGGGCAGCGGGGCGGGGCGCTCAGCCTCGGACTCGGCCGGGTTCTCCTGGGCGGACTCGGCGTCCTCCTGGGCCGCGGCGGCACCCGGCACCCGGCCAGGAACGCCCGGCAGCCCCTTCACGGCGTAGGCCTGGGCCTGCTCCTCGGTGAGCTCGGGGGACTCCTCAGCCGCGGCCTTCTCAGCGGCGCGCTCCTGCTCGGCCTCAGCCTCGGCCTGCTCAGCATCGGCCCGCTCCGCGTCGGCGCGCTCCGCGGCAACCTGAGCCTGGGCAGTCTCGGCCTGCTCCTGCGCGGCCTCGTGCTCCTGCTGGCCGGCGTCGCCCAGCACGGTGACGATCACCTCAGAGCCGTCCACGGTGGCGGTGGTGACGGTCGGCTGGGCCTCCTCGGCCTCGGTCGCCGTCTCGACGGCGTCCGTCGGCGCAGACACCGGAGTCACGGCCGGGGCAGCAGGGACAGCGGGGGCCTCAGCCTGCCGGGGTGCCGGGGGTGCAGAGGTGCGAGCCTTCGGGGTGTCGGCCGAGGGGGCAGCCTCATCCAGGGTCACACCCTCGCCCCCAGCCACACCGGCGGCGGCCAGACCCAGGGCCGGCTTCTCATCGGCGGCCGGCTTTTCGGCAGCGGCCGGCTTCTCCGCGGACACCGGCTTCTGGGGGAGCTTCGGGGACTCCTTCACCGGGGCGGCCTCGTCCACGGTGACACCCTCCCCACCGGCCACACCCGGGACGGTGTCACCCTCGGGCGCCGCGGACGCCTCGTCCACCCTCACACCGGCACCGCCGGCGACGCCCGGCACGGCTGGGGCCAGCGCGGTGGGGGCCAGCGCGGTGGGGGCAGGGGCGGCCTGCAGCGGCGCAGCCGCCTCGTCCACGCTGACGCCCTCCCCACCGGCCACACCCGGGACGGTGTCACCCTCGGGGGCCTTGGCCGCCTCATCCACGCTCACACCCACGCCACCGGCCACACCAGCCTCCGTGGTGATCGTGCGCTTCCGGGCCTCGCCGGCACGGTCAGCCTCCGCCACATCGAACGAGGCCAGGGCGGACGGCTTCGCTCCCGCCGCGGGTGCCTGAGCGGCCGGGGCCGCCCCCAGGGTGCCCAGGCTGCCGCCGAAGGTCCCGGCGGCGGTGGGGGTCGCGGCGGTGAGGGCCGCGGCGTCGTCCCTGGCGCCGATCGGGGCGGGAGCGGTGGGTGTTGCCGTCAGCGGCCGCTGCGCCGCCTCGGCGGTCTCGCGCTCCGCGCGACGACGGGAGGCCGCCATGCTGAGGATCAGGATCACGAGCAGCACCACGATGATGATGCCGATGATCCAGTACAGGGTGGACTGGGGCATGGGGGCTCCTTGTCTCTGCGCCCGGAGCGTCGGGCCGACCGCGCCGCCGGTCTCGGCGGCCTTCCAGAAAAGAATGTCACACCCGTCCTCCCGCAGACCATGGCCCACGGCGGGGTCCGCTCCCCCGCCCCGCCAGCCCCGGCATGCCCACCGGATTGTCACGGAGCGGCGGGTGCGCCGTCATCCGCGAGGGGGCCGGCGTCGTCGTGACTAGCATCGCGGCATGTCCGCAGCGTCCCGCCCCGCCGCCACTGCCCCCGCCGACCACCGGCTCGTCGTCACCCTCTCCTGCCCCGACCGCCCCGGCATCGTGCACGCCGTGACCGGCGCGCTCCTGGGCACGGGTGCCACCATCACCGAGTCCCAGCAGCACGGCTCCCCCGACTCCGGCACCTTCTTCATGCGCGTCGCCGTGGCCGTGGCCGCCACCGCGGACGAGGTCCGCACCGCCCTGGCCCCGGTCCGGGACGAGTTCGGCATGCACCTGGAGGTCTGGGACGCCGAGCGCCCCATGCGCACGCTCGTGATGTGCTCCAAGGACGGACGCACCCTCAACGACCTGCTCTTCCAGCAGCGCACCGGGGCCCTGCCCATCGAGATCCCCGCCGTCGTCTCCAACCACCCCGACCTCGAACCGCTGGCCACCTTCCACGAGGTGCCGTTCGTGCACGTGCCCCTCGGCCCCGGCGAGGACCGCGCCGCCAGCCGCGCCGAGGCGGAGGCCCGGCTGCGCGAGCTCATCGCCGAGCACAACGTGGACCTCGTGGTCCTGGCCCGCTACATGCAGATCCTCTCCGACCAGCTCTGCCGGGACCTCGCCGGCCGGGCCATCAACATCCACCACTCGTTCCTGCCCTCGTTCAAGGGCGCCCGGCCGTACCACCAGGCCCACGAACGCGGTGTGAAGCTCATCGGCGCCACCGCCCACTACGTGACCGCGGACCTGGACGAGGGGCCGATCATCGCCCAGTCCGTGCAGCCGGTGACGCACGCCCAGACCGTCGAGGACTTCGTGCGCCGCGGCCGCGACGTCGAGGGCGCCACCCTGGTGCAGGCGGTGCGCTGGCACGCCGAGCACCGGGTGCTGCTCGACGGGCACCGCACCGTCGTCTTCTCCTGAACCCCGGCGGCGGCCCTCCACGCCCACCTGCGCTTTCGCCCCCGGAGCGCTGAGAGAAGGGGAGGGGTCAGCCCTTCTGCTCGGCGTCCCGGGCGCGAGCGGCCTCGATCTGACGACGGCGGTCCTCCGCGGCCTGGCGCGTTAGCTCGGCGCCGGCCTCGGCGTCGCGGGTGAGGTTCTCCCCGGTCTGCGGGTCGAACAGGTGGATGCGGGTGGTGTCCACCCACAGGCGCATCGGCACGCCCGCACGGGCCCGGGACTCCGAGGACAGGGTCGCCACGACGACGGGCCGCAGCTCGTCGGCGTCGAGGTCCTTGGCCAGCGAGGACAGCAGCTCCGCGACCTGCGGATCCGGCTCGAACTCGATGTACCCGTACTGCTCGTGACCCAGCCACTCCAGATGGGTCAGCGTGGCCTCGAACTCCGAGCCCTGCGGGCGCTTGTGCTCCTCCACGAGAGCCGCGTCCTGGAAGAACTCCGGGCGCAGACCCATGAACACCACGTCCCTGCCCTCGGCGGCGCGCGCCTTCTCCGCGGGCACGGGGATGTCGCCGATCGGCGAGGACAGCACGTACTCCCCGCCCTGCTGCCTCACGCTCACGGGCAGGAAGTTCATCGACGGGGAGCCGATGAAGCCGGCCACGAACAGGTTCAGGGGCTGCTCGTAGAGCTCACGGGGGCTGGCCACCTGCTGCAGCTCGCCCTTCTTGAGCACGGCCACGCGGTCGCCGAGGGTCATGGCCTCGGTCTGATCGTGGGTGACGTAGATAAAGGTGGTATCGATGCGCTGGCGCAGCTTGATGATCTCGGCACGCATCTGGTTGCGCAGCTTGGCATCCAGATTGGAAAGCGGCTCATCCATCAGGAAGACCTTGGGACTGCGGACGATGGCGCGGCCGATGGCCACACGCTGCCGCTGGCCGCCGGAAAGTGCCTTG
>NZ_JAXFPG010000041.1:0-17186 GCF_034179925.1 Micrococcus sp. | reverse complement strand
GGCCCCCCCCGCCCCCCCCCCCCCCCCCCCCCCCCCGGGGCGGGGGGCCCCCGCGGGCGGGGGGGGGGGGGGGGGGCCCAGCGCACGCGGGGGAAGGAGCCTCCGGCGCTCTCGTCCACCTCGGACAGGGCCGACGCCGGCCCGCAGACCAGCGGGTCCGGGGCGTGGACGACCCGCGGGTCCTTGTTCGGGTAGGGCAGGGTGTGCAGCACGTGCCGGATGGCCTCCAGGCGCGCCCGCTTCTTGTCGTTCGACTTCACCACGGTCCACGGGGCGTCGGCGGTGTCCGTGTAGAAGAACATGGCCTCCTTCGCGCTGGTGTAGTCGTCCCACTTGTCCAGGGAGGCCAGGTCCGTGGGCGAGAGCTTCCAGCGGCGCACCGGGTCCGTCTCACGGGTGGCGAACCGGTTGAGCTGCTCGCTGCGGGACACGGAGAACCAGAACTTCACCAGGTGGATGCCGGAGTTCACGAGCATCCGCTCCAGCTCCGGGGTCTCCCGCATGAACTCGAGGTACTGCTGCGGGGTGGCGTAGCCCATCACGCGCTCCACCCCGGCCCGGTTGTACCAGGAGCGGTCGAACATCACGATCTCCCCACCGGAGGGCAGGTGCTTGATGTACCGCTGGAAGTACCACTGCGAGGCCTCGGCCTCCGTGGGCTTCTCCAGGGCCACGGTGCGGGCCCCGCGCGGGTTGAGGTGCTCGTTGAAGCGCTTGATGGTGCCGCCCTTGCCCGCGGCGTCGCGGCCCTCGAAGATGATCAGCACCTTCTGGCCGGTCTCCTTGACCCACACCTGCATCTTCAGCAGCTCGATCTGCAGCTCGCGCTTGCGCCGCTCGTAGACCTTGCGGGAGAGCTTGGTCTTGTACGGGTAGCCCTCGCGCCAGGCCAGCGGGTCCGGGGTCGGCAGCGCGGAGCTGCTGCCGAGCTTGCGTCCGAGCTCCCGGATCTCGTCCACCTCGGCGGCGTAGTCGTGGACCACGGCGAACGGCCGGGCGGCGGAGGCATCCTCCAGCTCGTGGGCCGGCGCGGGCTCGGCGGTGCGGGGCGTCTTCTCTGCCATCGGTGCGGGTCCTCCCAACGCGACGCCGTCGCGTCCTCACGACGGCGGGCCCCTCCTCTCGGGGGCCTGTGTCCATCGTAGGCGCGCACGACTCGGAAACACGCCCGACTCATACCGGCATTAGTATCCCTCCGTCGACGCGCCGTCCGGCCGCCGTTCCCGAACACCCGGCTGGAGGATCCATGACAGCCCCGCCTCTGTCCGCCCCCGTGCGCGTCAGCACTGCCCCCGCCCCCGCCCTGCCCCGACGGGCCGAGGAGCTGAGAGCCCCGGCCATGCGCGCCGTCGTCGCCGTGCTGGCCGCCGTGCTGGCGATGCTCGGCGCCTTCGCCGGCGCCCCTGCGGCCTCCGCGGCCGACGGTGTGGAGGGCAAGACGTTCGTCATCGCCACCGACACCACCTACGCCCCCTTCGAGTACCGGGGGGCGAACGGCGAGCTGCAGGGCATCGACATCGACCTGCTCAACGCGATCGCCGAGAAGAAGGGCTTCACGGTCGACTGGCGCTCCGTGGGCTTCAACGCCGCCCTGCAGGCCCTGTCCTCGGACCAGGCCGACGCCGTGATCGCCGGCATGTCCATCACGGACGAGCGCCGCCAGACCTATGACTTCTCCGAGCCGTACTTCACCGGCTCGATCACCCTGGCCGTTCGTGACGGCGACGACTCCATCCGCGACTGGGCGGATCTGCAGGGCAAGCACGTCGTGGTGAAGACCGGCTCCATCTCCGAGCAGATCGCCAACGAACGCAAGGACCAGTACGGGTTCACTGTCAGCGCCCTGGACCAGACCACCACCCTGGTGGAGTCCGTGCGGTCGGGCAGCGCTGACGCCCTGGTGGACGACTACCCCGTGATCTCCTACGGCGTCACGCAGGGTTCCGGCCTGCAGACCGTCGGCGAGCGCGTGGACACCGGCGACTACGGCTTCGCCGTGAAGAAGGGCCAGAACCCCGAGCTGCTGGCCGCGTTCAATGACGGCCTGGCCGAGCTGCGCGCCTCCGGCGAATACCAGCAGATCCTGGACACCTACATGGCCCCCGAGGGCGCCACCGCCGTGGACCGCTCCACGTTCTGGGGCCTGGTGGTCACCGCCCTGCCCGCCCTCATGACGGGCCTGGGCAACACCCTGCTGGTCACCCTCCTGGCGTTCGTGCTGGCCGTCGCGCTGGGCCTGCTCTTCGGGTTCCTGCGCATCGCCTCGAACCCGGTGCTGCGCTGGATCGGCACGGCGTTCGTCGCGGTGTTCCGCGGCACCCCCATCCTGGTGTGGGCGTTCTTCTTCTACTTCGGCCTGCCCCAGCTGATCGGCATGCCCGTGAACATCTGGGTGGCCGGTGTGCTCACGCTCGCCCTCAACGGCGGCGCCTACATCGCGGAGATCGTCCGGGGCGGCATCCAGGCGGTGGACCACGGCCAGACCGAGGCCGCCCGCTCCCTCGGCCTGCCTTACTCCACGACCATGCGCCGCGTGGTCCTGCCGCAGGCCTTCACGATCATGACGCCCTCAATGATCAACCAGCTCGTGATCATGCTCAAGGACTCCTCCCTGCTGCTGGCCATCGGCTTCGCCGAGCTGCTCTACCAGGCTCAGCAGATCTACGCCCAGAACTACCGGGTCACCGAGGTCCTGCTGATCGTGGCCGTCATCTACTTCGTCGTCATCACCGCCCTGACGTGGCTCGCCAACGTCGTGGACAGGAAGGTCAACGCATGAGCGCCCACCCCCTCCCCTCCTCCGCGCCCACCGGCGCCCCCTCCGGGACCGAGGGCGACGTCGTCGTCGAGGTCCGCGGCCTGACCAAGGCCTTCGGGGAGAACACCGTGCTCAAGGGCATCGACGCGGACATCCACCGCGGCGAGGTGATCTCCGTGATCGGTCCGTCCGGTTCGGGCAAGTCCACGTTCCTGCGCTGCCTGAACCGCCTGGAGGAGACCACCAGCGGCACCGTGCGCGTGGACCAGCACCGGCTGGGCGACCCGAACGTGGACATCAACGCTGTCCGCCAGGACATCGGCATGGTGTTCCAGCACTTCAACCTGTTCCCCCACATGACCGTGGCGGAGAACATCATGCTGGCCCCCATGGAGCTCAAGAAGGTCTCCAAGGCCGAGGCCCGCGAGGACGCGCTCACCCTGCTCGAGCGCGTGGGCCTGGCCGACAAGGCCGATGCCCGGCCGGCCTCGCTGTCCGGCGGGCAGAAGCAGCGCGTGGCGATCGCCCGCGCCCTGGCCATGCGCCCGAAGATCATGCTGTTCGACGAGGCCACCTCCGCCCTGGACCCGGAGATGGTCGGCGAGGTGCTGCAGGTCATCAAGGACCTGGCCGCCGAGGGCATGACCATGGTGCTGGTGACCCACGAGATGGGCTTCGCCCGCGACGTGTGCGACCGCGTGTTCTTCATGGACGACGGCGTCATCACCGAGCAGGGCCGGCCCGAGGACGTGTTCGAGCGCCCGCAGACCTCTCGCCTGCAGGACTTCCTCTCCAAGGTGCTCTGAGCCCGCCCCAGGGCCGAGACGACGCCCTGCCGCCCGCCTCCTCACGGAGCGGACGGCAGGGCGTTCTGCATGCCCGGGTAGCGCCTCCGGGCCATGCTGCCCGGACGGCTGCCCCCGCGACGCGCCCGGGCAGCACGAAGCCCCTGCTCCTCCGCGGTGGAGGACAGGGGCTTCGTGAGGTCCACACGGCGCCGGGCAGGCCCGGCACCAGCGGTGGATCAGCGCTTGGAGAACTGCGAGGCCTTGCGGGCCTTCTTGAGACCGGCCTTCTTGCGCTCGATGACGCGGGCGTCACGGGTCAGGAAGCCGGCCTTCTTGAGGGCCGGGCGGTTGTGCTCGCGGTCGATCTCGTTCAGGGCACGGGAGATGCCCAGGCGCAGCGCACCGGCCTGGCCGGAGGGGCCGCCGCCGTGGATGCGGGCGATCACGTCGTAGGCGCCGTTGAGCTCGAGCAGCGTGAAGGGGTCGGAGACCTCCTGCTGGTGGAGCTTGTTCGGGAAGTAGTTCTCCAGGGTGCGGCCGTTCAGCGACCACTGGCCGGAGCCGGGCACGAGGCGGACGCGGGCGACGGCCTCCTTGCGGCGGCCCACGGCGGAGCCGGGGACGGTCAGGGCCGGTCGCTCCGAGGCGGCGGGGGCCTCGGTGGCGACGGCGGACTCGGAGGTGTAGCTGGTCAGCTCCACGTCGTCGTTCTCGTTGATGCTCATGGTTCTCCTCAGGAAAGGTCTGCGTCAGGCGGTCGCCAGGGTCACTGGGCGACCTGGCCGATCTCGACGGTGGCGGGCTTCTGCGCGGCGTGCGGGTGCTCCGCACCGCGGTACACCTTCAGCTTGGTCAGCTGCTGCGCGGCCAGGGAGTTCTTGGGGAGCATGCCCTTGACGGCCTTCTCCACCGCACGCACCGGGTTCTTCTCCAGGAGCTCCGCGTAGGACTCGGACTTCAGGCCGCCCGGGTAGCCGGAGTGGCGGTAGGCGCGCTTCTTCTCGAGCTTGGCGCCGGTGAGGGCCACCTTCTCGGCGTTCACGATGATGACGTAGTCGCCCATGTCCATGTGGGGGGCGAAGGTCGGCTTGTGCTTGCCACGCAGGAGGGTGGCGGTGTGGGACGCCAGGCGGCCGAGGACGACGTCAGTGGCATCGATGATGTGCCACTGGCGGTCGGCGTCACCAGGCTTGGGAGTGTACGTACGCACGTTGTCTGCCTTCAGGGTCGGTGTCGGTCACAGCGGCCGGCGGCGGGTCGTGAGTCCACCGGGGCGCGCCGTTCAGTTCTCCGTGCGCACCGGGCCCCCAGGTGAGGGCTGGAAGGCGTCCGGGCCCGAGTGTCCCGGGGGTGCGGCGCGAGCTGAAGGCCATGCAACTGAGCCACTCGCGGCACGACGCATCCGGGTGCGGGCATGCGCAACGTCATCCCATGGTACCGGCTCCGGACCGGAGGGACAAAAGACCGCGGTCGGGCAGCGCACGCTCAGCGCAGGGGGGCTCGGCGCGCCCGCGTCCCCTCCGCCCGACGGCGCAGGGACGCCTCGTCCTCCGGATAGCCCACCGCCATGAGGGTGAGCCCCCGGGCCGGGGCCAGACGCACCTCGGAGTCCCGGGCCGGCGTCGCCAGGCGTGCGGCGACCCACCCCGGCGGACGCCGCCCCTCCCCCACCTGCAGGAGGGCACCGACGATCGAGCGCACCATCGAGTGGCAGAACGCGTCCGCGCGCAGCCGCACCCGCACCAGCCCGTCCGCACCCCGCTCCACGTCCGCCGCGAGCACCTGGCGCACCGTGGTCGCCCCCTCACGGGGCCGGCAGAAGGAGAGGAAGTCGTGCAGTCCCGTCAGCGTGTCCGCCTCCACCTGCATCAGACGCACGTCGACGCCGGCCTGGTGCCAGTGCGTCCCCTGCCGGGTGAGCGGGTCCCGGGTGGAGAGGCCGTCGCTGATCCGGTACTCGTAGTCCCGCCACAGCGCGCCGAAGCGCGCGTCGAACGCCGGCGACACCCGACGGACCCCATGCACCACGAGCGCCCCCTCCCATGCGGAGAGCACCCCGGTGAGCCGGCGCAGCAGCGCCTCGGCCGGGTCCAGCCCCGCCCGGCCCCGGGTGAGGGCCTCCCACTCGGCGGCGGAGAGGTCAAGGTGGACCACCTGCCCACGAGCATGCACGCCGGCGTCCGTGCGTCCGGCGACGACGGTCGGCACAGGCCGGCGCACGATCCTCGCCAGGGCCTCCTCGAGGGCACCCTGCACCGTGGGCAGTCCCGGTTGCGCGGCCCACCCGCGGAAGCCGCTGCCGTCGTAGGCCAGATCCAGGCGCACCCGCACCGCACCCTCCGGGGAGGCGGCGTTCCCGGGGTGCGCGGACGTCGTGGCTTCGGGCGGGGTCGGGGCGCTCATGCGCCCATCCTAGGAGTGCACCCGCCCGCCTCGACGGACGACGACGGGCCGCCGCCCCCGAAGGGACGACGGCCCGTCATCGATGCGGCCGCCCCACACGGGGGCGGCCCGAGCATCACTCGGCCATCTTCTGGGCGGCCTCGCCACCGGCGGGCTCGTAGCCCGCGGCCTTGGCCTCCTCGACGGTGGAGAACCAGACCTCAGCGGTGGTCTGGTCGTACCAGCGCGAACCAGGCACGTGGTACTTCTTCGAGCTGGAGTTGCCCTTGATCTGACCGGTCGAGCCCTCGCCGGCGGCGGCCTGCTCCGAGGCCTCCTCGACGGTGGTCTCCTCGGCGGCCGGAGCGGTCTGCTCCTCGACCACCGGGGCCTGCTCGGCGGCCGGGGCGGAGGCGGCGGCCTGCTCGGCCTCGGCCACCACGGCCTGCTTCGCGGACACCGGGTCCATGATCAGCTCGATCACGGCCATGGGCGCGTTGTCGCCCTGGCGGTTGCCGATCTTGGTGATGCGGGTGTAGCCGCCGTTGCGCTGGGCCATGGCCGGGGCGATCACGGTGAACAGCTCGTGCACGATCGACTTGTTCGTGCGGGACTTCGCCGCGATGATGCCCTGCACCTTGCGGCGCGCGGGCAGGTCGCCCTTCTTGGCGAAGGTGATGAGGCGCTCGGCGAACGGACGCAGGCGCTTGGCGCGGGTGAGCGTCGTGGTGATCGACTTGTGCTCGAAGAGCTGAGCCGACAGGTTCGCCAGCATGATGCGCTCGTGGGCCGGGCTGCCGCCCAGGCGCGGACCCTTGGTGGGGGTAGGCATGGTGTTTCTCCTCAGGTGGTCCCCGCCGTCGTACCGGGCGACGGGGTCAAGAATTCAGGGGTCGGTGCGGCTCAGAAGTCCGAGAACGGATCGTCGTCCATCTGACGCGCGTGGAGCTGGGGGTCGTACCCGGCCGGCGAGTCCTTGAGGGACAGGCCGAGCTCCG
Source organism: Micrococcus sp. (assembly GCF_034179925.1). GTDB lineage: Bacteria > Actinomycetota > Actinomycetes > Actinomycetales > Micrococcaceae > Micrococcus. The sequence continues at coordinate 10,260 of NZ_JAXFPG010000041.1, read as the reverse complement.
CGAGCTTCTCCTTGACCTCGTCGATGGACTTCGCACCGAAGTTGCGGATGTCCATGAGGTCGGCCTCGGAGCGGGCCACGAGCTCGCCCACCGTGTGGATGCCCTCGCGCTTGAGGCAGTTGTACGAGCGCACGGTCATCTCGAGGTCCTCGATCGGCTGCGCCAGGTCGGCGGAGACCTCGGCCTCGACCGGGTCGTCGCCCAGGTCGATGCCCTCGGCCTCGACGTTGAGCGCACGGGCCAGGCCGAACAGCTCCACCAGGGTGGAGCCCGCGGACGCCACGGCGTCGCGGGGCAGCATGGACTCCTTGGTCTCGACGTCGAGGATCAGGCGGTCGAAGTCGGTCCGCTGCTCCACACGCGTGGCCTCGACCTTGAAGGTCACCTTCAGCACCGGCGAGTAGATGGAGTCCACCGGGATCCGGCCGATCTCCGCGTCCGCCGACTTGTTCTGAGCGGCGGTCACGTAGCCGCGGCCGCGCTCGATGGTGAGCTCCATGTCGAACTTGCCCTTCGCGTTCAGCGTCGCGATGTGCAGGTCCGGGTTGTGGATCTCGACGCCGGCCGGAGCGGTGATGTCCGCAGCGGTCACGACGCCCGCGCCCTGCTTACGCAGGTACGCGACCACGGGCTCGTCGTTCTCCGAGGAGACCGAGAGCTTCTTGATGTTGAGGATGATCTCAGTGACATCCTCCTTGACACCGTTGACGGTGCTGAACTCGTGGAGCACGCCGTCGACGCGGATGCTGGTGACGGCGGCACCGGGGATCGAGGACAGCAGGGTGCGACGCAGGGAGTTGCCGAGGGTGTAGCCGAAGCCGGGCTCCAGCGGCTCGATGATGAACCGGGAGCGCTGGTCGGACACGACCTCTTCGGTCAGCGTGGGGCGCTGTGCAATGAGCACGGACATTTCCTTTCGGCGAGCGTCCGCCATATGACGCACGCGGGGGGTGGAAACGAGGACGGGGGTGGGGTCAGGTCGTGGACCTGTCCGCACCCGCCCCACGGACGGGGGCGGGTGCGGAGGCAGCGCTCAGATCAGACGCGACGGCGCTTGGCCGGGCGGGCGCCGTTGTGAGCCTGGGGCGTCACGTCCTGGATGGAGCCCACCTCCAGGCCGGCGGCCTGCAGCGAGCGGATCGCGGTCTCGCGGCCCGAGCCCGGGCCCTTCACGAACACGTCCACCTTCTTCATGCCGTGCTCCTGCGCACGCTTGGCGGCCTGCTCGGCGGCCATCTGGGCGGCGTAGGGGGTCGACTTGCGCGAGCCCTTGAAGCCCACCTCACCGGAGGAAGCCCAGGAGATGACGGCACCGGTCGTGTCGGTGATGGACACGATGGTGTTGTTGAAGGTGCTCTTGATGTGGGCCTGGCCCACGGTGATGTTCTTCTTGTCCTTGCGGCGCGGCTTGCGGACCGCAGAACGGCTCTTGGGGGGCATGGGGTTCTCCTTGCGGGAAAGCTGGTGATGAGGGTGCCTGCTACCGCGGGGGTCCGGCCGGGGCCGGGCTCACCGCGGGGGCATCACTTCTTCTTGCCGGCGACCGTCTTCTTCGGGCCCTTGCGGGTGCGGGCGTTGGTCTTCGTGCGCTGACCGCGCACCGGCAGGCCGCGGCGGTGGCGCAGGCCCTCGTAGGAGCCGATCTCCACCTTGCGGCGGATGTCGGCGGCGACCTCGCGGCGGAGGTCACCCTCCACCTTGTAGCTGCCCTCGATGTGGTCGCGCAGCTGCACCAGCTGATCGTCGGAGAGGTCCTTCACGCGGGTGTTCGGGTCGATGCCCGTGGCCGCGATGGTCTCCTCAGCGCGGGTCTTTCCCACACCGTAGATGTACGTGAGTGCGATGATCACGCGCTTCTCGCGCGGGATGTCAACGCCTGCAAGACGAGCCATGTGGCCGTCCTCCTGTTCCTTCTGCAGCAGGGGTCTGCACCAGGGACGTCCCGACGGGCGGGCCGGCGGGCCCCGCGCACCCCGTCCCGCGGCGCCGGGGAAGTTCCGGCGGAATCCGCGGCGTGGGAGCGCCGTCGTCGGTCTCCGGCCCCTGCGGCCGGAGGTCTCCCCCGCCTCTGCGGCGGGGGTGTCCTTGATGTGCGGCCGGGCTGGCCGTCTTCGGTGGTGTGGTCTGCGCTCGGACGTCGCCCCGGGAACCCCGGGGGGCGATCAGCCCTGGCGCTGCTTGTGGCGCGGGTTCGAGCAGATCACCAGCACGCGGCCCTTACGGCGCACGACCTGGCACTTGTCGCAAATCCGCTTCACGCTCGGCTGAACCTTCACGGCTCTTCCTCCTGCGTTCGCTTCGGATGGGGGGTGGTACTCACTTGTAGCGGTAGACGATGCGACCCCGGTTGAGGTCGTACGGGCTAAGCTCCACCACGACCCGATCCTCGGGGAGGATACGGATGTAGTGCTGACGCATCTTTCCGGAGATCGTGGCGAGCACGACGTGCTCGTTCTGCAGACGGACCCGGAACATCGCGTTCGGCAACGCCTCCGTGACCGTGCCCTCGACCTCGATGACACCTTCCTTCTTAGCCATGTCCTCCACAATCGTCATGCCCCGCAGCACACACTCAGGGGCGCCACGGGACGGGAACGGGACGACCGCGCGCGCCCCGATCAAGGATGCAGGCACGGTCAACATACGATGATACCGCATCGAGGGCCCGACCACCACCGTCTCCGGTGGTGGTCGGGCCCTCGTCTCCATGCCGTCAGTCGATCACGTCGACGACGGCGTCGGCTCACTGCCCCGGTGGAACGGGCACCACGCCGTGGCGGGCGAGCTCGGCAGCTCCGCCGTCCGGCGCCGAGAGCACCCAGAGACCGCCGGCGTGACGGCAGACCGTGTGCTCCCACTGGCTGGCCCGGCCGCCGTCCTCGGTCACCACGGTCCACTCGTCCTCGAGCGTGCGCGTGGTGATATCCCCGCGCACCAGCATCGGCTCGATGGCCAGGGCCATCCCGGGACGCACTCGGGGCCCCCGGTGGCCGGTGCGGTAGTTGAACACGTCCGGCGCCATGTGCATCTCGGAGCCGATCCCGTGGCCCACGTACTCCTCGAGGATCCCCAGCGGGGCCCCGGGGCGGCTCGAGACGAAGTCGTCGATCGCATCGCCCACCTCACCCACATGGCGGGCCATGGCGAACGCGGCGATGCCCACCCACATGGCCTGTCGGGTGATCTCCGAGAGACGTTCGTCCTCCGGGTCTGCAGTGCCTGCCTCGGAGGAGCCCAGGACCACGGTGCGGGCCGAGTCCGAGTGCCAGCCATCGACGACGGCGCCACCGTCGATCTTGAGCACGTCACCGGCGGCGAGCACACGCTCCCCAGGGATGCCGTGGACGACCTCGTCATTGACCGAGGCGCAGATGGTGGCCGGGAACCCGTGGTATCCCAGGAAGTTCGAGGTCGCCCCGCGCTCAGCGAGCACCTGGGCGAACACGGCGTCCACCTCCGCAGTCGTGACCCCCGGGGCAGCTGCCTCTACAGCGGCATCCAAGGCAGCGGAGAGGACCTCGCCGGCGCGCTGCATGACCTGCAGCTCGGAGACGGACTTCAGCTCGACAGAGCGCCGCGAGAACACAGGCGTCAGTCCTCCGACCCCGGCAGCACCGGCAGGGTGCCTGTGGCGGTGCGCACGGAGTACACGGCCTGCAGCAGGCGCTCAGTGACGTCGTCGATCTGGCCTGTGCCGTCCACCCGGGCCACGATGCCGCGGTCCACATAGCTGGCCACCACGGCTTCGGTCTCCTGGTGGTAGAGCTTCAGGCGGTGCTCGATGACCTCGCGGGTGTCATCGGCGCGACCCTCGATCTCGGCGCGCTTGAGCAGGCGCTCGACGAGCTCGGCGTCCGGCACCTCGAGCTCCACCACGGCGGAAAGCCGGTGGCCGGACTCGGTGAGCATGGCGTCGAGGGCCTCGACCTGGCCGGCCGTGCGCGGATAGCCGTCCAGCAGGAAGCCCCGCTCAGCGTCGGGCTGGGCGATGCGGTCGGCGACCATGCGGTTGGTGACCTCGTCCGGGACGAAGTCGCCATTGTCGATGTAGCGCTTGGCCTCCTGGCCCAGGGGGGTCAGGTTCTTCACGTTGTGGCGGAAGATGTCGCCGGTGGAGATGGCCACGATGCCGAGCTTGTCGGCGATGCGGGTGGCCTGGGTGCCCTTGCCGGAGCCGGGGGGGCCCATGATCAGCATGCGGGTCATCGTGTGTTCCTCACTCTCAGGACGGACGGCGGGTCAGCGCAGCAGACCCTCGTAGTGCCGTTGCTCCATCTGCGCGTTGATCTGCTTCACGGTCTGCAGGCCCACCCCCACCATGATGAGGATGGACGTGCCGCCGAAGGGGAAGTTCTGGTTGGCGCCGATGAGCACGAAGGCGATCAGCGGGATCATGGCCACGATACCCAGGTAGAGAGCGCCGACCAGCGTGATGCGGCTGATGACGTACTGCAGGTACCGCTCGGTCGGCCGGCCGGCGCGGACGCCGGGGATGAAGCCGCCGTAGCGCTTCATGTTGTCCGAGATCTCCTGCGGGTTGAACGTGATGGACACGTAGAAGTATGTGAAGCCGATGATCATCAGCAGGTAGACCGCCATGTACACGGGGTGGTCCCCGCCCACGAAGTACGTGCTCAGCCAGCTCACCCACGGGGCCGGGTCCGTGCCGTCCTGCGGTGTGTTGAACTGCACCAGAATGCCCGGGAGCATCAGCACCGAGGAGGCGAAGATCACCGGGATCACGTTCGCCATGTTCACCTTGACCGGGATGTACGTGCTGGAACCGCCCACCGTGCGCGAGCCGATCTGGCGCTTGGCGTACTGCACCGGGACCCGGCGCTGGGACTCCTCCACGAACACCACGGCCAGCATGGTCAGCAGACCCACGACCATCACGATCGCGAACACCCGCCAGCCCTGGGTCTGCAGCACCTGCCCGATGCCGGAGGGGAAGCCGGCGGCGATGGAGGCGAAGATCAGCAGGGACATGCCATTGCCCACGCCGGACTCCGTGATCCGCTCACCGATCCACATCACGAGCACGCAGCCGGTGGTCAGCACGAGCACCACGAGCAGCACCGTCAGCAGGGAGCCATCCCGCAACAGCGGCAGGTTGCAGCCCAGCAGGGCACCCGTGCGGGCCAGGGAGGCCATGGTGGTGCCCTGCAGCACCGCCAGGGCGATGGTCAGGTACCGGGTGTACTGCGTCAGCGTGGCCTGCCCCTGCGGGCCCTCCTGGTGGAGCTGCTCGAACCGCGGGATCACCACGCGCAGCAGCTGCACGATGATCGAGGCGGTGATGTACGGCATGATCCCGAGCGCGAACACGGACACCTGCAGCAGCGCGCCGCCGGAGAACATGTTCACGAACGAGTACAGACCGCCGGTGGTGGTGCCCGCGGCGAGGCAGGTCTGCACGGCGGCGTAGTCCACCCCGGGCGAGGGGACGAACGCACCCATGCGGTACACGGCGATGAGCCCGAGGGTCACACCGATCTTCCGCAGCAGGTCCGGCGTCCGGAAGATCCGGGCGGTGGCCTTGAACACGTGTCCTCCTGCAGCTGGGGATCGCCCGCTCCCCCACGGACGGAGGAGGGCGGGGTCCGCACGGTCTGACGGGCCCGTCGTGGGAGTCTACACACACGAACAAGGCCCCGGCCCGGAGGACGTGCTGTCCTCCGGGCCGGGGCCCTGCGGTGAGAGCGTCGGTCAGACGGTCTCGGTGGAGCCGCCGGCGGCGGCGATCTTCTCGACGGCGGAGGCCGAGAAGGCGTTCGCCCTCACCTGCACGGCCACGGAGATCTCGCCCGTGCCCAGCACCTTCACGGGCTGGTTCTTGCGCACGAGGCCCTTGGCCACGAGCGCATCCACGGTGATCTCCCCGCCCTGCGGGAAGTGCTCGGAGAGCTTGTCCAGGTTCACGACCTGGTACTCCGTGCGGAACGGGTTCTTGAAGCCGCGGAGCTTCGGCAGACGCATCTGCAGGGGCAGCTGGCCGCCCTCGAAGCCCGCACGGACCTGGTAGCGGGCCTTGGTGCCCTTGGTGCCGCGACCGGCGGTCTTGCCCTTGGAGGCCTCACCGCGACCCACACGGGTCTTCGCGGTCTTGGCACCGGGGGCCGGACGCAGGTCGTGGACCTTGATGGCGTCGTTGTCAGCCATTGTTGACCTCCTCCACGGACACCAGGTGGGGCACGGTGTTGACCATGCCCACGGTCGCCGCGTCGGCCTTGCGGGTGACCTGGTGGCCGATCCGCTTCAGGCCGAGCGAGCGCAGGGTGTCGCGCTGGTTCTGCTTCATGCCGGTGACGCCGCGGGTCTGGGTGATGACCAGGGTGGCGTCGGAGGGCTGGATGTTCTTGCGGGTGGGCTCAGCCATGATCAGGCACCTGCCTTCTGCACGCTCTTCTGGGCGCGATCGTTCTCCATGGTGCGCAGCATCGCATGGGGGGCGATCTCGTCCAGCGCCTTGCCGCGGCGGGCAGCCACGGCCTGGGGCTCCTCGAGCTTCTTGAGGGCGTCCACGGTGCCGCGCACGATGTTGATCGCGTTCACGGAGCCCATGGACTTGGACAGCACGTCGTGGATGCCGGCGCACTCGAGCACGGCGCGCACCGGACCACCGGCGATCACACCGGTACCCGGGGAGGCCGGGCGCAGGAGCACGACGCCGGCGGCATCCTCACCCTGCACCAGGTGCGGGATGGTGGAGCCGACGCGCGGGACGCGGAAGAAGGACTTCTTGGCCTCCTCCACGGCCTTCTGGATCGCGGCGGGGACCTCCTTCGCCTTGCCGTAGCCGACGCCGACGGTGCCGTCGCCGTCACCCACCACCACGAGGGCGGTGAAGGAGAACCGGCGGCCGCCCTTGACGACCTTGGAGACGCGGTTGATGGCGACGACGCGCTCGAGGAACGCGTCCTTGTCGTCGTCCTGGGCGCCCCGACGGTTGCGGTCGTCGCGACGACCGCCGCGGCGGTCCCCGTCACGTCCGCCGCGCCCGCCGTCGCGGCCACCACGGCCGCCGGCGGAGCGCTCAGTGGTCTGCGCCGCCGAGCCCGAGGCAGTCTCGGACACGGTGGTCTCAGCGTTCTCGGTCACCTGGGTGTCCTTCACGTTGTTGGTCTCGGTCACAGCTGCAGCCCTCCCTCACGGGCGCCGTCGGCCACCGCGGCCACACGACCGTGGTACTTGTTGCCGCCGCGGTCGAACACGACGGCCTCGATGCCGGCGGCCTTCGCGCGCTCGGCGACGAGCTCGCCCACACGCTTGGCCTTGGCGGTCTTGTCGCCCTCGAGCGCACGCACGTCCGCCTCCATGGTGGAGGCGTACGCCAGGGTGCGGCTCTGGGTGTCGTCCACGACCTGCACGAACATGTGACGCGCGGAGCGGTTGACGACCAGACGCGGACGGACGGTGGTGCCGGAGATCCGCTTGCGCACCCGGAGGTGGCGGCGGGTACGGGCGTTGAACTTGCCCTTGCCCTTCACCTTCAGAGTAGACATCACTTACCTGCCTTTCCGGCCTTGCGGCGGATCTGCTCGCCCGCGTAGCGCACGCCCTTGCCCTTGTACGGGTCGGGCTTGCGCAGCTTGCGGATGTTGGCGGCGGTCTCGCCGACCTTCTGCTTGTCGATGCCGGAGACGGTGACCTTGTTGCCCTCCACCGAGAACGAGATGCCCTCGGGGGCCTTCACCGGCACGGGGTGGGAGTAGCCGAGGGCGAACTCGAGGTCCTGGCCCTTGGCCTGCACGCGGTAGCCGGTGCCGATGACCTCGAGCTGCTTGGAGAAGCCGTTGGTCACGCCCTCCACCATGTTGCTGATGAGGGTGCGGGACAGCCCGTGCAGGGAGCGGGACTCACGCTCGTCGTCGGGGCGGGCCACGATGACCTGCCCCTCCTCGAGGGTGGCCGTGATGGGGGTGGGCAGCGTGTGCTCCAGCGTGCCCTTGGGGCCCTTCACGGAGACGCGGGCGCCGTCGATGGTGACATCGACGCCGCTCGGAATGGTGATCGGGAGACGTCCGATTCGCGACATGTCAGTTCAGCCTTTCTTCGGTCTCGTCCGTCACCAGACGTAGGCGAGGACTTCCCCGCCCACGCCCTTCTGGGCGGCCTGCCGGTCCGTGAGGAGACCGGAGGAGGTGGACAGGATGGCGATGCCGAGGCCGCCCAGCACGTGCGGGAGGTTGGTGGACTTCGCGTAGACGCGAAGACCCGGCTTGGAGATGCGGCGCAGGCCGGCGATCGCGCGCTCGCGCTGCGGGCCGAACTTGAGGTCGATGGTCAGCTTCTTGCCGACCTCAGCCTCCTCCTCGCGCCAGTCCTGGATGTAGCCCTCGGTCTTGAGGATGTCCGCAACGCGGGTCTTCAGCTTCGAGGACGGCATGGACACGGTGTCGTGGTACGCCGAGTTCGCATTGCGCAGACGGGTGAGCATGTCTGCGACGGGATCGGTCATGGTCATGTGGGCTTCCGCCCTTTCTCGCCGTGGTTTCCCGCACCGGTTCACCGGTGGGGGACCTGTGGCGTGGAGGTCTTACTGGTCGGTCTTGAACGGGAAGCCGAGCGCCTTGAGCAGCGCGCGACCCTCGTCGTCGTTCTTGGCGGTGGTCACCACGGTGATGTCCATGCCGCGCACGCGATCGATCTTGTCCTGGTCGATCTCGTGGAACACGGTCTGCTCGGCCAGGCCGAACGTGTAGTTGCCGTTGCCGTCGAACTGGCGGTCGGAGAGGCCGCGGAAGTCACGGATGCGCGGGAGCGCGAGCGTGACGAGGCGGTCCAGGAACTCCCACATGCGGTCGCCGCGCAGGGTGGCGTGCGTGCCGATCGGCATGCCCTCACGCAGCTTGAACTGCGCGATGGACTTGCGGGCCTTGGTGACCATCGGCTTCTGGCCGGTGATGGCGGTCAGGTCCGCCACGGCGCCGTCGATGATCTTGGAGTCCTTGGCGGCCTCACCGACACCCATGTTGACGACGACCTTGACGAGCCCGGGCACCTGCATGACGTTCCCGTACTGGAACTGCTCCTGCAGGGAGGCGCGGATCTCCTCGCGGTACTTGGTCTTCAGGCGGGGGGTGACCTTCTCGGTCTGCTGCACCTCGGTCATCACAGCTCCTTCCCCGAGGCCTTGGCGAAGCGCACCTTGACGGTGACCTGCTCGCCGTTCTTCTCGACGGTCTCGAAGCGGTAGCCCACACGGGTCGGCTTCTTGGTCTCGGGGTCCACCACGGCCACGTTCGAGATGTGGATCGGGGCCTCGACGACCTGCAGGCCGCCCTCGGTGGAGCCGTTGTTGTTGACGCCGGCGCGCAGGTGCTTGGTCACGCGGTTGACGCCCTCGACGAGCACGCGCTCGTCAGCGGGGAACACGCGCAGGACCTTGCCCTGCTTGCCCTTGTCCTTGCCCGAGATGACCTGCACGAGGTCGTCCTTCTTGATCTTGGCCATGGGTCAGATCACCTCCGGGGCGAGCGACACGATCTTCATGAAGCGCTTGTCACGCAGCTCACGGCCCACCGGGCCGAAGATGCGGGTGCCGCGCGGCTCGCCGTCGTTCTTGAGGATGACGGCGGCGTTCTCATCGAAGCGGATGTACGAGCCGTCGGGACGGCGGGACTGCTTGCGGGTGCGGACCACCACGGCCTTGACGACATCGCCCTTCTTGACGTTGCCGCCGGGGATGGCGTCCTTCACGGTGGCGACGATGGTGTCGCCGATTCCTGCGTAGCGGCGTCCGGAACCACCGAGAACACGGATGGTCAGGATCTCCTTCGCACCGGTGTTGTCGGCGACCTTGAGCCGCGACTCCTGCTGGATCACTTGTCTCTCCTAGCGTCGCGCCGGTTCTCCCCCACGATGGGCGAGCCTTGCGGAACGGTTGAACGGTCATCCCGGGACGCTTACCCCTCCCCCGTGGCGCGAACGCTCCAGGCCTCCGGACCGCACCGCATCTTCAGACAGCGGGCGGGCCGTGGCCGGGTCGACGCGCAGGGCAGGGCCGAGGCGGATCCGGGATCCACGTGCGTCTCCCTCGGCACGCAGGATGGATGGTCCTGCCAACAAAGGGCGCACGAATACCCCATGCTAACGCAGAAGGCCGCGCCCGGCCCGTGCACGGGGCGGCCAGACCCAGGGGGACCCCGCGGACCGGGCGGGGGCAGGCGATCCCGTGGCGCGCGCGACGACCGCCCCCACGCGCCCCCCCGGGGTGGCGGGCACGGGTACCCGGGGGGCGGCGGGGACCGCGATCAC
>NZ_JAXFPG010000028.1:0-4894 GCF_034179925.1 Micrococcus sp. | reverse complement strand
CGGGCCACCGGCCCGCCGCCGGCTCACTTCGCCTCAGCGTAGGACTCCACCTGCGCCACTGTGAGCGGGAACCCCACCGGGGCGTCCCCGAACAGCAACCGCCCGGCCTCGCCCGCCGCGTCCCTCACGATCCGCTCCACGGCTGCGGCCTCCGCCGCCGGGCCGTGCAGCACCACCTCGTCGTGCACGAAGAACACGAGCACGGTGGACAGACCCGCCGCACGCAGCCGCCGGCGGATCGAGCCCATCCAGCACAGCGCCCACTCCGCGGCCGTGCCCTGCACCACGAAGTTCCGGGTGAACCGGCCCGCCGCCCTGCGCTGCGCCCCCGCCCGGGCCTCGGCCTCCGCGGTGGAACGGTCAGCCACCGCGTCCTGCCAGGCCTGCCCCGGCGGCGGGGACCAGCGCCCCAGCCAGGTGGAGACCTGACCGCCGGCCTCCCCGGTGGCGGCCGCCCGCTCCAGCAGCCCCAGCGCGGCGGGGTAGAGACGCCGTAGATGCGGCAGCAGGGCGGCCGAGTCCCCGGTCGTGGAGCCGTACATCGCGCCCAGCAGCGCCACTTTCGCCCGGGAACGGTCGTCGAGGGCGGTCCCGGCCGAACGCCCCTGCTCCGCCACGGTGCGGTAGAGGTCCTCGGTAGCGGCTGCGGCCGCCAGGGCAGTGTCCTGTGCCATCGCCGCGAGGATGCGCGGCTCCACCTGGGAGGCGTCGGCCACGGTGAGTAGAGCGCCGGGGTCGGCCCGGACGGCGTCGCGCACGGCCACCGGCACCTGCATGGCCCCGCCGCCGTGGGCGGCCCAGCGCCCGGTGACCACCCCGCCCACCAGATACGTCGGGTGGAACCGGCCCTCCCGCACCCAGGTGTCCAGCCAGTGCCAGCCGTTGGCCGTCCAGAGCCGCTGCAGCGCCTTGTACTCGAGTACCCCGGCGATCAGCGCGGCCCGGCGCTCGGCCTCTGCCCCGCCCCGTGCCGCCCAGGCCTGCAGCTCCCACTGGCGGGTGGAGTCCACCGTCACCCCGGCCCCGCGCAGCGCACGCAGCAGGTCCTTCTGCGAGTCCGGGTTCAGCCCGGGCGCACCGAGGTCCCGGCCCACCTGCTCGGCCACCTCCTGCAGCCGGGCCGGGCGGGCCCCCTCGGGCGGGCGCGGGCCCAGGCGCTCGGTCAGTAGAGCCTCGTGCACGTCCCGCCGCCACGGCAGGCCGGCGTGGCGCATCTGGGCGGCCACGAGCGCCCCCTGGGACTCCGCGGCCACCAGCAGACGCAGCCGGGCCGGGTGCCGGGAGCCGGCGACGGCGGCGTCCTGGGCCTGCAGTTCCCGCAGCAGGGTGAGGGCATCCGGGGTGGAGGGGCCGGCGTCGGGCAGGTCGAAGATCGCGTCCTGGTCCGGGCCTCGCCGGGCGGCCGGGTCCTCCACGGCCGGCTCGACGACGGGCAGGGGCACCACCGGCGTGTGCCGCACCCCGGAGTCTGGTGCCGTGGCGGCGGTGAGCAGCAGGCGCTGGGCGAGGGAGAGGTCGTGGAGCCGGTCCACCGTGACCCCGGCGCGCAGCCAGCCCTCGAGCTCGTCAGCGGCCGAGGCCAGCACCCAGCGGACGCTGCCAGGGGTGAGCCCCAGCCGCCCGGGCAGGGCGTCGACGAGCCCGGCCAGCTGTGCGTACGGGACCTGGGCCAGCGGAGTGCCGGGACCGGGCTCACCGGACGGCCCGGCATCACGAGCAGGCCCGGCCTCCGAGTCGGGCGCGGGCAGCGCCCACCAGGTGCCGGTGGGGCCGGTGGGGGAGGGGCCGAGGACGATGCGCATAGGGGTGGATGCGGGGCGGGGCCGGCACGGGAGGTGCTCCGTGCCGGCCCCGGGCGCGCGCTGGGATCAGGCGGTCAGCGGGTGGTGGCCGTCGTCGTCGGCTCGGCGTCCTCGCCGTCGTCGAGGCCGTCGAGGCGGTCGCCGGCCAGGCGGTCCACGACCATCGCGATCGCGGCGTCACCGGTGACGTTGGTGGCGGTGCCGATCGAGTCGATGGCGATGTAGGTGGCCACCATCAGCGCCAGCTGGGCCTCGTTGAAGCCGAGCATGGAGGCCAGCACGCCGGAGGCGGCCACGATCGCCCCACCGGGCACGCCCGGGGCGGCGACCATCGTGACGCCCAGCATGAAGATGAAGCCGATCATCAGGCCCAGGTCCACCTGGCCGCCGGAGAGGATGATCACGGCCACGGAGAACGCCACGATCTTCACCGTGGAACCGGTCAGGTGGATCGTGGCGCACAGCGGGATCACGAAGGAGGCAATCGGCCGGCGCACGCCCACGGTCAGGGCCTGGCGCAGGGTCACCGGAATGGTGGCCGCGGAGGAGGAAGTGCCCAGCGCGGTCGCGTAGGCGGGCATCATCGTCGCCAGCGCCCGGAACGGGTTGCGGCGGGCGACGACGCCGGCCACCACGAACTGGATGAGCAGCACCACCACGGTCAGCAGGAACACGACGAGGATCACGCCGAGGAAGGTCCCGATCACGTTGAACACCTCGCCGGCGGCGGTCATGCCGAGGAACACGCCGAAGATGTACACCGGCAGCAGCGGGACGATCACCGTGGTGACGACCCTCTCGATGATCGTCCGCAGCTCCACGAAACCGGTGTGCAGGGTGCCCTTGGGCATGAGGGTCATGCCCACGCCCAGCACGAAGGCCAGCAGCAGCGCCGTCATGACCTCGAAGGGCGGCGGCATCTCCACGGTGAAGAACGGGCCCAGCAGGGAGTCCTCCGGGTTGGACATGGCCTCGAGCGAGCCGGGCTGGAGGATCAGCGGGAACACCAGCATGGCCACCGCCAGCGCCAGGAACCCGCCGAACAGGGTGGAGCCGTAGGCGATGCCGCCGGTCAGGGCGAGCCACTTGCCGGCGCCGCGGCCGAGGTCGCCGATGGCCGGGGCCACGAGCGCGAGGATGAGCACGGGGACGATGAACCCGAGGAAGCCGCTGAACAAGGCGTTGACGGTGGCGAAGACGCGCACCATCGCATCGGGGGCCACCAGGCCCACGAGGACACCGAGGGCGATCGCCAGGAGAATGCGGGGGAGCAGGCCGAGGCGCGGGCGGCGGGCGCGCTCGACGGCGGGCGTGTGAGACATGCGCGAAAGCCTAGTGGGCCGTGAGGCGGCCCCGGCTCCGTGGTGCGTGTGCGACACCCCGCGCCGTCACTGAGGCGTCATCTTCCCGACACCGTTGTGACATGATCCGCTCGAGTTTGGACCGCAGCCGCCCCGGGCGTCACACTGTCCTGGACACCGCGCCCCGGCACCCGGGCCCCGCGGGCCCATCAAAGGAGAAGGGACAGTCCAGATGAGCGGACAACATGAGGGGACGGGTGTGACCACCCGGGGCGCCGAGCCGACCGCACAGCTGAACGCGCGCGTCATCGGCATCAGCATCGCCGCCGCACTCGGCGGCTTCCTGTTCGGCTTCGACACCGCCGTGATCAACGGTGCGGTGGACGCGCTCAAGGAGGGCTTCGCTCTCGGCCCGGGGCTCACCGGCTTCGCGGTGTCCTCCGCACTCATCGGCTGCGCCCTCGGCGCCTGGTTCGCCGGCCCCCTGGCCAACCGCCGCGGCCGTGTGCCCGTGATGGTGGTCGCCGCCGTCCTGTTCCTGGTCTCCGCGATCGGCTCGGGCCTGGCCTTCGGCATCGTGGACCTCATCGCCTGGCGCATGATCGGCGGCCTCGGCGTGGGTGCGGCCTCCGTGATCGCCCCCGCCTACATCGCGGAGGTCAGCCCCGCCTACGTGCGCGGCCGACTCGGCTCTCTGCAGCAGCTGGCCATCGTGCTCGGCATCTTCGCGGCCCTGCTCTCGGATGCGCTGTTCGCCAACCTCGCCGGCGGCTCGGCCGCCCCGTTCTGGTTCGGCCTGGAGGCCTGGCGGTGGATGTTCATGGCCGAGGCCCTCCCGGCCCTGATCTACGGCATCTTCGCGTTCGGCCTGCCCGAGTCTCCCCGCTTCCTGGTGGCCCGCGGCCGCGACGACGAGGCCGCCCGCGTGCTGCACGAGTTCACCGGCGTGGACCGCGTGAACCTCATGATCGAGGAGATCCGCCAGTCCCTGGTGTCCGAGCGCCGCGAGAGCCTCGCCGACCTCAAGGGCACCATGTTCGGCCTCAAGCCGATCGTGTGGACGGGCATCCTGCTCTCGGTCTTCCAGCAGGCCGTGGGCATCAACGTGATCTTCTACTACTCCACCACCCTGTGGCGGTCGGTCGGCTTCGGTGAGTCCGACGCCCTCACCGTCACCGTGATCACCTCCGTCACCAACATCGTGGTCACCCTGGTGGCCATCGCCCTCGTAGACAAGGTGGGTCGCCGCCCGATGCTGCTGGCCGGCTCGGCCGGCATGGCCCTCAGCCTGGCCGTGATGGCCGTGGCCTTCTCGACGGCGGTGCCCGTCGTCGCCGCGGACGGCACCTTCACGGTGTCCCTGGCGGCCCCGTGGTCCACCGTCGCCCTCGTGGCGGCCAACGCGTTCGTCGTGTTCTTCGGGGCCACCTGGGGCCCGCTCACCTGGGTGCTGCTCGGTGAGATGTTCCCCAACCGGATCCGTGCCGGCGCCCTCGCCGTCGCCGCCGCCGTGCAGTGGGTCGCCAACTTCGCGATCTCCACCACCTTCCCCGCGCTCGCGGACCTCGGCCTGACCTTCGCCTACGGCCTGTACGCGGCCATGGCGGTCCTCTCCGGCCTGTTCGTGCTCCGCTTCGTCCCCGAGACGAAGGGCCGGACCCTCGAGCAGATGAGCGACGTCGTCGAGCTGCCCCCGCGCCAGCGGCGCGTGCGCGGCGAGGTCTGACCCGCTCCCTCCCCGGCGGCGGGGTGCGCCCCGCGCACGCCCGGGCGCGCCCGCCGCCCCCCCGC
>NZ_JAXFPG010000025.1:0-2468 GCF_034179925.1 Micrococcus sp. | reverse complement strand
GGGGCCCCCGCCGGGTGCGGGCGGGGGCCCGCCCCGATGTGTGTGCGTGTGTGGCGGCCGGTGGCCTCAGCGGCGGGACATGTACAGCTCGAAGGCCTTGGCCAGGGGGGCGCGCAGCGGCAGGGTCCACTCGCCGTGGGTCTGGATCAGGTCCGCGCCCATGGCGGTCTTGAACAGGGTCAGGCCGGCGAGCTTGTGGTCC
This sequence comes from Micrococcus sp., assembly GCF_034179925.1. Classification (GTDB taxonomy): domain Bacteria; phylum Actinomycetota; class Actinomycetes; order Actinomycetales; family Micrococcaceae; genus Micrococcus. The sequence continues at coordinate 2,266 of NZ_JAXFPG010000025.1, read as the reverse complement.
TGGCGCAGTGAGCTCGAGACGCCGCCGAGGTCGTACCAGTGGCATCCGGCCTCCACCGCCGCGGTGATCTGCTCGAGCTGCAGGGCGCGGGGGGCGAAGCGCTTGCGTTCCTCCAGGGAGGACCCGCCGTACGGGTACCAGGCGAAGTGGCCCTGGCGCAGGGTGATCGCCCCCGCCAGGGGGCGGCCCTCATGGGAGGCCACGAAGACCTCGGCCTCGGAGAGGGCGGAGGCGTCCATGGCCTCCACGACGCGCTCGAAGTACGGCTGGGCCCGCCCGTTGAAGCCTTCTCGCGCAGCGGTCTCGGTGTAGAGGCCGTGGAAGTCCTCGAGCAGCTCGACGCCGCCGCGGCGGATCGTCAGTTCGGTGCGGGTGGACTTGCGGGTCTCCGAACGGGAGGTCTGGTTCATGCGCTTGAGCACGCCGTCGACGTCCAGACCCTCCAGGGGGATGCGCGCCTGGAACATCGGCTGTCCGGCGATGAACTCCTCGGTCACGGCCGGGGCCCGCCAGCCGAGGGCGCGCAGGTCCTCCTCGACGGCCACCTCCTTCGCGTCCAGGTCGTGCTGGAGGTCCATGAGGGAGGTGTACTCCGGGTCCTTGAGGGCCTTGCGCACGTCGTCCGCGGCCCAGCGGCGCACGACGCCGGGCGGACCGAGTCGAACCTCGAAGGCCCCCTCGCGCCGGAGGTGCTCCACGAGCGGCGGGAGGGCGTCGCGAAGGCGGACACCGTCGTCGAGGACGGGGCCCTCCGTGATGTAGGCCAGGGACGCGGATCCCAGCACGGGCACCCAGCGCGGCACCGGCACGGCCCGGTAGAGGACGAGGGCGGCACCGACCAGGCGGCCTGCCGTCTCGAAGCCGAGGGACTGCGCTCGCCAGCCCGACTTGACGGCGGCCCATGCCGGGTTCTGCAGGAAGGAGGCCTCGGGGTGACGCCGCAGCAGCTCCTCGTGCTCGTCACGGGAGATCGGGCGGACGCTGACCGAACCGGCGGCGGGGGAGGGAGCGGGGCGAGGATCAGGGGCTTCAGACACCATGGTGTCTGACCCTATCCTGCGCGCTGACCTCGTACGGGATCCCCTGTCCAGCTGGGGTGACGACGCCGGCTCTGTGGCGGCCATGAGGGGAAGGCGGCGCCTGATTGGCCCGGAGGAACGCAGGTGGTACGCTGAGAGGGATTGTTTTCTTGTGTGGCAGAGTGGACTCGGTCCGGTCGCGGGGTCGTTGCGCGGCAGATGCCACATTTTTGCACGCCTGGAGCCGAGGACGCGCCGACGCGCGCCATCCGTCGCCGGGTGCGGCAGAACCGAGGAACGACCGACGCGGACCCCCGGGTCCGTGTCGACGACGTCACCGAACACCCCCCGATAGGAAGGCTGAAGAGTGCCTACGATTCAGCAGCTGGTCCGCAAGGGCCGCTCACCGAAGGTCGTGAAGACCAAGGCCCCGGCGCTGCAGGGCAACCCCATGCGCCGTGGCGTGTGCACCCGCGTGTACACCACCACCCCCAAGAAGCCGAACTCCGCGCTGCGCAAGGTCGCCCGTGTCCGCCTCAACGGCGGCGTCGAGGTCACCGCCTACATCCCGGGCGAGGGTCACAACCTGCAGGAGCACTCGATCGTGCTCGTGCGCGGCGGCCGTGTGAAGGACCTGCCGGGCGTGCGCTACAAGATCGTCCGCGGCGCCCTCGACACCCAGGGTGTGAAGAACCGCGGCCAGGCCCGCTCCCGCTACGGCGCCAAGAAGGAGAAGAAGTAATGCCTCGTAAGGGTCCCGCGCCGAAGCGCCCCCTCGTCGTCGATCCCGTCTACGGCTCCCCGCTGGTCACGCAGCTGATCAACAAGGTGCTGATCGACGGCAAGAAGTCCACCGCCGAGCGCATCGTCTACGGTGCCCTCGAGGGTGCTCGCGCCAAGAACGGTGCCGATCCCGTGGCCACGCTCAAGAAGGCCATGGACAACATCAAGCCGGCCCTCGAGGTCCGCTCCCGCCGCGTCGGCGGCGCCACCTACCAGGTGCCGGTCGAGGTCAAGCCGGGCCGCTCCACGGCCCTCGCGCTGCGCTGGCTCGTCGGCTTCTCCAAGGCCCGCCGCGAGAAGACCATGACCGAGCGTCTGATGAACGAGATCCTGGACGCCTCGAACGGTCTGGGCGGCGCTGTGAAGCGTCGCGAGGACACCCACAAGATGGCCGAGGCCAACAAGGCCTTCGCCCACTACCGCTGGTGACCGTGTCGGCCCGGCGCGCCTGAGCGCGCCGGGCC
>NZ_JAXFPG010000014.1:0-27711 GCF_034179925.1 Micrococcus sp. | reverse complement strand
GGGGGGGGGGGGGCGGGGGGCGCCGCCCCCCCGCCCCCCCCCCGCCCCACCGACCCCCGGGGCCCCCGGCGGGGGGGGGGGGGGGGGCCCCCGCGTCAGTGGGGCCGGAGGTGTGAGGCTCAGGCGATGGGGCCACCCGCGGTGCGGACGCCCCGGCGGCGCTGCGGCAGCAGCAGGAGCACGCCTGCCACGAGCATGAGCAGGCCGAACAGGCCGATGAGGAAGAGGCTGGCGCCGGGCTCAACGATGCCGGAGCCCGCCTCCTGGATCCGGGCGATGTTGCCGAAGCCGTCCATGACGGCGAAGATGCCGACGAGCAGGGCGAGCAGCCCGGCGACGATCCGCACCCAGGTCTTCCGCAGGAAGTGCGCGGCCAGGCCGGCGGCGGCCGCCAGGAGGAAGCACACCATCAGCAGGGCACCCTCACCCTCAGGGGCGTCGCTGCTGAACCAACCGACGCTGTAGCCGAACGCCTTGGCCAGCGGGAGGAAGAGGGAGAGAGCGCTGAGCACACCCAGCACGGCGAGGGCCGGGCCGGCGTAGTGCTGGGCCTTGGTCAGGGTGCTGGTCTCGGGCAAGGTGCCGGCCTCGGGCACAGCGGGATCATGCGACTGAGTCATCAGGTGTCCTTCAGATGGGTGCGAACTGCGACCCGCCCAGCCTACAGGGGACGCCCAATAACGGGGCAGGACGATGCGGGCTACACCACACGGGCTTCGATCACTCGAAGAAGTCCTCATCCACCTCCAGGATCTCCAGCACCTTCCGCAGATGGACTCCTACCCGGTGCTTGAGCATGAGCTGCGTCAACTTGCGGACGTCCACGAGGGCCACCCGGGGGCCCGGCGGCGTAGCTGAGGGCGTCGCCGTCGATGCCGCCGTCGTGGGACTTCCCGGTCACCTGTGCCCGCCCCTGGGTGCCGCCGTAGCCCATCGCCACGAGGAGCTTGACGACGGCGTCCTCGAAGAACTCGGGCGTCGCGTCTTGAAGCCGGCGCAACAGGTCAGCCCGGACGAGTTCGTTCATTCCGCTGATGGCGTCCTGGGCGAGTTCCTCGTGGTCCACGATCGGATCGGCTGCGGCTGTTTCTTCGGTTGCAATCGACGCCGGCACCTGGGGTTCGTCCGCAGCGGCGCTCACGGCGGGACTCGGCCAGCAGTTCCAGGACCGGCCGGACGAATTGGGGCCAGATGGGAACGAGGCTCACCGCCCCGCACCTCCCGTTTCTCGAACGGAAGTGCCCTGGGGACCTCCCGTTTCCCGAACGGGAGCGCCGTCGAGTTCGGCCCGCACGGCCAGCCACACGGCCCGGGCGAAGTCGGCGCGGATGGCGCGCTGTTCGTCGCCGTCGCGGTTGAGGAACTCACTCATGCCGGCCTGGTTCTGCACGAGCTCCCAGATGGCCAGGGTGATGGCCGAGTCCACGTCGCCGCCGCCGACGAACTGCGCTTGGGTGTTGTCCATGGCCTGGCGGCGGATCTCCTCGCGTGCCTTCACCCGGTCCACGGTGCGGCGGCTGAGGGAGTCCGCCTCGGCGAGGTCGAACCCGGCGCCGGCGAATGCCTCGTTGAGGCGTTGGATCACCTCGTCCAGGGGGCCCACCTTCTTCTGGCGCACCATGGCGCTGCCGGCCCCATCAGTGGGCTGCAGCGTCTCGGTGCGGTCGATCCGCAGGTTCGCCTCCGCCACCAGGTCCTGCCGGATGCCCACCAGGCGCACGTCGGAGATGTCCACGACGTCGGCCCGCTCCCCCAGGGAGGGCAGGTAGCGGTCCAGGGCTCGCAGGAGGATGGCGTGCCGCAGGTAGTCCGTGCTGTGGAAGCGGTACACCTGGGAGAGGAAGTCGTAGAGCTTCAGGTAGGTGCGCACGTCCTTGCGCTGGATGCGCAGTTCCTCGACGCGCGGGCCGTCCTCGCGCTGCTGGGCATCGGCCACTTCGGCCAGGAACCGGGCGACCACCGGGTTCAGCAGCCCCTTGAGCCGCTGCTCCCCCTCGCCGGCCACCATCGCGGCCACGAACGCGTCCATCTCCTCGGGCGTGTACAGCCCTGAGCCGTCCAGCTTGACCATCACCTCGGCCAGCCGGGCCGGGTCGGTCACCTTCTCCAGTTCGGCGCCCTCGTAGTACGGGCGGAACGCCGCGAGGATGTCCTCCTCGGAGTTCACGAAGTCCAGCACGAACGTCTTGTGCTTGCCCGGCATGGTCCGGTTGAGCCGGCTGAGGGTCTGCACCGCCAGGACGCCGTCGAGCTTCTTGTCCACGTAGAGGGCGGAGAGCTTGGGCTGGTCGAAGCCGGTCTGGTACTTGTTCGCCACGATCATCACGGCGTAGTCGTCCGTGTCCAGGGCGGCGGCCAGGTCCGCAGGTGCGCCAGGGTTGGCGCGAGCCTCGGTGACGGGGTCGACGCCGGGCACCTCCGGGTCCTGCACCTCACCGGAGAACGCCACCAGGGTGCCGTAGCCCAGCTCGGGCCGGCCGGCCAGGTAGGCGTCCATCGCGGTCTTGTACCGCAGGGCGGCCAGGCGGGAGTCGGTGACCACCATCGCCTTGGCCTGCCCCTTCAGCAGGTGAGCGACGTTCGCGTGGAAGTGCTCCACGATGATCTCGACCTTCTGCGCGATCGTCTCCGGGTGCAGCTTCACCCAGCGGCGCAGCTGGCTGGCGGCGGCCTCCTGGTCCACCTCCTCGCCGGCCATGCCCTCGGGGAGCCGGCCGCGGGCGTCGAACTCCTCGAGCTGCCCGGTCTCGCTGAGGCGGGCGAGCTGGAAGGCGGTCTCGTAGGTGGTGTAGTTCTGCAGCACGTCCAGGATGAAGCCCTCCTGGATGGCCTGCTTCATGGGGTAGCGGTGGAAGGAGACGGGGATCGGCTCCCCGTTCTCGTCCCGCTGCTCCCCCGGCCGCCCGAACAGCTCCAGCGTCTTGGGCTTGGGCGTGGCGGTGAAGGCCAGGTAGCTGATGTTCGCGGCGGGGCCGGACGCGTCCACCTCGGCGGCGAGCACGGCCTCCACGTCCACCTCGCCGCCGTCGTCCAGGTCGGCCTGCTCGGCGGGGCTGAGCACGCGGCGCAGCTTGGCGGCGGCGGTGCCGGTCTGGGAGGAGTGGGCCTCGTCCGCCACGACGGCGTAGCGGCGCCCGGCCAGCGCGGGCTCGTCCTGCAGGGCCTGCAGCACGGACGGGAAGGTCTGCAGGGTGACCACCAGGATGCGGTTGCCGCGTTGCAGGGTGTCCGCCACCAGCTGGGATTTGGAGGTGTGGCCGGCGGCGCGGACGGTGCGGTCGTTGACGGCGACGACGGTGCCCGGGGTGGTCTCGATGGCCAGGATGGCGCGCTGGAGTTGGCTGTCCAGGACGGTGCGGTCGGTGACGACGATGACCGAGTCGAATTCCTTGGCGCCGCCGCGGTGCAGGCGCAGCAGCTGGTGGGCGGTCCAGGCGATGGTGTTGGTCTTGCCGGAGCCGGCGGAGTGCTCGATCAGGTACTTCTGCCCGGCCCCGTGCTCGGTGGCGTCTTCCAGGATGGCGGTGACGGCCTCCCACTGGTGGTAGCGGGGGAAGATGATGCGGCGGCTCACGGTGCTCCTGCCGGTGGCGGCGGCCGTGCGGGTTTTCTCCTCGGTGAACACGAACTTCTGGAGGATGCCGAGCCAGGCGTCTTTGTCCAGCACGCGCTGCCACAGGTAGGCGGTGTCCGAGCCGTCCGGGTTGGGCGGGTTGCCGGCGCCGCCCTGGTGGCCCAGGTTGAAGGGCAGGAACGCGGTGCCCGGCCCGTTCAGCTGGGTGGTCATCATGACCTCGCGGTCCGAGACGGCGAAGTGCACCACAGCCCGGACGCCGTGCCCGAACAGCGGCGTGGCCCGGTGGTTGCGCTCCCGGTACTGCTTCACCGCGTCCTGGACGGTCTGGGTGAGGTCCGTCTTGAGCTCGAGGGTGGCGACGGGGATGCCGTTGACGAACAGCACCAGGTCCACGGACTGGCCGGAGGTGGGGTGGAAATGCACCTGCTGCATGACGCGCACCCGCATGGCCGCGTACTGGCGGGCGGCCTCGGGGTTCTTGTCCGTGACCGGCTTCGGGTAGGCCAGGCGGACGGTGCCGCGCACCGGGTCCGTGAGTCCGCGGCGCAGGGTGGTGATGGTGCCCCCGACCTTCGGGTTCGGGTTGTCCAGCTGCGTGGTGAGGGTGCGCAGCAGGCGCTCGCGCTGGTTCTGCTGGGTGGCCGACGACGCCGTCGCGTCCACCAGCTGGGCCCACACCTCGGGCTGGGACTCGGCGAGGAAGTCGTAGAGGTCCGGCGGGTAGAGGGCGCGGACTTTGTCGTAGCCCTTATCGCTGGGTGAGTGCAGCCAGCCGTGCTCGGCGAGGTGCTCGCAGATGGAGGTCTCGAAGGCGGCCTCCGGGGGCTGGTGCTGGGTGTTCATGCGGCGGACTCCTCTGTAGGGATCTCGAGCTGGCCGGTGACGGCGGCGGTGATGAGAGCGGCCCGACGCTCCTGTGCGAGCTCGATGAACCGGTCGGCCTTGGCGATGAGGGTGTCGATGCGGGCGGTCTCACGGTCCAGGCGGTCCGCGATAGCGCGCTGTTCGTTGAGGGGTGGGAGCACGACTGTCATCTGCCGCAACTGATCGTTATCGATCTCCGCCTGGCCAGGCCGCACTCCGCGCGACAGCATGGCGAAGCCATGACGGTACTGAGGGGAACGGAACAGCCAGTTCAGGAACCGGTCGTCTTCCTCGTGCAGAGGACGGAAACACAGGTAGTGCCCTGACGAAATACCTCGGATGAAACTCACACCGACGGAGCCCTGCCACGCCTTCATCCGGTTCACCACGAACCATCCCGGTTCCACCAACTGGTAGATAGACCGGTCCTCTGCGGTCTCGTTCAGATTGGCACGTTCTGACTTGAAGACCACACCGTAGTCCCGGAAGACTGAGACCATCGGCTCATCGATGAATCCCGTCCGCTTCTCGCGCCGGAACATCGCCCACAAGGGAACAGACCGCCACCCGACTGGAATGCTTCCCATCCAAGAGGGCCCCGTCGCCCGCTCAGCACCTGCCGACGTGAGACGACCGTTGACCCCCTGTTCGATCGCCGCACCTCGCCGCACCTTCAAGCCGGCGATGAGAGAGCGCTGCTTCTCAATCAGGGTGTCGATCGTGGCGGTCTCGCGGTCGAGGTAGTCCGCGATGCGCCACTGGTCATCCAGAGGTGGCAGTACCACCGGAAAGCTTGTGAACATCGGCCGGCGCAGGGACTCCACGGTGGACTTGGCCGTGCCCCCACGAGTCACCATGCGGAACCTGGACGAGAAATACCAGTAGAAGAAGCGAGGCTCGACCTTCTGCTGGTCAAATTCACTCAACACGTAGACACGTTGATGGGCAGCGAACTGCCCACCGCGGTGATGATGGAACACCTCTCCGACGGCCCCGTCACCCGGCGTGAGGATGGCTTCCCCCGCACCGGTCGCTCGCGTCGCACGCTGCACGTGGGGTGAGCGAATATAGAACGGCACGTCGCCCTCTGGATCTGCATCCACCGTGTCCATCTCTCCAGTACCGACCCGACAAATGTAGGAAAGTCGAACAACTTGCCAGTCATCTGGCAGCCGAGGAAGCCATTCGATGCCGTTCACTGCTCCGACACCTCCTGCAGCAGCTCCATGATCTCGGCGGTCAGCTGCTTGAGCTCGGCGTCGATCTCCTCCAGCGGGCGCGGGGGCTCGTACGCGTAGAACAGTCGGGTGAACGGGATCTCGTAGCCGATCTTCGTCTTGGTCTCGTCGATCCACGCGTTCGGCACGTGCGGGGCCACCTCGGCCTGGACGTACTCGTGCACTGTCCGCTCGAACGGCACCAGCTCCGTGTCCCGCAGGGCCGGGTCCGGCACCAGGTGGCCCTTGGCGTCCTTCACCACCACGGCCGCAGGATCGTGCACGCCGATCGCCCCGATCAGCGCCTTCACCAGCGGCGCTCCGGCCGGAGCACCATGGTCCCGCAAGGCCTTCTTCAGATCCAACGAGAACGTCGCCTGGTTGTCCCACACCCGGCCCCGCAACGAGGCGAGCGCACCCGCGAGCGCCGCCCGCGCGTCGTCGTCAAGCTTCTGCGCGGCCTTGGTGGCCAGAGCCGCCGCCTCCGTGGCCTCGTCCACCTCGAAGCGCATCTGCAGCGGCCGCTCCACGGTGATCTCCCGGTACCCGAACGCGTCCGGGGTGAGGACCTTCGAGAACGGCGCGTCCTCCTCCGTCTGGCCCTCGAACGCCGCATGGATGCGCAGGATCCGCTCCCGGTCCGCGTCCGAGACCTCCTTGTTCTTGGAGCCCACGTTGCGGCGCAGCTTGGTGAAGAACGTCCGCGCATCGATCAGCTGGACCTTGCCCCGGCGGCGGGCGGCCTTGTTGTTGTCCAGGATCCACATGTACGTGGCGATGCCCGTGTTCATGAACATGTCCGTGGGCAGCGCGACGATCGCCTCCACCAGATCCGACTCCAGCAGCCAGCGACGGATCTCCGAGGGGCCCGAGCCCGCCCCGCCCGTGAACAGCGGGGACCCGTTGAGCACGATCCCCGCCCGTCCCCCGCCCTGCGAGGGCAGGCGCAGCTTCGCGGCCACCAGCTGCAGGAACAGCATCTGCCCGTCGCTGATAGCCGGCGCCCCGCCCGGGAAGCGGTTGACGGCCCCGCCGCGGGCGATCTCCTCCAGCACCGCCTTCTGCGAGGCCTTCCAGTCGCCGCCGTAGGGCGGGTTGGAGAGCACGTAGTCGAAGCGGTGGCCGGCGTAGTGGTCGTCCTTGAGGGTGTCCCCGCGGGCGATGTTCTCCGCGTTCTTCCCGCGGCCGATCAGGTCCGACTTGCAGATGGCGTAGGACTGGTCGTTGAGCTCCTGCCCGTACAGCTCCGTGCGGGCGTTGGGGAAGCGCGCGGTGAGGCGGTCCTCCAGAATCGAGAGCATGCCGCCGGTGCCGGCCGTGGGGTCGTAGACGTGCCGGATGGCGTGGCGGCCGGCGTCGAGCTCCTCCGTGCGCTCGGCCAGCAGCAGGTCCACCAGCAGGGCGACGGCGTCCCGCGGGGTGAAGTGCTCGCCCGCGGTCTCGTTGGAGGCGGCGGCGAAGCGGCGGATCAGGTCCTCGAACATGGTGCCCATGTCCGCGTTGGACAGGGCCTCCGGGCCGAGGTCCATGGCAGCGAAGGCCTGGAGCACGAGCAGCAGGCGCCCGTGATCCTCCAGCTTGTCCACAGTCTTCTCGAACTCGTAGTGCTGGAACAGGTCAGCCACGTTCGGGGAGAACCCGGTGACGTAGGCGCGCAGGTTCTGGGCGGCGGCGTCGGGGTCCTCGAGGATGCCCTGCAAGTCATAGGGCGAGGTGTTGTGGAACAGCAGCCCCGTGCGGTCCTGGATGAGGCTGGGGAGGATGGCCGGCGGGGCCGTCGCGGCGAGGTCCCGCATGGTCTGCCGATGCGGGGCCATGAGCTGCTCCATGCGCCGCAGGATGGTCAGCGGAAGCACCACCATGCCGTACTGGTTCGGCTTGTACACCCCGCGCAGCTGGTCCGCGATCCCCCAGACGAACGAGGCGAGGGACTGCGGGGACGTGGAAGCGGGCGCGGGCATGGGGGCCTTTCGGTGGGTCGGCACGGGGCGCGAGACCAGGACAACCGCCCGACCGCGTGACCAGGCAGGTCAGTTCTTTAGACTCATGCGCCTGCGCATGAGTCTAAAGAACAGGACGCGCGGACACCCGCGAGTCCCGGCCCCGTGCGTCACGTGCTCAGACACCACTCTTCATGCTCAAGAATCCGAGGGAATCTTCGGATCCGCCTCGCTCCACTCCCCTCCAGCCACCGCGCACCCTCGATCCGAACTTTTCTTCGGAATGCCAGGGTCGGGGCACCGAGGGCGGCCGCGTCGTCGGGATTCCGAGAAAATCTTCGGAATCTTCGGCCGCCATGCCACGATGGGTCCATGCCCGCCGCCCCCTCCCCCGCGACCACGCTCACACGCATCGGCGAAAGCGTGCGCGCCACCCGCCGCGCCATGCACCTGACCCAGCAGGAGCTGGCGGACCTGGCCGGCGTCTCCGACGCCACCGTCCGGCAGATCGAGCGCGCCACAGGCCGGGGCACACTGTCCTCGCTGCTCGCCGTGCTCGGCGTCCTCGGGCTCGACCTCGAGGTCCACGGACGATGACCACCGCCCTGGACCGCCTGCGCCGCGTCACCCGCGCGGACGTCTACAAGGCCAGCACCCTCGCCGGGCACCTGACCCGGGACACCCAGGGCACGGTGACCTTCCACTACACCCAGGGGTACTGCGCAGCCCCCGTCGCCTCCACACTGCCGGTCGACGGCCGGCCCGTCGTCGCCCCCGGCGGCGGCCTGCCACCGTTCTTCTCCGGCCTGCTGCCCGAGGGCCACCGCCTCACCGTGCTGCGCACGGCCACCAAGACCTCCGCGGACGACGAACTCACCCTCCTGCTCGCCGTCGGCGCCGACGCCCCCGGGGACGTGCAGATCGTGCCCGCGGGCGAGACCCCCCACGAAGCCCCCGCGCTGGCCGCCGCAACCCCAGGAGCCCTCGACTTCGCAGCCATCGCCGACATCCCCGACCGCCGCGCCTTGCCCGGGGTGCAGGCCAAGGCCTCCGCCTCGATGGTCAACGTCCCCCTCGCCCTCCACGGGCGCAGCGCGATCCTCAAGCTCGACCCGCCGGAACACCCCCACCTCGTCGTCAATGAGGCCCTCCACCTCGAAGGAGCCCGGCGTCTCGGCATCCCGGTGTCGGAGCACGACGTCGTCACGGACCGCCACGGCAGGCCCGGCCTGCTGGTCCGCCGATTCGACCGCGTCGACGTCGACGACGGCGCCCCCGCACGGCTGGCACTCGAAGATGGGGCCCAGGCCCTCGGGATCTACCCCGCGCAGAAGTACGCCGTCACCACAGAGGAGGTGATCACCGCGCTGACCGCGCTGACGCCCGCTGCTCCTGTGGCCGCCCGCAACCTCTACCTGCAGTTCCTCTACGCCTGGCTCACCGGCGACGGGGACCTCCATGCCAAGAACGTCTCGGTGCTACAGGGAACGGACGGCCGGTGGCAGGTTGCCCCGATGTACGACGTTCCCTGCACCGTGCTGTACCGGGACATGACGATGGCCCTGACGGTGGACGGCCGCGATCGCACCCTGCGCCGGAGGCACTGGGAGGCTCTCGCCGACGCGATCGGGCTGCCTCAACGCGCGGCCGAGGCAGCAATGCGCAAGGCCCTGGCCGCCGCCGAGGCGGTGGACCTCCGGCGACTGCCCTTCGAGGGCTCGCCGCTGAAGGGCGCCGAACGGGAGCTTCGGTACCGGCGGGGAGAGCTGCGGGGCTGAGGGGCGCTCCGGCACGGAAATCTGCTGCAGTTCCGACCCTTCTGAGGCTCCGCGGCGGGGTCAGAAGGGTCGTTTCTGCAGCGGATCGCGTCGCTCCATGCGCGGGGGTTCCGGTCAGAGGAGGTTCTGGTCCATCAGGATCTCATCGAGCTCGACCTGCAGATAGGCCCGGATCTTCTCCCTGTCGACCTCGAGGCCGTCCCACACCTCGGGGGCCGTCCAGGTGAGGCTCTCGTCTCCCCCTTCGCATCCTCCCGAGCGGCTGTAGGACCAGACGATCGACTCACAGAGGATCAGGGAGAACACGTCATCGGACCTGATGGCCTGCCTGATCTCATCGATCGTCGAGAACCCCGTGAAGTCGGCGTACACGCCGGCCCATCCGAGCGTCACGATGTCCTCATCATGCGGCCAGCCGTCGTCCAGCTCGTCCACCACGAGGCTGTACCTGGGATTGCACCGGCGTGGCGCCTCGGACTCGAACCCCCGGACCCCCGTCTCCGAGGCGATGTCGAGGTAGATGCCCTCCTCGAAGCCCGCCAGACGAGCATTGACCAGCCACTCCTCGAGCAGCCCCTTCGCGGCATCGCGGAGCTCCTGCAGAGTGCCCTTCGACCAGCGACGGTGGCCGAACCGGTCTGCGAACGCCAGGGACTCCGAATAGGTCATGAGCATGACCTGCACACTAGGCCACCGAACGTCCGCGGCGGAGAATCCGCTGCAGTTCCGACCCTTCTGAGGCTCCGCGGCGGGCTCAGAAGGGTCGTTTCTGCAGCGGATCGCGGGGCAACGGCCCCACACGCGGACCCTGCGCCGCAGATCAGGCCGCGGGGCCGGCGTCGTCCTCCGTGTAATAGCCCTGGGCGTCCACACCGCGGGCACGCTGCACCACCAAGGGACACCCGTACTCGGCCACCCGCGCCTCCAACTCGGGGAGGTGATCGGTGAACGCCGGCCACACCGTGGTCCGCACCTGCACCGGCACCCCCGCCTCACGCAGCGCCGCCAAACTCTCCCAGCAGCCCTGCGCCGCCCGCGGGGACATCCCGAACAGCCGCACGCAATCCTCAGGCAGTGCCTTCACGTCCAAGCCCACCCAGTCCGGGGTGGTCTCCGGCGCCTGAAGCAGCGTCCGCACCGCGGCGGCCCGATACCCGGACGTGTGCAGCCCAACCGGGAACCCGCGCTCATGCACGGCGGCAATCGCCTCCCCCAACCCGGGCTGGGACAACGGCTCACCCCCGGAGATCACCAGCGCATCCACGAGCCCCCGCCGCTCCTCCAGCACCGGGAAGACCTCCGCGAACGGCCGGCCCGGGCGCATCGGCCGCAGCGCCGGGTTATGGCAGTACCGGCAGGCCAGGGGGCAGCCCTGCGTGAACGCCGTCACCGTGAGCCGGCCGGGCCAGTCCGTCGCGGAGAACGGGATGATCCCGGCCAGCTGCGGCCACACCCCCAACGACGACGCCCCGCACCCCGACGCCCGGACGTCACCGGGCGCGGGGCGGGCGTCAGACGCAGCGCCCGCGGCAGGTGCGATGCCCTCCTCAGGCGCGGGGCCCGCGTCAGGCGCGGCGCCCGCGTCAGGCGCGGGGCCGGCGTCGTGCACAGCGCCGACGTCAGGCGCGGAGCCGGGGCGGGAGACGGACTCAGGCAGCGAAGTACACCCGCTCGTGGAACTCGCCCTGCTTGCCGGTGTTGAAGCTCGCCATGGGGCGGAAGTAGCCCATCACGCGCGTCCACATCTCCGTCTGCTCCCCGCACTCACACACCGGCACCTCACCGTGGAGGTAGCCGTGCGTCGGGCAGATCGAATACGTGGGCGTGATGGTCACGTACGGCAGGCGGAAGTTCTCCAGGGCGCGGCGCACCAGCCGGGCACAGGCCTCCCCCTCAGCCAGGTACGCCCCCATGTAGAGGTGCAGCACCGTGCCGCCGGTGTACTGCTTCTGCAGGTCGTCCTGCAGCTTCAGCGCCAGGAACGGGTCCGGGGTGTGGGAGACGGGCAGCTGTGTGGAGTTCGTGTAGTACGGCTCGTCCGGGGTGCCGGCCTGAATGATGCCCGGGTAGAGCACCTGGTCCAGGCGGGCGAACCGGTACGTGGTGCCCTCCGCCGGCGTCGCCTCCAGGTTGTACAGGTGGCCGGTCTCCTCCTGGGCCTGCACCAGCAACTCGTTGATGTGCTGCAGCAGGCGCAGCGCCAGATCCTGGTGGCTGATGATGTCCCCGCCGTTGAGGTTCCGGATCATCTCGTTCACACCGTTGACGCCGATCGTGGAGAAGTGGTTGTCCAAGGTGGGCAGCCAGCGCCGCGTGTACGGGTACAGGCCCTGCTCCATCAGCTCAGACACGGTGGCACGCCGCCGCTCCAGGGTGTCCACGCCCAGGCCCACAAGGCGGGTGACCTCGTCGAAGATCTCCTGCTCCGTGTCGAAGCGGAACCCGAGCCGGGCACAGTTGAGGGTGACCACACCGATGGAACCGGTCTGCTCAGCCGAGCCGAACAGCCCGTTGCCGCGCTTGAGCAGCTCGCGCAGGTCCAGCTGGAGGCGGCAGCACATCGAGCGGATGTCGCCGGGGTTCAGGTCCGAGTTGATGAAGTTCTGGAAGTACGGCAGACCGTAGCGGGCCGTCATGGTGAACAGCGCCTGGGCGTTCTCGCTCTCCCAGTCGAAGTCGGCCGTGATGTTGTACGTGGGGATGGGGAACGTGAAGGGGCGGCCGTCGGCGTCACCCTCGGAGAGGACAGCGATGAACGCCCGGTTGATCAGGTCCATCTCCTCCTGCAGGTCACCGTAGGTGAACGGGCAGAGCTCCCCGCCGACCATCGGGTGCTCTTGGCGCAGGTCCTCCGGGCAGGTCCAGTCCAGGGTGACGTTGGTGAAGGGGGTCTGGGTGCCCCAGCGGCTGGGCACGTTGAGGTTGAACACGAACTCCTGCAGGCACTGGTGGACCTGCTCGGCCGAGAGCCCGTCCAGGCGGACGTACGGGGCCAGGTAGGTGTCGAAGGAGGAGAACGCCTGGGCGCCGGCCCACTCGTTCTGCAGGGTGCCGAGGAAGTTCACCATCTGCCCGAGCGCGCTGCTCAGGTGCTTCGGCGGGGCCGAGGAGATCGTGCCGGGGACACCGCCGAACCCCTCGGTGAGCAGCTGCCGCAGGGACCAGCCCGCGCAGTACCCGCTGAGCATGTCCAGATCGTGGATGTGGAGGTCGCCCTCACGGTGCGCGCGGGCCGCCTCCTCGGAGAAGACCTCGTCCAACCAGTAGTTGGCGATCATCTTGCCGCTGGCGTTGAGGATCAGCCCGCCCAGGGAGTAGTCCTGGTTGGCATTGGCGTGAACACGCCAATCTTGGCGTGAGAGGTACTCGGAGACGGTTGATGCAGGATCGATAGCAGCCACGCCGGAACCGTAGACCTGGCGGCTCCAAGTTTCCTGAATCAGGGAGGCCTCCAGGCCGTCTCACCCAGTGGTCTGACAGGGGCGGGAGTGCCGTCTCCCCGAGGATTCCGGGGTGGCGGGCCGTGACAGATTTCACCGCGGCGGTCCGGTTCATCTGCGTTCACACGGGCACGACGCCGGCAGGTCGCCTCAGCCGGGCACGCGGGCTGCCGCGGGGCTCGCCGGGGCCAGCCGTGGAGCTCGCCTGGCCCTCCGCCGATCCGCTGCAAGAACGACCCTTCTGAGGCCTCCAAAGAGCCCCAGAAGGGTCGTTCTTGCAGCGGATCCCCCGGACGGGACGTCAGGAGTTCCAGGCGCCGATGTAGGCGAAGGCCTGCGGCCGGCGCACCGGGCCCTCAGCAGTCAGCAGCTCGCGGCCGAGCAGCTCCTCCTGCAGGTCCTTCACGGCGTAGAGGGGGATGTCGGCCTTCTCGAACTCCTTCTCCTGGCTCTCGCCCACCACACGGGAGAGCTGGAAGACACCGAGGACTTCGTTCTTGGCGTTGCCCTCACCCGGGCCGAGCGGGAGCAGCAGCACGGGCTTCTCCGTCCCGGAGCGCCGCCCGATCTCCTCGGCACGGTCCGGGCCGATGCCCCAGTAGTGGCGCGCGTTCTCCCACACCGGATCCTGACCGTCCTCCGCCTCGTGGATCCCGTTCACGGAGACGACGACGGCATCCCACCCCTCCGGGAGTCGCACCTGATCCTTCGCGCTGTTCTGCTCCGTCATTTCCCACTCCTCTGCTGCAGTGACCACGATCTGGGCGGCTGGAGCCGGACACCATCCCGACCCCGAAGCACGATCAGGACTGTACGGGATGAAATCCGCTTATGTCCAGTAGTTCAGTAATGACTCATGGATGACCTAGTGATCGCGACACTGGCACTCCGACTACCCTCCGCCGATTCGCTGCGGAAACGACCCTTCTGGAGCCTCCGAAGAGCCCCAGAAGGGTCGTTCTCGCAGCGGATCCCGTCCCCGCGCCTCCGTGCACGCCCCTCACCCCACGCTCACCCCCTCATTTCTCCTGCCAGGGGTGCTCCCCCGGTTCGTGCCGGAACACGAGGGACGTGCGGGTGGAGCCCACCGCCGGGTCCGCCGAGAGATTCTCCAGCACGAACCGGGAGACCTCCGCGGAGTCCGCCACCGCCACATGCAGCAGGAAGTCCTCATCCCCGCCCAGGAAGAACACCTGCAGCACGCCGGGCATGGCACGCATCCGCTCGAACAGCTCGGCCATGCGATCCCGGGCACCGGGGCGGATCCGCACGGAGATCAGCGCCACGAGCCCATGCCCCAGCACGGCCGGGTCCACCTCCACGGTGAACCGCCGCACCGCCCCGGACTCACGCAGTGCCTTCAGCCGCGCCAGGCACGTGGACGGCGCGATCCCCAGTTCCTCGGCCAGGGACGCGTTCGTGCGCCGGGCATCCGCCGCGAGCAGGCCCAGCAGCCTGCGGTCAACTGCGTCCAAGCCCTGCAGATGCTTCATATGACCCACCTCTCTGTGATGTACGACCTGATGATTCCATCCACTTCACCCCATTATCCCGAATCTTCTTCAGCTCCTCTCCCCATCTGCCGACGAAACCCCTAGATTCCTGCCCATGATCATCGGAGTCCCCACAGAGATCAAGAACAACGAACGGCGCGTCGGCCTCACCGCCGCCGGCGTCGCCGAACTCACCGCCCACGGCCACCAGGTGCTGGTCCAAGCCGGTGCCGGCCTCGGCTCCGGCCTGGACGACGCCGCCTACCAGGCCGCCGGCGCGGAGATCCTCGACTCCCCGGACCTGCTCTGGGAACGCGCCCAGACCGTGGTGAAGGTCAAGGAGCCTGTCGGCCCCGAACTGCAGCGCCTGCGCGCCGACCAGGTGCTCTTCACCTACCTGCACCTGGCCGCCGCCCCCGAGCTCACCGCCGCCCTGCTCGACGCCGGCACCACCGCCATCGCCTACGAGACCGTCACCGCCGGGCCCACCGGCCGCACCCTGCCTCTGCTCGCCCCCATGTCCCGGGTGGCCGGGCGCCTGGCACCCCTGGCCGGCGGCGCCCACCTGGCCTCCCCGGACGGCTCCGGCATGCTGCTGGGCGGGGTGCCGGGCACGCGCAAGGCGCGGGTCGCCGTCGTCGGCGGCGGTGTGGCCGGCGAGAACGCCGCCGTCGTGGCCGCTGGCATGGGCGCCCGGGTGACCGTGCTGGACGTGGACCTCGAACGCCTCGCGCACATCGACGCCGTCCACCAGGGCCGGATCGACACGCTCGCCTCCAACGCGCTCACCCTCGCCGAGCAGGTGGCCGAGGCGGACCTGGTGATCGGCTCCGTGCTGATCCCCGGCGCCGCCGCCCCGAAGCTCGTGACCCGCGAGATGGTGCAGGCCATGCGCCCGGGCTCCGTGCTCGTGGACATCGCCATCGACCAAGGCGGCTGCTTCGAAGGCTCCCGCCCCACCACCCACCAGAACCCGACGTTCGTCCAGGACGGCGCGGTGCACTACTGCGTGACCAACATGCCCGGCGCCGTGCCCCAGACCTCCACCGCCGCGCTCACCAACGCGACCCTCCCCTACCTGCTGCGCCTGGCCGACCACGGCTGGCAGCCAGCCCTGCGCGCCGACACCGGCTTCGCCCGGGGCCTGCACACCCACGCCGGAGCACTCACCCAGCCGGCCGTGGCCGAAGCCCTCGCCGACGAGCTCGGCCACGTGCACACCGCGGACGTGGCCGACGTCCTGGCCTGAACCTCCCCCTCAGGCCAGGGCGGGCATCTTCGCCCACACGGAGACCAGGGCACGGGCGGTGTCCTCAGGGCCGGGCCGCAGCGTGGCGGAACGGTCCACCCACGTGCGGCACGGATCCTCCACGGCCTCCGCGATCGCTTCAGCCAGCGCGTAGGTGAGGTCCACTCCCTCGGTGGGCACCACCCGCAGCGTCCCGGGGCGCAGGCGCGCCATCTCGTCCACATACCGCCCGGCGGGCACGGCCGGGCGCCGGCCCACGGACAGCCAGGAATTCATGGACCCGGAGGAGGACACGTTCCGGTGTGCGGCCACGGGGATCCCGGCTGCCAGGAGGGCGGCGTCAGCGACGTCGTCCGGTTGGAAGCCCGTCACCCGGAAGGCGAGCCCGCGTTCCTGGGCGTGGCGGGTCAACTCCGGCACAAGCGCGGCATGCCCCGTGGAGACCGGTCCGAGAGCGGTGACCCGGCGCGGCAGCAGAGGCGAGTCCCCCCACTGGCTGCGCAGCTCCGCGAGCGCGTCCAGCGCCCGCCGGTGCCCCTTGCCGGGGTAGAGGAACCCGAAGACCACCACATCCTTCTCGATGCCCTCCAGCGCCGGGGGCAGCACGACGCCGGCGGCCGCCACCTGCGCGCGGCGGTCCTCCACGGGCAGGGGCACCACATGGGCGGGCACGTCCGTCAGCTCCCGCAGCAGCGCCCGCTCGTGCTCCGAGGACACCACGACGGCGGCCACGTGCCGGGCGATGCGCCTGTAGGCCTCGGCGCGGGCCCGGAAGCGTTCCTCCCCCTCGGCCGGTTGGGGGATGTCATGGAGGGTGACGGCGGCCTGCGGGGGCAGCAGCTGGGTGAGCACGTCCGCGGCGGCGGTGGGGGTGGGCCCGAACAGGGCGTCGGTGACGTCCAGGTGGACGATGTCCCCGGCGGCCGCAGCGTGGGCGAGAGTCCCGGTGAGGCCCTGGAACCCGGTGGCGTCTGCGGCGTGCAGGCATTCGGCGTGCAGGCCGAGGTTCGAGAGTGCGAGGGCTGTGCGGATCCCGTGGCGGACCACCCCGTGGTCCGTGGGTCCGGTGCTGACGTAAAGCACCCGACCGTGCGGCAGCGGCTCCATCGGCTCTGAGGTCCTTCCGTGTGGACGAGGGTCTGCCCGTGCGTCCGGCCCAGGCCCGGTCGCCCACGGATCAGCCTAGCGTCACCGGGCCCGGACATGGGAAAGGCCCGGGTGCGGATACCCGGGCCTTTCCTGCTGTGGAGCTAAGGGGAATTGAACCCCTGACCTTTTCATTGCGAACGAAACGCTCTACCAACTGAGCTATAGCCCCGCATCCGACGTCAGTGCGTCGGCACCCTGGAAGCATACGCTCCGGGCCGCCGTCGGTCCAATCCACGCCCCGGCCCGGGGCTGCGGCGGCGCAGCGCCAGGGCGGCCGCCGCAGCCAGCCCCACACCGGCCAGATCGGCGACGACGTCCCAGGGGTCGCCCGTGCGGCCGCGCGCTTGGGCCGCCTGGAAGACTTCGCTCACGGGGGCGTGCACCGCGAACACGAGCGCGGGCCAGAGGCGGCCGGCCAGCAGCACCGCCAGCAGGGTGGGCACCGCGAACGCGATCACGTGGATCGCCTTGTCCAGGCCGGGGATCTCGACGCCGGCCTGGGGGACGTCGTCGCCGGGGAGGTAGAGCACGAGCAGGTGGGCGGCCAGGGCGAAGGCCAGCAACGTGCCCAGCAGGGCCCGGGCACGGCGGCGCCCCCGGCCGGAGGGGCCGGGGGCGCGCGGGGTGGGGGTCGGCGTGGTCATCCGTGGAGCCTAGCGCCGGTACCCGGAGGGCTCCCGTTTCTCGCACCGGAGTGCCCTGGGGAGCTCCTGTTTCTCGAACGGAAGTGCCCTGGGGAGCCCCCGTTTCTCGAACGGGAGTGTCAGGGGCGGTCGAGGAGGATGACGTCCAGGCGGCGGGGGCCGTGGACGCCCTCGACGCGCTCGAGCTCGATGTCACTCGTGGCCGAGGGGCCCGAGATCATCGTGATCGTGGCCGTCGGCTCAAGGCGCTCCAGCGACTCCGGGATCAGCTCCACAATCGAGTCCAGCGGGACGATGCACACATGGTGGTCGGGCACGAGGCTGATCGCCCGGCGGCCCTCATCCGGACGGCCCGAGAGGAAGATCGTGCCGGTCTCCGAGCAGGACACCGTGGAGGAGGTGACCACAGCGCCGACCTCGTTGAGCACACGCACCCCGAGCGCGCCGGCGTCGCCCACCGTGGGCTCCACGATGCGCACACGGCCCTCACCCTCCGGCAGGGCGAAACCCTCCGTGGCGGTGACCGACTCGTCCTCCGGCAGCCAGGCCTCATCCAGGCCCGGGGGCACCACATAGGTGCGGGCATCCGCCAGCAGCTCCGCGACCCGCCCGGCCACGGAACCGACGTCCTCCCGGTACACGTTGGCCTTGTAGTCCACCAGCCGGTCCACCAGCTGCTCCACGACCTCCTCGCGGGACATCTCGGACACACGCCGGTAGGTGCGCTCCACAGGCTCCGGGGTGGGCCGGTCCTGCAGGGCCTCGCGGACCCGGCCCAGGATCACGTCCTTGGCGTCGTTCACTGGTTCTCTCCCTCACGCTCGGCGCCCTGCGGCGCACCCTCTGCCTGCTGATCGACGCCCTTGCCAGCGCCGACGTCCTTAGGGGTTCCGTCGGCCTCCCGGTGGCGGGCCCACCAGTGACGGAAGGACTCCTTCGGCGGAGCGGGCACGTCCCGCTGCTCCGTCCAGCCGCCGGCGAGGCCCGGCAGCCGGCCCAGACGCCGGTCCGGTCCGGCGGCCACACGCCCGGCGGGCAGGCCGCGCTCGGCCAGGCCCATGAGCGTGCCCGAGGACATCACCGTCCTGGCGCCGGCCATCATCAGGTCCATCTGCGAGGGCACCACAGCCTTCACTGCGGCCTTGGCCTTCGCCACCGGACCCTCAGCCTCGGAGATCGCGGCACGCTTGGCCGCATGGGTGGCCTGCACGTCCTCATCGCGCAGGTGCACCAGGATCGAGGGGATGTCGATGGCCACCGGGCAGACGTCGTAGCAGGCCCCGCACAGCGAGGACGCGTACGGCAGCGTGCCGTTGGCCCCGGCGTCGACGCCGGTGAGCTGCGGGGAGAGGATCGCACCGATCGGGCCCGGGTACACGGAGCCGTAGGCGTGGCCGCCGGTCTGCTCGTACACGGGGCACACGTTCATGCACGCCGAGCAGCGGATGCAGTGCAGCGCGGACCGGCCCTCGGGGTCGGAGAGCACCGCGGAGCGTCCGTTGTCCAGGAGCACCAGGTGGAACTCCTGCGGGCCGTCGCCCGGGGTCACGCCCGTCCACATCGAGGTGTACGGGTTCATGCGCTCGCCCGTGGAGGAGCGCGGCAGCAGCTGCAGGAACACCTCGAGGTCCTGGAAGGTGGGCACGAGCTTCTCGATGCCCATCACCGTGATCAGCGTGTCCGGGAGGGTCAGGCACATGCGCCCGTTGCCCTCGGACTCCACGACGGCGAGCGTGCCGGTCTCCGCGACACCGAAGTTGGCACCGGAGATCGCCACGGAGGTGGAGAGGAACTTCTCACGCAGGTGGCGGCGGGAGGCCTCGGCCAGGTCCCGCGGCTCGGAGGTGAGGGACTCGTCCGTCTCCTCCATCTCCCGCAGGAAGATGTCACGGATCTGGTTGCGGTTCTTGTGGATCGCCGGCACCAGGATGTGGCTGGGGCGGTCATGGTCCAGCTGCACGATCAGCTCGGCCAGGTCGGTCTCCGTGGCGGCGATGCCCTCGGCGGCCAGGGCCTCCTCGAGGTCGATCTCCTGGGTGGCCATGGACTTGACCTTGATGACCTCGTCCACGCCCTTGGCCTTGACGAGCTCCGTGATGATGCGGTTGGCCTCGGCGGCGTCGCGCGCCCAGTGGACCACACCGCCGCGGGCGGTGACGTTCTCCTCCAGCTGGGCCAGCAGCTCCGGCAGGCGGGACATCACCTCCTGCTTGAGCGCGGAGCCGGCGGCCCGCAGCTGCTGCCAGTCCGGCAGCTCCCCCACCACGTTGGCGCGCTTGCCGCGGATGGTGTGGGTGGCGTGGCGGATGTTGGCGCGCATCTGGGTGTCCCCCAGCTGCTCGCGGGCGGAACGGGGGAACGGCTCGTCCAACCGGATCCGGCCCTGTCCGTGGACGGGGCGGACGGTGGGCATTCCGAGCGGGGTGCGGCTCATCGGGAGACCTCCTCGGCGGCGGCGGTGCGGGGGGCGGTGTCCGCGGAGGAGCAGCAGCCGCCGGCGCCGTCCCCGCAGAGGGAGGCGCCGCGGCGGGCCGGGCGGTCCTCCGGGATGGACAGCTCCACGGGGCCGTCCACCTCGAGCGGGTTCTCCCGCGTGGAGGCGAGGATCTCCGCGAAGTGCAGGGCGCGGACGGGGCGGCCGTCCTCGGTGTGGGTGCCGCGGCGGGACATCGCCCCGCCCAGGTGCAGCAGGCAGGAGGCGTCGCCGCCGGTGAGCACGGAGGCCCCGGTGCGCTCGACGTTGCCGATCTTCTCGTCCGCCATGGCCCCGGAGACGTCCGGATTCTTCATGGAGAAGGTGCCGCCGAAGCCGCAGCACTCCTCAGCGTCGGGCAGCTCGCGGTAGTCGATGCCGCCGACGCTGCGGACCAGGTCCTTCTGGCGGTCGCCCAGACGCAGCAGGCGCATGCCGTGGCAGGAGGGGTGGTAGGTGACCGTGTGCGGGAACCAGGAGCCGAGCTGCTCGGCGGCGTCGGTCACGCCGAGCACGTCCGTGAGCAGCTGGGCAAGCTCGTAGGTGCGGGCGGCCACGGCCTCCGCATCCCGGGCGAGGGCCTCGTCGCCGCCCTTGCGGGCGACCATCGGCTGCTGGTGGCCGAGCGAGGCGACACACGAGCCCGAGGGGGCGACGGCGACGTCGTACTCCGCCTCCATGAAGGTGCGCACATGGTTGCGCACCACAGGCAGGGCGTCGGCCATGTAGCCGCTGTTCACGTGCATCTGCGAGCAGCAGCCCTGGCCGGTGGGGAACACGACCTGATGGCCGAGTCGTTCGAGGATGTCCGCGGTCGCCAAAGCGACGCGCGGGTGCATCGCGTCCACGATGCACGTGGCGAACAGGGCGATTCTCATGCGGGCCTCCGGTTCGAGCGTGGCTTGTCAGGCCCGGGTGGGCCAGCGAGGTCAGACCATACCAGCGATGGTGTCGCCGCTCACAGTCCACCGGAGAGTCCGGTGCCAGCCCGGATTTGAGGCGGACTCGCCGCCGGCATTTGCACCGTGACCGCGCTCACAGTACGCTCCGTGGCCGGACCTCAGTGGACTGACCACGCAGGCCCACCCCGGGGCCACACCCCCCGCCCACTCCCACCCCACCATCCGCCACCGGAGGACCCGTGCAGACCTTCACTGCGACCCCCGACGCCGCCGGCAGCCTCGGGCTGTCCGCCGCCCTGGGCGCCCTGCCCCTGCTGACGTTCTTCGTCACCCTCATGCTCCTGAAGCTGAAGGCCTGGCAGTCAGGCCTGATCTCCCTGGCCGTCGCCCTGCTCGTGGCCGTCCTCGGCTTCCACATGCCCGCAGACCTCGCCCTGCTCTCCGCCACCCAGGGAGCCGCCTTCGGCCTGTTCCCGATCGTCTACATCGTGGTCATGGCGCTCTGGTTCTACCAGGTGACCGTGCTCTCCGGCCGCTTCGAGGACATGCGCTCGATCTTCGACTCCATCGGCGGCGGAGACATCCGCATCCAGGCCGTGCTGATCGCCTTCTGCTTCGGCGGTCTCCTCGAAGCCCTCGCCGGCTTCGGCGCCCCCGTGGCCATCACCGCCACCATGATCCTCGCCCTCGGCATCCCCCCGCTGCGCGCCGCCACCGCCGTGCTGCTGGCCAACACCGCCCCCGTGGCATTCGGCGCCGTCGGCACCCCCATCACCACCGCCGGCACCCTCACCGGCATCCCCGCCGAGCACATCGGCGCGATTGTCGGCCACCAGGCCCCGTTCGTGGCCGTGTTCGTGCCGTTCATGCTCGTGCTCATCATCGACGGCGTCCGCGGCATCCGGCAGACCTGGCCGGCCCTGCTCGTGATCGGCGTGACCTTCTCCCTGTCCATCTGGTTCGCCTCCACCTACTTCTCCTACGAGCTGACCGACGTCGTCGCCGCCCTGGTGTCCATGGCCGCCGCCGTCGTCATGCTCCGCTTCTGGCGCCCCCAGGGCGCCGCCGAGGCCCGCGAGCGTCTGGGCGTGGACATCCCCCGGGCCGCCGCCTCCCTCACTCCCATGCGCGTGTGGATGGCCGTGCTGCCCTACGTGGTGGTGGTCACCGTGTTCGGCCTGGCCAAGCTCGTTCCCGCCGTCACCGGCCTGCTCAACGAGGCCACCACCCGCACCCCGTGGCCCGGCCTCGACGGCCGCCTGCTCGACGCCGCCGGCCAGCCGATCGCCAACACCGTGTACAAGGCCGAATGGCTCGCCTCCCCCGGTACCCTGCTGCTGATCTCGGGCCTGATCGTGGCCGTGGTGTACTCCGTGTTCCACGACGGCGGCCGGTACCGCCTGAACGTGGGCGACGCCGTCGCCGAGATCGGCCGGTCCGCCTGGCGCATGCGCTGGTCCGCGCTGACCATCATGATCGTGCTCTCGCTGGCCTACGTGATGAACTTCTCCGGCCAGACCATCGCCATGGGCACCTGGGTGGCCGGGTTCGGCACCGCATTCGTGTTCCTCTCCCCCGTGCTCGGCTGGATCGGCACCGCCGTGACCGGCTCCGACACCTCCGCGAACGCCCTGTTCTCCACACTGCAGCAGACCGCCGCCCACAACATCGGCGCCGACCCGGCCCTGCTCGTGGCCGCGAACACCTCCGGCGGCGTGGTCGGCAAGATGATCTCCCCGCAGTCCCTCGCGATCGCCGCCACCGCGGTGAGCATGGAGGGCCGGGAGAGCGAGATCCTGCGCCGCGTGGTCGCCTGGTCCGCCGGGCTGCTCGTGCTGGTCTGCCTGATCGTCTACTTGCAGGCCACCGTCCTGCACTGGATGCTCCCGGCCGCCAGTTGAGGGATCATGCACGGAGGGGGGGGTGACGCCTCACAGCGTTACCCCCCTCCTGCCGTCCCCCTCCGCGACCCGACCCAGAAAGGCCCCACCATGGCCCCCACGCCCCGCACCTACAGCGTCGTCACCGACTGGCTGGAGGGCGAACTGCGCGCAGGCCGGATCCGCGTGGGCGACAAACTCCCCGGAGAACGGGCCCTGGCCGAGCACTTCCAGATCTCCCGCGCCTCCGTGCGGGAGGCCACCCGCATCCTCGACGCCATGGGCCTGGTGCGCTCCAGCACCGGCTCCGGCCCTCAGGCGGGGGCCGTCGTCGTCTCTGAGCCCTCCGCCGCGCTGGGCTGGGCGCTGCGCCTGCACATCGCCACCCGGGCCCTGCCCGTGGCGGACCTGGTGGACATGCGTGTGCTCCTGGAGACGCAAGGGGCCCGCGAGGCCGCCGCCCGCCCCGACCACCCCGAACGCGCCGCCGTGCTGGCCGAGGCGCAGGAGCTGTTCGAGCAGATGGACGTGCCGGGGCTGCCCTCGGACAGCTTCCACCCCCTCGACACCCGCTTTCACGAGGTGCTGGCCTCCCTGGCGGACAACCTCGTGCTCGACACGATGCTCGCCTCCCTGCGGCAGGCCGTGCTCGGCTACGTGCGCGAGACCGTCTCCACCCTGCCGGACTGGGAGTCCGTGCGGGTGAACCTGCAGCAGGAGCATCGGGAGATCCTCGAGGCCGTCACCGCACGCGACACCGACCGCGCCGTGGCCGCCCTCACCCGCCACATCGAGGGGTTCTCCGCGCTCGCGCTGCGGATCGACGTGCGGGACTGAAGGCGGAGCGGGGGCGGGGGCGGGGGCAGATCCGCTGCGAGATCGACCCCTCTGCGCCCTCGACGAGGTGCCGGAAGGGTCGATCTCGCAGCGGATCCTCGAGGTGACGCCCCGCGTGGCGGTCCTCACCGCTGGAAGTGCGCCACGATCCCGGCCCCCAGCACCGCCAGCGCAGCCATCGCGCAGACCAGCTCCACGAGGATGCCCAGGCCCATCGCCTTCAACGCACCCCACGAGGCGGACCATGCCGCGGCCAGATCCCGGCGGCGCACCCACTCCGCCCCCAGCAGGCCGAGCGCGAAGCCGAGGAACACCCCCACGAACGGCACCACGAAGAACCCCACGGCGGCCGCCGCGATCCCCACGAGGATCGGCCCCCGCGGGATCCGCTCCCTCCGCAGCCGCCGCCCCGTGAGCACCGCCGAAGCGCTCATGCCCGCGATCGACAGGCCCGCGGCCACCACCCCGAACGTCCAGGACGCAGCCGACCCCAGCACAGCGGCCCACACGAGCGCGGTGACCGCGTTGAGGATCGAGCCGGGCAGGATCGGGTAGATGATGCCGACCATCCCCACGAGCAGCAGCAGGACGGCGAGGACGGAGACGATGACGGCGAGGCTCACCCGTCCAGTATGCGCGCCCCGACGCGGGCGCGGGCGGGCCTCCACCCCGGACCGGCTCAGAGCCCGGCGAGGAACTCCCGGTGGAAGGACCAGTCACCCGTGACCTCCGGGTGGAAGCTCGTGGCCAACACATGCCCGGCGCGCACGGCGACGGGCACGGCGGAGGCGGGGGCGGCGTCGTCGTGGTGGTGGGGGGCCGGGGCGCCGGAGGCGACCATGCGGGAAGCCGGCACCTCCGCGAGGACCTCCACACCCTCCCCCACACGGACGACGGCAGGCGCGCGGATGAACACCGCGTGCACCGGATCCGCGGAGACGGCGGGCACCGCGAGGTCCGCCTCGAACGAATCCACCTGCGTGCCGAACGCGTTGCGGCGCACGGTCACGTCCAGCACGCCCAGGCTGCCCTGCCCGGGCGCGGGGTTCTCGATGCCGGCAGCCAGCAGGATCATCCCCGCGCACGTGCCGTAGGCCGGCAGCCCGTCCCGAATCGCGTCCGCCAGCGGGGCCTTCAGGCCCATGATCCGGGCCAGGCGGTCCATCACAGAGGACTCCCCGCCCGGCAGCACGATCCCGTCCAGGCCGACGAGGTCCGCGGGGCGGCGCACCGGGCGTGTGCGGGCACCGAGGCAGGTGAGGACATGCATGTGCTCCCGGACGTCCCCCTGCAGGGCGAACACGCCGACGGTCTTCTGGGCTGCGGTCATGGCCGCCACCCTACCGACGAGGAGCCCGCCGCAGCCGTCATCCGTGATGGAATCCGGCGGCGACAGGCTCCCCCTGCAGGCCCGACGGCGGCCCTGTGCGGGGCCGGCAGGCGATCAGCGGGCGATCACCAACCGCGCTCGGCCAGACGGTGCGGGGCCGGCAGGTCCGCCACGTTGATGCCGACCATGGCCTCCCCCAGGCCGCGGGAGGCCTCGGCGATCGCGGCCGGATCGTCGAACTGGGCGGTGGCCTTCACGATCGCCTTGGCCCGCGCGGCCGGGTCGCCGGACTTGAAGATGCCCGAGCCCACGAACACGCCGTCGGCGCCCATCTGCATCATCAGCGCCGCATCCGCCGGGGTGGCGACACCGCCGGCCACGAACATCACCACGGGCAGGGTGCCGGTCTCGGCGACCTCGGCCACCAGCTCGTACGGGGCCTGCAGCTCCTTCGCGGCCACGTACAGCTCATCCTTGGACAGGCCCTTGAGCTGGCCGATCTCCTTGCGGATGGTGCGGATGTGCTTCATGGCCTCGGAGACGTCGCCGGTGCCGGCCTCGCCCTTGGAGCGGATCATGGCCGCGCCCTCGGTGATGCGGCGCAGCGCCTCGCCGAGGTTGGTGGCGCCGCAGACGAACGGCACGTCGAAGCCCCACTTGTCGATGTGGTTCACATAGTCCGCCGGGGAGAGCACCTCGGACTCGTCGATGAAGTCCACCTTGAGGGCCTGCAGCACCTGGGCCTCCACGAAGTGGCCGATGCGGGCCTTGGCCATCACGGGGATGGACACGGCCTCGACGATGCCGTCGATCAGGTCTGGGTCGGACATGCGGGCCACGCCGCCCTGGGCGCGGATGTCCGCGGGGACGCGCTCGAGGGCCATGACGGCCACAGCACCGGCGTCCTCGGCGATCCGGGCCTGCTCCGGGGTGACGACGTCCATGATCACGCCGCCCTTGAGCATGTCGGCCAGGCCTCGCTTGACGCGGGTGGTGCCGGTGCCGCGGGCGCCGTCGTCGGCGGCGGACGTGGTGGAGGCGGAGAAGGAGGGGGTGCGCTCGTCGCTCATGGAAGGTTCCTGTTCTGCTGGGCTGAGACGGGGGCCGGCCTCCATGGTGTCATGGCCGTCACCAGTGGCGGGATCCGAGACCGTACGCGTCCGGTTCCCCTCTCCTCCACAGAGCGCCCCCTTCAACGCTCCGGGGCCTCTCCCTCAACGCTCCGGGGCGCTCCTCCCCTGCGCTCCGGGGGCGAAAGGGGCCGGAATTCCCCCTGGATTTCGGCCCCTTTCGCCCCCGGAGTGAGAACCAGGCCTCCCCCTGCGGGCCGAGCCGTACCATGGGCGGGGATCACCCCACCCACCGTCGAGGAGGCCGCCATGCGTCCCGTCCCGACCGTCGTCGCCCGCACCGGCCTCGCGGCAGCGCTCACCGCCAGTCTGTTCACCGCCACCGGTTGCGGCCTACGCCCGTCCCCCGCCGAGGGCACCATGGAGCCGGCCACCGTGGCCTTCACCATCCCGACGGCGGAGGCAGGCCCCGGCGTCACCGGTCGCCCCTACGGGTGCGGGGACCTGCTGGTGCCCGTGCAGACCGTGCCCGTGAGCGGGGACCGGGCCCACGCCGCCGTCGACTTCCTCTTCGCCAGCGCGCGCAAGGACACGCACGGGGATCCGCCCCTGCACAACGCGGTCGCGGCGACGGCGGACACGCTCACCTTCACCGGTCACGAGACGCGCGGGGACACGGAGGTGTTCACCTTCACCGGAACCGTGACGGCGGCCGACACCTGCGCGGCCGAGCGCATCCGGGCGCAGCTGCAGGAGACAGCCCGGGCGCAGTCCTCCGCCGCCCAGGTGCGGCTCGAGGTGGACGGGCAACCGCTGGACGACGTGCTCGGCCTGGCCCCGCTGGAGCTCGGGGCGGAGACCATGACCCCCTGAGCCTGCCGTCGGTGGAGCCCTCCTCGCACGCTTCCGGCCGCAATCGCCCCTCCTCCCATGCTTCCGGGGGCGAAAGGGGCCGGAATCAGGGGAGTATTCCGGCCCCTTTCGCCCCCGGAGCGTGAGGGAGGTGCCTCCAGACCCCAGACCCCATCTCCCAGCTCCCAGCTCCCAGCTCCCAGCTCCCACCCTCACCCCGGCACCCTTCCCGCGCCGCGGCAGATCGTATATGATCCGCGCCATGACGCAGACCACAGCACCGGCCGCGCCTGCAGGCTCCTCAGGTGCCACGCCCGCAGGCTCCGCCCCTGCAGCCACAGCGCCTTCCGCCAGCGCACCGGAACCCACCGCGCCCACGGTCACCGCGCACGACTTCACCTCCCGCGAGAACCGCCCGGGCAAGGTCCTGGCCCTGCACCTGAACTACCCCTCACGCATCGCCCAGCGCGGCCGCACCCCGCAGGCCCCGGGCTACTTCCTCAAAGCCGGCACCTCCATCGCCCGCTCAGGGGACACGATCGATCGCCCCGCCGGCACGGAGCTGCTCGCCTACGAGGGCGAGATCGCCCTGGTGATCGGCAAGCCCGCCAAGAACGTCTCCCTCGAGAACGCCTGGGACCACGTGGCCGCTGTCACCGCCGCCAACGACTGGGGCGTCTACGACCTGCGCGCCGCGGACAAGGGCTCAAACCTGCGCAACAAGGGCCGCGACGGGTACACCCCGGTCGGCCCCGAGCTGATCGACGCCCGCAAGGTCAGCCCCGACCAGCTGCGCGTCCGCACCTGGGTCAACGGCGATCTGGTCCAGGACGACGTCACCGCCGACGAGCACATGATTTTCCCGCTCGCGCAGGTCGTCGCGGACCTCTCGCAGCACGTCACGCTCGAAGAGGGCGATGTCATCTTGACCGGCACCCCGGCGGGATCGTCCGTGGCCCAGCCGGGCGACGTCGTCGAAATTGAAGTTGACGCTCCCCAGGCCGACGGCGCTCCGA
>NZ_JAXFPG010000023.1:0-22268 GCF_034179925.1 Micrococcus sp. | reverse complement strand
GGTGGGTGCGGGGCCAGTGGCGGGGGCCATGGGGTTCCGGGGCGGGGGGGGGCGGTGGGGGCCCCGCCCGCGGAGGGGTCAGTGGCCGGCGGTGTGGGAGCCGCGGCCGTGGTCGGCGCCGCCGTGGGGGCGCATGGCCGTCGTCGGCTCCGGGTGGCGCAGGCCCACCGAGCGCATGGACATGATGGCCATCAGCAGGGCCATGAGCGCCACGAAGACGATCACGCCGTACCAGATCGGGTGCATCGGCAGCTCGTTGACGATGTGGCCGCCCTCATGGCCGCCGGCGGCGGCCAGGGTCAGTGCGGTGTTCAGCATGGGTGCTCCTCGGTGCGGGACGACGACGGCACGGGGGCGGGCCCCGCAGCGCCGGTGGACTCGGGCGCCAGTCTAGCGGCCGTCACCGCCGGACCTGCCCGTCGCCGCGCAGGATCCACTTGGTGGTGGTCAGCTCCTCCAGGCCCATCGGCCCGCGCGCGTGCATCCGCTGGGTGGAGATGCCCACCTCCGCGCCCAGGCCGAGCTGGCCGCCGTCGGTGAAGCGGGTGGAGGCGTTGACGATCACGGCCGCCGCGTCCACCTCGGCGACGAAGCGCTCTGCGTTCGCGAGATCGTTGGTGACGATCGCCTCGGTGTGGCCGGTGGACCAGCGCCCGATGTGCTCGACGGCCTCGTCCAGGGAGTCGACCATGCGCACGGCCATCTCCATGTCCAGGTACTCCCGGCCCCAGTCTTCCTCGGTGGCGTCCACGGCCTCCCGGCCGGCGGCGCCGCGGTCTTCCGGGGCCGGCAGCCAGGCCCGGGAGCCCTCGTCCACGTGCAGCAGCACACCGGCGCGGGTCAGCGCACGCAGCACTTCACGCCCGGTCTGCTCCGCCTCGCGGTGCAGCAGGAGGGTCTCGGCGGCATTGCACACGGAGGTGCGGTGCGTCTTGGAGTTCATCACGATCTCCACGGCCATGTCCGCGGGGGCCGAGGCGTCCACGAACAGGTGGACGTTGCCCTCGCCCGTCTCGATCACGGGCACACGGGCCTCGCGCACCACGGTCTGGATGAGGTCCCGCCCGCCGCGCGGCACCAGCACGTCCACGCTGCCGCGGGTGGCCATCAGGGCGGCCACACCCGGGCGGCCGAGGTCGTCGATGCCCTGCACGAGGTCCGCGTCGAAGCCCTGGGCCATGAGGGCCTCCCGGAGCACCTGCACGAGCATCGCGTTGGTGCGCTCGGCTGCGGAGCCGCCGCGCAGGAGCACCGCGTTGCCGGACTTCAGCGCGATGCCGGCGATGTCCACGGTGACGTTCGGGCGCGCCTCGTACACGGCGCCGACCACGCCCAGGGGCACACGGACCTGCTGCATGCGTACACCGTTGGGCAGGGTGCCGCCGCGCACGACGGCGCCCACCGGGTCCGGCAGCCCGGCCAGGTCCTCGAGGGCCACGGCCAGGGCCTCGAGCCGCTCGCCGTCCAGGCGCAGGCGGTCCAGCAGTGCCGCCGAGGTGCCTGCGGCGCGGCCACGCTCGAGGTCCTCCTCGTTGGCGGCGAGCACGGACACCCGCGCCTCGCGCAGGGCGGTGGCCAGGGCGCGCAGGGCGCGGTCCTTGCGCTCCCGGCCGGCGGCGGCCAGCTCCGGGGCGGCGGCACGGGCCCGCTCGGACCGGGCGAGGATCTCCTCGACCAAGGCCGGGTCGGAGCCCTGACGGCCGGTGCGGGCCTCGGCCTGCTCGGTGGTCTGGGCGGGGGCGTCGGATGCGTCGCTCATGCCCTCACTGTACTGAAGGCCACCGGCGGACGGCGGCGCAGGTCTCAGCGATACGGCGAGTGCGTGGGCGCGAGCCCGGCCCAGTCGTCGGCGTGCACCACCACGCCGTCGTAGCCCGCCCCCAGGTCCGCCTTGAGCTGGGAGGTGGAGCGGCCAAGCATGGCCGGCAGCTGCGAGGAGGAGTACTGGACCAGGCCGCGGGCGAGCACCCGGCCGCGCCGGTCCGCGATCTCCACGACGTCCCCGGCGGTGAACTCGCCGTGGGCGGCCACGATCCCCGCTGCCAGCAGGGAGCGCCCGCGCGCGATCGCCCCGGCCACGGCGCCGTCGTCGATGGTCAGCCGGCCGCGGGCTTCCGCGGTCAGGCCCAGCCAGGCCGCGCGAGCCGAGCGACGCCGGCCCACCGCCGAGAACCAGGTCCCGACGTCCTCACCGGCCAGGGCCTGGGCGGCCAGGGCTGAGGAGGTCAGCAGGGTGGGGATGCCGGTGGTCGCGGCGATCCCGGCCGCATCCACCTTGGTGACCATGCCGCCGGTCCCGACGCCGGCCGAGCCCGGGGTGCGCACGTCCACCCCTGCGAGGTCCTCGTCCGAGGACACCACCGGGATCCTCCGGGTTCCCGGCAGGGAGGGGTGGCCGTTGTAGAGGGCGTCGACGTCCGAGAGCAGCACGAGCAGGTCCGCCTTCACGAGGTTCGCGGTCAGGGCGGCCAGGCGGTCGTTGTCCCCGAAGCGGATCTCGCGGGTGGCCACGGTGTCGTTCTCGTTGACGATGGGCAGCACGTCCAGGGTGAGCAGACGGGCGAGCGCACGGTGCGCGTTGGTGTACTGCTTGCGGCGCATGAGCTCCTCCGCCGTGAGCAGCACCTGGGCCACCTCCACCTCATGCCGGGCGAAGGCGTTGGAGTAGTACGCCATCAAGCGGTTCTGGCCCACGGCTGCCGCCGCCTGCTGAGTGGCGGTGTCCTTGGGGCGGCGGGTGAGCCCGAGCACCGGGAAGCCTGCGGCGATGGCACCGGAGGAGACCAGCACCACCTGGGTGCCCCGGGAACGCATGGCCGCGATCAGATCCACCAATCGGTCGATGGCCTCGGTCCGCAGACCCTCCGGGGAGGTCAGGGAGGATGAGCCGATCTTGATCACCACCCGCCGTGCACGGCCGACGTCCTCACGGTGCACCACGGGGTTGGCCTTGGGGTCGCCGGCCTGCCCGGTGGCGGGGGTCGCGTAGCGGAACACGGTGGTGTGGCGTCGGGTCATGATCCTCCTCGGTGGGCGGACAGGTCACGGACGGCCGCGGTCGGCGGCATGGTCACCGACCGTCGTCGCCGTCCTCGTCTCGATCGTAGGTCTCGGTCCAGATCCCGGCGCGGCGCTCGGCCTCCATCTCCGCGCGGGTGGCGGCACGGGCGGCCTTGCGGGCGTCCTGTTCGGCACGCTTCTCCGCGCGGGTGGCGCGGGTGCGCTCCTCCAGGCGCAGGTCGGTGCCGCGGGGGCCGGCCAGCAGCTCGGCGCCGGCGGAGAGCGTGGGCTCCCAGTCGAACACGACGCCGGTCTCGTCGTCTCCGATCACGACGGCGTCACCCGGGGTGGCGCCGGCCTTGAACAGCGCGTCCTCCACACCGGCACGGTGCAGGCGGTCGGCGAGGTAGCCGATGGCCTCGTCGTTCTGGAAGTCGGTCTGGGCCACCCAGCGCTCGGGCTTGTCCCCGCGCACCCGGAACAGCGGGGCCAGGTTCCGCTCCTCGCGGCGCACGGTGAAGTCGGCATGCTCCCCGCCGCGGCGGCGGCGCGTGCGCGGCACCTCGACGACGGGCGCCGCCTCGGGCTCGGGCTCGCGGGCGCGAGCCTCGGTGACCAGCTCGGCCATCGCGTATTTCAGGGCGTCCAGGCCGTTGCGGGCCAGCGCGGAGATGTCGAACACCCGCAGGCCACGGGACTCCAGCTCTGCGCGGACCATGTCCGCCATGGCGGCGCCGTCCGGCAGGTCGGTCTTGTTGAGGGCGACCAGGCGCGGACGCTCGTTCAGGGGCACGACCCCGCCGCCGCCCTGGGAGAACACCGGCTCGACGGCGTAGGCCTCCAGTTCCGCCTCGATGGCCTCGAAGTCCGCGATGGGGTCCCGGTCCGGCTCGAGCGTGCCGCAGTCCAGCACGTGCACGAGCGCGGCGCAGCGCTCCACATGGCGCAGGAACTCCAGGCCCAGGCCCTTGCCCTCGGACGCGCCGGGGATCAGCCCGGGTACGTCGGCCACGGTGAAGCGGACATCGCCGGCCTGCACCACGCCGAGGTTCGGCACGAGCGTGGTGAACGGGTAGTCCGCCACCTTGGGGCGGGCGGCGGAGATCGCTGCGATGAGCGAGGACTTGCCCGCAGAGGGGAAGCCGACGAGCGCGATGTCCGCGACCGTCTTGATCTCCAGGGTCAGCTCGGCCTGCTCGCCGGGCAGCCCGAGGAGGGCGAAGCCGGGGGCCTTGCGTTTGACGGAGGACAGCGCGGCGTTGCCCAGGCCGCCCTGACCGCCGGCGGCGGCCACATAGGTGGCCCCCTCCCCCACCAGGTCCGCGAGGATGTTGCCCTCGGGGTCCTTGACCACGGTGCCGTCCGGCACGGGCAGGATCAGGGACTCCCCGTGCTTGCCGGCGCGGTGGTCGCCCATGCCGGGCTGGCCGTTCTCGGCTGTGCGGTGCGGGGCGTGGTGGTAGTTCAGCAGCGTGGTGGTCTGCGAGTCGACGACGAGGGTGATGTCACCGCCGTTGCCGCCGTTGCCGCCGTCGGGCCCGCCGAGGGGCTTGAACTTCTCCCGGTGGACGGACACGCAGCCGTGCCCGCCGTTGCCGGCGGTGAGGTGCAGGACCACGCGGTCCACGAAGGCGGCCATGGGGCTCTCCTGGGGAGTCGGGTGCCGCCGGAGCGGCAGATGGGGGGCGGGCGTGGGGCCCGCCGGGAACGCGAACGGCGGAGGCGGGTCCTGTGCGAACAGTGACCCGCCCCCGCCGGAGGCGTCAGGGGCGCCGCTGGGCCCGCAGCATGCGGGCCCGGACGCTCAGTCCGTGAGTGTGGGGATCACTCGCCGGCCAGGACGATGTCCACGACCTTGCGGCCGCGGCGCTGGCCGAAGGCCACGGAGCCGGCGGACAGGGCGAACAGGGTGTCGTCCTTGCCGCGGCCCACGTTGTGGCCCGGGTGGAACTTGGTGCCACGCTGGCGGACGATGATCTCGCCGGCGTTCACCTCCTCGCCGCCGAAGCGCTTGACGCCGAGGTACTGGGGGTTCGAGTCACGGCCGTTCTTGGAGGAGCTGCCGGCCTTCTTGTGTGCCATTGCTGATGCCTAACCTCTCGGTTGCGTCGGGTTCGTCTGCCGCGGGTGCGACTCAGGCGATCCCGGTGATCTTGACCGTGGACAGCTCAGAGCGGTGGCCCTGACGCTTCTTGTACCCGGTCTTGTTCTTGAACTTCTGGATGACGATCTTCTTGCCACGGGAGTGGGAGACGACCTCGGCGGTCACCTTCACACCGGCGGCGTCGGCGCCCGCCTTGACGTTCGACCCGTCCACCAGCATCAGAGCGGGGAGCTCGACGGAGCCACCGGTCTCAGCGGGGACGCGGTCGAGGGTAACGAGGTCTCCGACAGAGACCTTCTCCTGGCGGCCGCCAGCGCGGACAATCGCGTACACCACTTGGGACTCACTTCTCTCGACGTTGCATGGATACGTGGTTCAGGTCCACTCGCCCGCACCTCGACCGCTTCGCGTCCGGGTCCGGCGGTCCTGCCCGGGGACGGGACGAGGACGTGCGGGAGCCTGCGGGGTGAACACCGAGTGTCCATCATACCCGGCCCCCGGCGTCGGGCCAAACGGTCCTCCGCCCGGCGCGTCGCCCACCCACTCGGGCGGGGCAACCCGCCGAGGCGGGGCAGCCGGGACGGACGATTTCCTCCGCCTTCACACCCCCCCCGAGCATCACCGGGGCGACCCCCTCGGCGGGGACCGGCGCGGCGGGCTCGGCCTGCGGGGCAGCGGCCACGAAGCGGCCCCCGGTGGACGGGGCCTGCTCCTCCCGGCCGACCCGGACGGTCACGCCGTCCGAGGAGGCAGCCCGGCGGGAGCGGCGCGCACGCGTGGGCGCGGCCGCGGCCGGAGCCTCGGCTGCTGCGGGGGCCTCGGAAGCGGCCGGAGCCGCAGGGGTCTCGGCAGCTTCAGAGACCGAGGGGGCCTCGACGTCAGCGACCTCCGGGGCCACAGCCTCGGGAGTCTGCGCCGCAGCGGGGGCCGGCGCAGCCGGCGCGGTGGTCACGCCGTCGCTCGAGGCCCGGCGCGGACCGCGACGACGACGCGGGGCGGCCGGGGCGGCCGGAGCGGCAGGCTCAGCGGACTCGACCGTCGGAGCCGGCTGCGTCCGCTCAGCCTCCTGCGCCTCCTCAGCCGCCTGGGTCTCGTCCGTGGCGCCGGAACGGCCCCACGAGCGTCCACGGCGGCCCCGCGAGCCCCGGCTGCGGCGGCGCCCCTCCGAGGCGTCACCCTCGGATGCGGCGGTCTCCGCGACTGCGCTCTCCGCGTCGATGCTCTCTGCCTCGGTGCTCTCCACATCAGCGCTCTCCGCACCCTGGCCGCCCGGCTCCGTGCCCTCAGCAGCGACGCCCTCGGCCGGCACAGGCTCCTGGCCCGCACGGCCATGGTCCTCGGCCTGCTCAGACGAGGCAGCAGCCTCGGATGCGGCGGCCTCAGACCCCTCGGACTGCTCCCCCGCAGACTCGCCGGCACGGGACTCCTCACCCCGGCCCCGACCCCGACGGCGGCCACGCCGCTTGCGGCGACGGCCCTCCGAGGTCTCCTCGGACCCGGCGCCCTCGGCGCCCTCAGCGTCCTGGCCGGGGCCCTGTCCCGCGCTCTGCCCCTCGCCCTGCCGGTCACCGCCCTCGGTGCCCTGAGCGCTCTGCCCGGGCTCGGCGTCGTCGGCGGCCTTGCCGGAGGCCTTCGCGATGGACATCAGGGCCGCACGCGCCGCCTCGGCGCGCTGACGACGTTCACGCTCCTGCTCGGTCTCCTCCCCCGCCACCGGAGCCGGGGAGGCCTCAGCGGACGCGGCACGGTGACGCTTCTTGCGCCGCCCCTCGCCCTCGCCGCGGGAGTCGTGCCGCCACCCCGCGCGCTCCACGGGGTCGTCGTGGATGATGATCCCGCGTCCGCCGCAGTGCTCACAGACCTCCGAGAAGACCTCCACGAGACCGGTGCCCATGCGCTTGCGCGTCATCTGCACGAGCCCGAGCGAGGTCACCTCCGCCACCTGGTGCTTGGTGCGGTCCCGGCCCAGGCACTCCACCAGACGCCGCAGCACCAGCTCACGGTTGGCCTCCAGGACCATGTCGATGAAGTCGATCACGATGATCCCGCCGATGTCCCGCAGACGCAGCTGGCGGACGATCTCCTCAGCGGCCTCGAGGTTGTTCTTGGTGACGGTCTCCTCCAGGTTGCCCCCGGAACCGGTGAACTTGCCCGTGTTGACGTCCACCACGGTCATCGCCTCGGTGCGGTCGATCACCAGGGAGCCGCCCGAGGGCAGGTACACCTTGCGCTCGAGCGCCTTGTGCAGCTGCTCGTCCACCCGGTGGGTGGCGTAGAGGTCCTCGCCGTCATGGTCCTCAGGCACCCAGTGGTGCAGCCGGTCCAGCAGGTGCGGAGCCACATAGGTGACGTACGCCTCGATGCCGTCCCAGGTCTTCTCGCCCTGCACGAGCATGGCTGAGAAGTCCTCGTTGAAGACGTCACGGACGGTCTTGATGGTCAAGTCCGGCTCGGAGTAGAGCAGCTCCGGGGCCAGCACCTTGGTGGAGGCGGCCTTCTCCTGGATGCCCTCCCACTGCGCGCGCAGCCGGTTGATGTCGTTCTGCAGCTCCTGCTCGGAGGTGCCCTCGGCCGCCGTGCGCACGATCACACCGGCGTCCTGCGGCAGGTGGTCCTTGAGGATCTTCTTCAGACGCGAGCGCTCCACATCCGGCAGCTTGCGGGAGATGCCCGTCATGGAGCCGTCCGGCACGTACACGAGGTAACGGCCGGGCAGGGAGATCTGGCTGGTCAGCCGGGCGCCCTTGTGGCCCACCGGATCCTTGGTGACCTGCACGAGCACGGAGTCGCCGGACTTCAGGGCGTTCTCGATCTTCTTGGGCTTGCCGTCCAGCTGGGCGGCGTCCCAGTTGACCTCACCGGCGTAGAGCACCGCGTTGCGGCCGCGGCCGATGTCCACGAACGCGGCCTCCATGGAGGGCAGCACGTTCTGCACCTTGCCCAGGTACACGTTGCCGATCAGCGAGTCCTGCGTGGTATTGGAGACGAAGTGCTCGGCGAGCACGCCGTCCTCGAGCACGGCGATCTGGATGCGGTGCTCGCGCTGGCGCACCAGCATCTTGCGGTCCACCGCCTCCCGGCGGGCGAGGAACTCGGCCTCGGTGATCACGGTGCGACGCCGCCCCCCGGAGCGGGACTCGCGGCGGCGCTGGCGCTTGGCCTCCAGTCGGGTGGATCCCTTGACGCCCTGCACGGTGTCCGGGGCGCTCTGGGCCCGGCGCGGGGCCCGCACACGAGTCACCGTGTGCTCCGGGTCCCCGGCCTCCCCACCCTCGAGCTCCATGTCCACCGCACCACGGCGACGACGACGGCGCCGACGGATCCCCGAGGGGCGCTCGCCGCCGTCCTCGTCCTCGTCGGCGTCCTCCTGGCCGCGCTCGGCCGTGCGCTCGGGGGTGCGCAGCATGTCCAGGACCTCAGCCGGCACCGCGAACGGGTCGAAGGGGTCGTAACGGGGAGCCTCCGGGGCCCCGGCCTCCAGCTCCGCGGCCTCCGGCTCCTCTGAGGAGGATTCGGCGGACTCATCGGCCCCGTCGGCATCCCCGGCCGGCGTCGGGGGCTCCGCGTCAGCGCCTGCCTCCTGCACCGTCTCCCGGTCCTGCACCTGCTGGGGCTGCCGGGTCTGACCCTGCGTGCCCTCCGACTCATGGTCCAGGGCCTGCGCTTCCTGATCCAGGCCCTGTGCGCGTTCCTCCGCGCCGTTGATGTCCGTCTCGGCCGCCATGGCAGCACCTC
Source organism: Micrococcus sp. (assembly GCF_034179925.1). Taxonomy (GTDB): domain Bacteria; phylum Actinomycetota; class Actinomycetes; order Actinomycetales; family Micrococcaceae; genus Micrococcus. Next base: position 13,429 of record NZ_JAXFPG010000023.1, on the reverse strand, counting down.
CGGCCGCGCGGCGGCGCCACACTCGCCCCCGCCGCGGCGACTCAGGCCCGCCCCGGCAGCGTTGCCCCCGGCCACGGCTGACGCGGCGGGGTGCGCCGGAGGACGGGCACCACGAAAGAAGTCCTCGGATGGACCGCGTGCCATCGGCGACGCGGAACCGCTGCAGACCGACGTCCGAGAGTGCTCGGGGCCTTCACCGCCGGACGTTCGGGGCCACCGGAATGCCCGGTACCTCCCCCGCTGGACCTTCGGTCCCGGGGCGTCGTCGGCGGCGGCCCGTCGTCGAGCGCGCAGCGGGCGGACCCACGGTGTGGCCACGGGTCAGCCGGGGCCATCCTCTCACACGCGCCTCCGATCCCTCGTGACGCACACCGCTGACGGCCAGGGTCGAGGCCTAGACTGCGCAGCATGAACGCCACCGCCATGACCGTGCCGCCGGCCGAGACCGCCGGGCACCCGGACCGCACAGACCTCTCCTGGTTCGCCCGCCCGTGGGGCACCGCCCTGATGCTCCTCGTGACCTCCGTGGTCGGGCTGACCACCACGATCATCATCATGATGGAGGGCGCCAACATGGCCGCCGACCCGGACTACCGGGCCAGCTGCGACCTCAACCCCTGGCTCTCCTGCGGCACCGTGCTGAAGTCATGGCAGGCGATCACCTTCGGGTTCTCCAACAACTACATCGGCCTGGTGGCCTTCCCCGTGCTGATCACGGTGGCCGTGTCCCTGCTGGCCGGGGCCCGCTTCCACCGCTGGTACTGGATCGCCATGAACATCGGCGTGCTGGGCGGCTTCGCCCTCGTGGTGTGGTTCTGGTACTCCGCCGTGTACTCGATCGGCACCCTGTGCCTCTACTGCATGGTCATCTGGTCCATGGTGATCATGCAGATCGTCCTGCTGACCTCCCGCAACATCCAGACCGGCGTCATCCCCGCCGGCCCGCGCGCCCGCGCCCTCGCCCGTGACCTCGCCTGGCCGCTGGTGGTGGTGCTCTTCGCCGGGATCTTCGTCTCGATCCTGCTGGAGCTGGGCCTGGGAGTGATCGGTCTGGCCTGAGACCCCACCCCGGCACCACGACGGCGGCCGAGGCCGGCGAATCGGATCCGTGCACGAGGTTCTGCTGCACCGGCCCGCCCCAGTCCCGGCCGAAGTCCCCGCGGATGGTGCCCGGAGCGGCCGCCGTCGGGTCCGTGGCCCCGGCCAGGGCGCGCACCCCCTCGACCACCCGGTGCCCGCGCACCCGCAGGGCCACCACCGGCCCCGAGGCCATGAACTCCACGAGCGGGCCGAAGAACGGCCTGCCCTCGTGCTCGGCGTAGTGCCGCTCCAGCAGGGCACGGGACGGGGTGAGACGGCGCAGGTCGGCCACCTCATACCCCTTGCGCTCGATGCGGGCGATGATCTCGCCGGTGAGGCGGCGCCGGACGCCATCGGGCTTGACCAGGACGAGGGTCTCTTCCACCTGCTCGGACACGGAGGGCTCCTCTCAGACGGGGGTGGGATGGGGTAAGACGGGCGTGGGGACGGATCAGGGTGTCCGGCATCACACTAGTGCGCGGGGCCGGGCCAGTTCACCCCTGCGAGTGCGCTTCACCCCTGCGGGTGCGCCTGCTCCCAGGCGCGCTGCTCCTGCTCCCGGCGCACGTTCTCCCGGTCCAGCTGCTCCCCCTTGGTGACGGCGTACCACCACGTCAACGCGAACAGCGGGCCGATCACCAGCATCGAGGACTCCCACACCCCGGACACCACGAGCACCGCCTGCAGGGCCCAGCCGATCGCGATGCCCACCGGACGGCGCACCAGTGCGCACGTGAGCACAGCCACCAGGGCCAGGGCCGCGAAGCCGCCCGCGAACCAGGGAGCCACCGGCTCCCCCCGGTGCAGGCCGAAGAGCGTCATGCCCAGGAAGAACAGCAGCACCGCCTCCAGGCACAGCACCGTCGAGGTGAACAGGGCTCGCACGGAACGGGTCCGCCGCCGGAGCCCCGGCCGCCACTGCCGCTGAGCACGCGTCTGCCGGGCCGGCCGCCAGGCCTCCCTGCCGAACGTCTCGGTGTCGGACCTCTCGGCGCCGGAGTCCCGGGGCGCGGCGGGGCTCATCGGTGCGCTCCGTCGTCGTCGGAGACCTGGGCGGCATCGGAGAGCTGGCCGGCGTCGATGCCCGGAGCGTCGTCGGCCTCGTCCAGTAGGGCGATCACCTCCGGGTCCAGAGCACCCTCGCCATCCTCCAGGCCGGTGGCCGCCAGCAGGTCCGCGGGATCCAGGCCGCGGGCGGCCACGGTGACCGGACCGGCATGGGACGGCTCCCCCAGCAGGGCCCGGACCTCCGCCGCGAGCGTGATCGAGCCGAGCACGAGCACCCCGCCGCCGGTGCCGGAGGCCAGGGCGTCCGCACTCGTCTCCACGGCCTCAGCCCGGCCCACCGCCCACTCCAGGGCATCCGGAACGGACTCAGTGACGAACACGTCGTCCTCCCCCCAACCGGCGTCCACCGCGAGCGCCGCCAGATCCCCTGCCGGCACGGCCCGGGGCGAGGCGGACTGGGTCAGGGCGATGTCCTCGACATCGTCACCGAAGGCCCGGTAAAGGGCCTCGAGCATCCCGCGGGCATCCTTCTCTGCGAGCACCCCCACCACGAGCGCCAGACGGGTGAACCCGAAGGCCTCCTGCACAGCACGGGCGGTGGCCCGCACACCAGCGGGATTATGAGCGGCGTCCACGATCACCGTGGGGGCGGTGCGCAGCACCTCGAGCCGGCCCGGAGAGCTCACCTGGGCCAGCCCCTCACGGAGCAGGTCCTCCTCCAGGGGGCGCTCACCGCCGCCGAGGAAGGCCTCCAACGCGGCGATCGCCACAGCCAGATTCTCAGCCTGGTGCTCGCCATGCAGAGGAAGGAACAGGTCCCGGTACTCGGAGGCGAGGCCACGCACGGAGACCTGCTGGCCGCCGACGGCCAGGGAGCGCTCGACCACCCCGAACTCGACGCCCTCGAAACGGAAGGGCACCTGGACCGCGCGGGCCGCCTCGAGGAGCACCTGGGCGGCATCGCGGTCCTGGGCGGCGGAGACGAGGAAGCCGCCGGGCTTGATGATCCCGGCCTTCTCCTCGGCGATCTCCGCCTCGGTCTGCCCCAGCAGCTCTGTGTGGTCCAGGGAGATGGGGGTGACGACAGCCACGGCCCCGTCGGCCACATTGGTGGCGTCCGTGGTCCCGCCCAGGCCCACCTCCAGGACGACGACCTCCACGGGCGCGTCCGCGAACACAGCGAACGCGAGCGTGGTGACGGCCTCGAAGTAGGTCAAGCGGGGCTGGCCGTCGGCCTCGAGCTCGGCGTCCACGGTCTGGACGATCGGCAGGATCTCGTTCCACACCCGCACGAACGTCTCGTCCGCGACGGGCTCGCCGTCCAGGCTGATCCGCTCGGTGACCGAGCGCAGGTGCGGGGAGGTGTACCGGCCCGTGCGCAGCCCGTAGGAGCGCAGGACCGCCTCGATCATCCGGGCCGTGGAGGTCTTGCCGTTGGTGCCGGTGAGGTGGATGACCGGAGCCGCCTGCTGCGGGTCCCCGAGCAGGGCCAGCACCCGGCGCATCGGCTCCAGCCGCGGCTGCATCCGGTTCTCCGGGGCCCGGGAGAGCAGGTCCCGGTAGACCTCGGCCACCGTGCCGGCGTCGCCGACCCCGCTCATGCCTGAGCCTTCTCGACGGTCACGGCCACGGTGCGCATGGCGTCCTCAGCCCGGTCGGCGCGGGGATCGGCGGCACCGGAGTCCACCAGTTCGAGGGCGACGGTCAGGGTGTCCGCGGCCACGAGGTCCCGGTGGGCCTCGAGCGCGGCGATCACCGCGGCCGGGCCCTCGATGCGGGTGCGCACCCGGTCGGCGACCTCCAGGCCGGCATCCTTGCGGGCCGCCTGCACGGCACGGATCACATCGCGCGCGGTGCCCTCAGCCGCGAGCTCCTCGGAGACCTCAGTCTGCAGCACGAGGAACCCGCCGCCGGGCAGCACGCCCACGGCGGTGCCGGCCGGGGCGTCAGCGGCCACCGTGCGCAGCTCGTAGAGCTCCGGGGCGAGGATCACGCCGGTGCCGTCGGCGAGCGTGACCTGCAGGCCGCCGTCGGCCTCCGTGTAGTCCCCAGCGTCCACGGCCCTCTTGATCAGCGGGACCTGCTTGCCGAACGCCTTCCCGAGCTCGCGGAAGTTCAGCTTCAGCTCGGTGGCGATCCCGTGCCGGGCGATCGCCTCCTCCGTGAGCTCCACGAGCCGGACCTCCTTGAGGTTCAGCTCCTCCGCCACGATCCGCGCGAACGTGCCCTCGAGCCCGACCGCCTCCGGCACGACGACGTCCATCACCGCCAGCGGCAGGCGCACCCGGCGCTTGGCCGCCTTGCGCAAGGCGGACCCGGCCGAGGAGACGCTGCGCACGAGGTCCATACGGGCCACGAGCTCCTCCGCCTCCGGCCCGTGCGGGAACAGGTCTGCGTCCGGGTAGTCGGACAGGTGCACGGAGCGGCCGCCGGTCAGGCCCCGCCAGATCTCCTCGGTGACCAGCGGCAGCAGCGGGGCGGCGGCGCGGGTGAACGCCTCCAGCACCGTGTACAGCACATCCATGGCCACGGTGTCCTCCGCGAAGAACCGCTCCCGGGACCGCCGGATGTACCAGTTGGTCAGGGTGTCCATGAACCCGCGCAGCGCCTCGGTGGCCTCCGAGACCTCGTAGGCGTCCATCGCGGCCTTGACCTCGCGCAGCATGCGACCGGTCGCCGCCAGCACATAACGATCCAGCGGGTCCTCGGACTCGTGCCGCGCCGAGGCGCGGTACCCCTCCGGGCGTGCGCCGCCGTCGTGCGCCGTGTTGGCGTACAGGGTGAAGAAGTGCCACGCGTTCCACAGCGGCAGGATCACCTGGCGGGTCGCCTCCCGGATGCCCTCCTCCGTGACGATCAGGTTGCCGCCGCGCAGGATCGGGCTGGCCATCAGGAACCAGCGCATCGCATCCGAGCCGTCCCGGTCCAGGACCTCCGTGACGTCCGGGTAGTTGCGCAGGGACTTGGACATCTTCTGCCCGTCCGAGCCCAGCACGATGCCGTGGGAGATCACGTTCGAGAACGCGGGGCGGTCGAACAGGGCGGTGGCCAGGATGTGCAGCGTGTAGAACCAGCCGCGGGTCTGGCCGATGTACTCCACGATGAAGTCCGCCGGGTTGTGCGTGGGGAACCACTCGGCCCGCTCGAACGGGTAGTGCACCTGCGCGTACGGCATGGAGCCGGAGTCGAACCAGACATCCAGCACGTCCTCCACACGGCGCATCGTGGCGCCGGCGGCCGCTGCCTCCGGGTCCGGGTGCGGGCGGGTGAGGTCGTCGATCCACGGGCGGTGCAGGTCCACCTCACCCTCGGCGTTGCGCGGCAGACGCCCGAAGGCCTCCTCCAGCTCGGCCAGGGATCCGTAGACCTCCTGCCGGGGGTAGTCCGGGTGGTCCGACTCCCACACCGGGATCGGCGAACCCCAGTAGCGGTTGCGGGAGATCGACCAGTCGCGGGCGTTGGCCACCCACGTGCCGAACTGGCCGTGCTTCACGTTCCCGGGGATCCAGCTGATCTCCTCGTTCAGCTCCAGCATGCGGTCCTTGAACTGCGTGACCGCCACGTACCAGGACGTCACCGCCCGGTAGATCAGCGGCTTCCGGCAGCGCCAGCAGTGCGGGTAGGAGTGCTCATAGGAGGCCTCCCGGGCGATGCGGCCCAGGGCGCGCAGGGCCCGGATGATCGGCCGGTTCGCCTCGAACACCTGCACCCCGGCGATCTCCGTCAGGTCGCCCCGGCCCAGGTCCTCCCGGGCGAACAGGGGCAGGAACCGGGCCCCGGAGTCCACCGAGAGCAGCACGGGGATGCCGTTGGCCTCACACACCCGCTGGTCGTCCTCACCGTAGGCCGGGGCCTGGTGGACCACGCCGGTGCCGTCGTCCGTGGAGACGTAGTCGTCCACGAGGATCCGGTGGACCCCCGCCAGGGTCAGGGTGCGGCCGTTCACCGTGAACTCGTCCTCACGGTGGGCCTCGAACAGGTCCGTGAACAGCGGCTCATAGCGCAGACCCCCCAGACGGGCACCCGGGATCGTCTCCGCGATCGCCGACCGGGCGGCGTCGGCGTCGGCGTAGCCGAGCTCCTTGGCGTGGGCGGGCACACGGTCGACGGCCAGCAGGAAGCGTTCAGCCTCCACCGTGGCCCCCTCGGGCCCGGCCGGCACCACCGCATAGGCGATCTCCGGCCCGACGGCGAGCGCCGCGTTGGTCGGCAGCGTCCAGGGCGTGGTGGTCCAGGCGAGCACATGCACGCCGGCCAGGCGGGCCGCGAGCTCGGCGTCCGCGCCGCCGTCGGGCACCAGCGCCGGATCCTCGGGCAGGCCCAGGACGGGGAAGGACACGGTGACCGAGGGGTCCTGGCGCATCTTGTAGACGTCGTCATCCATGCGCAGCTCATGGTTGGACAACGGGGTCTCATCGTTCCAGCAGTAGGGCAGCACGCGGAAGCCGCGGTAGGTCAGGCCCTTGCGGTGCAGCTCGGAGAACGCCCAGATCACGGACTCCATGTAGTCCGGGGTGAGGGTCTTGTAGTCGTTCTCGAAGTCCACCCAGCGGGCCTGGCGGGTCACGTAGTCCTGCCATTGGTCCGTATACTTCAGCACGGAGGCGCGGCAGGCGTCGTTGAAGCGGTCGATGCCCATGGCCTCGATCTCGCCCTTGTGGGTCATGCCCAGCTGCTTCATGGCCTCGAGCTCGGCGGGCAGGCCGTGCGTGTCCCAGCCGAAGCGGCGCTCCACACGGCGGCCCTGCTGGGTCTGGTAGCGGGCCACGAGGTCCTTCACGTAGCCGGTGAGCAGGTGGCCGTAGTGGGGCAGGCCGTTGGCGAAGGGCGGGCCGTCGTAGAACACGAACTCGTTCGGGGAGCCGTCCTCGTTCTGCGCGGGGCGCTGGTCGATGGAGGCCTGGAAGGTGCCGTCCTCGGCCCAGTAGCTGAGGATGCGGGCCTCGATCTCCGGCAGCAGGGGTGAGGCGGGGGTGCGGCCGTCGGGGGCGGTGGAGGCGAGGGGGTACACAGCGGTCCTTTGCGGTCCTGGGCGTTCGGTTCCGATGCAAGGACGCCGTCCGGGGCTACGGGAGCCTCGGCGGCGCGGTACCACCTCGCTTGCCGGCGTCGTGCGGCGGGCCCCTGGCGAGGGCGCCGGCGCGGCGTCGACCGCTTCATGAGAGCTGTGACGGGCTCCCCCGTCCGGGTCTACTGGGGCGTGCCGTGCGGGCGCGAGGCTCGAGGTCGTGCGACGGCCGTGCGGCAGGCCTGTTCTTCCGGAGGCTCACCGGTGATGGCCGGGTCAGCGCCTGTGCTGGCCAGTGTAGAGGATCGGTTGCGGGCCGGTGTTGTCGAGGATCGGTGGGTGCTGCCGGGGGGTGGGATGGAGAGGGCGGCCGGGGTAGCGAGGGGTGTGGAGGTGCGGCGTTTCCCAGCGCCCGGGCGACATTCCGGCTGGTCTGCCACGCTGGAATGTCGCCGCGGCGCTGGATACTGGAGTTCGAGGAGCCCGGGCACCCGACTCGACCCGGCTCCTGCTCCCGTACATGTTCAGAGCCTCCGGCAGGGAACCCTTGCCCGCGCATGTTCAGAGGCTCCAGCCGGGAACCCCGGCCTCAGCGGGCGAGCGGGACCCCGCGCGGCACCAGCACGGCGGCGAGGGACTGCGGGCTGGACAGCTCACGCCAGGTCCAGTGAACGACGTCACGCAGGTGCCTGCGCAGCCTGACCTCCCGATCCTGTTCACGGCGGATGCTGCGCCGTCGTTCGGCCTCGCTCCCGTGCAGCTGAAGCCCGTACTTGCCCGCCCCGTCGAACTCCCCGGCGATGCCCACCTCCTCCCACCAGAAGTCGGTCCTGCCCAGGAACTCGCCCCGCGGGCCGTGGTGCTCGCGCTGGACCTGAGGCCGGGAGATCCCGGCCTCCCACATCAGCGCCCGGCTCAGCGACTCCCCCGCCGATTCCGACGCCGGCTCCACCAGATCCCAGGTCCGCAGAAATCTCCGCTCGGCGCTGGCGGACGGCAGCAGGTCGGCCGCGCCCCCCTCGACCGGTTCACGCAGATCCGGCCGGCGATGCATCAGCGCGTCCAGCGGAGCGAGGGCCCACTTCGGAGGAAGGCAGGCGGCCAGCGTCAGGGCCACCGTCTCCGGCGGGTCCACGAGCACCGTACCGAGCTCGAGGCCTCCCAAGGTCCGTGCGGTCAGCCAGACCGGGTCCGACATCAGGGGCGGGTGGGCAGAGGTGGGGCGGACCCTCGGCGGACGGCCCAGCGGCGCCTGAACCCGCCGATGGGCCTGGTCTCCGGCGAACAGACCGCTATTCCGAGCACGTCCGCGGTGGCCGTCGTCGCGGCGGATCGTCACCTCTGCAGGTGTGTGTGCCACCGGCAGGCCCATCAGCAGGGCGGCGGTGAGTCCGGTGAAGACCGGCGGGCGTCGGCGCGCGCGGGCCAGGGCCGCCGCCGTCGTGACGTGCCGGCCCCATGGCGGCAGCTCCGCCCAGCGCAGCGTCTCCATGTAGACGCCGGGGGCCACGCGCACCACCTCGCCGCGGTGCCAGGCACGCTGCAGCCAGCGGGCGGTGCCGGGCTCGGTGCTCTTGGCGGCGGTGAGCAGGGCTTCGCCGCAGGTGGGGAGATCGTCGACGGTGAGCGGCATGCCTCCAGCGTGGAGCCTCCGGCTCGCCGGGGTCAGCCGGGGTGCTGGGACCCGTGGACGGGCGGCAGCGTGCCGCACCCTGTGCAGGAGTGGCGGGACGGGAGGCGCAGGTGCCCTACGACGTCGTCCCTCACCTCCGGCGCCCCCGTTCCCCCTCGCGTGCAGCCCCACCCCCAGCGCCCGGACGACATTCCAGCGGGGCAGAACGGCTGGAATGTCGCCCGGGTGCTGAAGGCCGACGAGCTGGGCGTCCGGAGGCTCAGGTGGTCCGGGGCCCCTCCTCAGTGGTGGGCCGGCGTTCAGGAGTGCGACGGGCCCTCACGTCGCTCGTCGCCGGCCGCACCGCCCCGGGCTGCGTCGGCCAGCTCAATCGCCGCACTCAGCACCCCGGCAGCCACCGCCATCACGACGCGCGGACGCCGCACGCCGCGACGGACCAGGGCCCGCTCGATCGCGGCATCCACGGTCAGCCCGAGCGCCACGCCTCCACCGGTCAGCGTTCCCAGCGCCGCACCGGCGGCCAGTCCCATGCCCGCCATGGCGAGCGGGCCCCGCGCACGGTCGCCCGCCCCCTCCGCGTCCTCCGCCTCCTGCACCGGAGACCGGAAGGCGGCGACGCCGGCCGCCGCCCCGAAGGCCACGGCGACGGTCCCGCCGACGGCGAGGGCCGTCGTCGTGCGTGGCAGCCGTGAGACAGGCAGCAGCGTGGAGGCGCTCTCCGCCAGGCCTACCCCCAGCGCTCGGGCGACATTCGAGCGGTTCTGCCCGGCTGGAATGTCGCCGGAGCGCTGGGGGCCGGGGGTCGTGTCGCCGGAGCGCTGGAATGTCGCCGCGCCGGTCTGCGACGCATCACCTCGTGCGCTCATCGCCGGATCACCTTGTGCTGGGCGGCCTGGGCCACCGGGCGCAGCACGATCTGGTCCAGGTTCACATGGTGTGGCACCTCCAGCGCGTACGCACACACATCCGCCACATCCTCCGCGGTCAGCGGCTTCTCCACCCCCGCGTACACCGCGTCCGCCGCAGCCTGATCCCCGCCGAGTCGCTGCAGCGAGAACTCCTCGGTGCGCACCATCCCCGGCAGCACCTCCACCACACGCACGTTGTGCTCAGCCTCCTCCAGCCGTAGGGCCCCGACCATCCCGTGCTCAGCGAACTTCGCCGCGTTGTACCCGGCACCGCCCTCATAGGCGACCAGCCCCGCCGTGGAGGACAGCACCAACACGGTCCCCTCCCCGTGGGCACGGAGCATGGGCAGGAAGGCACGGGTCAGCCGCAGCGTGGCCATCACATTGGCTTGGAACATCCACTCCCAGTCCTCGGTCCGCGCCTCAGCCACGGCGTCCACCCCGCGAGCACCGCCGGCGATATTCACCAGCGTGTCCACGCCCCCGACGGCCTCGGCGGCGGCCAGGACGGCAGCCACCCCCTCCTCGGTGGTCAGGTCCGCAGGGACGACGGTGACCGTGCCGGGCAGATCGGCGGCCTCCACGGCCAGGCCTTCGAGGCGATCGGTCCGACGTGCCACGGCCAACACCTGCCAGCCGGTGCGGGCCAGACGCAGGGCGGTGGCGCGGCCGATGCCGCTCGAGGCTCCGGTCACGACGGCGGCGCGGCCGGCCGGGGCGGCGCCGGTCGCCGTCGCGTGCTCCGGGTCGAGCCGCGGGTCGGTGGGGTCGACGGGGTCTTCGACGGACAGGGCGGTCATGTCGGTGACCCAACCACATCGGCCCTTCGAGGTCCACGGTCGCCCGGCGGGTCGGGCGGTGGGAGGTCCGACGGAGAACGGGGCCATGCGAGCGGTTCAGGGGCGGCGAGCCGGAGAGGGGAACGCGCAGACCGGACCGCCGCGAGGAGCCCCGGGCCGTCCCCTGCGGGGGCTCGCGGCCGCCGTCGTGGGGTGTCGCCGGCCGTGGGAGAATGGCCGGCATGGCTGAGAACACGCAGGGCACAGACACGCCCACCGACGCATCGACCCCCACCACCTCCTCCGAGGTGGCGGTCCCGGACAAGCCGGCCCTCGAGGGCCTCGAGGACAAGTACACCGCCCGCTGGGCCGAGGAGGGCGTGTACGCCTTCAACCCGGACACCACGCGCGCACAGGTCTACTCGATCGACACCCCGCCGCCTACGGCCTCGGGCTCCCTGCACGTGGGCCACGTGTTCTCCTACACGCAGACGGACGTACTGGCCCGCTACCAGCGCATGACCGGCAAGAACGTGTTCTACCCGATGGGTTGGGACGACAACGGCCTGCCCACCGAGCGCCGGGTGCAGAACTACTACGGCGTCCGCTGCGACCCGACCAAGCCGTACATCGAGGGCTACCGTCCCCCGGAGAAGCCCGCCAAGAACCAGCGGGACTGGGACGTCGTCTCCCGCAAGAACTTCATCGAGCTCTGCGAGGAGCTCGCGGTCCAAGACGAGAAGGTCTTCGAGGACCTGTTCACCCGCCTGGGCCTGTCCGTGGACTGGTCCATGACCTACCGGACCATCGACGACGTCTCCCGCGCCGTCTCCCAGCGCGCCTTCCTGCGCAACTTCGCCGCCGGCGACGCCTACCTGGCCGAGGCCCCCACCCTGTGGGACGTCACCTTCCGCACCGCCGTGGCCCAGGCCGAGCTCGAGGACCGCGAAGTCCCCGGCGCCTACCACCGGTACGCGTTCACCGCGCCCGACGGCGAGCAGGTGTTCATCGAGACCACCCGCCCGGAGCTGCTCGCCTCGTGTGCGGCCCTGGTGGCCCACCCGGAGGACGAGCGCTACCAGCACCTGTTCGGCACCACCGTCACCTCCCCGCTGTACGGGGTGGAGGTGGAGGTCAAGGCCCACCCGCTGGCCAAGCCAGACAAGGGCTCGGGCATCGCCATGGTCTGCACCTTCGGCGACCTCACCGACGTCACCTGGTGGCGTGAGCTGCAGCTGCCGACCCGCACCCTGATCGGCCGTGACGGCCGGTTCTCCGCCGAGGTCCCCGAGTGGATCACCGACGACGCCGGCCGCGCCGCCTATGAGCGGACGGTCGCCGGCAAGACGGTGTTCTCCGCGAAGCAGGCCGTGGTGGAGGCCCTCCAGGAGGCGGGTCTGCTGGACGGCGAGCCGAAGAAGATCACCCACGCGGTGAACTTCTACGAGAAGGGCGACAAGCCCCTCGAGGTCGTCACCTCCCGCCAGTGGTATCTGCGCAACGGGGGCCGTGACGCCGATCGCCGGGAGCGCCTGATCGGCCGCGGCCGGGAGCTGAGCTGGCATCCGGAGCACATGCGCCACCGCTACGAGAACTGGGTGGAGGGCCTCAACGGCGACTGGCTGGTCTCGCGTCAGCGTTTCTTCGGTGTGCCGATCCCCGTCTGGTACCCCCTGGATGCCGAGGGCGAGCCGGTCTACGACTCCCCCATCGTGCCGGCCGAGGACACCCTGCCGGTGGACCCGGTGGCCGAGCCCGCCCCGGGCTTCACGGAGGACCAGCGCGACGTGCCCGGCGGCTTCACCGGCGACCCGGACGTGCTGGACACCTGGGCGACCTCCTCGCTGACCCCGCAGATCGTGGGCCGGTGGAGCCGGGACGACGAGTTCTTCGCGAACGTCTTCCCGTTCGACCTGCGCCCGCAGGGCCACGACATCATCCGCACGTGGCTGTTCTCCACCGTGGTCCGCGCGGACGCGCTCAACGGCTCCGTGCCGTGGACGGACACCGCGCTGTCCGGGTGGATCCTCGACCCCGACCGCAAGAAGATGTCCAAGTCCAAGGGCAATGTGGTGGTGCCCACGGACATCCTCGAGGAGTTCGGCGCCGACGCCGTGCGCTACTGGGCCTCCTCGGCCCGCCTCGGCGCGGACACCGCCTACGAGGTCGCGCAGATGAAGATCGGCCGCCGCCTGGCGATCAAGTTGCTCAACGCGGCGAAGTTCGTGCTGAACCTGGGCGCCACCCAGGACGCCGTGGTGCGCTCGGCCGAGGACGCCGCCGTCGTGGTGAACCGTCTGGACTCGGCCCTGCTGAGCCGCCTGGCGGACACCGTGGAGCAGGCCACCGCCGCGTTCGATGCCTACGACTACGCACGGGCCCTGAACGTGACCGAGTCCTTCTTCTGGCAGTTCACGGACGACTACGTGGAACTGGTGAAGGACCGCGCCTACGGCGGTCGCGGCGAGGCCGAGCAGGCCTCCGTGGTGGCCACCCTGGCCACCACCCTGGACACCCTGCTGCGGCTGCTGGCTCCCTTCCAGCCCTTCGCCACGGAGGAGGTGTGGAGCTGGTGGCGCACCGGTTCGGTGCACCGTGCCCCGTGGCCGGGCCTGCCGGAGGAGATCGCCGGTCTGCGCTCGGCGGCCGACGGCGGCGATGCGACCGTGCTCGCGACCGTCGCCCAGGCGCTCAGCGGGGTCCGCAAGGCGAAGTCCGAGGCCAAGGTGAAGCAGCGCACCCCCGTGCTGCGGGCCACCGTCACGGCCCCGCAGGAGCAGCTGGATGCGCTGCGCGGCGGCGTCGAGGATCTCAAGGCTGCCGGCAACGTGGCCGAGCTGACCCTCGCCGCCGGCGGTGACGAGGTGAGCGTCTCCGAGGTCGAGCTGCAGGCCCCCGAGGAGGGCGCTCAGGCCTGAGCCCGCCCGCTCCCCTGGACTCTGCCCCACGACGACGTCGGCCCCGCACCTCCACGTGGAGGTGCGGGGCCGACGTCGTCGTGGGGCAGAGTCCA
>NZ_JAXFPG010000018.1:0-16437 GCF_034179925.1 Micrococcus sp. | reverse complement strand
GCGGTCATAGCGTGGGGGAAACGCCCGGTTCCATTCCGAACCCGGAAGCTAAGGCCCACAGCGCCGATGGTACTGCAACCGGGAGGTTGTGGGAGAGTAGGTCGCCGCCGGACATTCTTTTGGGTTGAGGCCCCACACCTTCGGGTGTGGGGCTTCCCTGTGTTTGTGGGGGTTTTCCAGACTGCGGGTAGGGGGCTGCCTGGTTGGTGCCTGCCTGCCTGGTTGGGTGTGGGTGGGCTGGTCGTTCGACTGACCACAGGTGGCCGGCCACAGCTGCCCATCCCCGTTGCGCCGCGCCTGTCGAAGTAGGCTGTTCCCCGATGATCACGCACCTCGGCCCAGCCGAGGCCCGTGCGCCGTCCCACGGTCTCCAGGACCGGACGGCCCGAGAGAGAAAGGACCCCACCATGGCGGAGGACAGGTCGCGCCCGTCGCGTTCCGGCGGCGAGAACGGAGGGGACCGGCGCGGGGGATACCGCGGCGGTCGGCCCGGTCAGGGCGCGGCCCGCGCCGGTGGTGCCCGCTCCGGTGGGGCCCGAGACGGACGCCGTCAGTCCGGCCGCGGGCGGGACGACGCCCCCCGTGGCTACGGTCGGGGGGACGGCGGGCAGCGCCGTCGTCCGCAGGAGGGAGCCGAGCGCCGTGAGCGTCCGGCCCACAACCCGCGGGACCTGCGTGCCGCCAACCGGGTGGACCAGCAGCGCTCCCCGGACATCGACGCCGACGTCACCGGCAAGGAGCTCGACCGTGGCACGCTGAAGGAGATCGGCGGCCTCGACGAGCGTCAGGCCGGCTGGGTCGCCAAGCACCTGGTGATGGCCGGCCGCCTCCTCGACGAGGACCCGGCCCTGGCCTTCCAGCACGCCCTCGCCGCTTCCCGCAAGGGCGGGCGTCTCTCGCGCGTGCGCGAGGCCGTCGCCCTCACCGCCTATGCGGCGGGGGAGTACGGGGAGGCCCTGCGCGAATTCCGCACCTATCGTCGTATGACGGGCGACTCCACGCACATCGCCGCCCAGGTCGACAGCGAGCGTGCCCTCGGCCGCCTGGAGAAGGCCCTGCAGCTGGCCGCGGAGGTCGACACCGCCTCCCTCGACCGTGCCGCCCGGGTAGAGCTGGCCATGGTGGTCTCCGGGGTCCGTGAGGATCTGGGTGATCTTGCCGGGGCCCTCGAGGCATTGCGCATCCCGGAGCTGGACCGCCGCCGGGGCTACCCGTTCTCTCCACGCCTGTTCCAGCGGCAGGCAGACGTGCTCACCGCACTTGGCCGGGCCCAGGAGGCCGCCCAGTGGCGCCGCGCCGTCCAGGTCGCCGAGAAGGCCCTGGGCCTGGGCGGCTACGCCGACCCGGAGATCATGGACCTGCAGACCGAGGCCCCCGTCGAGGAGGACTCCCGCCCCCGGGGCGGGCGCGACACCGGCCGCTCGCGTCCGCGCACGGACGGGCCCGCGCGTCGTGAGGAGCGGGACGCCCGACCCGAGTCCGCCACGCCGACTGGGGCACCCGCCCAGGGGGAGGCCGTCTCTCAGCCCGAGCCCGCCGAGCACGCGGAGGGTGCCGACCAGGTGCCGGATGCCCCCGCCTCCACCGAGGACGCCACCTCCGCTGCAGCACCGACCGACGAGGTGGACCCCCGGCAGATGTCCCTGTTCGACGAGCCCTCGGACACCCCGGCTGGCGCTGAGGACGCCGAGACGGCCCCGGTCGCGGAGGAGGACCGCCCGTGACCGGCGCGCCCGCCCCGGCCCTCCTGCCGGACGGGCATGACGGCCTGCTGTGCGACCTCGACGGCGTCGTCTACGCCGGGGCCGGGGCGCTGCCCGGCGCCGTGGAGACCCTGGAGGCGCTGCGGCGGCGCGGGGTGCCGGTGGGGTTCGTCACGAACAACGCCTCCCGCTCCTCCCAGCAGGTCGCCGAGCACCTCGCCTCCCTGGGCCTGACCGTCCAAGCCGACCACGTGTTCGGCTCCGCCGAGGCCGGTGTCGACCTGCTCGAGGAGACCCTGCGCGAACAGGGCGGCGAGGGCCCTGCACGCGTGCTGGTGGTCGGCTCCGCGCACCTGCGGGCCGTCGTCGCTGGCCGGGGCCACACACTGGTGGACTCCGCAGCGGACCAGCCCGACGCCGTCGTGCAGGGTTTCGACCCGTCGCTGGGCTGGCAGGACCTCGCCCAGGCCGCCTACGCCGTGGAGGCCGGCGCGCTGTGGGTCGCCACCAACCTGGACCTGTCGATCCCGCGCGCCGAGGGTGTCGCCCCCGGCAACGGGGCCCTCGTGGAGGCCGTCGTCCACGCGACCGGCCGCCGCCCGATCGCCGCCGGCAAACCCGAGCCCCGGCTGTTCCGCACGGCCGCCGCTGCTCTGGGCCTGCAGAGGCCCCTCGTGGTGGGTGACCGGCTTGACACCGACATCCGCGGCGGCAACGCTGCCGGATTCGGCACCCTCCTGGTGCTCACCGGCATCGACACCCGCGACTCCGCGGCCCAGGCCCCCACGGCCGACCGTCCCACCCGTATCGCCGAGGACCTGCGTGCCCTCCTGCCCGAACATGCCTGAGCCGCTGCGCGCGGACCGTGCCCTGGCCCGGGCCGGACTGGCCCGCTCCCGCACCGAGGCCGCCGCGCTGATCCGCGGGGGCCGGGCCCTGGCGGACGGCGCACCCATCCGCCGGCCCTCCCAGCAGGTGTCCGCGCAGGCCCGCCTCAGCCTCACCGACGACGCACCGCGCTACGTCTCCCGGGCCGCCCACAAGCTCGTCAGCGCCCTCGAGGCCTTCCCCGTGGCCGTCGCCGGCCGCCGTGCCCTCGACGCCGGCGCCTCCACCGGCGGGTTCACCCAGGTCCTGCTCGAACGCGGTGCCGCCTCCGTGGCCGCCGTGGACGTCGGCCACGACCAGCTCGCCCCGGCCGTGCGGCACGACCGGCGGGTCCTGGTGCGGGAGGGTTTGAACGTGCGCGCCCTGACCCTCGAGGACATCGACGGCCCCGTGGACCTGGTGGTCTCGGACCTGTCCTTCATCTCGCTGCGCCTGGTCGTCGGGCCCCTCGCCGGGGTGTGCACGCCGGGTGCCGACCTGCTGCTGATGGTCAAGCCCCAGTTCGAGGTGGGCCGGGCCGCCCTGCCGCGCACCGGCGTCGTCACGGACCCGCACGCCCGCCGTGAGGCCGTGGCCGCCGTCGCCGCCGAGGCTGCCGCCCACGGCCTGACCGCCCGGGGGGTGGCCCGCTCCGGCCTGCCCGGTCAGGACGGCAACGTCGAGTTCTTCCTGCACCTGCGCGCCGACGGCGCTGCCGGCCCGGGACCCGTGGAAGCCCCGCCTGGCATGGACGAGGTGCTCTGGAGCTGACCCGCCCGTTACGGCGTCCGGCGGCCTGACTATCCTGGGCGAGACCTCACGGCGGACCGCCGTGCCCGCCCCCGCGGAAGGAACCATGCCTGCCACCCCCGCACGCCGCGTCCTGGTGCTCGCCCACACCGGGCGGCAGGACGCCGTCGTCGCCGCCCTCCAGTCCACCCGGCTCCTGGCCGAGGCAGGCCTGGACGTGGTCATGCCCGCCCAGGACGTCGAGGCCGTCCGCGCGGCCGCCGGGGACCCCACCGGGTTCCACCCCCTCACCCTCGGCCAGGACTGCGGCCTCGAGGAGGTGACGATCGGCCTCGTGCTCGGCGGAGACGGCTCCGTGCTGCGCGCCGCCGACTTCGTCCGCGGGCACGGCACCCCCCTGGTGGCCGTGAACCTCGGCCACGTCGGCTTCCTGGCCGAGTCCGAACGGACCGACCTGCACCGCACCGTGACCGCGATCGCGGAGGAGGCCTACGCGGTGGACGAGCGGCTGGCCCTGGACGTGGTAGTCAGCGTGGACGGCCGAGAAGTGGCCCGCACCTGGGCACTCAACGAGGCCTCGGTCGAGAAGTCCAACCGGGAACGGATGCTGGAGGTCGTCGCCTCCGTGGACGGCTCGCCCCTGACCTCCTTCGGCTGCGACGGGATCGTCATGGCCACCCCCACCGGCTCCACCGCCTACGCGTTCTCCGCCGGCGGCCCCGTGGTGTGGCCCGGCGTGGAGGCCCTGCTCATGGTGCCGATCAGCGCGCACGCCCTGTTCGCCCGCCCGCTCGTGGTGGGACCCGGCTCCACCATGGCCGTGGACGTGCTCACCCGCACCCAGGAACGGGGCGCCCTGTGGTGCGACGGCCGACGCACCGTGGACCTGCCTCCGGGCGCCCGAGTGGAGGTCTCTCGCTCAGCCGAGCCCGTCCGCCTGGCACGCCTGAGCCCCACCCCGTTCGCCGAACGCCTGGTCCGAAAGTTCCGGCTGCCCACCGAGGGCTGGCGGGCCCCGGCCCCCGTGGATGGGCACGGCCGCCCGGTGGTGGCCGCCGTCGAGACGGTGGAGCCCCGCCACGCCGCCCCGCGCCCCGGCGCCGTGGAACCGCTCACCGGGGTGCTGGACATCCTCGAGCGGCCGCACCCGCAGGGCCCGGCCCGAGCCCGCACGGACAAGGAGCGAGGAACATGATCGACTGGCTGCAGATCTCCGGGCTGGGGGTCATCGGCGAGGCCTCCGTGGACCTGGACCCAGGCTTCACGGTGGTCACCGGCGAGACCGGCGCGGGCAAGACCATGGTGGTCACCGCGCTCGGGCTGCTGCTGGGCGGACGGGCCGACGCCGGCGCGATCCGACGTGGCAGCCGCCGCGCCGCCGTGGACGCCGGCATCCGGGTGCCCACCGACCACCGCGCGGTGCACCTGGCCGAGGACGCCGGCGCCGTGGTGGACGAACCCGACGACCACGGCCGCGCTGAACTCGTGCTCAGCCGCACCGTGACCGCCGCCGGTGAGGGCACCCGCTCCCGGGCTGGCGTCGGCGGACGGGGAACACCTGTCGGTGTGCTCGCCGAGATCGGTGCGAGCCTCGTGACCGTCCACGGACAGAACGACCAGGTGCGCTTGCAGAGCCCAGCCGCGCAGCGCCGTGCCCTCGATGCCTTCGGCGGCGGCGAGCTCCAGGAAGCACTCGCCCGCTACCGCACCGACCACATCGCCTGGGCCGAGGCACGGCGCGAGCACGACATGCTCATCACCCAGCAGCAAGAACGCGCCCGCGAAGCCGAGGCCCTCCAGCGGGCCCTCGAGGAGATCGACGAGGCCGACCCCCAGCCGGGGGAGGACGAACAGCTGCGCTCCCTGATCCGTCGCCTCGAGGACGTCGAGGAGCTCCGGGCCGCCGCCGGCACCGCCCACGCCCACCTCACCGGGCCGGACGTCGAGTCCATGGAAGACCTTCCCGGGGCCGTGACCCTCGTGGAGTCCGCCCGCCACGCCGTGCTGGCCGCCCCCGGAGAGGACCCCGAGCTCGCCGACGCGGCCGCACGCCTGGCCGAGGCCGCCGTCGTGCTGGGGGACATCGCCGGGGACCTTGCCCGCTACACCGCCGACCTCGACACCGACGCCGCCTCCGACCTCGACGCCGCCCAGACGCGACTGGCCGAACTCACCCGACTCCAGCGCCTCTACGGGCCCGAACTTGAGGACGTGCTCGCCTGGGCCCGCACCCACCGGCCCCGGCTCGACGAGCTGCAAGGGGACACCGGACGCATCGAGGAGCTCGAGGCCGCCCTGGAACGGCTGGAAGCCTCCCGGCGGGACCACGCCCAGGCCCTCACCGGGCACCGCCGCCGGGCCGCCGAACGCCTCGAGGAGGCCGTCACCCACGAGCTGCACGCCCTGTTCATGCCGGACGCCTCCTTCCACGTCACCCTCACGCCCCTGCCCGAAGGCGAGCTCGGCCCCCACGGTGCCGAAGAGGTCGGCCTGGCCCTGCGCCCGCACGCCGGCGTGGAGCCCCGCCCCCTCGGACGGGGGGCCTCCGGCGGTGAGCTCTCGCGCGTCATGCTCGCCCTCGAGGTGGTCCTGGCCGATACAGACCCCGTGCCGACCTTCGTGTTCGACGAGGTCGACGCCGGCGTCGGCGGTGAGGCCGCCGTGCGGATCGGCGCACGACTGGCCCGCCTGGCCCGGCACGTGCAGGTCATCGCCGTCACCCACCTGCCGCAGGTCGCCGCCTACGCCGACCGCCACCTTCGGGTGGAGAAGAACTCGGACCCGGAGGCCGGGGTGACCACCTCGGACGTCGTCGCCCTGGACGAGGACGCCCGTGTGGAGGAGCTCGCCCGGATGCTCGCCGGCCACGGCGGCTCCGAAGCCGCCCGTACCCATGCCCGCGAGCTGCTCGCCGTCTCGGTCGAGGAGAGAGCGGCCACGGCAGCCCAGCGGTGATACGCTCGAACTCCGTGGCGAACCGCATCTCTCGATTCCAGACCGCCGGCACGGCAACCCGTCAGATCTTCGTGACGGGTGGCGTTGCCTCCTCCCTCGGGAAGGGCCTCACCGCCTCCTCCCTCGGCCACCTGCTCCGCGCTCGCGGGCTCCGGGTGGTGATGCAGAAGCTCGACCCCTACCTCAATGTGGACCCGGGCACCATGAACCCGTTCCAGCACGGCGAGGTGTTCGTGACCGAGGACGGCGCCGAGACCGACCTCGACATCGGACACTACGAGCGCTTCCTCGACGAGGACCTCGACGGCGTGAACAACGTCACCACCGGACAGGTGTACTCCACCGTGATCGCCCGCGAGCGGCGTGGCGAGTACCTCGGCGACACCGTTCAGGTCATCCCGCACATCACCGACGAGATCGGCCGGCGCATGCGCCTGCCGGCCCACCCGGAGGACGGCCAGCCTGCCCCGGACGTGATCATCACCGAGATCGGCGGGACCGTCGGGGACATCGAGTCCCAGCCCTTCCTCGAGGCCGCCCGGCAGGTCCGCCAGGACATCGGACGGGAGAACGCGTTCTTCCTGCATGTCTCGCTGGTGCCGTTCATCGGCCCTTCCCACGAGCTGAAGACCAAGCCCACCCAGCACTCCGTGGCCGCCCTGCGCTCGATCGGCATCCAGCCAGACGCGATCGTCATCCGCTCCGACCGCGAGGTCCCGCAGGAGGTGCGCGCCAAGATCGCCCGCATGTGCGACGTCGACCAGGACGCCGTGATCAACTGCGCCGACGCTCCCTCGATCTACGACATCCCGCGTGTGATCCACGCCCAGCGGCTTGATGCCTACGTGGTGCAGGCCCTCGGCCTGACCTTCACCGACGCCGACTGGAGCGCCTGGGACGCGGTGACCGAGGCCGTGCACCACCCCGAGCACGAGGTGGAGATCGCCCTCGTCGGCAAGTACATCGACCTGCCCGACGCCTACCTGTCTGTGACGGAGGCGCTGCGGGCCGGCGGGTTCGCACACCGGACCCGTGTGCGCCTGCGCTGGGTGGCCTCCGACGACTGCGAGACCCCCGCCGGTGCCGCCGAGGCCCTCGCCGGAGTGGACGCGATCTGCGTGCCCGGCGGGTTCGGGGTGCGCGGCGTGGACGGGAAGGTCGGCGCCCTGCGCCACGCCCGCGAGCACGGCCTCCCGGCCCTGGGCCTGTGCCTGGGCATGCAGTCGATGGTCATCGAGTACGCCCGCAACGTGCTCGGCTGGGCCGACGCCCACTCCACCGAGTTCGACCCGGACACCACGCACCCGGTGGTGGCCACCATGGCCGAGCAGGAGCACATCGTTGCCGGCGACGGCGACCTCGGCGGCACCATGCGCCTGGGCTCCTACCCGGCCAGCCTCGCCGCCGGCTCCGTGGCCGCCGCCGCCTACGGCACCACCGAGGTGACCGAGCGCCACCGCCACCGCTACGAGGTGAACAATGCCCACCGGGCCGCCCTCGAAGAGGCCGGCCTGGTGATCTCCGGCACCAGCCCCGACGGCTCCCTGGTGGAGTTCGTGGAGCTGCCCGCTGACGTCCACCCCTTCTACGTGGCCACGCAGGCCCACCCCGAGTTCAAGTCCCGGCCCACCGCCCCGCACCCGCTGTTCGCGGGCCTCGTGGGCGCCGCCCTGCAGCGGCGGACCGAGCAGGAGCCCGACCGTGGCTGAGATCGACCCGCGGGCCGGCCGGGCCCCGCTGCGAGACCTGTCTGCGCCCCGGGCCGTGACCAAGGCCAAGACCGTCTTCGAGGGGGCCGTGTGGGACGTGGCCCGGGAGTCCTTCCGCGTGGACGCAGGGGACGGCTCAGCTCCCGTGCTCAAGCGTGAGCTCCTGGTGCACCCCGGCGCCGTGGCCGTGCTCGCCCTGCGCACGGCCATGACCGGAGCCGGCCCGCAGGAGCAGGTGGCGCTGGTGCGCCAGTACCGGCACCCGGTGGGCATGGAGCTGTGGGAGATCCCCGCCGGGCTGCGGGACGTGGACGGAGAGGACCTCCAGCAGACCGCCGCCCGCGAGCTGCACGAGGAGGCGGACCTGACGGCGGGGGACTGGCACACCCTGGTGGACTTCTACACTTCCCCGGGTGGCTCCACCGAGGCGATCCGGGTGTTCCTGGCCCGGCAGGTC
This sequence comes from Micrococcus sp., assembly GCF_034179925.1. GTDB lineage: Bacteria > Actinomycetota > Actinomycetes > Actinomycetales > Micrococcaceae > Micrococcus. The sequence goes on along the minus strand of NZ_JAXFPG010000018.1, from coordinate 7,996 downwards.
CGTGAGGTCCCCGCGCAGGAGCGGTTCACCCGCACCGACGAGGAGGCCGTGATGCCCCTGGTCTGGGTTCCGGTGGATGAGGTGCTCAGCGCCATCCTCGATGGCCGGGTGCACAATCCCTCGACCGTCGTGGCTGTGCTGGCCCTCCAGGCGCACCGGGCCCAGGGATGGCGTCGTCTGCGCCCGGCGGACGCCCCCTTCGTGCCGGACCGTCGCGCCGGCGCGTGAGCACGTCACCGGAGCCGGCCCCCGCGCTCGCGCATGCGGCGCGGCGCCATCTCGACCACCTCGCGGTGGAGCGGGGGCTGGCCGAGGCGACCCTGGCCGCCTACCGGCGGGACCTGCAGCGGTACCTGTCCTGGCTGTCCGCCTCCGGGATCACGGATCCGGCGCAGGTGGATCCCGGGCATGTGGCGGGTTTCCTCGCGGCCCTGGGTGCCGGCGACGACGGCGGCGCCCCCCTGACCCCGCGCTCGTCCGCACGAGTGCTCTCCGCAGTGCGCGGCATGCACCGCTTCTGGGCTCTGGAGGGGATGACCGGTGAGGATCCGGCCCGGGACGTGCGACCGCCCCGGCCCGGCTCCCGGCTGCCGAAGGCACTGCCGGTGGAGACCGTGGCCTCCCTGCTGGAGTCCACGCCCACGAACACACCGGCGGGCCTGCGAGACCGGGCTCTTCTGGAGTTCCTCTACGGCACCGGCGCCCGGGTGTCCGAGGCGGTCGGCCTGGACGTGGACGACGTCGTCGGCGTGGTGGGCGAGCGCGGCGGCGCAGACGCTTGGGGAAGGCCCGGGACGGAGTCGGGGCAGGAGACCACCCCGGTGGTGCGGCTGTTCGGCAAGGGGTCGAAGGAGCGGATCGTGCCGGTCGGCTCCTATGCGGCCCGTGCTCTGGAGGCCTACCTGGTGCGCGGGCGCGCGGTGTTGGCGGAGGCGGCGGCGCGGCGGACCCCGGCCCTGTTCCTGAACCTGCGCGGCGGCCGGCTCTCCCGGCAGTCCGCCTGGGCGATTCTGCAGCGCGCCGCCGAGCGGGCGGGGGTCACCGAGGAGGTGTCCCCGCACACCCTGCGGCACTCGTTCGCCACGCATCTGATGCAGGGAGGCGCCGACGTGCGCGTGGTGCAGGAGCTGCTCGGCCACGCCTCCGTCACCACCACCCAGGTGTACACGCGCGTCACCGCGGAGGCGCTGCGCGAGGTCTACGCGCAGGCGCATCCGCGGGCGCGGTGGTGAGGGCCGACGTCGTCCAGGATGCTCCGGGGGGCGAAAGGGGCCGGAATCCACGATGAATTCCGGCCCCTTTCGCCCCCGGAGCGCTTGGGTGGGGTGCCCCGATCAGGAGGCCGGCACCTCCCGCTGATCGGCGCCGTCATAGGACGAGAGCGGACGGATCAGGGCGTTGTCCGCCCGCTGCTCCATGATGTGCGCCGTCCAGCCGGTGATGCGCGAGGCGATGAAGATCGGCGTGAACATCTCCGTGTCGAAGCCCATCAGGTGGTAGGTCGGGCCCGTCGGGTAGTCGAGGTTCGGCTTGATCTGCTTGGCCTCGTCCATGGCCTGCTGCAGGCCGTCGTACAGGCCCACGATGTCCTGCCGGCCGAAGTGCTCGATCATCCGGTCCAGCGCCGCCTTCATGGTCGGCACGCGGGAGTCGCCGTTCTTGTACACGCGGTGCCCGAAGCCCATGACCTTCCGATTCCGGGCCAGAGCGTCCAGCAGCCAGTCGTGGGCGCGGGCGGCCGCCTCGTCATGGGACTCGTCCCTGCGGATGCCGATCTCCTCGAAGGTGTGCATCACGGCCTCGTTGGCCCCGCCGTGCAGGGGGCCCTTGAGCGCGCCGATCGCCCCGGTCACCGCCGAGTGCAGGTCCGCGAGGGTCGAGGTGATCACACGCGCCGTGAAGGTGGACGCGTTGAAGGAGTGCTCCGCGTACAGGATCATCGAGACCCGGAAGGCGTCGACCACCTCGGGGGAGGCCTCCTCGCCGAACGTCATCCAGAGGAAGTTCTCGGCGTAGTCGAGGTCGTCCCGGGGCTCCACGGGCTCCTGGCCGCGGCGGCGCCGCTGGTCGTAGGCGACCACGGCCGGGAACGCGGCGAACAGCTCCTTGGACTTCTCCAGCTCGGCCTCGGGGGAGGAATCCTCCGCCTTCGGGTGGTTCGCCCCGAGCACGGACACGGCCGTGCGCCCCACGTCCATCGGGTGGCAGTCGGTGGGCAGCAGATCGATCGCCTGGCGGACGCGCGGGTCCAGCGGCCGGTGGGCACGCTCGAATGCACGGAACTGCTCGAGCTCCTCGTCCGTGGGCAGCTCGCCGGTCCACAGCAGCAGGGCGACGGACTCGAACGGCAGGTGTGCGGCGAGGTCCTGCACCGGGTACCCGCGGTACAGCAGGGAGTTGGTCTCGGCGTTCACCTTGGACACCGCGGTGGTGTCCACGACGACGCCGGCCAGGCCCTTCTTGATGTCGGTCTCGGTCATGATGTCCCTCCTTCGAAGGGGGCGGCCCGCCCGCGGGGGGAGGGCCGCCGGGTGGGGGTCAGAGGTTCGCGTTGTTGGCGTCGATGTCGAGGGTGGGCACCTCGAAGTTGAAGATGCCGGTGTCGAAGCGGTTGTAGCCCTCGTAGTCCACGAGCTCGTACAGCCGCGCCCGGGTGAGCATCTGGCCCACCTGGGACTGTTGGGTGCCCTCGTCGCGGACCGCGTCGAGGACACGTTCGGCGGCGCCCATGGCCGATCGCAGCAGGGTCACCGGGTAGATGACCATCGCGACGCCGGCCTCGGCCAGCTGCTGCCGGGTGAACAGCTCGGACTTGCCGAACTCGGTCATGTTGGCCAGCACCGGCACCCCGAGGGGCTCCAGCTCACGGCAGACGGTCTCGAACTCGCCGAGGTCCTTGAGGGCCTCGGGGAAGATCGCATCCGCCCCGGCCTCCACGAGCGCCTTCATGCGGGCGATCGCGGCGTCCAGGCCCTCCACGGCTCGCAGGTCGGTGCGGGCCATGATCAGGAAGTTCGGGTCCCGGCGGGCGTCTGCGGCGGCGGCGATGCGCCGGGTGGCGGTGCCCAGGTCCACCATGTTCTTGCCGTCGAGGTGGCCGCAGCGCTTGGGGTTGAACTGGTCCTCGATGTGGCAGCCGGCCAGGCCGGCGTCCTCGAACTCCTGGACGGTCCGGGCCACGTTCATCGGCTCGCCGAAGCCGGTGTCCGCGTCGATGATGCACGGCAGGTCCGTGAGGCGGGCGATCTGCCCGCCGCGGGCGGCGACCTCGGTGAGTGTGGTGAGGCCGACGTCGGGCAGGCCCAGCTCGTTGGCCAGCACGGCCCCGGAGATGTACACCCCCGGGAAGCCCTTCTCCTGGATCAGCCGCGCGGTCAGCGGGGTGAACGCGCCAGGGAACTGCTGCGCGCCGCCCTGCTTGAGGGTTTCGCGCAGGTTGATGCGCTTCTGCGCGGCGGTTGTGGTGGAGTACAGCATCAGAACAGTCCCTTCGGGGCGTCGGCCAGGTCCTGCTCGGAGAGGAACGCGGGATCGGCCTGCACGTTGAGCTGGTCGAGCTCACCCGGGCCCAGCTCGGCCAGGCGCTGGACGGCGTCGAGGAAGCGGTCCTGCTCCTCGGGCGTCACGATGCCCTCGGCGAGCGTGCGGAACTTGGCGATGTACTGCTCGCGGGCGAACGGGCGGGCGCCGAGCGGGTGGGCGTCGGCCACGGCGATCTCGTCCGTGATGACCGTCCCGTCCGTCAGGGTGATCTCCACAGCCCCGCCGAAGGCCTTCTCCGTGAGGTCGTTGGAGTGGTACCGGCGGGTCCACTCCGGGTCCTCGACGGTGCTCACCCTGTGCCACAGGGCGACGGTGTCCTCACGGCCGGCCCGCTCGGGGGCGTAGGAGTCCACGTGGTGCCATGCGCCGTCCTGCAGGGCCACGGTGAAGATGTAGGGGATCGAGTGGTCGAGGGTCTCGCGGGAGGCCGTGGGGTCGTACTTCTGCGGGTCGTTCGCGCCGGAGCCGATCACGTAGTGCGTGTGGTGGGAGGTCCTGATGAGGACCTTCTCCACGTTGGCCGGGTCCGTGGCCTCGGGGTGCTCGGAGTGCAGCTTCCGGGCCAGGTCGATCCAGGCCTGCGCCTGGTACTCGGCGGAGTGCTCCTTGGTGTAGGTGTCCAGGATGCCGCGCTTGGCCTCGCCCTTCTCCGGCAGCGGCACCGTGTAGTGGGCGTCGGGTCCGTCGAGCATCCAGGCGATGACGCCGTCCTCGCCCTCGTAGATTGGCACGGGGGAGGTCTGGCCGCGCATGGCGCGGTCCACCGCCTCCACCGCCATCTTCCCGGCGAAGGCCGGGGCGTGGGCCTTCCATGTGGAGATCTCGCCCTTGCGGGACTGGCGGGTGGCCGTCGTCGTGTGCAGGCCCTGGCCGATGGCCTGGAAGATCGTCTCGGCGTCCAGACCGAGCAGGGTGCCGATGCCGGCGGAGGCTGACGGGCCGATGTGGGCGACGTGGTCGATCTTGTGCTTGTGCAGGCAGATGGACTTCACGAGGTCCACCTGGACCTCGTAGCCGGTGGCGATGCCGCGGATCAGGTCGCGGCCGGAGCGGCCGGTGTGCTGGGCCACGGCGAGGACCGGAGGGATGTTGTCGCCCGGGTGCGAGTACTCCTCGGCCAGGAACGTGTCGTGGTAGTCGAGTTCGCGCACCGCGACCCCGTTGGCCCAGGCCGCCCACTCGGGGGACACCTTGTGGTCCACGCCGAACACGGTGGCGCCCTCGCCGCCGCGGGAGACAGGGTGGGACAGCGCCTGCGCGCGGGCGGCGACGATGGGGCCGCGCTTGAGGGAGGCCACGGCCACGGAGGCGTTGTCGATGATCCGGTTGATGATCATCTCCTCGACCTCGGGCAGCACCTCGACCTCGTCGACGGCGACCTCGGCGATCTTCCAGGCCAGCTGCTCCTGGCGGGGGAGGTGGTCGGCGGAGGGGTGGACGCGGACGTCGTGGTTCTTCACGGGCGGTCTCCTTCGGGGGTGGTGAGCAGGGATGTGGAGTCCTCGGGGCGCGCATGGCGCGTGAGCCGGCGGAACGCGTGGTGCAGGTGCACCCGGGTGGTGGCCTCGGCGAGGTCGGCGGTGCCGGCGGCGACCGCCTCGGCGATGTCCGCGTGCTCGGCGGCCGAGGTGGCCATCCGGGCCGGGTCGCTCGCGCCGAGCCGCCGCAGCCGGGACAGGTGCAGGCGCAGGGGGCGCAGCGAGGACACCAGGTACGGGTTGCCGGCGGCCTCGTCCAGGGAGGCGTCCAGCTCGGCGGTCATGGCGTAGTACTCGGTGGGGTCGCCTCCGGCCTCCAGGTGGGGCACGACCTCCGTGAAGCGGGCCGCGAGGTCCGCGAAGGCCGCGGCGACGACGGGCGTGCAGCGCTGGGCCGCGCGTCGGGCCAGGAGGGACTCCAGGGCGATGCGCAGCTCGAAGAGGTGGTCGGCCTGCTCCAGGGTCAGGTCCGAGACGACGGCGCCGCGCCCGGTGCGCTGCTCCGCGAGGCCGTCCGCCACCAGGCGGGAGAGCGCCTCGCGGACCGGGGTGCGTGAGATCCCCAGACGCTCGGCCTGCTCGACCTCGCCCAGGGCCGCCCCGGGCGGCAGAGTCCAGTCCAGGATCTGCGACCGGAGGGCCCGGTACGCCTTCTCACTCGCTCGCATGGCCGGAGTGTATACAGATCTCCGTCGGCTGGGGAAGGGGCGTGCTGGCACGATCCGATCTTGACGGGCTTCGGTGCGATCTCACGCGATCGGCGGGGCGGTGAGGGGCGAAAAGGTGTATACACATCTCTTGTCCCGCGTGAGGCAGATCACTAACCTCGAGTCATGACAGCTCCTGACGCACCCCTGGCCCCCCGCCCCACCGGCGCCTGCACCGCGGTCCGCGACCGGGCGCTCTCCGACTCCGAGGCCTTCTGGCTCGAGGCCGCCGAGGCCATCGACTGGACCGTCCCGCCCACCCGTGCCCTCGACGACGCCGCCGCGCCTCTCTACCGCTGGTTCCCCGACGGCGTGCTCAACACCGCCCACAACTGCCTGGACCGGCACGTCGAGGCCGGCCGCGGCGACGCCGTCGCCCTCATCCACGACTCCGCCATGACCGGCCGGGTGACCCGCTACACCTATGCCGAGCTGCGCGACGAGGTGGCCGCGCTCGCAGGCGCCCTGGCCGCCCAGGGCGTGTGCAAGGGGGACCGGGTGCTCGTCTACCTGCCGATGATCCCGCAGGCCCCGATCGCCATGCTCGCGTGCGCCCGCATCGGCGCCGTGCACTCCGTGGTGTTCGGCGGCTTCGCCCCCCGCGAGCTGGCCTCCCGCATCGACGACGCGACCCCCGACGTCGTGCTCACCTGCACCGGAGGCATCGAGCCCACGCGGCGCATCGAGTACCTGCCTGCCGTCGCCGAGGCCCTCGAGACCGCCGAGCACCCGGTGCGGACCGTTCTGGTGCACCACCGCGATGGCTTCGAGAGCTCCCTCGAACAGGTCGCCGGACGCGGCGGGGCCGCGTGGAGGGACTGGGGTGAGGCCGTCGCGACCGCCGAGCCCGCCGACTGCGTGGACGTGGCCGCCACCGATCCCCTCTACATCCTCTACACCTCCGGCACCACGGGGAAGCCGAAGGGCGTGGTCCGGGACAACGGGGGCCACGCCGTCGCCCTGCGCTGGAGCATGGAGAACATCTACGACGTCGGCCCCGACCAGGTCATGTGCGCCGCCTCGGATGTGGGCTGGGTGGTGGGCCACTCGTACATCGTGTACGCGCCCCTGCTGGTCGGGGCGACCACGCTCATGTACGAGGGCAAGCCCGTGACCACCCCGGACGCGGGGGCATTCTGGCGGCTCATCCAGGACCACGGCGTGCGCTCGTTCTTCACGGCACCCACCGCCCTGCGCGCGATCCGCCGTGCCGACCCCGAGGGGGCGCTGCTGCAGGACTACGACCTCTCCTCCCTGGTGCACTTCTTCGCCGCCGGCGAGCGCCTGGACCCGGAGACCCAGCAGTGGGCCCAGGGCCTGCTGGGGATGCAGGTGATCGACCACTGGTGGCAGACAGAGACGGGCTGGGCGATCGCCGCGAACCCGGTGGGGCTCGAGGAGCTGCCCGTGAAGCTCGGCTCCGTGTCCCTGCCCTCGCCCGGCTTCGACCTCGTGGTGCTGGACGCGTTCGGGGAGCCGGTGGGTCCGGGGGTGGAAGGGAACATCGCGCTGCGGCTGCCGTTGCCGCCGGGCACCCTCACCACCCTCTGGAACGCAGACCAGCGGTATGTGGACTCCTACCTGTCCGCGTTCCCCGGCCACTACGCCACCGGGGACTCCGGGATCGTGGACGAGGATGGCTACGTATTCGTGCTCGGCCGCACGGACGACGTCATCAACGTCTCCGGCCACCGTCTGTCCACGGGGGTGCTCGAGGCCGCCCTGGCCTCCCACCCGGCCGTGGCCGAGTGCGCGGTGATCGGCGTCGCCGACCCGCTCAAGGGCCAGCGCCCCTCCGGGTACGTGGTGCTCAAGTCCGGTGTGCCCGAGCCGGCGCCCGGGTCCGAGGAGGAGGAGGCCCTGTTCGCGGCGTTCCGACTGCGGGTTCGCCAGGAGGTCGGGGCCGTGGCGGACTTCCGGGACGTCATGCTGGTGGAGGCGCTGCCGAAGACCCGCTCCGGCAAGATCCTGCGCAAGACCATGCGGCAGATCGTGGACGGTGAGGACTACGCGATCCCCTCGACCATCGAGGACCCGGCCCTGCTCGAGGATCTCGCCCGGGTGCTGCATCCCGAGGGCTGAGGGGGGGCTCTCTCTTCCCCCCCCCTGATGCTCCGGGGCCTGCTGCCCCGGGACCTGCTGCTCCGGGACCCACTGCACCCGTGCCTAGTGTTCCGCGGGGGAAAGGGGGCGGCAATCACCACCAAATAACGCCCCCTTAGCCCCCCGCGCCGGGGGGGGGGGGGGGCCCCGCGCCCCGGGGGCGGG
>NZ_JAXFPG010000042.1:0-25091 GCF_034179925.1 Micrococcus sp. | reverse complement strand
GGGCGGTCCCCCCTCCATTCCGGTTGGGTATCACCAACCCCCCCCCCCCCCCCCCCCCCCCCCCGGCCCCCCCACCTCCCCGGTCCCGGGGCGGGGCCGGCGTCGTCGGGGGCCCGGGGCTCCCGTTTCATCAACGGGGCCCCCGGCGGAGCCCCCGTTTCATCAACGGGAGCCCCGTGGCGACCTCCCGTTTCGTCAACGGGAGCGCCGGGGGTCAGGTCACGGGACCTGGACCTCCACCTCCGTGGCGACGCCGTCGGCCCACTGGACCTGGCCGCGCCAGGCGCCGGAGGTCAGGCCCTCCCAGTTCACGGTGGCGCTGGTCTCCTGACCGTAGGTCATGGGCACCGGGTCCGGGGACACGGTCAGGTTGCCCACACCCGAGCGCAGCTGCAGAGTCTCCAGAGACGCCGTGTCCGCACCGGCCGGGTTCGCGTAGAGCTGGGCCAGCACGATGTACGTGCCCGGCTCCGGGTTCGCGATCGTCACGGACTCATCGGTGGCCTCGGTGGCCGAGACCAGCCGCTTGCCCGAGGGGGTCAGCACCAGCAGGTCCCAGTCCGCCTCGTCGCCGCCGGAGTCCACACCGAAGGTCACGGACTCCACACCCGCGCCCACGGTCACCAGGGAGGTCTGGCTCTTGCCGGGCTCGAGCGTCACGGCCCGCTTCTCCACCTTGTTCAGGCCGAGCACGGAGGGGCTCAGCTGACCGGTGAAGCCGGGCTGGATCGCCACCGGCGCCGAGCCGGAGGCCCCGGTGCCCTGGACGGCGTCCTGGGCCACGGCGGCCTTGGCGCGCAGAGTGAGCGGCGAGGTCACCGTGGGCACGGCCTTGCCCTTGGCGGTGCTCCAGGAGAACGAGCCGTGCCGCCACTCGTTGATGGGGGCGTCGGTGCGGGTGAGGGTCAGCGTGACCTCAGCGGACTGGCCCTTCTTCAGGTCCAGCATGGACGGGGAGGCGGTGACCTCGAAGCCCGGGATGTCCGCGGAGAACGTCCAGCGGCCGTTCTCGAGGGCGGTCACGGTGCGGGTCACGGTGGCGGTGCCCAACACGTCCGGGATGACGACGGAGGGCACGTTGACCTCACGGCCGGCGATGTCGCCGGTGAGCAGCGCGTTCCACTGATCCGTGCCGGACTCGTAGACCAGGCCCGGACGGGCGGCGGCCTTCGGGTCAGCGGAGCCGGCACCCTTGGCGAAGTTGTCTGTGTTCGGCGAGCCGTCCCCGTTGTACACGGTGCCGGCAGTGGTCATCAGCGCGGACTTGATGGTCATGGGCGACCAGTCGGTGTGCTTGCCGGCCAGCAGCGCGGCCATGCCCGCCAGGTTCGGCGAGGCCATCGAGGTGCCGGACATCAGGCCGAAGGTCTCGCCCTGGTAGTCCGGGTCCAGCGGGGAGACGCCGGCGATCACGTTGACGCCCGGGGCGGCCACGTCCGGCTTCAGGAACTCCTGGTTCACGGCGTTGGAGGGGCCGCGCGAGGAGAACCCGGCGAGCTGCGGCAGCGGCTCCTCGGGCAGGCCGGTGGTGTCGCCGGGGACGATTGTGGCGGTCAGGTCCGAGGACTTCACCTTCTGGATGATGGAGGCGTCGGACGTGTGGACCGTGGGCACGGAGTGGCTGTCGGCGTCGAGCGAACCCTCCGTGGTGTTCACCAGGATCATGCCGACACCGCCGGCCTCGGCGACGGTCGCGGACTTCTCCACGCGGGCGTTCTTGCCGCGCTCGCAGAGCACGATCCTGCCGGCCGCGGCGTCGCTGAGCGCACCGGGCAGGCAGAGGCGGGCGTCCTCCGTGGAGGCGCCGGCGGCGGCGACCTCGGTGGCGTGGACGACCTCGGCCGGGCCCGCGCCTGTGCGGGTGGAGGAGGCGCCACGCACCTTGGTGCCGTCGGAGAACTCCACGGTGCCGGTGAACGCGTTGGAGAACGTCTCCGCGGCCACGGTGGTGACCCACGGGGAGGAGTGGTTCACGGTGTTCGCGGCGGGGCCGGAGTTGCCGGCGGAGGCGGCCACGAAGATCCCGGCCTCGGCGGCGGCCCGGAACGCGAGCGCCACCGGGTCCACCACGGAGGTGTTGTTGCCGGAGATCGAGTAGTTGATCACGTCCACGTTGTTCACGATGGCCTGCTCGACGGCGGCCACGGACGAGGAGGTGTAGCAGCCGCCGGTGTCCGGGTCGGTGTCCTCCCAGCAGACCTTGTAGGAGATCAGGTTCGCGGCCGGGGCGACGCCGGCGCCCACGCCGAAGTCCTCGCCGCCGATGCTCTGGGTCACGCCGGTGTTCCCGACGATCGTGGTGGCCACATGGGTGCCGTGCGAGTCCACCCCGAGGGGGGAGATGCGCTCGTGCGGGGCGCGCTGGTCGATGGGCACGTAGCGCTCGAAGTCCTGGGAGAACGCGTAGGCGCCGATCAGCTTAGTGTCGCAGGAGGAGGCCGGGAAGTCCGGGCCGGTCTGGCACTCGGCGGTGGCGGTGGTGCCGTCGGCCTTGAGCACGGAGATGGTGCCGTCCGCGTTGCGGTACGGCACGCCCACCTTCGGCTTGCCCTTGAGGGGCTGGACCGGGGCCGCGTCGATGAACGGGTTGTCCGGGTTGATGCCGGAGTCGATGACGCCCACGACGACGCCCTTGCCCGCGTTCTTCTCCCCACCGTAGGTGGTCTTCCAGGTGCCCTTCTTGCCGGGGAGGCCGAGGAAGTCGGTGGAGGTGTAGTCCTTGGAGACCTGCTCGTCCGGGGCCACCGCGTACACGGAGGGGTCCTTGGCGATCCGTGCGGCTTCCTCGGCGGTGAGGTCCGCGACGAACGCGTTGATGGCCCGCTGGAAGGTGAGCTTCGGGGTGACGCCCTGGGCTCGGGCCAGGCGTTCCTGCTGGCGCTTGAGCTTGGCCTCGTAGTTCTTGACGCGCGGGTGGTCGGCGTCGAACTTCGCCTTCGGTGCGGCGCCTGGGACGGTGACGGCGGCCTCCTCCACAGCGGAGGGGGCCTCCTTGAGGATCACGAAGTAGCGGCCGTCCTCGTAGGTGGTGGTTTCGCCGTCGGCGGCGGTGATGGGGGGCTGGGGGGTGGGGTTCGCCCCGGCGGGTGCGGCGAGCGTGGTGCCTCCGACGAGGCCGAGGCCGAGGGCTGCGGCTGCCAGTCTCCGGCGGTAGGGGGCGGGTGTGGTGGAACGGGGCATGGGCCTCCGCCTTTCTCATCATGGTGCGAGCGGGTGGTGGTCCACGGGAGACCCCGGCGGGAGACTCCTGTGAGGCACGCCACGATCGGTGGGGTGAATCTAACCCATCCGCCCGGTGCGCGTCGCGTGTTTACCCAGGATTTACTCAGAAGCCTCACGTTGTGAGACGCCGCGGCGGCGAGGGGGGGTGGGCGGAGGGCTCGACGGCCCGGTGGAGCTCCCGTTTCTCGCACGGCTGCGCCCCGGTGAGCTCCCGTTTCTCGAACGGAAGCGTTCGGAGGACCTCCTGTTTCTCGAACGGAAGTGTCCGAGGGACCTCCCGTTTCGTCCGCGGGAGTGTGGGGGCGGGGAGAATGAGAGGGTCATGCGCCCTTCCCCCGCACACCCCGCCGGAGCCGTCGTCGTGCTCGCACCCGCGCAGTGGCGGGCCCGTGCCCGCGCCCACCGCGAGCGCATCGCCCGCCGCACCGACCCCTTGGTGGCCCTGCGTATGCGCGGGCAGAAGCACCCGGTGCAGGACTTCCTCTTCGGCTACTACACGCATTCCCCCGCCGCCCTGCAGCGCTGGCACCCCGGTGCGGGCGTCCTCCTGGCCGACGACGACGGCACCGCGGCCGCCGCGGAGGCGGCCGAGCTGGGCGTGGCACCCCGAGCGCAGTGGAAGCACTACCGCCGCGTCGAAGCGGAGGAGGCGGCCGGCGTCGTGGGCGATGAGGCCGCGGTGGGCGGCTGGATGGTGGACGTGCCCGCGATGCTGGCCGGCCGTGCGTCGTCGGTGGCGTTCACCCGGGAGCTGCTGTCCCGCACGGCGCAGCGGCCGGCGCGGCTGGGGTGCTTCGGGCTGCACGAGTGGGCCATGGCCTACCGGTCCGAGGTGCACGGGGTGCGGCACTCGCAGCTGCCGCTGCGGCTCGGCGCGGCGGGGACGGACGCCGTGGTGGAGGGCTCGCGGATCCGCTGCACGCACTTCGACGCGTTCCGGTTCTTCGCCCCCGAGGCGAGCGGGCTCAACGAGGGCGCCGACGGTGTGCTCCCCACGCGTGAGGGCATGAGGGAGATGGAGCAGCCCGGCTGCCTGCACGCCGGGATGGACCTGTACAAGTGGGCGTACAAGCTCGTGCCACTGGTGGACTCGGAGCTACTGGCCGACTGCTTCGACCTCGCGTGGGACATCCGGCGCCTCGACATGGAGGCCTCCCCGTACGACCTGACCGGCGTGGACGACCTGAGTGACGGCGTCGGGGGCTACGAGGCCGTGCGGATCGAGGAGCCGGCCGGCCGGGCCGAGTACGCCCGGCGGCAGCGAGACTTCGCCGAGCGGGGCCAGGCGCTGCGGGCCAGGCTGCTGGCGGTGCTGGAGGGAGCGGAGTCCGGGTGACATGGTCAAGCTGACTTGACGTATAGCGTGCTTGACTGTCAAGCTTGCTTCACAGCGCCGGGCACGGGACCCGGCACCGCACGAAGGAGCAGGCCATGACCTCCCCCCACCGCCCCGACGACGACGTCGCCCCCACCACGCAGACGCCCCGCACCACCACCAACCCTCACCGGGACGCCCGCTCCCGCTGGGGCCGGTCCGCCCGGCTCGGCGGCGGGACCGGTCGGCTGATCGCGGTCTCACTGCTGCTCGGCACCCTCCTCGCCGCGCTGGTCGGCGTCGTCACCTACGCCCTCGCCACCCTGCAGGGCCACGCAGATCCGGCCCATCCCCGACTCCTCGGCCTGCTGCTGGCCGCCAGCACGCTCCTGCCGGCCGCCGCCCTCGTCTGGGCGCTGCTCGTGGACCGGGGCACCGTGCGCGGGGCCGTGCGCGACCCGGAGGAGTCCGTCGAGAACCGCTGGTACGAGAAGGCCACCTCCGGCGCGTTCCACGACCTGCTCGTGCTCCTCGGCCTGGGCAGCGTCGCGGTGGCCGTCGCCGACTGGGAGATCCCGACGAGAGCGGTGGGCGTCACCCTCATCCTGTTCATGGCCGCCTCCGTGGCCGTCCGCTACCTGCTGCTGAAGCGCCGGGGCTGAGCCGTGGAGAACTCGATCCCCGACGAGCGCGCCCGCCTGGGCTGGTCGCAGCAGCGCCTGGCCGACGAACTCGGCGTGTCCCGCCAGACCGTCATCTCCCTGGAGAAGGGCCGCTACGACCCCTCCCTGCCCCTGGCCTTCCGCCTGGCCGCGGTGTTCGGCCGACGCATCGAAGAGCTGTTCACCCCTGAGGCAGACTGATCCCAGACCCTGCGCCATCCTGAGGAGCCCGCCGTGACCGACCTGCCGCCCGAGTTGCGCGACGCCGACCCCCGCCCTGACGACGACGCCCCGCGCCGCCCGAGCCCGCTCGTCACGGCCGTCGCGGTACTGTGCCTGGCCGGCCTCGTCCTGAGTCTGGCCGCCGGCTTCCTCGGCGGCATCTGACCCGCCCCCACGTCCAGAGAACGGAGATCCCTCGTGTCCGCACCCGCATCTCATGCTCCCCGATGTCTCACCCGGCCTCTCGGAGCCCTCGCCGCCGTCGCCCTCGCGGCCTCCGGTGCCGCGGCCGCCGAGGCCGCCCCCGGCCGCGGCGGGCCCCACGCCCCCGCCGTCGACGCCGGCACGCTCGCCCCGCAGCTGGCCCACCAGGACCTGGCCTGGGAGGACTGCGCCCTGGACCCGGAGACCGGACTCGGTGACGTGGCCGGCCTGGAGTGCGCCGACGTCGTCGTGCCCCTGGACTGGAACGCACCCCGCAACGGGCAGACCATCACCGTGCGGATCTCCCGCGTGCCCGCCACCGGCGGGGCCGAACGGCAGGGGATCCTCCTGCTCAACCCGGGCGGTCCCGGCGGGCCCGGCCTGGAGATGGCCCCGTCCCTGGCCGAGTCGGCCCCCGCGCTGGCCGCCTCCTACGACCTGATCGGCTTCGACCCGCGCGGCGTGGAGCGCTCCACCCCACTGCTGTGCGAGGTGCCCACCGAGGCCCTGCTCTCCGGTGACGCCGCCGGGCTGCCCCGGGTGCTCGCCGAGGCCTGCCGCGCCAACCCGCTGGCCCGGTACATCACCACCGAGCAGACCGTGCACGACATGGACCTGATCCGCGAGGTGCTCGGCGAGGAGAGGACCAACTACCTGGGCTACTCCTACGGCACGTGGCTCGGCTCCTGGTACCAGCGCGAGTTCCCGCAGAACTCCGGCCGGTTCGTGCTGGACTCCTCCACGGATCTGACCCGCAAGAGCCTCGAGGAGACCTGGGACGTGCAGCCGTACGCGTTCGAGCGGCAGTTCCGGGACGTGCTCCTGCCGTACCTGTCCCGGCACGGCGCCGAGCACGGGGTGAGCGGGGACGCCGCCGACCTCTACCGGCAGTTCGAGGCCGCCGGCGGCACCCGCACGGAGACCGGCCAGGTGGTCGGCGCGATCGTGGCGCAGCTGATGTACCGCGCGGAGAACTACCCGATCGCCGCGGAGATCGTCGCCGTGTACCTGCGCGGCGAGCTGGACGGGCTCGACGCCGCCGGGCCGGGTGCCGGGCCGGAGACCGGCCCGGGCGTGCTGCGGCGGGCGGCCGCCGTCGCCGGGGTGGACCCGCGGCTGGCCGGCCTGGACCCGCGCCTGTCCCCGGCGGTCGAGGCGCTGCCGGACGAGGAGCTGCCGGAGCGCATCCCCCTCCCCGGGGCCATGCAGGCCGTGCAGTGCCAGGACGGGCGCTGGCAGCAGTCCCTGCCGTACTGGCAGGCCCAGCGGGACAAGCTCGCCCGCACCGCGCCCTTCGCCGGCGGCGTGTTCTCCGCGCTGCCCGTGTGCGCGCACTGGCCCGCGGTGACCGAGATGCCCAAGCCCGGCAACAAGAAGACCCACCCGGAGTCCGTGATCCTGCAGTCCGAGATGGACCCGGCCACCGCCTACGAGGCAGGGGCCCGTTCGGCCAAGCTCATCCCGAACACCACCCTCGTGAGCGTGGACGACGAGGTCTCCCACGGCGTCTACCCCTACGGCACCGCCTGCGTGGACACCGTGGTGGAGCGCTACCTGCTCACCGGGGTGCGCCCGCGGGGCAACGTGGTCTGCCAGGGTAAGCCCCTGCCCGGGGACACCGCCCCGCAGGAGTACGACGGCGGCGTCCGCGCCGAGACCGCGCGTCGCTGACGGCCCGGGGCCCGGGGATCGGGGCCCACCGGGGCCTCGGACCCGGATGCGACGTGCGCGGGCTCAGCCGCCCGTGACGTCCCCGTCCACGTAGAGCCAGGCCCCGCCCTCACGGCGGAAGCGGCTGTGCTCGGCGAGACGGAGCCGACCGGCGTCCTCCCCACCCGGGCCCGTCCGGCGGCCGAGCGCCACGAACGTGACCGTGGCCGTGGAGTCGAAGGGGCCGCCGGTGGTGTCGGTGACGGCCAGCCGGGTGAAGCGCGGGGCGGGGTCGGCGGCGGAGGGGGTCAGCTCCTGCGCCGACGGTCGCGTCTCCGGCGCCCAGGTGGCGCGCAGGTAGGCGACGGCGGCACGCACCGTGCGGGCGCCGTCGTCGTGGGCGGGATCCGCCTCGCCCAGCCGTGCGAAGGCCGCGAACCGGGAGCGCATGAGCGCCTCCGCGGTGGGGGCGGCCAGGGTGCCGTCGGCGGCGAACGCGGCGTGCAGGCGGGTGCAGCACTGGTCGGCAGGCAGGCCGAGACCGCAGGGGCAGGCGCGGTTCTGGGTGGGGGTGCCGGTCATGACGGGTTTCCGTTCAGGCCCGGGAGCCGGGGGTGGTGGGGAGAGCGGGGGTGGCGGGAGCGGGGGCGCCGCGGGAGGCGAGAGCCCGGCGGCGCTCGGTGCGCCGACGCATCCGCTGCACCGCGGAGAGCACGACCCCGCCCACCGCCAGGACCATGGCCGGACCCAGCGGGCTGACCGGGTGCACGCGTCCGGAGTCCGGGGCGACGGGCCGGGCAGGGCGGCCGGGGATGCGCGAGAGGATCATGGGGCCAGGGTAGGGCAGTGGCGCCCCTGTCCTCATCGACCGTTCTCCTCCACATCGCACGTTTTACGGACGAGATGCCGGAGAACGGTCGACGCCGGTCCCGACGCTTCGATCCCGACGCCGCCCCGCCCCGTCCCGGGCTGCCCCGCTTCAGCGCCGGGGCACACCGTGACGGACCAGTTCCGCCTCCAGCTGCGCCGGCCTCCGGAGGTCGTCCCACGTCCACCGGGCCACCCCGTTCAGTCGGCGCAGGAGCCGCGCCTCCCGGTTCCTCTCCTCCCGGATCGCTCGCCGCCGCTCCGCCTCGCTCGCGTGGAGTGTGAGGTCGTACTTCGTGAGGCCGTCGAACTCTCCGGCCACGCCGGCCTCCGGCCAGAAGAAGTCGACCCGGCCCAGGAAGCGACCGTCCGCGGAGAACACCTCGTGCTGCAGCAGGGGCGGTGCGAAGCCCAGCTCCTCCATGATCACGCGGCTCACCGACTCGCCCGGGGACTCCGCTCGACCGTCCAGGAAGGCGCAGGCCCGAGCGAACCTCCTCCGGCCGGCGTCGTGGGTCGGCACCTCGGCGTTCGTGCGCGCCCAGGCGGCCACGTCCGCGGGGCGGGTGTGGGCCAGCCGGTCCAGCGGCACCACGCTCTCCCGCAGGGGAAGCGTCGAGGCCAGGTGCAGATGCACCGTCTCCAGCGCATCCGCCCAGGCGGTGCCGACCACCGTGCCGTCGGACAGGGCCACGTCCACTGGGACCGGTCCGGCGTCGTCGTTGTCCCAGCGCGGCAGGACGCACCGGCGCGACGGCGGCGACGGAACCTGCGCGGCGAGCGCGGTGGGTGCCAGCGGGAGGCGGACGGCGGGGCGCCGAGCACGGTGACCGGGGCCGAACGCCCTCTCCTCCACCGCCGGCGGTACGTCGAGCAGCGGCAGACCGTGCAGATGCGCCGCCGTGCGACCGGTCAGCACGAGGCTCGGCCGCACCGCTGCGGCCGCCGCCACGGTCAGCGTGAACCGGTCCCACGCGGGCAGGGCGCACCAGGCCTGGACCGGGCAGTACATCCCCCGGGCCAGGCGGATCAGCTCGCCCCGATGCCAACCGCGGTGGAGCTGCTCGGCGCCCCGGCGGTCCTCGGCCGGGCGGGAACGGAGGAGGAGGCCTCCCTCGGTGAACGTCGGGGGCGAGGGCGGAGCGGTGGGGGCGGGCGACAGTGTCTCGGTCATGACTCCACCGTGGCCGGGCCGTGGCTGGGAGACGGGCACCCCGGTCCCATCTGGGGATAGATCACGACGTCCGGGGCCCTGTGCAGGAGCGCCCGCACCTCCGCCTCTGCACGACGACGCCACCCGGCCCCGCCTGCGACAGCCGAGAGCATCGACCTGACTGCCCCTCCCCGTCGACCGTTCTCCTGCATCTCGACCGTAGAACGTGCGAGATGTAGGAGAACGGTCGATCCGGCCGGCACAGACCCCCGGCCCGTCTCCTCTCCGCACTCCCGCCGCACTGCCCTCGCCCCTCCCCCACGGCCACCGCGCAGCCCCGGTAGACTGATGCGGCAAGCTCGCGGAGCGCCCGGCTCGGGCGTGAGACGGCACCGGCACGCCCGCCCGCCACACCTGGTGGGCCCGGCCCGGACCGCCGCCCTCGGCTCCGCGGCGTCCGTCCCGCACCCAGGAGCGTGTCCATGCCCATCATCGTCGTGAACGTCATGCCCAAGCCCGAGATCCTCGACCCCCAGGGCAAGGCGATCAATGGGGCACTGCCTCGCCTCGGCTTCACCGAGTTCAGCCAGGTCCGTCAGGGCAAGCGCTTCGAGCTCACCGTGGAGGGCGAGGTCACCGACGAGATCCTGTCCCAGGCCCGCAAGGCCGCCGAGGAGATGCTCTCCAACCCCGTCATCGAGGACGTCGTGGAGGTCACCGTCCTGGACGAGTCCGCCGAGGCCGCCCGATGACCGAGATCCCCCTGATCGGCGACTACTCGACGCCCGCCACCCCGCTGAACGGTGCCCGGATCGGCGTCGTGACCTTCCCGGGCACCCTCGACGACGTCGACGCCCTCCGCGCGGTGCGCCTCACCGGCGCGGAGCCTGTGTCCCTGTGGCACGCCGACGCCGACGCCGCCGCCACCCTCGCCGGCCTGGACGCCGTGGTGATCCCCGGCGGGTTCTCCTACGGCGACTACCTGCGCGCTGGTGCGATCTCTCGCTTCGCCCCCATGATGACGGCGATCGCCGAGGCTGCCGGTGGCCCCGAGGGGTCCGCCTCCGGACTGCCGGTGCTGGGCATCTGCAACGGCTTCCAGATCCTCACGGAGTCCCACCTGCTGCCGGGGTCGATGATCAAGAACGACCACCTGCACTTCATCTGCCGCGACCAGCAGCTGCGCGTGGAGTCCACGGACACCGCCTGGACCGCGGACTTCGAGCAGGGCCAGACCATCACCGTGCCCCTGAAGAACCAGGACGGCCAGTACGTGGCGGACGAGGCCACCCTGGACCGTCTCGAGGGTGAGGGCCGTGTGGTGTTCCGCTACGTGGGCTGGAACCCGAACGGCTCCCGCCGGGACATCGCGGGCATCGCGAATCCGGCCGGCAACGTGGTGGGTCTGATGCCGCACCCCGAGCACGCCGTGGAGGCCGGCTTCGGCCCGGACACCGACGCCGGCATGCGCGCCGGCACGGACGGGCTCGGCTTCTTCACGTCCGTCCTGACCACCCTCGCCGCCCGTGGAGGTGCCGCATGAGCCAGCAGAGCAAGAAGTTCAGCATCGAGACGGTCGAGCAGGCCGCCGCGAACCCGGACCTCGAGCAGCCCTGGGCGGAGCTCGGCCTGAAGGAGGACGAGTACGCGCGGATCCGTGAGATCCTCGGCCGCCGTCCCACTGCCGCGGAGCTGGCCATGTACTCCGTGATGTGGTCCGAGCACTGCTCGTACAAGTCCTCCAAGGTGCATCTGCGCCAGTTCGGGGACAAGCTCACGGACGAGATGAAGCAGCACATGATGGTCGGCATCGGTGAGAACGCCGGCGTCACCGACCTCGGCGACGGCTGGGCTGTGACCTTCAAGGTGGAGTCCCACAACCACCCCTCGTTCGTGGAGCCCTACCAGGGTGCGGCCACGGGCATCGGCGGCATCGTGCGGGACATCATCTCGATGGGCGCCCGTCCGGTGGCGGTGATGGATCCGCTGCGCTTCGGGGCGATCGACCACCCGGACACCGCGCGCGTGGTGCATGGCGTGGTCGCGGGCATCGGCGGCTACGGCAACTCGCTGGGCCTGCCGAACATCGGCGGCGAGGTGGCCTTCGACGCCTCCTACCAGGGCAACCCGCTGGTGAACGCCCTGGCCGTGGGCGTGCTCAAGCACGAGGACCTGCGCCTGGCCAACGCGTCCGGCGTCGGGAACAAGGTGGTGCTGTTCGGTGCCCGCACCGGCGGCGACGGCATTGGCGGCGCCTCGGTGCTGGCCTCGGAGTCCTTCGACGACGGCGGCAAGCCGGCCAAGCGCCCGTCGGTGCAGGTGGGCGACCCGTTCGCGGAGAAGGTGCTCATCGAGTGCTGCCTCGAGCTGTTCCGGGATTCCCTCGTGGAGGGCATCCAGGACCTCGGCGCTGCGGGCATCTCCTGCGCCACCTCGGAGCTGGCCTCCAATGGCGAGGGCGGCATGCGCGTGGAGCTGACGGACGTGCTGCTGCGCGATCACACCCTCACCCCGGGCGAGATCCTCATGTCCGAGTCCCAGGAGCGGATGATGGCGGTGGTGACCCCGGAGAACGTGGAGGCGTTCGAGGCCGTCATGGCCAAGTGGGACGTGGAGTACTCATGGCTGGGCGAGGTCACCGGCGACGGCCGCCTCGTGATCACCTGGGATGGGCAGACCATCGTGGACGTGGACCCGCGCACGGTGGCCCACGACGGCCCCGTGTATGAGCGCCCGTACCGCCGTCCGTCCTTCCAGGACGCGCTGCAGGCGGACACCTTCCGTTCCTCCGCGGCCGGGCAGGACCTGCCGTCCACGGGCGAGGAGCTCAAGGCCGCCCTGGTGGAGCTGATGGCCTCCCCGAACATGGCGGACGTCTCCTGGATCACCCGCCAGTACGACCGCTACGTGCGCGGCAACACCGCCCTGGCCTCCCCGGACGACGCCGGTGTGATCCGTGTGGACGAGGAGTCCGGCATGGGTGTGGCCGTGGCCACGGACTGCAACGACCGGTTCGCCTACCTGGACCCGTACACGGGTGCGCAGCTCTCCCTCGCGGAGGCGTACCGCAACGTGGCCACCACGGGTGCGGTGCCGCTGGCTGTCACGGACTGCCTGAACTTCGGCTCCCCGGAGGACCCGGAGGTCATGTGGCAGTTCGCCGAGGCCGTGCGCGGCCTGGCGGATGCCTGCCAGGAGCTGGGCGTGCCGGTCACGGGCGGGAACGTCTCGCTGTACAACCAGACCGGCGGCGTCGCGATCCACCCGACTCCCACGGTGGGTGTGCTGGGCCGGTTCGACGACGTCCTGCGCCGCACGCCCTCGGGCTTCGGCAAGGACGCGGACGGCCAGGCGGTGTACCTGCTGGGCGTCACGGCGGACGAGCTGGACGGCTCGGAGTTCGCGAACCTGCGCGGCCACCTCGGCGGGGTGCCTCCGCGGGTGGACCTGAAGCAGGAGCGCCTGCTGGGCGAGCTGCTCGTGAACATGTCCCGTGACGGCATGGTGGACGCCGCCCACGATGTCTCGAAGGGCGGCCTGGCGGCCACGCTCGCGGACATGGTGCTGCGCTTCGGTGTGGGTGCGCGGATCGTGCTGGACGAGGTGACCGCCCGCGACGGCGTGGACACCTTCACGGCGCTGTTCTCGGAGACGCAGGGCCGGGCCGTGGTGTCCGTGCCCCGCACCGAGGAGGTCCGCTTCACGGACATGACCACCGCCCGCGGCTACACGGTGGCCCGCATCGGCGTGGTGGACGCGCAGTCCGAGGCGCTGGAGCTGCAGGGCGAGTTCACCCTGCCCATCGCCGAGCTGCGTGAGGCCTGGGAGGCCACCCTGCCGAGGCACTTCGGCTGATCCCGGCGGCGCTGCGGCGTCGCCCCTGGTCAGGGCCCCTTCCCCACCGGCGTCGCCGGCAGGGGAGGGGCCCTTCCGCATGGGGTCCGCACAGGTGATAACGTGTCTCACATCACGGCGACGGCGGCCCCTCAGCCCTTCACGGACCCCCCGGGGCGCCCCCTACGGTGGAATGACAAGGCACGACTGTCTCAGCCACCACCCCGGCGGACGGCGTGCGCCATCCGACACCACGGAAAGAGGCATTCCATGTCCGAGCAGAGCAACCGCCCCGTCGGGGACGCCGGTCAGCCCCGCCGCACCGAGACCGTCGAGGCGACCACCGACGCCCGTCACGCCACCGGCGCGCACACCACCACCCTCGCCGAGAACGGCTCCTCCGCCCCCCGCCGCGAGACCGTCCGGGGCGACGACTCGGCCCGCGACTCCTGGCTGGGCACCGACCGCAGCCGCCGCACCTCGAACGTGTCCTGGGGCGCGATCTTCGCCGGCGTCATGACCTTCCTGGCCGTGCTCGTGCTGCTGGGCGTGCTGGCCACTGCCATGGGCCTGAGCGCCGCCGACGGCACCGCGATGGGCATCTGGTCCCTGATCACCCTGCTGCTCGGCCTGGCCGCCGCCGGCTTCGTCGCCGGCGCGCTCGCCGTCCGCGGCGGTCTGCTGCACGGTCTGGTGACCTGGGCGACCTCCCTCGTGGGCCTGCTGCTGGTCGCCGGCCTCGTGAGCTCCTCGATCCTCGGCACCGTCGGTGGCGTGATCGGCGGCGTGGCGAACACCGCCGCGCAGGCCACCACCATCACCGCCCAGGACGCCCAGAACGCTGGCAACCAGGTGGACCCGAACGCCGTGAACGACGCCGCCGCCCAGGCGCAGAACCAGGTGCAGAACGCCGCCCAGGATGCGGCCAACGCCTTCGAGCAGAACCGCGACGACATCGCCAGCGGCGCCTGGTGGACCTTCGGCGGCATCCTGCTCGGCGGCCTCGTGTCCTCGCTGGCCGGTGTGGCTGGCGCCCGCGCCGTGCACCGCAAGGAGACCGAGCTGCGCACCGGCACCGGTCGCCGCGTCGAGGCCTGAGCCTGACCCCACCGGCTCGGCCGGGTGAGGTTCTCTGACCTTCCCGGCCGGCAGGGCTCGGCTGAGACCGAGCGTTGAACCACGACGGCCCGGGGCCGACACCGCATGGTGTCAGCCCCGGGCCGTCGTCGTGTGTCCGAGACGGGTCTCAGCCGTTGGTGCCGGCCATCATCTCCCGCTCCAGCTCAGCGACCGTCACGACCTCGGAGTCGGCGGGCTTCTCGACCTGCGGGGCGCTGTTCCAGTCGTCCAGGTGGAGGCTCCCAGAGTCCTCACCGGGGCCGTGGCCCTCGATCAGGCGCAGGTTCTTGTCCTTGTCCACGGTGACCGTCCAGTCGCTGTCGTCGGAGTAGCGGTACATCTCCTCACCGTCGACGTCCACGACCTCGGCCTTCGTGGCGCGCGCCTCCTCGTCGGTCATGGAGGTAAAGCCGTTGTCGAACTCGTCGAAGACGACCTTCGGGCTGATCTCGTCCATGGGGAAGTTGCCCTGGGTGTCCGCGAGCCAGCGGCCCTTCAGGGCCTGCTCCATCTCCTGCAGGGTGGAGTCCGAGCCGGCGGAGTCGACCTTGACGTAGGCGGTGCCCTCGACCACGCGGAATTCCATGACGCCGCCGCTCGTCTCGTCCTGGACGCGGGCCGTGCGGTCGCCGTCCTCGACGGCGCCGGAGAGGTGCACGCGCTGCTTCTGGCCGGGCTTGTCCTCGCGCTCGAAGTCCAGCGTCACGGAGCTGGCGTCGTTCATGTTCTGCTGCACCTCCTCCCGGATGTCCTCGAACGCGGGGGCCTGGGTGGCGCAGGCGCTGAGCGCCAGGGCACCGGCGCCGAGCAGGGCGGCCAGGGTGGCCCGACGCGCGGCGGGGCGGGTCGTCACGGCAGGGGACAGGGGGTTCTTGCGCACGGAGGGGGCTCCTCGGATCGACGGTGACGGCGTCCCGCCCTCTCGGCGGGACGGCCACGGCCGCACTCCCACCCGGGCGGGCACGCACACGATGCCCACAATAATAGAACCCTCACCCTTCTCCCTGGAAACACCCAGCGTCATACCGATGAGATCATCCTGAAGGAGGATTCCCGTCACCCCGGCACGCCCTACGCTTGGCCTGTGCCCACCGCTGATCCGAACCCCGCGTCCCCCGCCGCCCTCCTGACCCCGGAGGCCGACCTGCGGGGACTGAGTGACACCCAGGTGACCGAGCGGGTGGCCGCGGGCCGCACCAACGCCCAGCCCAAGGATACCTCCCGCTCCCTCGGGGCGATCCTGCGTGCCCATGTGCTCACCCTGTTCAACCTGACCATCGCCCTGTGCGCGGTGGTCATCGTCGTGCTGGGACGCTGGTTCGACCTGCTGTTCAGCCTGGCGGCGATCGCAAACGTGGTGATCGGCGTGGTCCAGGAGTTCTCGGCCAAACGCAAGCTCGAGCGGATCGCGCTGCTGCACCAGGACGGTGTTGTGGTGGTGCGCGAGGGCGAGCGCCGCACGGTGCGCCTGGAGGAGGTGGTGCTGGACGACGTCGTGGCCCTGCGCCGCGGCGACCAGGTGCCGGTGGACGCGGTGGTGCTCACCGCGGAGGGCCTGGACCTGGACGAGTCCCTGCTGACCGGCGAGTCCGACCCGGTGGGCAAGACCCCCGGGGACACACTGCTGTCCGGGTCCGCCGTGGTGGCCGGAACCGGGCTCGTGCGTGCCACCGCTGTGGGCGCCGACAGCCACGCCGCGCGCCTGGCCTCGGAGGCCCGCCGCTTCACAAGGATCCACTCCGAGCTGCGGGCAGCCCTGGAGACGGTGGCCCGGTGGCTGACGGTCGCGCTCGTGCCGATCGTCGCGGTGATCCTGCACGGCCAGATGACCGCGGCCGGCGGCTGGGACCTCGCGCTCTCCTCCCCGCGCGAGACAGCCCTGGAGCCGGCGCTCGTGGCCACGGTGGCCGCGGTGACAGCCATGATCCCGCAGGGCCTGGCGCTGATGACCACGATCTCCTTCGCCGTGGCCGCCCTCAAGCTGGCCCAGCGCGAGGTGCTGATCCAGGAGCAGCCCGCCGTGGAGATCCTCGCCCGGGTGGACACGGTCTGCCTGGACAAGACCGGCACCCTCACCGAGGGCGGCATCGGGTTCCACGGGGCCCGCGACGTCACCGGCGGAGGGCCCGAGGGCACCGGTCCGGACCTCGGCCTCCCCGAACCCTCCGCCGAGCAGGAGACGCACGACGCCGGCCCCCACACCGGCGCGTCCGGCGCGCAGTCCCTGCCCGCCGCCGCCCAGGCGGCGCTGGCCACCATGGGCGCGGACCCGGACGCCAACACCACCGCCGCGGCCCTGCGGGAGCCGTTCCCCGCCGCACCGGCCACGGCCCCGGCCGGGGTACTGGCCTTCTCCAGCGCCCGCCGCTGGTCCGGGGTGGTGTTCGGCCCGGAGGCCGACGCCGAGACCCCGGGCCTGGCCGGCACCTGGCTGCTCGGTGCCCCCGAGGCCCTGCTGGACCCGGAGCGGATGGGCGAGGACGCCGCCCGACGCCTCGGTGAGGCCTGCGCGGCCACCGCCGACCGCGGCCTGCGCACCATGCTGCTGTGCCACAGCGCCGAGACCCCCACCGGGGCGGACGGGGCCGGCCTGGCCCCGCCCGCGCGGCGTGACCCGGTGGCGGTGCTGACCTTCGCCGAGAACGTGCGCCCGGACGCCGCGCAGACCCTCGCGTACTTCCGTGAGCAGGGCGTGGACATCAAGGTGATCTCCGGGGACAGCCCCCGCACCGTGGCCGCGGTGGCCCGCCAGGTGGGCGTCGAGGTGACCGGCGACGCCGTCGACGGCCGGGACCTGCCCACGGACCCGGAGGAGCTCGCCGACGTGCTGGCCGGGGCCAGCGTGTTCGGGCGGGTCGCCCCCGAGCAGAAGCAGGCGATGGTCACGGCGCTGCGCTCACGCGGACACGTGGTGGCCATGACCGGCGACGGCGTCAACGACGCCCTGGCGCTGAAGACCGCCGACCTCGGGATCGCCATGGGCAACGCCGCCCCGGCCACGAAGGCCGTCTCCCGCATGGTGCTGCTGGACGGGCGCTTCGAGCGCCTGCCGCATGTGCTGCGGGAGGGGCGGCAGGTGATCGCCAACATGGAGCGCCTGGCCCACATCTACCTGGCCAAGACGAGCTACGCCCTGATGTTCGGCGTGGTGTTCTCCCTGCTGGCCTGGCCGTTCCCGCTGCTGCCCCGCCAGGCCTCCACCGTGGACTTCATCATGATCGGCCTGCCCACGTTCTTCCTGGCGCTCATGCCGAACCCGCGCCGCTACGTGCCCGGGTTCCTGCGGCGGGCCCTGCTGTTCGCGGTGCCGTGCGGGGTGACGATCGTGGCAGCCATGGCGGCGGTGACCCTGTTCGCCCGCCACGGTGCGGCCACCGCCCCGGACGCCGCGCAGGTGCAGACAGCCTCCATGATCACCCTGACCCTGCTGGGCCTGTGGGTGCTGTGCACGGCCTCCCGTCCGCTCACCTGGCCCCGCACCGGCCTGCTGGCCGGCATGTACGTGCTGCTGGCGGCCGTGGTGCTCGTGCCGATCTCCCGCTGGTACCACCAGATGGAGCTGCCGCCGGCGGACCTGCTGACGGCGAGCCTGGCCGCCGCGGCCGTGGGGTGCGCGGTGATCGAGGTGATCCACCGGGTGCACCACGCGCGCGTGGCCGTGCGCGACTGATGCCGTGAGCGTGCACCGCTGAGCGGTGAGCACCTCGGCGCGGCGGGGTCTCCGCTGAGGCCCGGCGCGGCGGATCCATTGACGCGGTGCCCGCGGGCGGACCACAGTGGTGCCCAACGACGGCGCGCGCGTGCGCCGCGGACCACTGACGAAGGAGCACACCATGCGTTGGATCACCCTCGGCGTCGGCGCTGCGCTCGGCTACCTGCTGGGCAGCGCGGAGGGCCGCCAGAACCTCGAGAAGATGACCCAGAACGCCCAGAAGTTCTGGAACGACCCGCAGACCCAGAAGAAGGTGAGCCAGGTGCAGGAGCAGGCCAAGTCCACCCTCGCGGACGTCAAGGACTCCGAGCAGGTCAAGAAGGCCGGCGAGGCCGCCGCCGCGGCCAAGGAGAAGGTGCAGGAGAAGGTCGAGCAGGTCACCTCCGCCGGTGAGGACAACGCCGAGACCGACCACTCCCAGGGCGCCGACCCGGACGTCGTCTCCGACCCCTCCACCCCCATGGCGGACGAGGGCCCGGCCAACAGCTGACCCTCGGCCCGAACCCGACGCCGGCCGGTCACCTCCACGCGGAGGCGACCGGCCGGCGTCGTTGGGGGCCGCCGCAAGCCTCTCCTGCAGGGCAGGCCGATCCCGCAGGGAAGGCCCCTCCCGTAGGATCGAGCCGTCACCCACCCAAGCACGGAGGCCATCTTGACGTCACTGGCAGAACTGGCCGGCACCTGGCAGATCGACGCCGACCACTCCCGCGTCGGCTTCGCGGCCCGCCACGCCATGGTGACCACCGTGCGGGGCGCGTTCACCGACGTCGCCGGGGCCCTCGTGCTCGATCCTCGCGGGCTGGAGCACTCCCGGGTGGAGGTGGTGGTGCAG
This sequence comes from Micrococcus sp., assembly GCF_034179925.1. GTDB lineage: Bacteria > Actinomycetota > Actinomycetes > Actinomycetales > Micrococcaceae > Micrococcus. Next base: position 6,299 of record NZ_JAXFPG010000042.1, on the reverse strand, counting down.
GCCGAGAGCCTCGACACCCGCCACGAGGACCGCGACGACCACCTGCGTTCGCGGGACTTCTTCGACGTGGAGGCGCACCCCACCATCGAGTTCCGCTCCCGGTCGATCGCCGAGCGCGGGCCGTGGCGGTTCATGGTGGTGGGGGACCTGAGCATGCACGGGGTGACCCGTGAGGTGATCCTGCCGCTGGAGCTGGTGGGTGTGGAGGTGGATCCGTTCGGCCTCACCCGCGCCGGGCTGGAGGGTTCCCGCCGGATCGACCGGCGCCGGTGGGGGCTGGAGTGGAACGTGCCGCTGGACTCGGGCGGACTGCTCATCTCCGAGCGGGTCACCCTGGAGTTCGAGCTCTCCCTGATCCGCACCGCCGGCTGAGCCATTTCCCTCCTGTGCTCCGGGGTTTCCTGCGCTCCGGGGTTTCCCGCGCTCCGGGGGCGAAAGGGGCCGGCATCCCGCATGAATTCCGGCCACTTTCGCCCCCGGAGCGCTGAGGGAGGGGAGGGAGCGGTGGGGAGGGAGGGGAACGGCGGGGGTGGCGGCCCGGACGCGCATGCGATGGGATGAGCCCATGAGCTCCCCGACGCCCCAGCACACCCCCGCCCCCCTCTCCTCTGCCTGGGCCGGTCGCGTGGACGGCGACGGCCCCGAGCACCGCCGCTGGCACCAGGCCGTCCGGCCCGCCACCACCGCCGACGACGCCGGCCCCGCCTCGCCCGCGCCGGGCAGCACCCCCGCCACGGACAGCGCCCCCGCCACGAGCGGCACCCCCGCGCCGGGCAGCACCATCACATCAGAGTCCTCCGCCCCCCACCCCGGCACCGTCCGCTCTACCGCGTTCGTCGGCTTCGCCTCCGACGAGGGCGTACGCCGCAACAGCGGTCGCATCGGCGCCGTGGAGGGCCCGGACGCCCTGCGGTCCGCGCTGGCCCCCCTGGCCCACGTGCCGGGGACGGGCGTGCTCGTGGATGCCGGCGACGTCGTGGTGACCCGCGGCGACGACGACGCCCCCGGGGATCTCGAGGAGGGCCAGGCCGCGCTGGCCGGGCGCATCGCCGGGCTGCTGGACGAGCACACGCTCACCGTGGTGCTCGGTGGCGGCCACGAGACCGCCTACGCCTCCTACTGCGGCCTGGCCGGTTCCGGCCGGGTGGGCGAGGGCACACGGGTGGGCATCCTCAACCTGGACGCCCACTTCGATCTGCGTGAGGCGCCCCGGCCCAGCTCCGGCACCCCGTTCCTGCAGGCCCTGCGCGAGGCCGCCGCCTCCGAGCACTCCCTGGCCTACGCGGTGGTGGGCGTCAGCGAGGCCACCAACACGCAGGTGCTGTTCGAGACCGCCCGCGAGCACGGGGTCACGTGGATCTCCGACGAGCACGCCCAGACCGCGGACCTCTCCCAGGTGCTGCGGTTCGTGCGGGAGTTCACGGACCATGTGGACGTGCTCTACCTGACGATCGACCTGGACGTGCTGCCGGCCGCCGTCGCCCCGGGGGTGAGTGCCCCGGCCGGGTTCGGGGTGCCCTACGAGGTGGTCCACGCGTGCGTGCTGGAGGCGACCCGCTCCGGCAAGCTCGCCCTGGCGGACGTGGTGGAGCTGAACCCTTCCCTGGACGTGGACGGACGCACCGCCAAGGCGGCCGCCCGCCTGATCCACACGATCGTCGGCCGGCACCGCCCGAGGCGCTGAGGGCATCACACTGGCCGTCGGGGAGCGTTCCCTCCGTTGGCCCCGCGGCGGCCGCCCCACGAGCCAGAGGAAAGGGCGCTTTCCCCCACGGAAAAGCAGCCGTTTCCTCTGGATCGACGCCAGGGATCAGGCAAGCGGCCGCTCGGCGCCAGCCTCCTGGCCCGCCGCACCCAGTGCCTGCTCGACGGCGGCCAGCACGGAGCCGTCCCGCAGAGCCTGCTCGGCGGCGGCCAGCTGCGGGGCCATGAACTGGTCCGGGCCGGGGCCAGGCACCCCGGCCTCGCGGAGCACGCGCACGGCGGCGCCGGTGGCGGCGGCCGGCTGGAGCGGGGCACGCAGCTCGATGGCCCGGGCGGCGGCCACCAGCTCCACGGCCAGCACCCGGCGGAAGTTCTCCACGGCGGTGCGCAGCTTGCGGGCGGCGTGCCAGCCCATGGACACGTGGTCCTCCTGCATGGCGGAGGAGGGGATGGAGTCCACGGAGGCGGGCACGGCCAGGCGCTTCATGTCCGAGACGAGCCCGGCCTGCGTGTACTGGGCGATCATCATGCCGGAGTCCACGCCCGGATCGTCCACGAGGAACGCCGGCAGCCCATGGGAGCGGGCCGGGTCCAGCATGCGGTCCGTGCGGCGCTCGGCCATGGAGGCCGCGTCCGCCACGGGGATCGCCAGGAAGTCCAGCACGTAGGCCACGGGGGCGCCATGGAAGTTGCCGTTGGAGCAGACGCGGCCGTCCGGCAGCACCACGGGGTTGTCGATGGTGGCGGCCAGCTCGCGCTCGGCCACCCCGCGCACGTAGGCGAGGGTGTCCCGGAGGCCGCCGGCCACCTGCGGGGCGCAGCGCAGCGAGTAGGCGTCCTGCACACGGGAGTCGCCCTCGCGGTGGCTGGCGACGATCGGCGAGTCGGCCAGGATCCGCAGCATGCGGTCCGCGGCGACGGCCTGGCCCGGGTGGGGGCGCAGCGGGGCGTGCAGTTCGGGCACGAACACGCGGTCGGTGCCCAGCAGCGCTTCCACGGACATCGCGGCGGTCAGGTCCAGGGCGTCGGCGAGGGTATCGAGGTCGTGCAGGGCCAGGATGAGCATGCCGAGCATGCCCTCGGTGCCGTTGACGAGGGCCAGGCCCTCCTTCTCCCGCAGCTGGACCGGCTCGATCCCGGCGGCGCGCATCAGCTCGCCGGAGTCCTTCACCTCACCGTCGGGGCCCGACGCCGGCCCCTCGCCCATCAGGGCGAGCGCCACATGCGACAGGGGTGCCAGGTCTCCGGAGCAGCCGAGGGAGCCGTACTCGTGGACCACGGGGGTGATGTCCGCGTTGAGCAGGTCCACCATGGTCTGCACCACCTGGGGGCGCACCCCGGTGCGGCCGGAGGCCAGGGTGGTGGCGCGCAGGAACATCAGTGCCCGCACCACCTCCTTCTCCACGGCCGGGCCCATGCCGGCGGCGTGGGAGCGGATCAGGGACTTCTGCAGCTGTGCCCGGGATTCCTGGGGGATGTGCTTGTTCGCCAGCGCGCCGAATCCGGTGGAGATGCCGTAGGCGGGCACCTCTCCGGCGGCGAGTTCCTCGACGTGCTGGCGCACGGCGGCGACGGCGTCGAGGGCTTCGGCGGTGAGCTCGACGCGCACCCCGTGGCGGGCGACGTCGACGACGTCGGCCAGCGTGGCCCCGGACGGGCCGAGGGTGACGACGTCCTGGGTGGGCTTCGTGGGGGTCATGGGGTCTCCTTCGTCGGGGGTGCCGGAGCAGTCAGGGGGGCCGGGTGGTCGGGGCCGCCGGGGCCGCGTGGGGGCTACACGGGGGCGGCGGCGAGACCGCGCGGGAGCCGCGTCAGCGAACGCGGCGGCCTGCCCGCCACACCGCGTGGGTGAGGGGCATGCCGGGGCGGTAGGCCAGGTGGATCGCGGCGGGGGCGGCGAGCATGTGCAGGTCGGCGCGCTTGCCGACCTCCACGGAGCCGACCTCGTCCTGCCGGCGCAGGGCGATCGCCGAGCCCATCGTCGCGGCGCGCACCGCCTCGGCCAGGGTCAGGTGCATCTGGAGCACAGCGGTGCCCACATTGAAGCTCTGGGAGGTGGTGTAGCTGGTACCGGGGTTGCAGTTGGATGCCAGGGCGATCTCGATGCCGGCGTCCAGCAGGCGCCGGGCCGGGGCGAGCGGGGCCCGGGTGGAGAGGTCGCAGGCGGGCAGGCATCCGGCGACGACGCCCGGCGTCCCGGTCGCGCCCGCCCGGTCCCAGTGGGCCCAGGTGCCGGCGAGGGCCTCGACGTCCTCGTCCGTGAGGTGGTTGACGTGGTCCACGCTCGCGGCGCCCAGTTCCACGGCCAGGCCTACACCGGGGCCGGGCTCGATCTGGTTGCCGTGCAGGCGCAGGCCGAGCCCGGCGTCACGTCCGGCGGTGAGGACCCGCCGGGACTGCTCCCCGGTGAACGCGCCGCGGTCGCAGAACACGTCCACCCAGTCCACATGCTCGGCGACGGCCTCGAGCATGGGCCCGACGACGTCGTCCAGGTAGTCCTCCGCGTCCCGGCCGGCAGGTACCAGGTGCGCGCCGAGGAAGGTGACGGCGTCGATGTGGCCCTCGGCCTTCAGGCGGGCGAGCAGGCGGGCGTGCCGGGCCTCCTCCTCCACGGAGAGGCCGTAGCCGGTCTTCGTCTCGAGGGTGGTGGTGCCGCCGGCCACGGCGTCGGCCACACGTCCAAGCACGAGGTCGCGCAGGCGTTCGTCGGAGGCGGCGCGGGTGGCCTCCGTGGTGAGCCCGATGCCGCCGGCCGCGTAGGACTCCCCCGCCATGCGGGCCTCGAACTCGGCGGAGCGGTCGCCGTCGAACACCAGGTGGGTGTGGGGGTCCACCCAGCCGGGCAGCACGGCCCGGCCCTCGGCGTCGGTGGCAGTGTCCGCGGCGGGGGCGTCCGCGGCGGCACCGATCCACGCGATCCGCCCGTCCTCGACGACGACGGCCGCGTCCGTCAGCACGCGCGCCTCGGCGTCCACGCAGGTGAGTTCACCGATGTGGGTGATCAGTTCGGAGCTCATGGGGTCCTCTCGGATGGGGTCTCGGGGCCGGAGCGGGGTGCGTGGGGGCGGTCAGCCGACGACGGCCGCCACCAGGTGCGCCAGCGGGGTGGCGAACAGCACGGTGAGGATGACCCGCTCCACCCAGACCACCACGAGGTGCCAGAGCTTCACGGGGATGTCCGTGGCCAGGATGGCCGGCACCACGGCGGAGAAGAAGATGATCGCGGAGACGCACACCACGCCGATCACGAACCGGGCCACGAAGTCCGGGTGGTCGGCCAGCATGGTCGCCGGGATGAACATCTCGGCCACGGAGGTCGCCGCCGCGGAGGAGAGCAGGGTCGGGTCGGGCAGGCCCAGCGCCCAGAAGACGGGGCGGAAGATCACCCCGACCCACTCGAACACCGGGGTGTAGGTGGCCAGCACCAGCGCGATCAGGCCGACCGACATGATGGACGGCAGGATCTGCAGCACCATCACCAGCCCGTCCCGGAAGTTCACCCAGACGTTCCGCGGCAGGGAGGGTGCCTCGGCGAGGGTCTGCTCCGCGGCCCGGCGGGCCACCCGGAACCGGTCCCGGGTGACGGTCTGCTCGGGGTGGTGCTCCGCCCCGGGGTACACCTCGTCCGGGATGCGGCTGAGCGGGGGGATGCGCACGGTGATCGCGGTGACGAGGAACGTGACCGCGAGGGTGCCGAAGAAGTACCAGAGCCACACGTCCATCAGGCCGAGGGTCTTGGCGACGATCACCATGAACGTCGCGGACACCGTGGAGAACCCGACGGCGATGATCGCCGCCTCCCGGGCCGTGTACCGGCCTGAGCGGTACATGCGGTTGGTGAGCAGCAGGCCCAGGGCGTAGCTGCCCACGAAGGAGGCGACGGCGTCGACGGCGGCCCGCCCGGGCACCCGCCAGATCGGCCGCATCGCCGGGCGCAGGTACACGCCCACGAACTCCATGAGGCCGTAGCCGATGACCAGCGCGAGGAACACCCCGCCGATCGGCACGATCAGGCCCACCGGGATCACGAGCTTGTCCATGAGGAACGGGCCGATCTCCGGGGCGAGCAGCCAGTGCGGGCCGACGCCGAGCACCACCATGACGGCGGCGGCCAACCCGAGCAGAGCCAGCAGGGAGAACACCGTGCGGGTGGTGTCCCGGCGCCAGCGCCCGGTGACGAACGGGTAGACGGCGCCAGCGGCGATGATCGCCAGCCCCACCCAGCGGTCGGCGGGGCCGAGCAGGCCCCGCACCCAGGTGACCAGATGGTCCAGGGGGATCGAGCTGGTGCCGTTCACGGTGATCGGCACGAAGAACATGACGATGCCGATCGCCGAGTAGACCACCATCCGCCAGCGGGCCGGCGGGCGGCCCTCACCGGAGCGGATCGCGGCCATCGCGGTGGTGTCGGTGTGCAGATCGCGCTCTGCGGGTCGGGGCGTTCCCATGCGTGTGTCCTTTCGACTCAGGGCCGGGGCGCCTGGCCTCCGGCCCTGTGGGGGCCCGGGGGGGGGGCCCGGCGGCCCCCCCGCGGCCCCCCCCCCGGCGGGGGGGGGGGGGGCGCCAGGGGGGCGACCCGGGGCGCCCCCCCCCCC
>NZ_JAXFPG010000039.1:0-29562 GCF_034179925.1 Micrococcus sp. | reverse complement strand
GCGGTCATAGCGTGGGGGAAACGCCCGGTTCCATTCCGAACCCGGAAGCTAAGGCCCACAGCGCCGATGGTACTGCAACCGGGAGGTTGTGGGAGAGTAGGTCGCCGCCGGACATTCTTTTGGGTTGAGGCCCCACACCTTTGGGTGTGGGGCCTCCCTGTGTTTGTGGGGTGTTTCCTGTTGGTGGGGAAGGCGGCCGGTCGATTCTTGCTCAGCCGTTGCCCGCCGTGCATGGAGGCCCCGGATGGCGGGCCTGTCCTGCAGCGAGCGGATATGTCCGCATTGGCGCGACCCCCTCGTAGAGCAGCCGAGCGCTGGCGGAGTGGAGCAGTCCGCACGCACCCCCATGGACGCATCACGAGGCTGGGGGAGAAGCCATCGGCCGCATGGTTCTGCAGCCTGCAGCCACTGCTGCGCGGATTTGCTCATCCCCTCGTCCGGGAGTAAAGTAGGCGTCTGTTGGTATTGCTGATGCAATCCACGGGGTGTGGCGCAGCTTGGTAGCGCGCGTCGTTCGGGACGACGAGGCCGCAGGTTCAAATCCTGTCACCCCGACCATCTGAAGGCCCCCGCTCATGGAGCGGGGGCCTTCGTCGTTCTTGGGGCGGATTCCGGACATACCGGTCTGGTCAGGTCTGCGCCTACCAGGGGGTGGGCTGCGGCCCCTCCGCGTTCACGGAGTCGACCCGTTCATGCTCCCTCGAAGTGCTCGCAGGTGCTTGCCGGTGGCGGAGACCACGTGCTCCTCGTACCCCGTGTGCCTGTCGATCCACCTCTTCACGTACGGGCATACCGGGACGATCCTCCACCCCGAGGCGATCGAGTCGTCCAGGGCCTCACGCACGAGCGTGGAGGCCAGCCCCTGGCCGCTGAACGCCTCGCCGACCTCGGTATGGGGGAAGATCCGCACGCGCGTGCCGTCCTCCTCCGTGTGCTCCACATACTGGGTGAATCCGGCGGGAACGTCCGAGGCGTCCACGAAGATGCCGTAGCGGTCACCGAGGTCGCGGACCTCCGGGCGGTCCAGGTCGGGGGTGGTCATGGTGCTCCTTCGTCAGTGGGGGAGGGATCTGGGGCGACAGGGCTGGGGAAGTTCCCGTTTCCCGAACGGGAGTGGTCGGGGGAACTCCCGTTTCGTGAACGGGAGCGCTCAGCCGCGGGGGCGCATCGAGGCGTTCGGCAGGGTCGGCGCCGGAATCGGGCCCTTCGGGTCGGGCGGGAAGGCGCCGAACTGGGGGAAGGGGCGGCCGTCGTCGTAGTGGGTGCCCACAAGCGCGTCCAGCAGGGCCCCACCCACCGGCCGGCCCAACGGCTCGCCATCGGGCACACCCCGCAGCTCCGTGAGCCCCTCAGCCGCCAACGGCGAGTCCGGAGTCGGCGCCTCGAAGCCCATCTCCTGCATGTACGCGGCCCGCCAGGTCTCGATCTCCTCCTGCGTGCGGCCCACGAAGTTCCACCACATGATGATCTGCTCACCCAACGGCTCCCCGCCCAGCAGCAGGGCGACCACAGCCTCCGCGCCTGCGCGCACCACCAGCTCCTCCGCCCCCGGCGCCACATAGCCCACATGGGCACGCGGCACGTCCACCCCCTGCAGGCTCACCGGCCCGGAGACGCACAGCAGGCCGTGCTCATGGCCGGCCGGCACCGGAACACGCAGCTCGGCGCCCGGCTCCAGACGCACCTCCACCCCCGTCAGGGGCAGCGCCGTCGAGACGGGGGAGCGCGTGCCCAACAGCTCACCGAGGAAGACCCGCGCCTCCCAGCCCTCACCCGTCACAGGCTCCGGACGGTGGGACTCCAGGCCCGGCGCGCAGGAACGCTGCTCCTCGGGCAGGGCATACCAGAGCTGCGCACCGTGCAGCACCGTGGTGTCCTGCGTGGAGTACTCGCTGTGCGTGATGCCCCGGCCCGCGTTCATGAGGTTCACCTCACCCGGTCGCACCGCTGCCCAGGAACCGGCCGAGTCCACATGGTCGATCCGGCCCTCGAACAACCAGGACACCGTGGCCAAACCCGTGTGAGGATGCCGAGGCACATCCATGCCACCGGAGGCGGAGACATCCTCCGGGCCGTAGAAGTCCAGGAAGCACCAGGCGCCGATCAGGCTCCGTGCCCGCTGAGGCAGCGTCCGCAGGACAGTCATCGCCCTCGGCCCGCCCAGGGGGACCTCGCGGGGCTCGAGGACCTCGACCACGCACCCCTCACCCTGCCTCTCCGTCACCCCACTGCTGAGCCCCTCCGTGAAGCGTGCCGCAGGGAACTCCTCACGGAGCCCGCCGGCCTGCGCTGGGCTCCGGTGCTCGGAGAAGGAGGGCAGGTCCGGGTGTTCGGTGTTGGTGGAGGGCATGGGCTCATCGTCGCCCGCCCCCGGGATCAGGGCAAGGGCTGGGCGAGCGCCGCCGTGAGCTCGGCAGCGGTCATGGGGTGGGCGAAGGCCCGGGCGCCCGGTTCGAGGGCGGCGCCGCGCGCCAGCGGGGCGTAGCCGACGGGGTCGAACCCCAGCGCCCGGACCAGAGCGGCGACGGCGTCCCTCGCAGGGCCGGGAGCGTCCCCGCCCACGCCGAGCGCCCGCAACGGGGGCTCGGTGCGGCCGGACCGGTCCAGCTCGTGGTGGGAGACCTCCGAGAACGCGCGCACCAGCGGCACCCGAAGCCCCGCCGCAGCCCACCGGCGGGCGATCCGCACCGTGCCGGTTTCCGCGGGGGAAGACGGCTCCGCGCCGGCGTCGTCCCCCAGCAGCCAGGTGGGCACGGACTCGTCCTGCCACGTGTTCGTCATGTCCACCACGGCCAGGGTCCGAGGACCGGCCAGCCACGCCGGATCCACCTCGTCGAGCTCCTCGCGCGGCACCGCCACCACGGTGAGCGCAGTGTTCACGGCGATCTCCTCCGGGGCCACCGCTGTGGCCTGTGGGGCGTGGATCACCAGGTGGCGCTGCACCGCCACGGGAGGTCGTGTCGCGGCCATCACGACGCGCGGGGCCGGCGTCCCGGGGTGCAGGTGGGGGATGCGGGCGATCGCCCGGGCCAGGGCGGTGCCGGCGCGCCCGGCACCCAGGATGCCGACGGCGTCGGGCACGGTGAGCGGGCCGGGCAGGGGGGAGGCGGCGTCGGGACGGTCCATGCCTGCCATTCTCCCGGGCGGTGAGGTGTTCACCTGGGCGTCACCTGCGGATCGCACGGGCCTGGGCGGACGTGAGGGTGCCCGGGGCGCCGCGCCGCTGAGCCGGCGTCGTGGGCCCGCCTCCCGTCTCGTGCACGGGAGATGGGCCGAAAGCTCCCGTTTCTCGAACGGGAGTGCTTGGAGGAGCTCCCGTTTCTCGAACGGGAGTGTCAGACGATCTCGTTGCGTTGGCGGCCCAGCCCTGTGATCTCCACTTCCACCACGTCCCCGGCGGTCAGCCAGGGGCGGCGGCCCTCCTCGTCCCGGCGGCCCAGGGCCACTCCGGCGGGGGTTCCCGTCATGATCAGGTCGCCCGGGTTGAGGGTGACCATCCGCGAGGCGTAGGCCACGAGCTCGGCGGGGGAGAACACCACGTCGCGCACCCGGGCGGACTGGCGCTCCTCCCCGTTGACGCGCGTGAGGATCCGCGCGGCGTCGGGGAACTCATCCGGGGTCACCAGCCACGGACCCACCGGGGTGCAGGCCTCCCAGGCTTTGCCCTGCAGCCACTCGGAGGTGCGGCCCTGCCAGCCTCGGAGGGAGACGTCGTCGGCCACGGCGTAGCCGGCGATGTGCGCGCCGGCGTCCTCCACGGGGATCCGCCGGCCCGGCTCGCCGATCACCACGCACAGCTCGCCCTCGTAGTCCATGCGGCGGTCCTCCTCCGGGACCTCCAGCGGGTCCAGGGCGCCGGTGAGGGACTGCGCGAACTTCGCGAAGAGGGTCGGGTGCTTCGGCAGCTCGAGACCGGCCTCCTTGATGTGGTCCCTGTAGTTCAGGCCCACGCAGAGGACCTTCGTGGGGAACGGGACGAGCGTGTCGTACACCAGGGTGGCCACGTTCAGCAGCAGCGAGCGATCCTCCTGCGCGGCCCGCAGCGCCGACTCCACACGCTCCTGGCGCTGCGCCAGCGGGAGCGTGAGGAACTCGCCCACGTCCCGGCAGCCGGGCAGGGCGACGGCGCGCACCGCCACCTCCGGGTCCTCGGGGTGGAAGGAGGTGAGGACCGCGGCGAAGGTGTCGCCCGGGTAGGCGGTGTCCGAATCGGGCTGACGGAACGTGGCGAGCTTCATGCCCCCATCCCATCACAGCCGGGCCTGGGCGGCCGGGCCGTGGCGCCGTCCGGGGCGCGTGAGACGCTGAGCCCATGACGACGCCGCCCCCCGCCGCGAACACTCCGGCACCGCAGCAGCCCCTCATCCTGGGGACGATGGGCTGGACGGACCCGGACCGCGCCCGTGCGGCCCTGCATGCCAGCCTCGAGGCGGGCATGCGGGTGCTCGACACCGCCGACATCTACGGCGCCGGCGCCTCCGAGCGGACCGTGGGCGCCCTGCTGGCCGAGCTCGATGCGGAGAGCCGGGCCGGGCTGCGGGTGCAGACCAAGGCCGGGATCGTGCTGGACGAGCTCGACGCCGCCGGGCGGCCCGAGGTGCGCTACGACTCCTCCCCGGCCCATCTGCGCGCCGCCCTGGAGCGCTCCCTCGACCGCCTCGGTGCCGACTGCGTGGACATCCTGCTGGTGCACCGGCCCGATGTGCTCACGCCGGTGGCCCGGACCGTGCGGGCCTTCCTCGACGCCCGCGAGGCCGGCCTGGTCCGCCGCCTGGGCGTGTCCAACCTCGGCACCGGGCGGGTGCTCGAGTTCCAGCGGGAGCTGGCCCGCCAGGGCCGGGACGGCACCGGCCTGGCTTGCGTGCAGATGGAGCTGGGTCTGCACCATCGCACCCTCGTGGAGGCCTTCGTGCTGCCCAACCACCCCACGGCCCCCGCCACCGCCGGGGCCGCCGACCTCGGTGCGGTGTGCGCGGGGGAGGGGATCGAGCTGCAGGCCTGGGGCCCGCTCGGCCAGGGGCGGTTCAGCACGGCCCCGCCCGCACCGGACGCGCTCGTCCCAGACCCGGAGGGCGGCGCCGCCACGCTGGGCGGGACGGCCGCCGTCGTCGCTCAGGTGGCCCAGGAGCTGGCGGTGGGCCCGGAGGCCGTGGTGCTGGCCTGGCTGCTGAAGCTGCCGTGGCAGGTGCGGCCCGTGGTGGGCACGCAGCGGCCGGAGCGCATCGCCGCGTGCGCCCAGGCCCCCGACGCCGCCGCGCGGATGAGCGCACGCCAGTGGTACCGGCTGTGGACCGCGGCGCGTGGACACGCCCTGCCGTGAGCGCCCGGAGCCGGGAAGCGGCCGCCGATGGGACCTCCTGACGCGTCCGCGCGCTCTGTTAGCGTCGCCGGGTGAGCCAGCCCCAGCCCTCCGCACCCTCCCGGCCCCTGCCCGCCTCCACCTACCGGCTGCAGGTGAGCCCGGACCTGCCGCTCGACGAGGTCGCCGCGCTCGTGCCATACCTGCGCCGGCTCGGCGCGGACTGGCTGTACCTGTCCCCGCTGCTGGAGGCTCAGCCGGGCTCGGGCCACGGGTACGACGTCGCCGACCCCACCCGGGTGGACGCGTCCCGGGGCGGGCCCGAGGCCCTCGAGCGCCTCGCCGAGGCCGCGCATCGGGCCGGCCTCCGGATCGCCGTGGACGTGGTGCCCAACCACCTGGGCGTGGCCGACGCCGCCGCGACCGCCTCCTGGTGGGACCTGCTCCAGCACGGCCGCGAGGCCGCCCACGCCGCCTGGTTCGACGTGGACTGGGACGCTGGCGACGGCCGGATCCTCATCCCCGTCCTGGGGGACGGCCCTGACGGCGATCCCCGCGGCGCCGACGCCGGCCTGGACCGGCTGGTGGTGCACACGGCCGAGGACGGCACAGCCCGCCTGCAGCACTGGGACCAGGCCTTCCCCCTCGCCCCCGGCTCCCTGGCCGCGGCCGAGCAGGAGACCGGGCTGGGCGCCGCCGAGGTGTTCGCCGACGCCCGCCCCGAGGACGAGCCCACCGCCGACCGTGCCCGCCTGGCCCGCGCGGTGCACGAGCGCCAGCACTACCGGCTTGTGGGCTGGCGGCGCGGGGACACCGAGCTGAACTACCGGCGCTTCTTCACCGTCACCACCCTGGCCGGCGTGCGCGTCGAGGATCCGGAGGTCTTCGACGCCACCCACGCGGAGATCGCCCGCTGGGTGCGCGAGGGCCTCGTGCACGGGCTTCGCGTGGACCACCCCGACGGCCTGGCCGACCCGGGTGCCTACCTCACCCGCCTGCGCGAGCAGGTGCTGCCCGAGGGGTGGCTGGTGGTGGAGAAGATCCTCGAGCCGGGGGAGGAGCTGCCCGCCGCCTGGCCCGTGGACGGCACCACCGGCTACGACGCCCTCGGAGAGATCGAGCGGGTGTTCATGCCCGCCGGGGCCGCCGGCACCGCCGAGCAGGACGCCGCCGCCCGCCACGAGTGGGAGCGGCTCATCACCGAGCTCAAGGCGGAGGTGGCCTCCGGCTCACTGGCCGCGGAGACCGCACGAATCGTCCGGGAGGCACGCGCCGCCTCCGTGCTCGGCACCCACACGGACGACCGCCTGGCCGCCGCGGTGGCCGCCGTCGCGGCCCGCCTGCCCGTCTACCGCACCTACCTGCCCGTCGGGCGGGCCCGCCTCGAGGCGGCTGTGGCCGCCGCCGTGCGCGAGGAACCAGCCCTGGAGGACGTGCTCACCGACCTCGCCGAGGTGCTCGTGGACCCGGATTCACCCGTGGCCCGCCGCTTCCAGCAGACCTCCGGCATGGTCATGGCCAAGGGTGTGGAGGACCGAGCCTTCTACCGGTGGACCCGCTGGGCCAACCTCAACGAGGTCGGCGGCGACCCTGCCGACGTCGCCCTGGGCCTCGGCGCCTTCCATGCCGCCCAGCAGGCCCGCCAGGCCGCCTGGCCGGCCGCCATGACCACCCTCACCACCCACGACACCAAGCGCAGTGAGGACGTGCGGGCCCGGATCGCCGTGCTCGCCGAGGACCCGGCCCGCTGGGACGCCGACCGTGCCGCCCTGGCCGCCCTGCACCCCCTGGATGCGCCCGGACTCGAGAAGCTGGTGTGGGAGTCCCTCGTGGGCGTCTGGCCCACGGACGGCACCGCCCCGGAGACCGAACGCCTGCACGGATTCCTGCTCAAGGCCGCCCGCGAGGGCGGGGAGCGCACCTCCTGGACCGACGGGGACGAGGCCTACGAGGAGCGCCTGGCCGCCCTGGCCCGGGCCGTCACCGCCCCCGAGGGCCCCGCCCGTGCCGTGCTCCAGGCCGTCGCCGACCGGGTGGCAGGCCCTGGGCTCGTGGTGCAGCTCGGGGTCAAGCTCGTGCAGCTGGCGGCCCCGGGCGTCCCGGACGTCTACCAGGGCACCGAGATCCCCTTCCCCTCGCTCGTGGACCCGGACAACCGCCGCCGCGTGGACTTCGCCGCCCGGGCGCGGCTGCTGGACCGGCTCGACGACGGCCACGTGCCCGGCCTGGACGAGCCCGAGGCCGCCAAGCTCGCCGTCACCGCCGCCGTGCTGCGCGCCCGCCGGGACCGGCCCGAGCTGTTCACCGGCTACCGGCCCGTGGACGTGGACGGCGAGGCCGCCGAGCACGCCGTCGCCTTCAGCCGCGGCAGCGCCGAGGGCCCGGGCGCGGTGGCCGTGGCCACCCGTTGGCCGGACGCCCTGGACCGGCGCGGCGGCTGGGGGGACACCGTGCTCACCCTGCCCGCCGGGCACTGGCGCGAGGCCGTCACCGGCCGTGCCGTGCAGCCGGACCAGCACGGTGCAGTCCGCCTCGCGGACCTGCTCGCCGACCTGCCCGTCGCCCTGCTGCTGCCCGAGGAGACCACCGCATGACCGCCCGCCCCGCCTCCACCGGCCTGCGCCGCCTCGCCGAGGACACCGCCCTGGACCCGGCCGCCGTCGAGCGCGGGGCCGTCGAGGACGCCCGCGCCACCGCCTACGCGGTGTGGGCCCCCTACGCCCGGTCCGTGGAGCTCGTGCTCGTGGACACCGAGCCCGGCGCCCTCCACGACGCCGAGGACCGCTGGCCCGTGGCCGCCGCCCACGCCCTCACCCCCACCGCCGGGGGCTGGTGGGTGCCGGACGCCGCCGCGCTCGCCGCGGCCACGGCCCTCGCGGGAGGCAACCCCGGCTACGGGTACCGGGTGGACGGCTCCGCCCCCGCCCCGGACCCCCGGGCCCGGCGCCTGCCCGACACCGTCCACGGCCCCGCCCGCCTCGACCTCGAGGCCGCCGACTTCCCCTGGACAGACGCCGCCTGGACCGGCCCGGCCGCCGTGGAGAAAAACCCGGACGCCCCCCAGGGTGGAGGTCTGCGCGGGGCCGTGCTCTACGAGATGCACGTGGGCACCTTCACCCCCGAGGGCACCCTGGACGCCGCCATCGACCGCCTGCCGCACCTGGTGGACCTCGGCGTCACGTATGTGGAGCTGCTGCCGGTGAACTCATGGTCCGGGCCCCGCAACTGGGGGTACGACGGCGTCGCCTGGTCTGCCGTGGACGAGTCCTACGGCGGCCCCCAGGCCTACCGCCGGTTCGTGGATGCCGCCCACGCCGCCGGGCTCGGGGTGGTGCAGGATGTGGTGCACAACCACGCCGGGCCCTCCGGCAACTACCTGGGCGTGTTCGGCCCCTACCTCGTGGACCACGGCACCGGCTGGGGCGACGGGCCCAACCTGGACGGGCCGGACTCGGACGAAGTCCGCCGGTTCATCCTGGACAACGTCCGGTTCTGGCTCGAGGACATGCACCTGGACGGGCTGCGCCTGGACGCCGTGCACGCGCTCAAGGACACCCGCGCCGTGCACCTGCTGGAGGAGATGGCCGCGCTCGCGGACGCCGTGGCCGCCCGCACCGGCCGCCCCGTGCCGCTCATGGCCGAATCCGACCGCAACGATCCCGCCCTCGTGCTGCCCCGCGGGGCCGGCGGTGCCGGAGGCCTGGGTCTGGCAGCGGCCTGGAACGACGACGTCCACCACGCCCTGCACGTGGCCGCCACCGGGGAGACCCACGGCTACTACGCGGACTTCGCCCCCCTGGAAGCGGTGGCGAAGACCGCCGAGCGAGTGTTCTTCCACGACGGCACCCGCTCCACCTTCCGGGGCCGTGACCACGGCCGCCCCGTCCCCGCCTCGGTGCCCAACCATGCGTGGGTCGTGAGCATCCAGAACCACGACCAGGTGGGCAACCGGGCCTCCGGGGACCGCACCTCCGCCGTGCTGACCGAAGGGGCGCTGGCCGCCGAGGCCGCCCTGCTGCTGGCCGGTCCGAACACGCCCCTGCTCTTCATGGGTGAGGAGTTCGCCGCCGCCACCCCCTGGCCGTTCTTCACCGCCCACCGCGAGCCGGAGCTGGCCGAGGCCATCCGCCAGGGCCGGCGCCGCGAGTTCGGCGACCACGGTTGGGGTGCGGCCGAGGTCCCTGACCCGCAGGACCCCGCCACCCGGGACAGCGCCGTGCTCGACTGGTCCGTGGTGGACGGCCAGGCGCCCACCGGCCCCGGTGGTGACCCCGGCACCCTGCGCGGGGCCCGCCTGCTGGCGACCTACCGCGCACTGATCGCCGCCCGCCGCCAGCACCCGGCCCTCACCGCACCCGACCGCGCCCGCACGCGTGCCGCCGTCGACCCGGAGCGCCGCCACGTGCGCCTGGACCGGCAGGCCGCGGACGACGCCGGCCCCGGGGACATCGTGCTCCTGGCCTCCCTCGGGGACACTCCGCTGTCCGTGCCCGAGGACCTGCGTGGCGCCCGCGTGCTCCTCGGCCACGGCGACGACGGCCCCCTGGTCCCCGACGCCGGGGCTGGTGCCCGTGCCGGCGCCGATGCCCGCGCTGGCGCCGACGTCGCCGAGGTCCCGGCCCCGGGGTTCCTGCTCATGGCCCGCTGACGCGGCGGCCCGGGCCGACAGTCCGCCCGCGAACCGGCGCGGGGAGGGCTCACCCCTGCTCGGAGGAGGGCACCGCCCGCAGCATGGTGGTCGTCGGGTGCAGGGCCAGGGCGTCCTCGTCTCGGCGGGCACGTAGCACCGTGTCCACATAGGAGCTCACGGCCTCGTCCAGGGGCACCGCCGCACCCCGCTGCTCCGAGAGGTACCAGCGGTGCTCGAGCAGCTGATGCATCACCTCGGCCGGCTCCAGCTTGGCGCGCAGCTCCAGGGGTACGGCACGCACCACCGGGTCGAACACCTCCAGCACCCACCGGTGCGCCGCATGCTCCAGCTCCATGAACGGGTCCCACTCCCGGCGCATCGTCTCGATGTCCACGAGCAGCCGCCGCGCCTGGTTCTCCTGCACATGCAGCCCGGTCAGCCGCTCCAGCCGGCGCCGGTGATAGCCGGCCGCCACGTCCGTGGGCTGGGCGAGCATCATCCCCGGGACGTCCGCTGCGCGCAGCGAGTACTCCTCCACCTCGAAGCCCAGCTCGTTGAGCAGACGGAAGCGCCGGTCCAGGTGCCAGGGCTCGGTGCGGGCGAACATGGTGGGCTCGGTGAGCAGGCGCCAGCGCTCGCGGTAGGCCTCCACGAATAGGTCCGGCGTGGTGAACGGGTCGATGCCCGGGTCCGCCAGGCCCGAGGCCTGCAGGTCCATGAGCTCCCCGCCGACGTTCACCCTGGCCACGTCGAGGTCGTGCTCGCGCTGGCCGGTGGAGAGCCGTTCCCGCAGCTCCCCGGTCTCGGCGTCCACCAGGTGCGCGGCGAAGGCCCCGGCATCCCGCCGGAACAGCACATTGGACAGGGAGACGTCCCCCCAGAAGAAGCCCTCCAGGTGCAGCTCGACCAGCAGGGTGGCCAGGGCATCCATCAGAGGCACCAGCGTGCCCTGCTCGAGGCGCTCGGAGAACACGGCGCGGTAGGGCAGGGAGAAGCGCAGATGCCGGGTGACGAGCGCGGCCGGCAGCGGGGCGCCGTCGACGTCCGTGCGCCCGGTGACGACGGCCACCGGCACCACGGAGGGCGCCGGGCGGTGCTCGAGCCGGCGCAGCAGCCGGTACTCCCGGAAGGCGAGGTCCTCCGTGGTCTCCTTCACGGCCACCACGCCGGCGCCCATGTGCGCGAAGCGCACCACGTGACGCGAGATGCCGCGGGGCAGGGCCGCCAGCACCCGGTCCGGCCACTGCTCCAGGGGCAGGTGCCAGGGCAGGGAGAGCAGGGCCGTCGCCGCATCCTCGGAGGAGTCCCCCGAGGGGGCGCCGGTCACCGTGAGCCGGTCGGAGGCGGGCGGGTCGGGGGTGCTCGTGTCCATTCCCCGATCCTCTCACCCGCCCTGCGGGCGTCTCGTCCGGCGGGCGCCCAGGCGACGCCGGTAGGCTCGGGCTCGTGGACGGACGCGTCCGGTGCCGTGCCCCGGGCCGGGGCGGACGACGTCGCCCACCACGCCGTGCGCCTGGCGCACCCACCCGACACAGGAGGACCAGTGGCCAGCAGGAAGACGCCGCCCCAGGCGGCCAACGACGCCCGCGCCCGCGCCCGCCAGATGCAGGCGGAGCAGCAGCGCAAGGACCGCCGCAGGCGGTCGCTGACGATCTGGGGCTCGGTGCTGGCCGGGCTGCTCGCCGTCGCCGTGATCGTGGGGTTCGTGCTGACCCGCGGCAACCCGCAGGTCTCCGCGGTCGGCACCGTGCCCGCGGTGGTCAACGAGGAGGGCGGCGTGACGCTGACCTCCTCCACCGAGCTGGCGGACTCGGGCCTGGGTGCGCGCGAGGTCAACCGTGAGGACGTGCCCGCCCCGTCGCAGCAGGGCCAGTCCACGCAGCCGGAGAGCATCCCCGGCCTCGGCGCCCCCGAGCAGGGCCAGCCCGCGCAGATCGTGCTCTACGTGGACTTCAACTGCATCCACTGCTTCGAGTTCGAGCGGGACAACGCCGAACAGATCAAGGAGTGGGTCGACGCCGGCCAGGCCACGGTGGAGTACCGCATGGTCGACTTCCTCAGCGCCCCCAACAACCGCAACTACTCGCTGCGCTCGGCGAACGCCGCCTACTGTGTGGCCGCGGAGAACCCTGAGGCCTATGGGGCCTTCGTGACCGACCTCTTCCTCTCGTGGGAGGAGCACCAGGGCCGTGGCCTGAGCAACGAGGAGATCGCCCAGCGCGCACAGGCCGCCGGCGCTGATGTCTCCGGCTGCCTGGACGACGGCACCTACCGTCCTGCCGTGGCCTACGCCACCGCGAAGGCGCAGGCCGCCGGGGTGCGGGGCACTCCCACCGTGTTCGTCAACGGGAAGAACTGGGCCGTCGACGGCCCCGACCAGTCCTTCCAGGAGTGGGCTGGCGGCATGATCGAGCGCTGAGCCGCACCGGCGCGGCGGGCACGGACCCGGCAGCGCCGCCACGGCTTGTACCCTGGAGGGGCCGGTTGCGCGTGCACGTGCGGCCGGTCCTCCGCCTCCTTAGCTCAGCTGGCCAGAGCAGCTGCCTTGTAAACAGCAGGTCACCGGTTCGAATCCGGTAGGGGGCTCCACTGCTGACGGCCCGGGATCTCCACGATTCCGGGCCGTTCGCGTGTCTGCGGCTGGCAGTACTGGTGACCCGTGAGTAATCTCGCTGGAGTCACCCGGATCCGGAGCCGCTCCGGACGTCATCACGCAGATGGCCCGTCCCCCAGGAGACTTCGTGAAGACCTCCCTCGCATCCCGTCGTGGAGCCGGTGCGCTGCTCGCCGCCGCCGCGCTCGCCGGAACCACCCTGATTGCCGCGCCCGCCCTGGCCGAGCCCCGTCCCGCCGGTGCCGGGACGGACAGGGCCGCCGTCGCCCCGGTGCGGGCCACCGCTCCCGCCGCGCAGCCGTTCACGGCGGACCCGAACGCCGCGGGCTACGACTCGTTCATCGTCACCTACAAGGAGACCGCCTCGAACGCCAACGCCCGGGGTCGGGCCAAGGCCTGGGGGCTGGCCGCCAAGCGGGCCGGTGTCAGCGTCAAGGAGTTGCGCGAGACCGCCCTCGGCTCCCGGGTGATCTCCACCGGTGAGAAGCTCACCCCGGCCGAGTCGGCCCGGTTCATGGCGGACCTGAAGGCCTCGGGTGCCGTCGCCGACGTCGAGCCCAACGCGATCATGACCGCCGCCGGCCTGAACCCCGTGGACGCGGACTACGGGCGCCAGTGGGGCTTCCACGGCGTCAACGGCATGCGTGTGCCCGGAGCCTGGGACCGCACCACGGGTGCCGGCACGGTGGTCGCTGTGATCGACACCGGCATCACCCGCCACCCGGACCTCGACGCCAATGTGGTGCCGGGCTACGACTTCATCTCCAACACCCTGGCCTCCCGCGACGGCGACGGCCGCGACCCCGACCCGACCGACCGGGGCGACTGGTACGCAGCCGGCGAGTGCGGCGGCGCCCCCTACCCGGCCTCATCCTCGTGGCACGGCACACACGTGGCGGGCACCGTCGCCGCAGTGGCGGACACCCGCGGTGTGGTCGGTGTCGCCCCGAACGCCAAGATCCAGCCGGTGCGTGTGCTCGGCAAGTGCGGCGGCTCTCTGGCGGACATCGCGGACGCGATCGTGTGGGCCGCGGGTGGCAGCGTGGCCGGCGTCCCGGACAACCGGACCCCGGCCGATGTCATCAACATGTCCCTGGGTGGGGACGGCATGTGCGGCACCACCTACCAGAACGCCATCAACGTGGCCGTGAGCCGCGGCGTGCCCGTGGTGGTGGCGGCCGGCAACGAGAACCAGCCCGCCGGCAACGTGCGCCCGGCCAACTGCAGGAACACCATCACGGTGGCCGCCTCCGACTCCAGCGGACGCCGTTCCTCCTTCTCCAACTACGGCTCCGCTGTGGACGTCACCGCCCCCGGCTCCGGGATCCTCTCCACTGTCAATACCGGCCGCACCACCCCGTATGGCCCCGGCTACGCCTCCTACAACGGCACCTCCATGGCCACTCCGCACGTGGCCGGCCTGACGGCTCTGATGCTGGCCGCCTCGCCCGGGCTGACCCCGGCGCAGGTAGAGGCCACCCTGAAGTCCACGTCCCGGCCGATGCCCGTCGTGTGCGCCGAGGGGTGCGGGGCCGGCCTCGTGGACGCCACGAAGGCCATGGCGGCCCTCGGCGGCGCCATAGCCCCCGCCCCGACGCCGGCTCCCACCCCGGCCCCGGTCCCCACACCCACCTCGCTGCTCGCCAACGGCGGCTTCGAGTCCGGTACCGCCGGCTGGCGGGGCACCCCCTCGGACTTCGTGATCACCGACCGCTCCGGGGCCCGCTCCGGCTCCCGTTACGGTGTGCTCAACGGCTACGGCCGGAGCAACACGGGGGTCATCGAGCAACGGATCACCGTGCCGGCCTCCGGGGCGGTCCTGCGCTACGCGGTGCAGGTGGGCACGGACGAGCGGACCACCACCGCTGCCTATGACACGCTCTCGGTGCAGATCGTGGACGGTGTGATGGGCACCTACACCCTCGCTCGGCACTCGAACCTGGATGCCGGCGGGTACACCACGCGCACCGTGGATCTGAGCCGGTTCGCAGGCAAGACGGTGACGCTACGCTTCCGCGGCGTCGAGGACTCCTCCTACGCCACGGTGTTCCGGATCGACGACGTCGCGGTGACCGCCCGCTGACCTCCCGGGTTCCAGGCAGGGCCGCCCCTCACCGGGTGGCCCTGCCGGGCCCCGGCAGGCGGGACGAAGGCCGCGCCGCCGGCGCGATTTGGAATCGCCGGCCCTGCTCCGGTAGAGTGTGGCGAGTTGTCCGGCCCTTCGGGGCCGAACCGAGGATCTTTAGCTCAGTTGGTTAGAGCGTTCGCTTCACACGCGAGAGGTCGCTGGTTCGAGTCCAGTAAGATCCACCACTGCAGGGCCCTCCTTCCGGAGGGCCCTGTTGCGTATCGACCGGCACGCAGGCGACCAGGAGAGGGTGAGGCCAGTGGACTCGGAGGCGGCTCGGGACGGACAGCGCTTCGATCCGCGCGTCGCCGAACCGGCGGCCGAGCCCTCGCTGATCCCGGTCATCCGCCCCTCCGCCGCTGGCCGCCCGCCATCCCCGCCGCCCGCCCCGGCCGAAGCTCCCGCTGAGCCCGGCACCGAGGCTCCCGGCGAGGGGGACACCCCCGCCCCGACGGCGGACGCCCCCCTCACCGAGCCGCCCCGCTCCGAACCGGTGCCCACCTCCGTGCTCGCCCCGGCCGAGCCCGAGACCGCCCCCGAGACCTCCGTGCAGGACGTCGTCCCGGACGCGATCATCCCCGAGCCGCTGCTGGAGCACGGCCCCGCCGCCCCGGGGCGCCGCCGTCGCCGTGGGCGCCGGAACCACCACCGCGCGGTGTTCGAGGAGACCCTGCCCACGCAGGCGCTCGTCATGGTGGACCGCCTCCAGGCCTCCCCGTACGGGCGCAGGATCCGCAGCACCCTGCGCCAGCGCCCCGAGCCCGCGCGAGAGGCCCTCGAGGCCCGCACCACCCTGGACTTCGCCCTCAAGCTGGGGGAGACGATGTTCAGCTTCGGGGCCTCCTCACTGGACGTGGAGACCTCGATCATCGTGGTCACCCAGGCCTACGGGATCCACGAGACCGAGGTGGACCTCACCAACCAGGCGATCTCCCTGAACTACGCCCCGGACTCCTCCCGTGGGGAGGTGCCGTACACCCTGCAGCGGGTGGTGCGCTCCAACTCCACGAACTTCCAGGGCCTGGCGGCCGTGCACCGGCTCGTGGAGCAGATCTCCGAGGGCGCCGTCGAGCGTCAGGAGGCCCAGCGCCGCCTCGTGGAGATCCGCCACCGGCCCAAGCCCTACCCGCCGGCCTTCGAGGTCCTGTTCGCCGGTGTGTTCGTCGCGTGCTTCGTGCCGTTCATCGGCGGCACCTGGGCGGGGGCGGCCCTCGGCATGGTCTCCACCTGGCTCGTGTTCTGGCTGGCCACCCGCCTGGTCGCCGCGCGCGTGCCGGAGCTGTACGCCACGGGGGCGGGCGCCTTCGTGGCGACCATGATCGCCTTCGGCGCCTCCGCCGCTCACCTGCCCGTGAACCCGGGGATCGTGGTCGCCGGCGGGATCATGATGCTCCTGCCGACCTCCCGGTTCGTGACGGCCGTGCAGGACGCCATCAACGGCTTCCCCGTGACCGCGGCCGGGCGCTTCATCTCCGCGCTGCTCGTGTTCTTCGGGATCATGGGCGGGATCATGGTGGGCGTCGCCGTGTGGGATCTGCTCGGCTTCTCCCGCCTGGACCTGACCTCGACCTCCTCGGTCGCCTACCCGACGGCCGTGCTGGCCGGGCTGGTGGCGGTCGCGGCGGCGTGCGACGTCGTGGTGGAGCGGGCCCCGTGGCGGCTGATGGTGGGGTGCGCGGCCGTCTCCACCCTGGCGTTCCTGGCGCTCGCGGGCGTGCAGGCGCTGGGGCTCACCGCGCCGCTGGCGCCCGCACTCGCGGCGGTCGTGATCGGGCTGCTCGCCCGGCCGGTGGCCCTGCGCTTGGGAGCTCCGCCGCTGGTGGTCGCCCTGCCCAGCCTGCTCTTCCTGCTGCCGGGCCTGAGCATCTTCCGGGGCCTGTACGAGTTCACCGTGGAGTCCGCCTCCACGGCGACGGGCCTGCTGGGGATCGTCAGTGCCCTGGTGACAATCGCGGGCATCGGGGCCGGCACGGTGCTGGGGGACACCCTGGCCCGTCCCTTCACCGGGCGTCCCGCCGAGGACGACGGGCCTGCCGTGAACGCCCCCACGATGGAGGGGCACCAGCGCTGAGCGCATCCGAAGCCGTCGTCGACCGTGGGGCCGGGGCGGCTCAGGCGGGCAGGCGCCAGTCCACGGGCGGCGCCCCGGCCTCGGCCAGCAGTGCGTTGGCTCGGCTGAACGGGCGCGAGCCGAAGAAACCGCGGTGGGCGCTGAGCGGGGAGGGGTGCGGGGATTCCACGACGCCGGCCCCGCCGGCGGTGAGGATCGGCGCCATCCGCCGGGCGTCCGCGCCCCACAGCAGCGCCACGAGGGGGGTGTCGCGGGCCACGAGGGCGCGCACGGCCGCCTCGGTGATCTCCTCCCAGCCCAGCCCTCGGTGGCTGCCCGGGGAGCCGGCGCGCACGCTCAGGCAGCGGTTCAGCAGCAGCACGCCCTGGTCCGTCCACGCGGAGAGGTCGCCGTGCTCGGGGATCGGCACACCGAGGTCGTCGTGCAGCTCGCGGTGGATGTTCGTCAGGGAGCGCGGCAGGGGCCGCACCCGGCGGTCGACGGCGAAGCTCAGCCCGATCGGGTGGCCGGGGGTGGGGTAGGGGTCCTGGCCGAGGATCAGCACGCGCACCTGGTCGAAAGGCTGGCGGAGGGCCCGCAGGATGTTCTCGGGGGCCGGTAGCACCTGCTCGCCGGCGGCGCGGCGGGCCCGCAGTGCCGCACCGACCCTCTCGAAGGCCGGCTCCTGCTCGGCCAGGGCCGTCTGCCATCCGGGGTCCAGGGGTGCGATCAGCTCCATCCCACCGAGGGTAGCGGCGATGGGCCCGGGCGGTCCCGGGGCATCCCCAGTACAGTGGCCGGCATGCCTGAGCAGACTCCCGCGCCCGATGCCGCCTGCGGCCTCTCGGAGCAGGAGCGGGCGGTCCTGGACTTTGAGGCTCTGACCTGGCGACACGGTGGTGCGAAGGACCACGCGGTACGCACGCGGTTGGGTCTGTCGCCGACCGCCTACTATCAGGTGTTGAACGGACTGCTGGACCGTCCGGCCGCCCTGGCCTACCGCCCGCTGCTCGTGGGCAGACTGCGCCGTGCGCGCGGTACACGCCGCCGGGCTGACCGACGCGTCCCGGGACCGTCGTCCACCGCCGACCCCGCTTCCCCCCAGGAGACCTGAGAGATGCCTCACACCCCGGACCGTTTCGACGACGTCCCCGAGTACACGGACCAGCACGGCGCCCACCGTGAGTCCTTCGCCCCGGCCGCTGCGGGCGCCGGTGCCACCGCTGCCGGTACCGGGGGAGGCTTCCCCAAGTGGCCGCTCGTGGCGGCCGCCGTCCTGCTGCTGGGGTCGCTCTTCCTGGGCTTCCTGCTGCCGCGTCTGACGGGCTCCCAGCAGCCTGAGGCCGGGTCCCCCACCACGGGCCAGTCCCAGACCGAGGCCGCCCCGTCCGCCTCCGAGAGGGATGCCACGGACACTGCCGCCCCGGCTGCGCCCACGACCGACGCCGACGCCGCCGCCCAGTCCTCGCGTGCGGCCGAGGCCGAGCGCTCCCGCGCCGCCGAGCAGTCCCGTGCGGCGGAGCAGTCGCGTGCCGCTGCTCAGCAGGCCCAGGCTGCCGACCGTGCGGCCGAGCGCTCCCGCGCCGCCGTGCAGTCCCGCGCCGCGGCCAGCTCCTCGGCCGCTGCCCGCTCCGCGCAGGCTCAGGCCGAGCGTCGTGCGGCCGCCGCCGAGTCCTCCCAGGCCGCCGCCCGCTCCGCTGAGGCTGAGGCCTCCCGCCGGGCCGCTGCGGCCCAGTCCTCCCAGGCCGCCGCCCGCTCCGCGCAGGCCGAGGCCTCCCGCCGTGCCGCGGCCGCCGAGTCCTCCTCGGCCGCTGCCCGCTCCGCGCGGGCCGAGGCGAACCGCCGTGAGGCCGCCGCCGTGCGTCGTGTCCCGGTGACCGTCTACAACGCCACCCGCGTGAACGGTCTGGCCGCCGGCTACGCCCAGCGTCTGCGCGACGCCGGTCACACCAACGTGCAGGCCCAGAACTGGCGGGGCTTCGGTGTGACCCAGTCCACCGTCCTGTACAACCGTGCCGCCGACCGCCAGGCTGCCGAGGCCACCGGCCGCCAGCTCGGCCTGCCTGTGGTGCAGACCCCGAACCTGCAGGTGCCCGGCGTGGCCGTCGTCGTCTTCGGCTGATCCGCGCAGCACCCTCCCGGACCCCCGTCCCTCCGCCCCTGACCGGGCGGGGAGGCGGGGGTCCGTGGCGTCTGCGGGGTGGGCGGGAATGAATCGTCGACCTTTTGCACTCTCCCAGGAGGAGTGCTCATAATGGGCATTAGCACTCCGTGGAGGCGACTGCCAGCCAAGGCCGGCGGGCGCCGAGACGGAGGAGGACCCCACCACCGGTGAGGCCCCTACGGGGGCCGTCCGTCGCGGGCACCGAAGGCGGGTCATCACCAGCAAGGAAGCATCCGTCCAGAAAGGACCTGCATCATGGCGAAGACCATCGCATTCGACGAGGAGGCCCGCCGCGGCCTGGAGAAGGGCCTGAACACGCTGGCCGACGCGGTGAAGGTGACCCTCGGCCCCCGCGGTCGCAACGTCGTGCTCGAGAAGAAGTGGGGCGCCCCCACGATCACCAACGACGGCGTGTCCATCGCCAAGGAGATCGAGCTCGAGGACCCGTACGAGAAGATCGGCGCCGAGCTCGTCAAGGAGGTCGCCAAGAAGACCGACGACGTCGCCGGCGACGGCACCACCACCGCCACCGTGCTCGCCCAGGCGCTCGTCCGCGAGGGCCTGCGCAACGTGGCCGCCGGCGCGGACCCGATGGCTCTCAAGCGCGGCATCGAGAAGGCCGTCGAGGCCGTCACCTCCGAGCTGCTCGACGCCGCCCGTGAGATCGAGACCAAGGAGCAGATCGCGGCCACCGCCTCGATCTCCGCCGCGGACAAGCAGATCGGCTCCCTCATCGCCGAGGCCCTGGACAAGGTTGGCAAGGAGGGCGTGATCACCGTCGAGGAGTCCAACACCTTCGGTCTGGAGCTCGAGCTCACCGAGGGCATGCGCTTCGACAAGGGCTACATCTCCGGCTACTTCGTCACCGACACGGACCGCCAGGAGGCTGTCCTCGAGGATCCCTACATCCTCATCGTCAACTCCAAGATCTCCTCCGTGAAGGACATGGTGGCGATCCTCGAGAAGGTCATGCAGTCCGGCAAGCCGCTGCTGATCATCGCCGAGGACGTCGAGGGCGAGGCCCTGGCCACCCTCGTGGTCAACAAGATCCGCGGCACCTTCAAGTCCGTGGCCGTGAAGGCCCCGGGCTTCGGCGACCGCCGCAAGGCCATGCTCGCCGACATCGCGATCCTCACCGGCGGCCAGGTCATCTCCTCCGAGGTGGGCCTGTCCCTGGAGAACGCCTCCCTGGACCTGCTGGGCACCGCCCGCAAGGTGGTCATCACCAAGGACGAGACCACCATCGTCGAGGGTGCCGGTGACGCCGACCAGATCGCCGGCCGCGTGGCCCAGATCCGCTCGGAGATCGAGAACACCGAGTCGGACTACGACCGCGAGAAGCTGCAGGAGCGCCTGGCCAAGCTGGCTGGCGGTGTCGCCGTCATCAAGGCTGGCGCGGCCACCGAGGTGGAGCTCAAGGAGCGCAAGCACCGCATCGAGGACGCCGTGCGCAACGCGAAGGCGGCCGTGGAGGAGGGCATCGTCGCCGGCGGTGGCGTGGCCCTGATCCAGGCCGGTGCCAAGGCGTTCGACACCCTCTCCCTCGAGGGTGACGAGGCCACCGGCGCGAACATCGTGAAGGTCGCCATCGAGGCCCCGCTGAAGCAGATCGCCTTCAACGCCGGCCTGGAGCCGGGCGTCGTCGCGGACAAGGTCAAGACTCTCGAGGCCGGCCACGGCCTGAACGCCGCCACCGGCGAGTATGAGGACCTGCTGGCCGCCGGCATCAACGACCCGGTGAAGGTGACCCGCTCGGCGCTGCAGAACGCCGCGTCCATCGCGGGCCTGTTCCTGACCACCGAGGCCGTCGTCGCGGACAAGCCGGAGAAGGCCGCCGCCGGCGCCGAGGGCATGGACCCGATGGGTGGCATGGGCGGCATGATGTGACCGTCCGCTGAGCCGCGCCCGACGCCGGCCATCCGGTTCCGCCGGACCGTGTCGGCATCGGACGACCAGCAGCCCAGGCCCGCCTCCCCGCTCGGGGGAGGCGGGCCTGGGTGCGTCTGGGGCCGGGTCAGCCGCGCAGGGCGGTCAGCTCTGCGGTGAGGTTCTGCCGGGCTTGGTCCTCCCAGCGGGCCCGGGCGGGGGCGGTGCGGTAGAGCACGTCCGGGGCGAGCAGGGACTCCAGGACTGCGGCCCGCCCGCGGACCCAGTCGGCTTCGGGCACATGCGCGTACTCACGACGCACGGCGGCCGTGTAGCGGGCGTAGGCCTCGGGGGAGCGGCCGAGCACCTCGAGGTCGGCATCGCACAGCAGCTCCCCGGCGTGGTCCCCGGGGACGGGACGGTGGTCTGCGGTGAGCCGGACGAGGCGGGCAGTCTGTTCCCGTGCTTGGGCGGGCAGCGCCAGGGCCGGGTCTGCGAGCAGCTGCTCGGCCAGTGCAGCCGAGTCCTCCTCATCGCGTCCGGGCGGTGCCGTGGGGTCTCCGGCGTGGACGGCGTCGTGGAACCAGGCGGCCAGGCGCAGGGTGCGGGGATCCGGGGCCGGACGGGCGCCGTCCTGCTCCAGCAGGTCCAGGGCTTCGAGCACCCCGAGCAGATGCTCCAGGCCGTGGTAGGCCCGGTGCGGTTCGCTCCAGCGCTCCAGCAGGGCGGTGCCAAGGGCGTCCACGGCCTCGGCCCGGGCCTCGGTGGCCTCGAACAGTCGCCGCCACCGGCGGTGCAGCACCGGACGCAGCTGGGCGGGGCGCCGTCGGGCGGGCACCCGCAGCCCGGAGCGGGTGAGCCGGCGCACGAGTTCGCCGCCGGTGACCGCCACGGCACCCCGGCCCACCAGCTCGGCGTGCCGGTGCGCCGGGACGTCGTAGTGGTCGAGGTCGAAGGCGCGGGGAGAGACCCCCTGTGCGGCGGCGAACGCGTGCAGCTCCTCCAGTGACGCGTCGGAGACGAGGTGGGAGAAGAGGGTGCCGTGAGCGGGCCAGGCGGGAGGGTCGATCAGGACGGCCATAGAACCACCCTACGGAGGCCCCGCCCCGCCCCGCCCGGTGTCCGCGGGCGGAGCGGGGCCGACGGGTCAGAACCGGAACATCGCGGCGTTGGCGGCCTCGGCGTCCTGGTACTGCTGGGCGGCGGCGTCCATGGCCCGGCGGATGCCCGCCAGGGACTCCTCCACGCGCAGCTGGGTGGCGCGCCATTCCGTGAGCAGCCCCTGGAAGGCGGTGGACGCCTGCCCCTGCCAGGTCTCCTGCAGGCCGCGCAGGTTGGCCTCCATGCCGTTCACCTCCGCCTGGAGGCGGGCGATGGAGCCCTCCACGGCCCCGGACTTCGCGCGCAGGTCCTCGACGTCGATCTGGACGATGCTCATGACTGTTCCCCCTGGGGTGTGCGGGCCCCCGGACTTGGCCGGGGGCGGTGGTCCGCGGCGGTCGCCGCTGACCACCACGCTAGGAGGAGACGCCTGAGGAGGGGGCGGCGTCGTCCGGATCTGTGGACGGGGAGGCGGGCGCGGTGCCCTGTGCAGGAGCGGACGGGGCGGGTGGGTCCCCGCGACGGTCCGCCGAGGCCCGACGGAAGCGCTCGCCCGCGCGCAGCAGCCGAGCGAGTTGGCTCGTCCCGCTCTCGGCACCGGCACCGGCAGTGGGGGCCTCCGGGGCGTCAGCCCCCGCACGGGACCCCGCGCCGCCGTGGAGATCCGGTGCGGCGTCCTCGGCGGTCTCCTCCTCCATGGCCTCGTCCTCGTCGTCCTCCGGGTCCTCGAACGGCGCCCACGGCAGGTGCACCGAGAAGGTGGCCCCGCCGCCGTCGGTCTCCAACAGTCGCACCGACCCGCCGTGCTGGGCCACGATCGCCGCCACAATCGCCAAACCCAGGCCGGTGCCACCGGTCTCCCGGTGACGGGAGGAGTCGGAGCGGTAGAAGCGCTCGAACACGCGTGCGGCGTCCTCCTCGGACACCCCCGGGCCATGGTCCCGGATCTCGATCACCGAGTGCCGGCTCGTGCCATCGTGCTCGCCGGCGGCATCGGACGCCCCCGCCAGGGCGTCCATGGTGCCCACGGCGATCTCGATCGGGCTGCCGGCCGGGGTGTACCGCAGCGCGTTGGTCACCAGGTTCACCACCACCTGGCGGATCCGATTCTCATCTCCCATCAGCGGGGCCGAGGCCGGACGGTCGCCGTCGAGGCCCACGAGGGTCACCCGGCGGTCCGGGGCGTTGACGGCCGCGTCCATCACCGAGTCCATGCCCAGCACCAGCAGGTCCACCGGCTCATGTTCGAGCGGGCGCTGCTCGTCCAGGCGGGCCAGGGTCAGCAGGTCCTCCACGAGCCGGTGCATGCGCCCGGCCTCGGACTCGATGCGGCCCATCGCTGCGGCCACATCCTCCTCCTGCCTGATGCCCCCGTGCCGGTACAGCTCGGAGAACCCACGGATGGTCACCAGCGGGGTACGCAGCTCATGGGAGGCGTCCTGCACGAACCGGCGCATCCTGTCCTCGGAGCGCTCCTTGTCCTTGAAGGCGGACTCGATGTGCGCGAGCATCGCATTCAGCGAGCGGGACAGCCGCCCCACCTCCGTGTTCGGCGGTGCGGACTCCACACGCTGGGAGAGGTCCCCGGCGGCGATCTTCGCGGCCGTCCGCTCCACCCGGTCCAGCGTGCGGAACGCCCGCTGCACCAGCAGATTCGCCACGACGACGGACCCGGCCGTCGCGAGCAGGCCGATCGTCACCACCAGGGCGATCACCCGCTCCACGGAGGTGGTCACCCCGTCCAGGGGCAGGGCGACGGCCAGGGATCCCTCCCCGGAGCGCAGGTGGTAGAGCTGGACCCGCCAGCCGCTCGAGCCCGGGTCCGTGCCGGGCACGTCGAAGGAGTCCGAGCCCTGCGCGTCGACCTCTGCGGTGGTCATTCCCGCCAGCTGCGGGCCGTCTGCACCGGGCATCACCGGGGTGCTCACCACCGGCCGCCCCTGCGTGTCCCACACCACGCCGTAGAACCGCAGGATGGAGTGCTGAGGCGTGGAGTACGGGCCGACCTGCCCCATGGAGGTCAGGTACACGGACACGGCGTCCCGGTTGTTGACCATGTCCTCATCCAGCTGCCGGACGAGCTCCTGCCGGAACAGGGCCGCGGTGACGATCGCCGTGACGGCCACCAGGCTCAGCATGAGCGCGGTGATCATCAGGACAAGCTTGGTGCGCAGGGGCCGACCCCGCCACCAGTTCCGCCCCCAGGTGCGCGGATGGCGCAGGCGGCTGTCCACCTCAGCGCTTGTCGGCGGTGCGCAGCATGTAGCCCACGCCGCGCTTGGTGTGGATCATCTTCTCCCGGCCGGCGACGTCGATCTTGCGGCGCAGGTAGGAGATGTAGGACTCCACGATCGAGGCGTCCCCGTTGAAGTCGTACTCCCACACGTGGTCCAGGATCTGGGCCTTCGAGAGCACACGGTTGGGGTTCATCATCAGGTAGCGCAGGAGCTTGAACTCGGTGGGGGACAGCTCCACCACCTCGCCGCCGCGGCGCACCTCATGGGCGTCGTCGTCCAGCTCGAGATCGTCCACCCGCAGGACAGCGCCGTCGTCGTCCAGGGAGGCGGTGCGGCGCAGCACGGCGCGGATGCGGGCGACCACCTCGTCCAGGGAGAAGGGCTTGGTGACGTAATCGTCCCCGCCCACGGTGAGGCCGGTGACCTTGTCCTCCGTGCCGTCCCGCGCGGTGAGGAACACGACCGGGAAGTGCCGGCCCGCCGAGCGCAGCCGACGGGTCACCGTGAAGCCGTCCATGTCCGGGAGCATCACGTCCAGCACCGCCAGGTCCGGCTGGAACTCCTCGGCCGCCTCGAGCGCCTCACGCCCGTTGGCGGCCGCGCGCACCTCGAACCCTGCGAACCGCAGGGAGGTGGAGAGGAGTTCGCGGATGTTGGGCTCGTCGTCGACCACGAGCAGGCGGGCTTCGGGGTTCTGAGGCTGCATGGTCTCCAGTGTGGGCGCCATTCCTGGAATCTCTCTGGGAACATGCTGGCAGGGTGGGCGCGGCTGGGCCGGGGCACCCGGAACACTTAGGCGCGGGCGCGGGCGACGGCGGCCAGCACCACGTGCAGCAGCATGAGCCCGAAGCCCAGGGGCAGGCCGAACATGCTCAGGGCGTAGAGCACCGGCAGGAAGGAGGGGGTCTGCCCGAGGGCATAGGCCGCCAGGCAGCCGAGGAGCGCGAGCGCAGACACGAGCGTCACCGCCACGCCGAACAGCAGCAGGACGCCGCGGCCAGTGAAGCGGCGGGCAGGGCGGGACGGCCCGGAAGCGTCGGAGGGGCGGGCGGGGGCGGAGTCGTGGGTGGGAGGCACGGGGTCACTGTAGCCCCGCTATCCTGTGGGGTCAGTTGACCACGAGCAGACAGGTGCCGACGATGCCCACGGGCCGCATCAAGTTCTACGACTCCGCCAAGGGATTCGGGTTCGCCCAGACCGACGACGGCGAGGAGGTCCACGTGCCCTCCTCCGCCCTGCCGGCCGGCATGACCGAGCTGCGCTCGGGCACACGCGTCGAATTCGGTGTGGCCGAGGGCCGACGAGGCAAGCAGGCGCTGTCCCTGCGCCTGCTCGACGACGCCCCCTCCGTTGTCCGCAACCAGCGCCCCGCCCCGGACCGCATGGCCGTGCTCGTCGAGGACCTCATCAAGGTGCTCGACCAGACTTCCAACGGCCTGCGTCGCGGCCGCTACCCCCAGCCCGCACAGGCACGCACACTGGCCCAGGTGCTGCGCCGCGTCGCCGACGACCTCGAGGCGTGAGCACCATGACCGAGACCTCCACCCCGACATCCCCGGCCCCTGCCCCTGCCCCCGCTCGGCCGCGTCGCCGCTCCGTCCGCCGCGACGAGGTGCTCACCGCCGCCGTCGCCGAGGCCCGCGCCGGGCTGGCCCAGGCGGCCCCCGAGGAGAGCATCGGCGAGCACCTCGGCGCGACCGCCGACGACGACCGCCTCGTGACGCACCGCTTCGAGGCCCGCCTGCCCGGCTACGCCGGCTGGGTCTGGTACTCCACCGTGGCCCGGGCCCCCCGCTCCCGCCGCGTGACCCTCTGCGAGACCGGCCTCGAAGCCGGCGACGGCGCCCTCGTGGCACCGCCGTGGGTGCCCTACGAGGAACGCGTCAGCGAGGAGGAGCGCGAACGGCTCCGGGCCGTCGCCGAGGGGCGCGTGCCCGAGGAACAGGACGCGGAGGCCCAGAGTGAGGAGCCGGCAGACGCCGAGGCCCGGCCCGAGGCCCCCGCCGAGGGCAAGGGGACCGCGGACCGGGCCTGAGGGGCCGAGCCGGAGGAGCCGGCGTCGTGGGGGATCAGCCCAGCTGCTCGACCACGGCGTCGATGCAGCGCAGCAGCGCCGAGACGTCCTCGGGCTCGATCGCGGCGAACGTGGCGATGCGCAGCTGGTTGCGGCCCAGCTTGCGGTAGGGCTCCACATCCACCACACCGTTGGCGCGCAGGGCCTTGGCCACGGCCGCGGCGTCCACCTCGTCCGAGAAGTCCACGGTGCAGATCACGGCGGAGCGGTCCTCGGGGCGGGCCACGTACGGGGTGGCGAAGGACGAAGCCTCGGCCCACTCGTACACCCGCGAGGAGGAGTCCGCCGTGCGCCCGGTGGTGAACTCCAGACCGCCGTTCCCGTTCATCCAGCGCAGCTGGGCGTCCAGCATGACCAGCGTGGCCAGGGCCGGGGTGTTGTAGGTCTGGTCCTTCAGCGAGTTGTCCACCGCGGTGGACAGGTCCAGGAAATCCGGGATCCAGCGGCCGGACTCCTTGATCTCCTGGACGCGGGCCAGCGCGCGGGGGGAGAACAGCGCAACCCACAGGCCGCCGTCGGAGGCGAAGTTCTTCTGGGGAGCGAAGTAGTAGACGTCCGCCTCGGACACGTCCACCGGCAGACCGCCGGCGGCCGAGGTGGCGTCGATGACCACGAGGGCGTCCTCATCGATACCTTCCGGGCGCGTCACGGGCGCGGCGACACCGGTGGAGGTCTCGTTGTGCGGCCACGCGTACACATCGACGCCGGCCACGGCCTCCGGCTCGGGGCGGGTGCCCGGCTCGGAGGTGCGGATGTCCGAGGCCTCCAGGAACGGGGCCTTGTCCGTGGCCTTGGCGAACTTCGAGCCGAACTCGCCGAAGCTCAGGTGCTGGGCACGGCTGCGGACCAGACCGAACGCGGCGGCATCCCAGAACGCGGTGGAGCCGCCGACACCGAGGATCACCTCGTAGCCCTCGGGGGCGTCGAAGAGCTCGGCCACACCCCGGCGCACGGAGGCCACGAGGTCCTTCACCGGCTTCTGGCGGTGGGAGGTGCCCAGCAGGGACGCGGCGTCCTGGAGGGCCTGCATCTGCTCGGGGCGGACCTTCGAGGGGCCTGCTCCGAAGCGGCCGTCGGCGGGCAGGGTGTCGGCGGGGAGGGTGATCTCGGCGGGCTGGGCCATGGGGCGCTCCTGTGGGTCACGGGGAGGTCGTGGGCGTCTGACACGCCCATTGTGGCCCGACGCGGCGCTCCCGGGCCGTTCGTGACCTGCGGTTCCCTGACTAGGATGGCGCGGGCGGGGACGTGGCGGCGGCCCGGCGCAGCCCCGGGGACCGCCCGAGACGAGGAGGAACGCACGGTGACGGACCTGATCGACACCACCGAGATGTACCTGCGCACCATCCTCGAGCTGGAGGAGGAGGGCATCACACCCCTGCGCGCGCGGATCGTGGAGCGCCTGGAGCACTCCGGGCCCACCGTCTCCCAGACCGTGGCCCGCATGGAGCGTGACGGCCTGGTACGCGTCGGCGGGGACCGCCGGCTCGAGCTCACGGAACAGGGCCGGGAACTGGCCGTGGCAGTGCTGCGCAAGCACCGCCTGGCCGAGCGCCTGTTGGCGGACGTGATCGGCCTGGACTGGTCCTACGTGCACGATGAGGCCTGCCGGTGGGAGCACGTGATGAGCGACCAGGTCGAGCAGCGCCTCCTGGAGATCCTCGGCCATCCCACCGAGACGCCCTACGGCACACCGATCCCGCCCCGGCCCGAGTCCCGCTCGGCCGCGCAGTGGAGCGCCGAGATGGGCCTGCCCGGCCGGGTGCTCTCCTCCGTGACGGCCGCCCCGGGCCGGTACCGCGTGCGCAGCCTTGCCGAGGGGCTGCAGGCCGACCCAGCCCTGCTCGCCCAGCTCGACGCCGCCGGACTGCGCCCCGGTGCCGTGCTCCAGATGCGTCCCATCCCCGAGACCGGCTACCTGCACCTCCAGGTGGACGGCGGCTCAGAGGCCCTCGAACTGTCCCCCGAGACCGCCGGCCACGTGTGGGTGGAGCAGGCCTGAACTCGGTGCGGGCCCGGCCCGGAGGCCGGTGTCAGGGAGACCATGCGGTAACATCGGCGGGTCCTGGCGTGCGCGCCGTGTCTCCGCCCGCGGAGACGACCACGGACCCCGCGTGCGGTTCACTCCTCCCGCCCGACGCGCGGTGACACCGCTCGACTCGCCGCTCCAGGCCCGCGCGGGAGGGACGCGCGAGCGCCCGTGAGCAGGCCGAGGACGAGAACCCGTGCTGCAGCATCCCGCCCCCCGCCAGAGCTTCGTGCAGGACAGCTCCGTGCAGGGCGCCTCCCCGGGGCGTGCCTCCCGGATCCGCGCCGTCGGTGGGGGCCGGCGTCGTCCCTCCACCGTGACGCGTGC
This sequence comes from Micrococcus sp., assembly GCF_034179925.1. Taxonomy (GTDB): domain Bacteria; phylum Actinomycetota; class Actinomycetes; order Actinomycetales; family Micrococcaceae; genus Micrococcus. Next base: position 1,046 of record NZ_JAXFPG010000039.1, on the reverse strand, counting down.
CGCGGCTGTGCTGGCTGCCGCCGGCCTGCTGACCGGGGGCACCGCCCTCGCCTCCCGCCCCGAGGCACCGACTCCCCTGGCCGCGGAGCGCACCTCCGTCTCGACCCCCTCATCTCCGCTCCTCACGAGCGGAGCCTCCGAGTGGGCCTCCACCCAGATCAAGATCGCCCGCGCAGAGGCCGCCCGCAAGAAGGCCGCCCAGCAGCGGGCCGCGGCGCAGAAGCGTGCAGCCCAGGAGGCCGCCCGCAAGAAGGCCGCCCAGCAACGGGCCGAAGCCCAGAAGGCGGCACAGCGGAAGGCCGCAGAGGAGGCCGCGGCACTCGAAGCCGCACGGGCCGCCGAGGCCGCCGCGCTCCAGCAGGCCCGGGAGCAGGAGGCGCTCGAGCAGGAGGCCGCCCGCCAGGCCGCCGCGGAGGCCGAGGCAGTCGCTCAGGCCCAGGAGGAGGCCCGCCAGGCGGCTGCCGCGGCGGAGCAGGTCAGTGCGCTCGAGCTCGAGCGCACTGCCCAGGTGGAGGCCGTCGCGGAGCTGCCGGCAGCCTCCACCGGCAATGCCAGCGGGGTCGTGGCCGCCGCCTACTCCGGCATCGGTACCCCGTACGTATACGGCGGGAAGACCGCCGCCGGCTGGGACTGCTCGGGCTTCGCGGCCTGGGCCTACCGTCAGGCCGGTTTGACGATCCCCGCGCACACCGGCTCGATCCGCGCGTCGTCGGTCACCCGCCCCGTGTCCTCCCCGAGCCCCGGCGACCTCGTGTTCCAGCTCGGCGGCTCCCACGTGGGTATCTACGTGGGCGACGGCATGATGGTCTCCGCCCTGAACCCGGGCCAGGGCACTCAGCTGCACCCCGTGGCCGCCATGCCGGTCTCCGGGTACTACACCTACGTGGGCTGACCCCGCACTATCTGCCCACACCGCCTCTCTGCACCACCTCACCTCCCCTCCGCTCCTCCCTCCACGCTCCGGGGGCGGAAGGGGCCGGGATTGCCCCCGGAATACGGGGCCGGTCGCCCCCGGGGCGTGGCAGGAACCCCGGGACGCACACCAC
>NZ_JAXFPG010000009.1:0-36940 GCF_034179925.1 Micrococcus sp. | reverse complement strand
TGTCGGAGACGGGCCCTGGCAGAGCATCCCCGGCTCGCTGACCCGGACCGCGCAACCGGTCACCGCGGACATCTGGGCCACCGTGACCCGCAACGTCGAGGACGACTGCACCGTGGACCCCACCGCCTGGGGCTGCACCGGACCCATCGACACCCCCACCACACCCTGACCTCCCGCATCACACACGGGAGCGCATCTGGGGCCGTCCGTTTCATGCACGCGAGCACGGCCGGGGACTCCCGTTTCATACACGGGAGTGCCCTCGGGGGCTCCCGTTTCATACACGGGAATGCATCTGGCGGCTCCCGTTTCGTCCACGGGAGTCAGAGGAGGGTGGGGTGGGGGTCCTCCAGCTGCTGGATCAGCTCGGGGCCGTTGTTGCGCACGCTGCCCACCGCCGTCCCCACCGGGTGCAGGGCCCAGCCCCGCGCCACGTCGAACGCCTCCGCCGTCACCGTCGCCACGAGGGCGGCGGCCTCATCGGCGGAGCCGAGTTTCACCGGCTCCAACCAGGCGTCCATCGTCGCGGCCGTGAGCGGCACGGGCAGCCGGTCGTGCAGGGCGCCCAGCTCCCCCAGCACGCCCCCCTCATCGGCGGACGGCGCGTCCATGGTGAGGATCGTCGTCGAGAGCACCCACGCGTCCTCGCCCCGTGCGGCCGCCTCCGGGTCCTGCCACCACTCGTACAGCCCGGCGAACCAGATCACCGGCCCCTCGCCGTCGCCTGCGCCCACCGGGTGCACGTAGTACGGCTGCTTGCGCGCGGCCCTCCCGTCCGGGCCCTTCGCCCCCGGCTCCGGCGCCCTCCACTCGTAGTAGCCCTGCACCGGCACGGCGCACCGCCGCGAGCGCACCGCGGCACGGAAGGTCGGCTTCACCGTCACCGTCTCGGAGCGGGCGTTGAACGCGCGCGAGCCCACGGCGAGCTCCTTCGCCCACGGCGGCACCAGCCCCCAGCGGGCCACGTGCAGCTCACGGCGCACGCTGCCATCCGCCTCCCGTTCCAGGAGGATCGGCACGTCCGCGGTGGGGGCCACGTTCCAGTTCGGTCGGATCTCGAGGGTCTCGTCCGGGAGCACCCCGCCGCCGAGCGCCACGAGGTCCCCGGCCGCCCGGGCCATCACATACCGTCCGCACATGCGCGCCAGTGTAGGCGCCGCCCCCCGCCGCACGCCCGCCCCCCGCCGCACGCCCGCCCCTCGCCGCACGCCTGCCCGTGCCCCGGCGGTGTCCGCCGTGATGGGATGGGCCGCGGACCCATCCCCGAGACCAGAGGAGACAGCCGTGCCCCAGAAGGTGAAGGGCGTCGTCGCGCGGGCGAAGGACGCCCCCGTGGAGCTGACCACCATCGTGATCCCCGACCCCGGCCCCGGTGAGGCCGTGGTGGACGTGAAGACCTGCGGGGTGTGCCATACGGACCTGCACTACATGCAGGGCGGAATCGGCGAGGACTTCCCGTACCTGCTCGGCCACGAGGCCACCGGGGTGGTCTCGGCGATCGGCGAGGGCGTCACGCACGTGGCCGTCGGGGACACCGTGATCCTGAACTGGCGTGCCGTGTGCGGCGAGTGCCGCGCCTGCAGGAAGGGCCGGCCGCAGTACTGCTTCGACACCCACAACGCGGCCCAGCCCATGGCCCTCGAGGACGGCACGGAGCTCTCCCCCGCCCTGGGCATCGGGGCGTTCGCGGAGAAGACGCTCGTCCACGCGCTGCAGTGCACGAAGGTCGAGGGTGCGGACACCGCACAGGAGCAGGCCGCCGTCGGGCTGCTGGGCTGCGGGGTGATGGCGGGCATCGGCGCGGCCATGAACACCGGTGCGGTGCAGCGCGGCGAGTCCGTGGCCGTGATCGGCTGCGGCGGCGTCGGCGTGGCCGCCGTCGCGGGGGCCACGCTGGCCGGGGCGACGACGATCGTCGCCGTGGACGTGGACGCCAAGAAGCTGGCCAAGGCAGAGGAGCTGGGCGCCACGGTCACCGTGGACGCGACGGCGCAGGACCCGGTGGAGGCCATCCGTGAGGCCACCGGGGGCTTCGGTGCGGACGTGGTGATCGAGGCGGTGGGCCGCCCGGAGACCTACGAGCAGGCGTTCTACGCCCGCGACCTGGCCGGCCGGGTGGTGCTCGTGGGTGTGCCCACCCCGGAGATGCAGCTGAACCTGCCGCTGCTGGAGGTGTTCGGCCGCGGCGGTGCGCTGACGTCCTCCTGGTACGGGGACTGCCTGCCCGAGAGGGACTTCCCGATGCTCGTGGAGCAGTACCGGCTGGGCCGGCTGCCGCTGGACGAGTTCGTCACGGAGACCACCACGCTGGACCGGGTCAACGAGGCCTTCGAGACCATGCAGGCCGGCGACGTGCTGCGTTCGGTGGTGGTGCTCTGATGGCGCGCATCGATCACCTCGTCACCTCGGGCACGTTCTCCCTGGACGGGGAGACGTTCGACGTGGACAACAACGTGTGGATCGTCGGCGGCGCGGAGCAGGTGGTGGTGATCGACCCCGCCCATGACGCCTCGGCCGTGTGGAAGAAGGTCAACGGCCGCCAGGTGCTGGCGATCGTGCTCACCCACGGGCACGACGACCACATCCGCCAGGTCCAGGAGTTCCGGCAGATGGTGGACGCCCCCGTGCTCATCCACCCGGCCGATCGGATGCTCTGGGACGCCGTGTTCCCGGACGAGGAGCCGGACGGCGAGCTCGCCGACGGGGACGTGTTGAAGGTCGCCGGCGTCGAGCTGCGCGTGCTGCACACCCCGGGCCACTCCCCCGGTTCGGTGTGCCTGCACGCCCCGCGCCTGGGCGAGGCCGGCGACGACGGCGCCCCGACCGGCGTCGTGTTCTCCGGGGACACCCTGTTCCAGGGTGGGCCGGGGGCCACCGGGCGCAGCTACTCGGACTTCGACACGATCATCGCCTCGATCCGCGAGCGCCTGTTCACCCTGCCGGAGGCCACCGTGGTGCACACCGGGCACGGGGACTCCACGACGATCGGCGCCGAGCGCCCGCACCTGCAGGAGTGGATCGACCGGGGCCACTGAGCACCCCGCCGATGGTCCAGAATGGGGGACCGTGACCGCCCCCTCCTCCTCGCCCGAGTCCGCCCCCGTGCCCGAGCCGGCCGACGCCGCCCCCGTTCCTCCCCGGGTGGTCCTGCTGGGCGGGGCGTCCGGTGCGGGGAAGTCGTATCTGGCGCGGCGGCACGGCCGCCCGCACTTCCCCCTGGACGCCTACTACCGGGAGATCGGGGAGGACCCGGAGCACGGCGGGCCCGGCCCGGCGATGCCGCGCACCCCCTATGGGGAGATCGACTGGGACCACCACCTGACGTGGGATGAGCAGGCCGCGGTGGATGGGATCGTGGAGCTGCTGGAGACCGGCTCGACGCTTGTGCCGGAGTACAGCATCACCACGTCCTCCCGCACTGGGGCCCGTCTGGTGTCCTTGGAGGGGGACGGGCCGATCGTGGCCGAGGGCATCTTCGCCCACCGCATGCCGGCCGCGCTCACCCGGGCCGGGGTGCCGTTCACGGCCCTGTACATCGACTCCGCGCGCACCGTCACCGCGGTGCGTCGCTTCGGCCGGGACGTGGCCGAGCGGCGTAAGCCGGTGCCGTTCCTGCTGCGGCGGGGCTGGGCGCTGTACCGTTCGGATGCCGCCGACCGAGCCCGCGCCGTGGCGGCCGGGTTCGTGCCCACGCCGAAGCGCACCATCCGGCACCTGCTGGGTCCGACGCGCGGCTGACCGGTCCCGGACCGGTCCCGGTTCGCGTACCTCCAGCCCACGGGCACCTCGGGCGCGCGACCGCGCCGCGCCCTCGCCTCAGGTGCGCGGGGTCGGGGCGTCCACCACGGTGAGCCCCTGCGCGTCGGCCCAGTGCGTGTACTGCTCGCGCAGGGCGTCCACGAAGCCGGGCACGTCTACCCCCTCGAACACGTCCGAGGCCCCGCCCACGGTGCGGGCGTCCATCTCCAGGCCCAGTTCCCGGTAGACGTCCTCGAGCACAGCCCGCAGAGGCGCGGAATCCGTGACCACCACGTGGGTGGAGAACAGCCAGGCCCCCTTGACCACGCGCTGGGCGGAGCCGGCGAGCTTCACGGGGTGCTCGGGGGCGTCCCCACGCACGGAGAACTCCCCGGGGCAGTACTCCCCCGGGATCTCCCCCACCCGGGAGGGCACGCCGGCGGCGGCGAAGGCGTCCACGAACAGGTCGGCGAAGTCGGAGAAGCGCTGGCGCTGGCGCAGGGCGGCGTCCGGCTCGGCGCTGAGGTGGTCCACCACCACGCAGCCGTGGTGGTAGGCGGCCGCCCGTCCTCCGGCGCGGCGCACCACGGGCTCGAAGCCGTGGGCGCGAGCGGCCTGGGTTGCGGACTCGAAGCCGGGCAGGCGGGCGTCGCGCTGGCCGAAGGCCACGGTGGGTTCGGGCACGTAGATGCGCACGAGGTCCGGCACCGTCTCGCCGGCCGCGGCCGCCTGGCGGACCACGGCCAGCTCGTCGGTGGCCCAGTCCAGGTCCGCGGCGGCCCCGAGGGTGCGCTCCTGCACGGTCCAGAGCAGCGTGCCGGTCCGGGGGGTCTGTCCGTTGTTCTGCGGGGTGTTCACAGGGAGCCCTCCTCAGGCCAGTGACGCACGGTGAGTGTCTGCTCGGCGTGGGCGAAGGGGCCGTCGTCGTCGTGGAGCACGGTGCTGGTCAGGCCCACGCCGTCCGGGCCCACGCTCACCTTCCCGGCCAGGCCCAGCCAGCGGCCGGCGGGCTCGCGGACCAGGTGGATCTGCAGGTCCACGTTGGGGAAGAACCAGCCGCCCGGGCGCGCCGGCAGGGCGGGGGCGATGCCGTTGGCGGTGTCGGCCAGGCCGATCAGGCGCACGACGTCCGGGGTGGGCTCCCCCGCCACCATCTCGACGTCGGTGCTCAGCCACACCCGGCCGTGGCCGGGGGCGTGCCCCTCCACGGCGGCGCCGGTCAGGGAGGCGATGTAACCGCCGGGCCACACGGACATCGCGTTGCCCTCCACGGTCTGCGGGCGCGGGGCCAGGGGCTCGTCCGGCAGGACGGCCACCGCGGCGGTGTCCGTGGGGCCCAGCAGCCAGGCGCGCAGGGTCAGCACGTCCCGGCCGCGGGTGCGGAGCACGGACTCCACGAGCTCGATGGTCCGGCCCGGGCGCAGCGTGCGGGTACGGACCTCCAGCTCGCCGCCCCACAGGGTGCCGAGGATGTCGTAGGAGAGCCGGGCCACCCGCAGCCCCGCGGTGGTCTCATGGGCGAGGACCTCGTGCAGCAGCAGCCCGGAGACCGCGGCCATGTGCATCTCCTCGGCCCGCCACGCGCCCTGGGCGTGCACGGTGGAGCGCATCCGGGACGTGCGCACCCCCTCGGCGGTCTCCGGGGGGCCGAGCCTCACGAAGAAGGCGCGGGGGTCGGCGCCCGGGGCGGGGGCCTGATCGGTGTCCGCGGTCTGGTCCATAGCGGAAGTCTGCCAGAACGACGCCGGCCGGCGGCCTCCCGTGCGGGAGGCGCCGGCCGGTGTGACGCGGTCGGGGCGGTCAGCGGCGCATGACGCGGCGCGCGAGCGCGTTGCCCAGCAGCTGCAGGGCCTGGACGAACACGATCACGACGATCACCGCGATCCAGGTGACCTCCGGGCGGAACCGGTTGTAGCCCTCGACGATCGCGAAGTTGCCGATCGAGTTGCCGCCGATGATGCCCGCCAGCGCGGCCATGTCCACCAGGGCGATGATCACGAACGTGAAGCCGAGGATCAGCGGGCCCAGCGCCTCCGGGAGCACCACGGTGCGCACGATCCGCAGCCGTGAGGCGCCCATGGCCCGGGCCGCCTCGATGACCCCGGGGTCCAGGGAGACGAGGTTCTGCTCCACGATGCGGGCGATGCCGAACGTGGAGGCCCAGACCATGCAGAACACCACGGCGGTGTTGCCGATGCCGCTGCCGACCACCTGGATGGTCAGCGGCTGCAGCGCGGCGATGAGGATCACGAACGGGATCGGACGGATCAGGTTCACGATGAAGTTCGTGATCGCGAAGACCGCCCGGTTCGTGTAGATGCCCCCGGGGCGGGTGGTGTAGAGCACCAGGCCGACGAGCAGACCGAACAGACCGCCCAGCAGGAAGGCCCAGAACACGAGGTAGATCGTGTCCCCGATCGCCGCCCACAGCTCGGGGCCGTAGTAGGACCAGTCGAGGTTGAACATGTCCTGGATCACGGCTGAACCTCCTGCACGTCACCGGCCGCGGACAGGTCCGCGATGAACGCCTCCACCGCCGCCGGCTCACCCGTGAGGGCCACGGTGAGCAGGCCGTAGGCGGAGTCCTTGGTGGCGGACACCCCGCCGTGGACGATCTCGAAGCGCACCCCGCGCCCCTCGGCGGAGCCGAGCACGGCGGAGACCGCGCCGGAGTCCTTGAGGGACACCATCACCAGGCGGCCGTCGGTGCGCTCGCGGATGCGGGCGATCTCCTCGGCGTTGGGGCGGTCCTTCAGGGCGGTGGCCACGAAGGAGGCGGCGTCCTCGGAGTGCTGGGTGCGGGAGAACAGGTCGTAGACCCGCCCGGTCTCCACCACGCGGCCGGTGTCCATCACGGCCACCCGGTCGGCGATGGAGCGGATGACCTCCATCTCGTGGGTGATGGCCACGATCGTCACGCCGAGCTCCTCGTTCACGCGCCGCAGCACAGAGAGCACCTCGGAGGTGGTGGAGGGGTCCAGGGCGGAGGTGGCCTCGTCGGCCAGGAGGATCTCCGGGTCGGCGGCCAGCGCCCGGGCGATGCCCACGCGCTGCTTCTGGCCGCCGGAGAGCTGCTCCGGGTAGTGCTTGGCCTTGGAGCCCAGGCCCACGAAGTCCAGCAGCTCGGCCACGCGGGCCTTACGCTGGGCTTTGGGCCACCCGGCGGTGGCCAGGGCGTACTCCACGTTACCGGCCACGGTGCGGGAGGTGAGCAGGTTGAACTGCTGGAACACCATGCCGATGCGGCGGCGCAGGGGCAGCAGGGCGGACTCGGACCGCCCGGAGACCTGCTCCCCCAGCACGGTGACCGTGCCGGAGGTCGGCTGCTCGAGCCCGTTGATCATGCGGATCAGGGTGGACTTGCCGGCGCCGGAGAAGCCGATGACGCCGAACACCTCCCCGCGCTGCACGGTGAGGCTGACGTCGTCCACGGCCTTGACCTGGCCGTTGCGGCCGTCGAAGACGCGGCTGACGTGGTCGAAGACGATGACGGGCTCGCCCGCCCGGGCATCCTCGGAAGGATGCCCGGGCGGGCTGCCGGCCTGCTCGGCGATGTGCGCTCCCACCATGGATCAGGCGCCCTGCGACGCGGTCGCGTCCTGGTACTGCTTGAAGGTCTCGTCGATCTGCGCGGCGTCCAGCGTCACGGGCACGGAGGTGCCGGAGGAGCGCTCGGCGGACTCGGCGAGCACGCGCTCGTCGTGGTACAGGGCCGCGATCTTCTTGTAGGTCTCGTTCTCCCGGTCGGCCTGGCGCACGGCGAAGCCGTTGACGTACGGCTTGGCGGAGGCGTCCTGGGGGTCGTCCTTGTAGACGGCTGTGTTCACGTCGATCCCGGCATCGGCCGCGAAGTTGTTGTTGATGATGGCCCCGGCCACCGACTCCAGCGCGTTCACGGTCTGTGCCGGGGCCACGGGCTGCACCGTCACGGTGGAGGCCGCCTCGTCGATGTCGCGCGGCTCGGGGCGGATGGTCTCCTTGTTGAGCGTGAGGAGGCCGGCGGCCACGAGCACATTGAGGCCGCGCGCCTGGTTCACGGTGTCGTTCGGGATGGCGACGACGTCGCCCTTCTGGAACTCGGAGACGTCCTTGTACTTCTTGGAGTACAGCGGCAGCGGGATGATCTCCGTGGTACCGATCATGGTGAGGTCGTCGCCGGAGGACTGGTTGTAGTCGGCCAGGTAGGCGATGTGCTGGAACCAGTTCATGTCCACGTCGCCGTTGTGCAGGGCGGGGTTCGGCTGGTTGTACTCGGTGAAGTTGCGGATCTCCACGTCGATGCCGTGCTCCTCCTTGGCGATCTTCGCCAGCAGGCGGTGGGTCTCGTGCTCGGAGACGACGCCGATGCGCACCCGGGGGGTGCCGTCAGCGGAGGTGCCGCCGTTGTTCTGCGCCTGGGAGTTGCACGCGGTGAGGCCGAGGGCGCCGACGGCGGCGAGGGACAGGCCGGCGAAGGACCGGCGGGAGAGGTTCTGCTGGGTCATGAGGGACTCCTGTGTGCAGTGCGCCGGCCGCAGGGTGCGGTCGGGCAGGGGCGGGAGGTGGGTCCGCACGGAGGCTCAGGATGCCGGTGCGCGGCGCGAGGCCGCGGAGGCGGGGATCCGTGCGGTGGGGCGGGCGGTCGAACGCCCGGGGCCGACGGCCGGAATTCCTTTCAGACGCTGCTCTTGCCCGTCCTCCAGCCACCGTTCGACCGTGCTGGTCTCCCGGCGGAGGCGGGCCGCTTCTGGTCCGGTACCACCCGTGAACATGGGGTTGGTGAGCGGCTCGTCCTGGGACCACGTGGGTCCGCCGGGGGCGGATCCGTAAGCCGCTGCTCGTGAAGCTGGCCCCACAATAGCGCACCACGGGCCCGCATTCTCACCCTGTGGTACAGATCACCCGCAGAGGGTCACATAACGGGGACGACGCCGGCCCACGCCCTCGCGCGGAGGAGGTGGGCCGGCGTCGTCGTCGCCTGCGGACGCGGGCGTCCGGGCGGTTCAGGCGGGTGGGGTCAGAAGTCCCAGTCGTCGTCCTCGGTGGCCTCGGCCTTGCCGATCACGTAGGAGGAGCCGGAGCCGGAGAAGAAGTCGTGGTTCTCGTCCGCGTTCGGGGACAGCGCGGAGAGGATCGCCGGGTTCACGTTGGTGAGCTCGGCCGGGAACATCGCCTCGTAGCCCAGGTTCATCAGGGCCTTGTTCGCGTTGTAGTGCAGGAACTTCTTCACGTCCTCGGAGAGCCCGACGGCGTCGTAGAGGTCGTGGGTGTAGGCCACCTCGTTCTCGTAGAGCTCGAAGAGCAGGTCGAACGTGTAGGCCTTGAGCTCCTCACGGCGCTCCTCCGGGAGGGCGTCCAGCCCGCGCTGGTACTTGTAGCCGATGTAGTAGCCGTGCACGGCCTCGTCGCGGATGATCAGACGGATCAGGTCTGCGGTGTTGGTCAGCTTCGCGTGGCTGGAGAGGTACATCGGCCAGTAGAAGCCGGAGTAGAAGAGGAAGGACTCCAGCAGGGTGGAGGCCACCTTGCGCTTGAGGGGGTCGTCGCCGTCGTAGTAGCTCAGGACGATCTGCGCCTTCTTCTGCAGGTAGGCGTTCTCACGGGACCAGCGGAAGGCGTCGTCGATCTGCGGGGTGGAGGCCAGCGTGGAGAAGATCGAGGAGTAGGACTTCGCGTGCACGGACTCCATGAACGCGATGTTCGTGAGCACGGCCTCCTCGTGCGGGGTGAGCGAGTCCGGGATGAGCGAGACGGCGCCCACAGTGCCCTGGATGGTGTCCAGGAGGGTCAGGCCGGTGAATACGCGCATGGTGAGCAGGCGCTCGTCGTCGGTGAGGGTGTTCCAGGACTGGATGTCGTTGGACAGCGGCACCTTCTCGGGGAGCCAGAAGTTGTTGACGAGGCGCTGCCACACCTCGTTGTCCTTCTCGTCCTGGATGCGGTTCCAGTTGACGGCCTCCACGAGGTGGTCGTGGACGGACGGGCCGTGGTGGGGCGCGGGATCCGGGCTCGCGGTCATGGGGACGACACATCCTTCTCAGGTCAGGATCGGCGGTTTCATGCGGATTCCGGGCGCGCTGAACAGGGCCCGTGGTGCGCAGTCGAGAGCCTCCAGTCTAGCCCTCCCCCGGTGCCGGGGTGACGGTGTGAAACGGCCGGCTCAGGCACCAGTGGCCCGGCCCCGGTGCAGCCACGGCTGGAACCAGCGGGTGAGGGTGGGCAGCACGAAGTAGACCATGAAGGGCAGTACGAGGCAGACGTTCGTGACCACACGCACGGGCAGGGGCAACCCCTTAGGCAGCACATGGGAGAGCACCCACTGGCCCAGCAGGCTCATGGGGAAGAAGCCGAGGAAGATCACGATCATCTGCTTCCACCGCGGGGGCGCGGCAGGGGTGGCCATCTCCGCCGGGTCGAACCAGCCCTCCAGGCCGGTGCGGGCGGTGACCTCCTCGGAGACCACCTGACCGGCCATCTCCGCGGCCCAGTCCGCCCGCTGGACAGACTCTTCCCAGGCGCGGCAGCTCTGCTCGTCCGCGAATCGGTACACCATGTGCCACACCCGAGAGTCCGACTCCAACCGCACCAGGCCGGAACCGAGGTAGCCATCGAACCCCTCCATGAGGTCCTGCCCGCGGCGGACCCAACCGCGCACGAGCGGGGCGGCCTCCGGCGCGATGTTGCGGGTGATCTGCTTGGTCACGGTGCTCACGGGCGTTCAGGATACGGCCCGGGTGGGCGGCCGCTGGGACCTCTGCCGCCAGGCGGCGAGGATCCGCTCGTCGGTGGGGCGGCTCAGCAGGCTCACCACGACGTACACGACAGCCGAGAGCGCCAGGCCGATGTAGATGGGTTCGTTGGCGTAGACCCCTGCGAAGGGCACCTCCGCGCGCAGCTCGAGGACACCCATGGTGACGAGCGTGCCCAGCGCCCCCGCCGCCATGGAGCATGCGGCACCGAGCCCTGTGCCCCGCCGCCACAGCAGCCCGCCCAGGATGGCCACGAGCAGGCCGCCGACGAGGATGTCGTAGGCGATGGTCAGCGCGGCCACCACATCCGGCACCTGGATGGCCACGATCAGCGCCACGACGCCGAGTCCCAGGACCCACCAGCGGTCGGCGGTGACGTCCTCCTCCACCGCCTCGTCCCCGGCATCGGAGACAGCCGCGGCCGACTCAGCCGAGGTGCGCCCGCCGCGCAGCATCGGCACGATGTCCGTGCGGGCCACGGTGGCGGCGGCGATCAGCGCACCCGAGGCGGTGGACATCATCGCGGCCACGGCAGCGGCCAGTGCGATGCCGCCGACGCCCAGGGGCAGGAGCTGCTGGGCCACCGAGGCGTAGACGTCGTCCGGGGTCTCGATGCCCGGGAGGGCCACCGCTGCGGCCATGCCGATGATCGCGCCGGCCAGGCCGTAGAGGATGCTGTACACGCCGGCGGCGGCCCCGCCCACCTGGGCAACCCGGGGCGAGCGGGCCGTGAATACACGCTGCCAGATGTCCTGTCCGATCAGCAGGCCCAGCGTGTAGACCACGAAGTACGTGATGATCGATTGGAGGCCGATTCCCCCGAGGTCGAAGAACTCGGCTCCGAGCCGCTCGCGCATCCCGGCCCAGCCTCCGGCCTGCGCCAGGGAGATCGGCAGCATGAGCAGGAACAGGCCGACGGTCATGATGAGGAACTGCACCATGTCCGCCAGGGTGATCGACCACATGCCGCCCAGCACGGAGTAGACGAGCACGACGGCACCTCCCACCAGGATGGCCAGCCATCGTTCCCAGCCGAAGAGGACCACGAACACGGAGGCGTAGGCGGCCGTCGAGGTGGCCGCGAGCATGAGCGTGTAGGCGAGCATCACGAACGAGGCGGCCTTGTTCACCGCGCCGGGCCCGTATCTCAGTGTGAGCATCTGGGAGACGGTGTAGATCCGGAGGCGGGAGAGGACGGGGGCGAAGAAGACGGACAGGAGCGTGACGCCGGTGCCGATCGCCGCCACGAGCCACAGCCCGGAGATGCCGTGGGTGTAGCCCAGGCCCACCCCGCCGACGGTGGCGGCACCGCCGAGCACGAGGGCCGCCATCGTCCCGGTGTACAGGGCCGGGCCGAGCCGACGACCGGCGACGAAGTAGTCGGAGGTGGTCGTGGCACGCGTCCTGCCCCACCATCCGAAGGCGAGCATGCCGACCAGGTATGCGGCGATGATGAGCATGTTGAGCGAAGCCAAGGACACCTCCGAGACAGGGACGCAACCGAGCGGATCGCACAGTGTTGCGCGTCACAACAAGTAGCTCTACCGTAAACACTGGTTTCACCAGGGGCAACAGGTTCTCCGACGACCGGGCCCTGACACGACAACAGGGCACCTACCCAGAACCAGGACCGAAGGGAGGCATCGGATGCACCAGCAGAACCCCGCTCCCCTGCTGCTCTCCCACCTGCTCACCGACGGTGCCCCGGTGTACCCGGGCGACCCCTGCGTGCGGATCCGCCCGGCCCTCACCCTGGAACGCAACGGCGTGGCCGTGACGGCGCTGGCGTTCGGCTCCCACGCCGGCACACACGTGGACGCCCCCGCCCACACGGTGCCCGGCGGCCGCACGGTGGACCAGCTCACTCACGCCGAGCTGTGCGGTGAGGCGCTGGTGCTCGGCCTGGCCGGCGTCGGCCCCGGCGAGGAGATCGACGCCGACCGCATCACCGCCCTGCTGGACGCCGCCACCCCCGTGCCCGTCCGGGTACTTCTGCACACCGGCTGGGACGCCCACTGGGACGCCCCGGCCGGCCCCGAACGGGAGCACCGGCTGCGCAGCCACCCACACCTGTCCGCCGAGGCCGCGGCCCGGCTCTGGGACTGCGGCGTGCGACTGCTGGGCACTGACTGCCTCAGCCCGGACCCCACCTCCCCCGTTCCTGAGGCCGGCGACGGCTTCCCCGTGCATGCCCTGTTCCTCGGCCGCGACGGCGTGCTGCTCGAGAACCTCGCCCACCTCGGGGCGCTGCGCCCCGAGATGACGGGCGCCGAGAAGTCCAGCGCAGAGGCCACCGACACCACGGCAGACTGGAGGGCCCGGGTGCACCTGGAGGTCCACCCCCTCCCCCTGGCCGGCGCGGACGGCGCACCCGCCCGCGTGCTGGCCCGCCCCCACCTGCGCGGAGGCCACCGATGAAGGCGCTGCCCCTGCAGACCGACCCGGCCGCACCCCGGATCGGGGCCCGGCTGCGCGCCCTGCGCGAGGCCCGCCGCCTCACCGTGGCGCAGCTGGCCGAGGCCGCGAACGTCAGCAAGGGATTCCTCTCCCGTGTAGAGCGTGACCTCACCAGCCCGTCGGTGAGCACGCTGATGACCCTCTGCCAGGTTCTCGGCGCCACCCCCGGGGAGGTCCTCGACCTCCCGGACGTCTCCCATGTGCGCCTGGCCGAGGCCCCGGCCATCAGCCTCGGCGGGGAGGGCATCACCGAGCGCCTGCTCACCCCCCGCGGACGCCAGGAGCTGCAGATCATCCGGGCCGAGATCGCCCCGCACGGCCACGGCGAGCAGGAGCTCTACACCGTGGACTGCCGCGTGGAGGCGGTGCACGTGGTCCGCGGGCGCCTGGAGCTGCACACCAGCACCGCCTCCCACTTGCTGGAGGAGTCGGACACCGTCACCTTCCCGGGCCGCGAGCCCCACACCTGGACCAACCCGGACCCCACCCCGTCGATCGTGCTGTGGACCCTCCTGGGCCACACCTGAACAGAGGAGACACGATGCTCCAGATCCCCCGCGTCACAGAGGAGGGCCGCCTCGGCCCCGTGAACTCCGCCCTCGTGCCCCGTTACGGCGGAGCCCCCACCTACGCCCTGCTCCCCCGCCTGGACGAGGCGGTGGCCGCCGGGCACACCCCGGAGATCAAGGTGGTCGGCGTACCCTTCGACGCCGGCGTGTCCTACCGGCCCGGCGCCCGGTTCGGGGCCGGCCACGTGCGCCAGTCCTCACGGCTGCTGCGCCCCTACAACCCCGCCACGGACACCTCCCCGTTCGCCCAGGCGCAGGTCGTCGACGCCGGCGACATGGCCGTCAACCCCTTCCACCTCGACGAGGCCATCGAGACCATTCAGCAGGACGCCCTGGACCTCACCGCCGACGGCTCCTCCCTGCTGACCCTCGGTGGCGACCACACCATCGCCCTGCCGCTGCTCCGGGCCGCCGCCGCCCGCGCCGGCGGACCCGTGGCCCTGCTGCACTTCGACGCCCACCTGGACACCTGGGACACCTACTTCGGCGCCGAGTACACCCACGGCACCCCGTTCCGCCGCGCCGTCGAGGAGGGCATCCTCGACACCGAGGCCATCTCCCACGTGGGCACCCGCGGCCCCCTCTACGGCAAGAAGGACCTCGACGACGACCATCGCCTCGGATTCGGCATCGTCACCTCCTCGGACGTGTTCCGCCGGGGCGTGGACGAGGTCGTGGACGCCCTGCGCCAGCGCATCGGCGACCGCCCCCTCTACATCTCCGTGGACATCGACGTGCTGGACCCGGCCCACGCCCCCGGCACCGGCACCCCCGAGGCCGGCGGCCTCACCAGCCGGGAGCTGCTGGAGATCCTGCGCGGGCTGCGCGGACTGGACCTGGTGGGTGCCGACGTCGTGGAGGTGGCCCCGGCCTACGACCACGCGGAGATCACCGGCATCGCCGCCTCCCATGTGGCCTACGACCTCATCACGCTCCTGGCCGAGCGCCGCGCTGCCCGGAAGGCCAAGGAGGACGCCGCATGAGCACCCCCGAGACCGCCACCCCGCGCCGCACCGGAGGCGACCTCGCCGTGGAGACCCTCCAGGCCCTCGGCGCCCGCACCGTGTTCGGCATCCCCGGCCAGCACGCCCTGGGCCTGTTCGACGCGCTCTCCCGCTCCGGCCTGACATTCGTGTCCAACCGGGTGGAGAACAACGCCGCGTTCGCCGCGGACGGTTACGCCCGCGCCACCGGGGAGGTCGGCGTCCTGTTCCTCTCCACCGGCCCGGGCGCGCTCACCTCCCTGGCCGGCCTGGAGGAGGCCTACGCCACGGGGGTGCCGATCGTCGTGGTGGCCTCACAAATCCCGCTGTCGGGGCTGGGGGCGCGCCGCAAGGGCATGCTCCACCAGCTGGACGACCAGAAGGCCTCGGCCCGCAACGTCACCAAAGCCCAGTTCACGGTGCACCACGCCTCCGGCATCCCCTCGGCCATCCAGGACGCCTGGGCCGAGGCCGTCACCGTGCCCCAGGGCCCGGTCTGGGTGGAGATCCCCCAGGACGTGCTGCTCGGGGAGACCATGGTCCCGCCCGTGGAGGACGCCCTCGCCGTGCCCGACGACCACCCGCCCCGGGCCGAGCTCGTGGCCGAGTCCGCCCGGTGGCTCTCCGAAGCCGCCCGCGTGGCGATCGTGGCCGGCGGCGGGGTGCGACGCTCCGGCCCCGCCGCGCAGGCCGCCCTGAAGGAGGTGGCCGAACTGCTGGACGCCCCCGTGGTCTGCTCCCCCGGCGGCAACACCGCATTCCCCTGGGAGCATCCGCTCTCCCTGGGCGGGTGGGTGGAGGACCGCCACGTGACCGCCCTCCTCGAGGACGCCGAGGTGCTCCTGGTGGTGGGCTCCTCCCTGGGCGAGATCACCTCCAACTACTTCACCCTGGACCCGCGCGGGAGGCTCATCCAGATCGACGCCGAGCCCCGCGTCCTGGAGACCAACCACCCCACCCTGGGGGTCCGGGCCGACGCCGGGCAGGCGCTCGAGGCCCTCGCCGCGGCGCTGCGGGGCACACCCCGGCCCCCGCACGGCTGGCACGGCCGCGACGCCGCCGAGGTGGTCGCGGAGGTGAACGCGAGGGTCGCCGCCCGCCTGGACGGGCAGGACCTGCACCGCGAGCGCACCCTGATGGCGGACATCCGCGCCGCCGTCCCGGACGGCATGCAGACCTTCTGGGACATGACGATCGCCGCCTACTGGGCGTGGAACTGCTGGGACGCCCGCTCCGGGCAGTTCCACTCCGCGCAAGGGGCCGGCGGGCTCGGGTACGCGTTCCCGGCGGCGTTCGGGGCCGCCGTCGGGCTGGCCTCGGCGGACGCGGCACCGCCCGGTGCGGCGGAGGAGCCCGGCGCGCTGGCGGAGAAGGTCTCGGATGCCGAGGGCGTCCCGGACGATGAGGGCGTCTCACCCTCCCGGGTGCTCGCCGTGGCCGGGGACGGCTCGGCCATGTATTCGATCGCCGAGCTCGCCGCCGCCCGCCAGCACAGAGCGGACGTGACCTGGCTGATCATCGACGACGGCGGCTACGGCATCCTGCGCGAGTACATGGAGGACACGTTCGGCCGGGCCACCGCCACCGAGCTCGCCCGCCCCGACTTCGCGGCACTGGCGGAGGCGTTCGGGGTGCCCGCCGAGACGGTGCCCGTGGGCGAGGTGGGCGACGCCCTGCGCCGGGCCCTGCAGGGGCGGGGCCCCCGCGTGGTGGTGGTCCAGACCCGACTGAGGATGTGGGCGCCCTCCCATCTCGAGCACCTCCGCCCGGAAGGAGACCAGACATGAGCGCCCCCACCCGCTCGCACCTGTCCGACCGCGCCGCCGGGGTGCGGCAGTCCGCCGTGCGCGACGTGTTCGACATCGCCATGGACCCCTCCCTGGTGTCCCTGGCCGGGGGCAACCCGTGGCTGTCCGGGCTGCCGCTGGAGGAGCTCGGCGCCGCCGCGGCACGCCTGGTGGCCCAGGAGGGCACCACCTCCCTGCAGTACGGCCCGGGGCAGGGCACCGAACGGATGCGGCAGGCCGCCTGCACCGTCATGGCCGCGGACGGCCTGCCCGGGGCCGACCCCGACCTCGTGGTGGTGACCCCCGGCTCCCAGGCGGCCATCGACACCGCCTGCCGCGCCTTCGCGAACCCGGGGGACGTCGTCGTGGTGGAGGACCCCACCTTCGTGGGCGCGCTGACGAGCTTCACCACCTGGCAGCTGGACGCCGTCGCCACACCCACGGACGAGCACGGGCTGGTGCCCGCCGCACTCGACGCCACCCTGACGCGGCTGCGGAGCGAAGGCCGCCGCGTGGCCTTCCTGTACACGATCCCCTCCTTCGCGAACCCCTCCGGGCTGCTGCTGCCCGAGGACCGGCGCGACGAAGTGGCCGAGATGTGCGCACGGCACGACGTGCTGATCGTGGAGGACAACCCCTACGGGCAGATCGCCTTCGACGGCGCCCCGCTGGCCCCCATCGCGGCCCGGCACCGCGAGCGCACGGTCTACCTGGGCACGATGTCCAAGATCTTCTCCCCGGGGGTGCGGGTGGGCTGGGCGCTGGTGCCGGCCGCGCTCAAGCGCGAGTTCTACCTGTGTGCCGAGTCTGCGTTCATCCACGCCTCCACCACCTCCCAGATGCTCGCCACGGCGTTCGTGGAGGAGTTCGACTGGCAGGGGCACGTGCGGGAGGTGACCGGCCTGTACCGGGCCCGGGCCCGGGCCCTCCAGACGGCCGTCGACGAGCACTGGAGGCCGGGGTTCGAGTACACCGCCCCGCGCGGCGGCTTCTTCCTCTGGGGCCGTCTGCCGCCCGGGGTGGACACCGTGGAGCTCATGCGGGCCGGCATCGAGGCCGGGGCGGTGTTCGTGCCCGGGGCGGCCTTCACCCCCGTGGAGGGCATGCACTCGACCCTGCGCCTGGCCTACTCCTTCGTCGACGAGGACACCCTCGTGGAAGGCGTGCGGCGCCTGGCACCCGTGGTGCAGGCCGCCGTCGAGTCCGCCGAGCGCAGACGCCCCACCCCGTCCCCTCTCTCCAGGAAGGCACCATGACCGACTCCCTCACCCCTGCTGCCGGCCTCGAGCAGACCCGCAGCCTCGTCACCGAGATCCCCGGTCCCCGTTCCCGGGCGCTCGCTGCCCGACAGGCCGAGGCCGTCCCCGCCGGCGTCGCCACGACCATGCCCGTCTTTGCCGCCCGGGCCGGCGGCGGCGTCATCGAGGACGTGGACGGCAACCGCCTGATCGACCTCGGCTCCGGCATCGCCGTCACCTCCGTGGGCGCCTCCCACCCGAGAGTTGTAGAGGCTGTGCAACAGCAAGTCGCCGCCTTCACCCACACCTGTTTCATGGTCACCCCCTACGAGGGCTACGTGGCGGTCGCCGAGAGGCTGGGCGAGCGGGCCCCGATCTCCGGGCCGACCCGCTCGGCCCTGTTCAACTCCGGGGCGGAGGCCGTGGAGAACGCCGTGAAGGTGGCCCGCGCTCACACCGGCCGGCAGGCCGTGGCGGCGTTCGATCACGCCTATCACGGCCGCACCACCCTGACCATGGCGCTCACGGCCAAGTCCATGCCCTACAAGCACCGCTTCGGCCCCTTCGCCCCCGAGGTGTACCGCGTGCCGGGCTCCTACCCCCTCCGTGACGGCCTCGACGGGCCCACTGCCGCCGCGCGGGCCATCCGCGTGATGGAGCAGCAGATCGGCGCGGAGAACCTGGCCGCCGTGATCATGGAGCCCATCCAGGGCGAGGGCGGCTTCATCGTCCCGGCCGAGGGGTTCCTGCCGGCGGTCGCCCGGTGGTGTCGGGCCCACGGCGTGCTGTTCATCGCCGACGAGGTGCAGTCCGGCATCGCCCGCACCGGCGCCTGGTTCGCCTGCGAGGCGGCCGGCGTCGAACCGGACCTGTTGACCACGGCCAAGGGCATCGCCGGGGGCATGCCGCTCTCGGCGGTGACCGGTCGGGCCGAGATCATGGACGCCGTTCACGCCGGTGGCCTCGGCGGGACCTTCGGGGGCAACCCGGTGGCCACGGCCGCCTCCCTCGCCGTCTTCGAGGCCGTCGAGGAGGACGGGCTCCTGGAGCGGGCCCGCAGGATCGAGCAGGTCATCCGGGAGCACTTCGAGCAGCACCCGGACGCGCGGATCGGCGAGGTCCGCGGGCAGGGCGCCATGATGGCCGTGGAGCTCGTGGACCCGGCGACGAAACAGCCGGATGCGGCCCTGACGGCGGCGGTCGCCTCCGCCGCCCGCGCGGCCGGGGTGGTGCTGCTGACCTGCGGCACCTATGGGAACGTGATCCGCTTCCTGCCCCCGCTGACCATCCCCGAGGAGCTGCTGCGCGAGGGCCTCGCCGAGGTCTCCGCAGCCCTGGCCGCCGCCTGAGGCGCGCCCTTGCCGCACGACGCCGGATCCGCGCCTTCCACGCGGAAGGTGCGGAGCCGGCGTCGTCGGTGTGGATGTGGCCGTCGATGAGGTGGGACGGGCAGGTGCGGGGGGTGTCAGTCCTGGACGAAGAACAGCTGCTTGTTCACGAACTCGTCCATGCCCAGCGGGCCCAGCTCACGGCCGAAGCCCGAGCGCTTGACGCCGCCGAAGGGGAGCTCCGCGCCCTCACCGGCGGGCGTGTTCACGTTGGCCATGCCCACCTCGAGACGCTCGGCCAGCTCCCACGCCCGGCCCTCGTCCTGGGAGAAGACGGCGCCGCCCAGGCCGAACGGGGTGTCGTTGGCCAGGCGGAGGGCCTCCTCGGCGTCCGCCGCCCGGTAGACCACGGCCACCGGGCCGAACAGCTCCTCACGGTAGGCATCCATCTCCGGGGTGACGCCCGTGACGACCGCCGGCGCCAGGTAGGCGGAGGTCTCATCCAGCAGGTCCCCGCCGACATGCACGGTGGCACCCTGCTCGCGGGCCCGGGCCACCTGTGCGGCCAGGGCCTCGGCGGCCCCGCGCGAGGACAGCGGCGTGTACACGCGCGGATCGTCGCTGTCCGTGCCCCCGGGAGTCATCTCGGAGGCCAGGCGGATGAGCTCGGCAACGAAGTCCTCATAGAGGTCGGCCAGCACGATGATCCGCTTGTTGGAGTTGCAGGCCTGCCCCATGGTGTACATGCGGGTCTGCCATGCGGTGCGGGCGGCGGCGGTGACGTCCTCGGCGTCGAGCACCACATAGGGGTCCGAGCCGCCGAGTTCGAGCACGGCCTTCTTCAGGTGTTGGCCGGCCAGGGCCCCGATCACGGAGCCGGCCCGCTCGGACCCGGTCAGGGACACCCCGGCGATGCGGGGGTCGGCGATCATCTCCGCCACCTGCTCATGGCTGGCGCGGGCGTTCTGGTAGACACCCTCGGGCAGGCCGGCGTCGTCCATGATCTGCTGGATTGCCTGGGCGGAGCGCGGGCAGATCTCCGCGTGCTTGAGCACGATCGTGTTGCCCTGCACGAGGTTCGGCGCCGCGAAGCGGGCCACCTGGTAGTACGGGAAGTTCCAGGGCATCACCCCGAGCAGGGTGCCCAGGGGCAGGCGACGGATCACGGCGCGGCCCCCACCGACGGTCTCGATCGGCTGGTCCCGGGCGAGCTCGGGGCCCTTGCGCGCGAAGTACTCGAAGATCGCCGCACTGAACTCGGCCTCCTCCACGCCCTCGGTGTGGCGCTTGCCCATCTCGGTGGCGATGATCCGGGCCAGCTCCTCCTTGCGCTCCTCGAACAGGTCCGCGACCCTCCGGACGATCTCCGCCCGCTCGCTCAGCGGCCGGGCCGCCCACGCCCGCTGCGCCCGTTCCGCGCGCGCCAGGACCTCCTCGACGTCGGGGAGGGTGGGGAAGCGCTCCTCCACCTCGTCGGTGCGCGGGTTCTGCACGCGGTATCCGGTCTCGGTCATGGCAGTCCTCTCGAACAGGGCCGGGGGCGCCGATGCGGATGCGGTGCGGATCCCCGGCGGGGAACGGGCGGCGTCGGTCGGGGGCGCTGCCCCCTGGCGAGTATGCGCGTCCTGCCCCTCGCTCCCCCAGCCCCGAGGCACCGCTGCGGAGCCGCCGGCACCCCCCTCTGGAGCGTAGGTGGGGCCTCAAGCGGAGGCGGAGCACCGTGCGGAGGCGCGGGTGCCCCGCCGGAGGCGCTGGGCCGGCGTCGGGAAGGCGGGAGGAGGTGACGTCGGCCAGACGACGACGGGCCCCTCCCGCGCCGGATGACGCGGAAGGGGCCCGTCTCCCGCATGGGAGTGCCCGGAGGACCTCCCGTTTCGTCAACGGAAGTGCCCTGGGGAGGTCCCGTTTCGTCAACGGGAGTGCGGGGGTCAGAGCATGCAGCTCACGCAGCCCTCGACCTCGGTGCCCTCGAGGGCGAGCTGGCGCAGGCGGATGTAGTAGATCGTCTTGATCCCCTTGGTCCACGCGTAGATCTGCGCCTTGTTGAGGTCGCGTGTGGTGGCGGTGTCCTTGAAGAACAGCGTCAGGGACAGGCCCTGGTCCACGTGCTGGGTGGCGGCGGCGTACGTGTCGATGATCTTCTCGTAGCCGATCTCGTACGCGTCCTCGTAGTACTCCAGGTTGTCGTTCGTCAGGAACGGCGCCGGGTAGTACACGCGGCCGAGCTTGCCCTCCTTGCGGATCTCGATCTTCGAGGCCACCGGGTGGATCGAGGAGGTCGAGTTGTTGATGTAGGAGATCGAGCCGGTCGGCGGCACGGCCTGCAGGTTGCGGTTGAACAGACCGTGCTCCATCACGGAGGCCTTGAGCTCACGCCAGTCGTCCTGGGTGGGGATCTCGATCCCGGCCTCGGAGAACAGGGTGGCCACCCGGGCGGTCGCCGGCGCCCACTCGGTGTCGGTGTACTTGTCGAAGAACGTGCCGGAGGCGTACGTGGAGTCCTCGAACCCGCCGAAGCGCTCCCCGCGCTCGATCGCGATCCGGTTGGAGGCGCGCAGCGCGTGGAACAGCACCGTGTAGAAGTACATGTTCGTGAAGTCCACGCCCTCCTCCGAGCCGTAGTGGACCCGCTCGCGGGCCAGGTAGCCGTGGAGGTTCATCTGGCCCAGGCCGATCGCGTGGGAGGCGTCGTTGCCCCGGGCCACGGAGGGCACGGACTCGATGTTGCTCATCACGGACACGGCCGTCAGGGCGCGGATCGCCGTCTCCACGGACTGCCCGAAGTCCGGGGAGTCCATGGTCTTGGCGATGTTCATGGAGCCGAGGTTGCAGGAGATGTCCTGGCCCACGTGGGCGTAGGTGAGGTCCTCGTTGTACTCGGAGGCCTCGGAGACCTGCAGGATCTCGGAGCAGAGGTTGGACATGGTGATCCGGCCCTTGATGGGGTTGGCCCGGTTCACGGTGTCCTCGAACACCACGTACGGGTAGCCGGACTCGAACTGGATCTCCGCGATGGTCTGGAAGAACTCGCGCGCGTTGATCTTGGTCTTCTTGATCCGCGCGTCGTCGACCATCTCGTAGTACTTGTCCGTCACGGAGATCTCCGTGAACGGCACCCCGTAGACGCGCTCGACGTCGTACGGGGAGAACAGGTACATGTCCTCGTTGCGCTTGGCCAGCTCGAACGTGATGTCCGGGATGACCACACCCAGGGAGAGGGTCTTGATGCGGATCTTCTCGTCCGCGTTCTCCCGCTTGGTGTCCAGGAAGCGGTGGATGTCCGGGTGGTGCGCGTGCAGGTACACAGCGCCGGCGCCCTGGCGGGCCCCGAGCTGGTTCGCGTAGGAGAAGGAGTCCTCGAGCAGCTTCATCACGGGGATGACGCCGGAGGACTGGTTCTCGATCTGCTTGATCGGCGCCCCGTGCTCGCGCAGGTTCGTCAGGGACAGGGCGACGCCGCCGCCGCGCTTGGACAGCTGCAGCGCCGAGTTGATGCCGCGGGCGATGGACTCCATGTTGTCCTCGATGCGCAGCAGGAAGCAGGAGACGAGCTCGCCGCGCTGCTTCTTGCCCGCGTTGAGGAATGTGGGGGTGGCCGGCTGGAAGCGGCCGGAGATCATCTCGTCCACGAGGTGGGTGGCCAGCTCCTGGTCGCCCTGGGCCAGGTGGAGGGCGACGACGGCCACGCGGTCCTCATAGCGCTCCAGGTAGCGCTTGCCGTCGAAGGTCTTCAACGCGTAGGAGGTGTAGAACTTGAACGCGCCGAGGAAGGTGGGGAAGCGGAACTTCGCGGCGTAGGCGCGCTTGAACAGGGACTGGATGAACTCGAACGGGTACTGCTCGAACGTCTCGGTCTCGTAGTAGTCGTTCTTCTGCAGGTACTCGAGCTTCTCCTCGAGGTCGTGGAAGAACACGGTGTTCGCGTTCACGTGCTGCAGGAAGTACTGCCGGGCCGCGGCGTGGTCGGCGTCGAACTGGATGCGCCCGTCCGGCCCGTAGAGGTTCAGCATGGCGTTGAGCTCGTGGTAGCCCAGGCCCTGCCACTCCGGCGGCATGTTCTTGGCCTTCTGGATGAGGTCCTCGTCGGTGACGGTCATAGCTGCAGCCCTTCCAGAGCACGAAGCCCCTCCCGGACGGTGATGACGTCCTCGGGGGTGCCCATGAGTTCGTACGTGTACATGACGGGGGCGCCGGTCTTCTGGGAGACGATGCGCCCGGCGAGGCCGTAGGCCTCGCCGAAGTTGGTGTTGCCGGAGGTGATCACCCCCCGGATCAGTGCCCGGTTGCCCGGGACGTTGAGGAACTTGATCACCTGCTTGGGGACGGCTCCGTCGATCTCGCCGCCGCCGTAGGTCGGCACCAGCAGCACGTAGGGGGCGGTGGCGCCGAGGGTGGGCTCCCGGGTGTGGATCGGCAGGCGGGCCACGCGGTCGGCGGGGAGTTCGAGCTTCTGGACGAAGCGGTGGGTGTATCCGGAGACGGAGGAGAAGTAGATCAGGCCGGCGTCCGTGGGGACGAGGCCCTGTGCCTCCGCGTTCCGGATGTGGGTCGGGTCTGCGGTGGCCTCCGGCATGGGGAGGTCAGGCCACCTGGGTGGCGGCGGACTCGGCCAGCTCGGCGATCTTGTCCGGGCGGAAGCCGGACCAGGAGTCGGTCTCGGTGATGACCACGGGGGCCTGCATGAAGCCGAGGGCGCGGACGCGTTCGAGGGCCTCGGGGTCCTGGGACATGTCCACCACGGAGTAGGCGACGCCCTTCTGGTCAAGTGCACGGTAGGTGGCGTTGCACTGCACGCAGGCCGGCTTGGTGTACACGGTGACAGTCATGGGTCCTCGTCCTTCGCTCTCGTGGTGTGCGGCGGGCCTCCCAGGGCCCGCGGCGGGCTCTCCCGGAGGGCCGGGGTGCATCCGCTGTCCTTGCCCGTCGATACTACATCTGGGTGCCTCCAGCGTCGCCTGACACTACATGTAGTAGTTACACGAATGTGGTTCGACTTGACATCCTCTCCACACCCGCCTCCACAGCAGGGGCGGCACGGGCGCCCCGGAACCATGCGGATCGACGCGCCCCGGGGCCCTGCCGTCCACACCCGGTGGACACTCTCAGGGCCCCTCGTGCACACCCTGCGAGTGGCCCTGGCCACGCGACACACCCGGCGTGTCGGCCCGCTCCGGACACAACATGTGGGGCGGGCCGCCGCTGCGGTCCTCAGCGGGAGGGGGTGGGCGTGGCGCGGGCGGTGTCCGCCGGCGTCGGAGACGGGGTGGCCGAGGCCTGCGAGGGGGACGCCGAGCCCGGGGTCATCACAGGGCTGACGGCGTCCAGACGGGAGTAGAAGGCGCGCAGCGACTGCAGCGCCGAGGGGGTGTAGTTCCGGGTGCCGCCGTCGGCACCCGCCCCGGACATCCTGATCGGGCCGGTGAACCCGGAGGGGCTCTCGGTGGCCGGAGCCGCGCCGATGAACCCGCGCTCGGCCATCATCTCCACCATGCGCTGCATGGTGGCGCCCTGCTCGTCGCGGACCTGCTCGGCCAGGGCGCGGGCAGACTCGTCGGTGCCCTCGTCCAGCTCCGTGCCGGCGATCGTCACCGCCCCCTGGTGCAGCCGGTGGGCCTGCAGGAGGAACACGCGCGCGGCCTCCTCGCCCTCGGCGGCCTGAAGCGCATCCCAGTCGCCCTGGGTGAGCAGGCCGGCACGGATGTCCTCGGCGGACTGCTGGGCCTCCTGGGCGGCCTGCTCGGCAGCCGGCAGGCTCGGCGAGGCGCTCGGCGACCCGGCCAGCTCGCTCCGCCGGGCCGGGACGTCAGCCCCCCAGGCCTCGAGGCGGCCGGCGAGGTCCTGCATGCGGGCCTCGTCGGCGTCGCGCACACGCTCGGCGAGGCTGCGCACCTCACCGTCCACCCCGCGCTTGTCCAGGAGGATCTGCGCGGCCGTGACCATGTGGTCGTGGTTGCGGTGGAGCGCACGCACGAACGCGATGTCCGCGGCCAGGGGGTTCGCCGAGGTGCGGCTGGGGCTGGCCAGCACACCCTCGAGGTAGGTGTTGGAGGCGTCCGACGCCGCCGAGGGGGCGGGCATGTCTGCGGCGGAGCATCCGGTGAGGGCGATCGCCAGGCCGAGGACGCCGGCCCCGGCCGCCGCGCTCCAGCGCCGGGGGCGGACGTCGGGGGCGGTGTGGGATCGGATCTTCACGGGCGGTCCTCTCGGGCGGTTCTCCTCACGCCCGACGCACGGGCGCGGCCGGGCGTCGGCAGGGCACCTCCGGCTCAGAGAACGGTACGCGGTCGGCCCCGCGCGTGGGAAACGCCGCGGACACGTCCCCTGGGCGGTCGCGCCCGAGGCCGGGTGCAGGCCCGGGACCGAGCTCACGGCCGGGGCCTGCGGCCATCACTGCACGCGCGTGGCCTGCACCACCCAGTTGCTGTAGGAGAGGCCGGTCATGCCGGAGCCGGGCTCGAGCTCGCAGGTGATGAGGGTGACCTTGCGCTCCGGGGCGTCGAGCTCCCAGGCCCAGCGGTGGGCCTGGTCGTGGGTGAAGGCCTGCTTCTCCACCGTCTGGGCGTTCTGGTCCACGCGGAAGGCGGCTTGGGTGCCGTCGTCGTAGGTGATCACCACGAGGTCTCCGGCCTCGGCCCTTTCGAGGTTCCAGAACACATCCTTGCGGCCGGAGTGGATCACGTGCCCGGCCAGGATGCCCGGGTGCCGGGAGCGCTCCCCCGGGGTGGTGGGCCACTGCGGCGGTCCGTACCAGCCCACGGTCTGGGGCTGTGGGTTGAGCTCGCCGGTCCCGTCGGTCTGGGCAGGCACGATCGGGGCGCCCACGATCTGCTCCCCCGCATGGGTCAGGCTCACATGCACCGGTACGGCGGTGATGCTCTCCTGCGGGGCGGCCGGCCCGGTGAGCAGACCGGTGGGCGGCGCGGCCTCGGACGCGGAGGCGGAGCTGGGGGCGGAGCCCACGGTCCCAGCGCCGGACGCGGACGGCGTGGCCGAGGGCGGCGCGCCGGCGTCGGAGGGCATCGGGGTGGAGGGAGCGGACGCGGCGACCGGCGCCGGTGTCACCGGGGCCTCCCCCAGGGCGAGGCCGCCGCGCACCCCCAGCCAGACGGCCACGAGGCAGAGCACGGCGAGGACGGCCCAGAGGGCACGGGTGAGGGGCCTGCGCATGGGGCTCTCCCGAGGACGGCGGGCCACCGGGGCCCAGTTCGACGGCGACGCCCCCACCGTAA
This sequence comes from Micrococcus sp., assembly GCF_034179925.1. GTDB lineage: Bacteria > Actinomycetota > Actinomycetes > Actinomycetales > Micrococcaceae > Micrococcus. Next base: position 10,883 of record NZ_JAXFPG010000009.1, on the reverse strand, counting down.
CCCCGTCCCCGCCCCCCGCGGGAGGTCGGCGGGGCGTCCGCCGACCCTGCACGCTCGCCGTCGCCCTCCTCTCCTCGTTCGCTACGCTACGTCGCGTAGCATTGAGCGCATGCAGGGAGACATTGAGCGCATGCAGGGAGACGCCGCGCCCACCGCCGGGGCGGGGAGACCGGTCACGTCAGCCGGCGAGCGGGAGGAGACGGAAGAGCTGCTCGGCCAGCCGCTCCGAGAGGTGGCCGGTGGCGTCGTTGGCGAGCAGGTGGACATGCGCATAGGGGATCCCCAGCAGTGCGGCGTGGAAGCCGTCCGCGTCGGCCTCCTCGCTCAGTTCGCCACGGTCGTGTGCGCGGTCGAGGATGGCAGCGATGTCGTCGCGAGCGGCACCCACGAACGCGTCCCGCAGACGGGCGGCGAGCCCCGCATCACCGGCCATGTCGGCCAGCAGGCCCGGCAGCACGTCCCGGCCGGGGTCGCCCGCCACGACCGCGACGGCCCGTTCAGCGATCGCCTGGACATCGCCGACGAGGGAGCCGGTGTCGATCGGTGGCGCCTGGTCGGCACGGTGGACCACGAGGGCGAAGACCATCTCGGCTTTCGAGGCCCATCGGCGGTAGATCGTGGTCTTCGCCGTCCCGGAGGCGGCGGCCACCCTCTCGATCGTGAGTCCCGCGTAGCCGTGTTCGCGCAGCAGTGCGGAGACGGCTTCCGCGAGGCGTTCGTCGGTGCGGGCACGGCGGGTGGCACCGCGGGTGTTCGCCATGCACACTCCTCCCGACACCGGTCGACTACGCGTCGTAGCGTATCGGTCCAGGAGCGAAGAGGACGCCCCGTCGCCAGGCGCCGCCGGGTGGTGGTGCCGTCATGAGTCTGGACCTGATCGTGTGGGTCAGCGTGACACTGTTCCTGGTGCACGAGTTCGAGGAGATCGTCACCATCCGCCCCTGGCTCTCCCGACACCGGGACGACCCGCGGGCGCGGCGGCAGGTGTTCTGGTCGTTCCGGAGCACCAGCACCTCGGTGATCGCGGCGATGATCTTCGAGGAGTACGTCATCTTCGCCGCGATCGCCTTCGCGGTCGTACTCGCCGGAGCACCGGCGGTGTTCGCCGGGGCGATGGTCCCGTACACGCTGCACCTGCTGGGGCACGTCGTCGAGGCGATCCGACTGCGAATGCACACCCCGTCCGTGCTCAGCTCAGCGATCACCCTGCCCTGGTACCTCTACGCGATCGTCGAGCTCGTCCGACAGACGCAGGAGCACGCGCCCGGCGCGGCGGGCCTCTGGGCTGTCAGTGCCTGGGCCGTCGTGTTCACCATGGTGATGGGGGCGAACTTCGCCCTGATCTACCGACTCCGTCCCGCCCTCGAACGCCGCCTGACCGAGCACCCGCCCGCCGTCGGCTGAGGGGCTGAGTCAGACCGCGATCGTGGCGGTGATCGTCGGGGCCGCGACGTAGTCCCGCACCTCGATGTCCTCGAACTCGAAGGCGTCGATGTCCCGGCGGTCCGGGTTGAGCCACAGCGTTGGCAGCGGGCCCGGCGTGCGGGTGAGCTGCTCTCGCGCCTGGTCGAGGTGGTTGAGATAGAGGTGCGCGTCCCCGATCGTGTGCACGAAGTCCTTGGGGCGCAGGTCGGTCACCTGCGCCACCATGTGTGTCAGCAGCGAGTAGGACACGATGTTGAACGGGACACCGAGGAAGGTGTCCGCGCTGCGCTGGTAGAGCTGGCAGGACAGCCATCCGCGCTGGTCGGGGTCGTCCGCCGCGGCCGGTGCGACGTGGAACTGGAAGAGCGTGTGGCACGGGGGCAGGGCCATGTCCTCCACCTCCGCGACGTTCCAGGCCGAGACGATGTGGCGGCGGGCGTATGGGTCGGTCCTCAGTCCGGTGAGCAGGCGTTCGATCTGGTCGATGCTCTCTCCGCCGGGTGTCGGCCAGGAACGCCACTGGTGCCCATAGATGGGGCCGAGGTCACCGTTCTCGTCGGCCCACTCGTTCCATATGATGCCGGTCCGGTCGGTCCTCTCCACGCCCTCATCGAGGATGCGGGTCAGGAGATCGAGGTAGGCCTTCATGGGCCGTCGGCATACTCGGAGGGTCTGGCGCCAGCCCCCTGCCACCCCGTGGGGCTCGACGCAACGGCGACACGGGAGACACGAGAAAGGCCCCGGTCTGTGGGACCGGGGCCTTTCTCTCTGGTGGAGGTAAGGGGATTCGAACCCCTGACCTTCTGCATGCCATGCAGACGCGCTACCAACTGCGCCATACCCCCAGAAGGAAGCCGCGGGAACCGTTGCGGTCCGTGCGGCGACTCGAGAACTCTATCCCACCGGACCGGCGTCATGCAAATCGACCCCCACCCCCTCCGCGGCATCGAGCCCTGCGGAGACGAGCGGACATCCCCAGGCTGGGCATCGAGGCGCCTGACATCTCCAGCACAGCAGCCACATCAACCCGCCGCCGACTCGGCATCTGACGGGCGACTTTTTGTGACACGCGCGCGTCATGTGTGGTCAGGCCACACCGACCTGTGGCAGGATTCACATCATCCGGCGACACGGAAGTCGCCGGTGGCCCATCTGCTCCCCGCAGGAACAGGAGAAAGCAATGTCGCTTTCAAAGCAGCAACTGCTCGACGCCTATAAGACGATGAGCGAGATCCGTGCATTCGAGGACCGTCTGCACAAGGAGAATCTGACCGGTGACATCCCCGGGTTCATCCACCTGTACGCCGGTGAGGAGGCCATTGCCACCGGCGTCTGCATGAACCTCACCAACGATGACTACATCGCCTCGACGCACCGTGGCCACGGCCACTGCATCGCCAAGGGCTGTGACATCGAGAAGATGATGTTCGAGATCTTCGGCCGCGCCGACGGTCTCTGCCACGGCAAGGGCGGCTCGATGCACATCGCCGACCTCGCCACCGGCATGCTCGGCGCCAACGGCATCGTGGGCGGTGGCCCGCCCCTCATGATCGGTGCCGCCCTGACCGCGAAGACGCTGAACAACGGCGGTGTGGGCGTGTCCTTCACCGGCGACGGCGGCTCCAACCAGGGTCTCGTGTTCGAGGCGATGAACATGGCCGTGGTGCTCCAGCTCCCCGCCATCTTCGTGTTCGAGAACAACGGTCTCGGCGAGGCCACCGGCGCCAGCTACGCCGTGGGCGGCCGCGACATCTCCGCCCGCGCCGAGGCCTTCGGCATGCCCGCCTACAAGGTGGACGGCACCGACGTCGAGGCGGTCTACGACCTCTCCAAGAAGGTCATCGAGAAGGCCCGCAACGGCGGCGGCCCCGCTGCCATCGAGGCCAGCGCCACCCGCTTCTACGGCCACTTCGAGGGCGACCCCTACCTGTTCCGCACCCCGGAGCAGCACAAGAAGATCAAGGGCGAGACCGACCCGCTGCAGCTGTTCCGCAGCAAGTACGCCAAGACGATCTCCGCTGAGGAGCTCGACGCGATCGACAAGAACGCCAAGGAGCTCGTGGACACCTCCGTGAAGAACGCTCGGGCCGCCAAGTGGCCCGATCCGTCCGAAGTCGACACCGACGTCTACGTCTCCTACTGAGCGAAGGGTTTTGATTGCAATGGCAACTATGAGTTTTCGTGAGGCCCTTCGCGCCGGCATGGTCGACGCCATGCGGGAGGACGAGAAGGTCGTCCTGATCGGCGAGGACATCCGCGGCGGTCACGGCGCGGAGAACCCGGACCCCGAGCTGGAGTCCTTCGGCGGCGTCTTCGGCGTCACCGCGGGGATCTGGAAGGAGTTCGGCGACAAGCGCGTCATCGACACCCCGATCACCGAGTCGGCCCTGCTCGGCATGGCCGCCGGCTCCGCCGTGACCGGCCTGCGCCCGGTCGCCGAGCTGATGTTCTGGGACTTCTTCGGCGTCGCCTACGACATGATCTACAACCAGGCCGCCCGATTCCGCTACATGTTCGGCGGCAAGGCGCGCACCCCCCTGGTGGTCCGCGGCATCATCGGCGCCGGCGTGAGCGCTGCCGGTCAGCACTCCAACTCGCCCTACCACCTCTTCACCTCCACCGCGGGTGTGAAGGTGGCCGTGCCGTCCAACCCGTACGACGCCCGTGGCCTCATGCTGCAGTCCATCCGCGACGACGACCCGGTGCTGTTCTGCGAGCACAAGGCCCTGTACGACCTCAAGGGTGAGGTGCCGGAGGAGGAGTACACCATCCCCTTCGGTGTGGCCTCCTACCCGCGCCGTGGCACCGACGTGACCATCGTCGCCGTCGGCGCGATCGTCAACCACGCCATCACCGTGGCCGACAAGCTCGCCAAGGAGGGCATCTCCGTCGAGGTCGTGGACCCGCGCACCACCTCCCCGCTGGATGAGGACGCGATCCTCGAGTCCGTGGCCTCCACCGGCCGCCTCGTGGTCGCCGACGAGTCCGCCGCCCGCTGCGGCTTCGCTCACGACATCGCCGCGCTCGTCGCTTCCAAGGGCTTCGGCTCGCTGAAGGCGCCGATCCAGATGGTCCTGCCGCCGCACTCGCCGGTCCCGTTCTCCTCCGCTCTGGAGAAGCACTGGGTCCCGGGCGCGGAGAAGATCGAGGCCGCCGTCCGCACCGCCGTGGGGGCCTGACATGGCTGAGATCTTTGCCGTCGAAATGCCCAAATGGGGCATGACCATGGAGGAGGGCACGATCACCTCGTGGCTCGTCTCCGAGGGCGACGAGGTCTCCGAGGGCGACGCCCTCGCCGAGGCCGAGTCCTCCAAGATCTCCGGTGAGGTCGAGGCGCCACAGGACGGCGTCGTCGCCCGCATCGTCGTGGACGCCGGCTCGACCGTCGAGATCGGCACCATGCTGGCCGTCATGACCGCCCCCGGCGTCTCCGCCGAGGAGGTCGACGCCTTCATCAACGGCGGCGCAGCCGCCGAGGCCCCCGCGGAGGACGAGTCCGCAGCCTCGGACGAGGAGGACGCCCCGGCCGCCGCGCCGGCGCCCGCCGCGTCCAGCGGCCCGGTCCGCACCGAGGGGATCCACCGCGTGGAGATGCCCAAGTGGGGCATGACCATGGAGGAGGGCACGATCACCTCGTGGCTCGTCTCCGAGGGCGACGAGGTCTCCGAGGGCGACGCCCTCGCCGAGGCCGAGTCCTCCAAGATCTCCGGTGAGGTCGAGGCGCCGCAGGACGGCGTCGTCGCCCGCATCGTGGTGGAGCCCGGCAGCACCGTCGACATCGGCACCACGCTCGCCGTGATCACCGATCCCGACGTGCCCGCCGAGGACGTCGACGCCTACCTGGCCAGCGAGGCCGCCGGCGGCTCGTCCGAGACCCACGACCACGACGACCCGCAGTCGGCAGCGGCCGCGAGCAAGCTCGTGGACGACGTCCCGGACGAGAAGAAGCAGTTCGCCCCGGCCAAGGACAAGTCCACCCCGTCGACCCGCAAGTCGATCAAGGGCTCCACGCACCAGCCCGGTGCCACCTCGGATGCCCGCTCCGTGGCCAAGGCCGCGCCGGACCGCATCCCGGACTCGCTCAAGGGCAAGGACGAGAATGAGGTCCCCGCGACCCCGCACGCCGCCGACCTCGCCGCCAAGCACGGCATCGCGCTGTCGAAGGTGGAGGCCACGGGCCGTGGCGGTCGCGTGACCGTCGCGGACCTGCAGAAGGCGGTCGAGAAGGCCGGCGGTTCGCTGGGCTTCGGCAACGACCGTCCGCGCCAGGAGTTCACCCCCTCCCAGGGCGACGACTCCCTCGTGGACGCCACCGAGCACGCTCGGTCCCTCGCCGAGGAGGAGGGCGTCAACCTGCTTGACGTGCGCCCCTCCGGCCGCAAGGGCCGTGTGACCCTCGACGACGTCCGTGCGTGGATCGCCCTCAACCGTGAGCCCGAGGCCCCCGAGGCCCCGGCCCCCACGGCTGCGGCGTCGTCCGCTCCGGCCGCCGGCGAGGAGAACCGGACCACCCGGATCCCCATGAGCAACATGCGCAAGGTGATCGGGGCCCGCCTCCAGGAGAGCTACCTGGACTCGCCGCACTTCCGCGTCAGCGTGGAGGCCAAGCTGGACAACCTGCTGGCCTTCCGCAAGCAGGTCAACGACAACCGCCTGGACGTGCGCCTCACGGTGAATGACCTGGTGACGACGGCCGTCGCGAAGGCGCTGAAGAAGGTCCCCGCGCTGAACGCCCAGTTCGACGCGGAGTCCCAGACCATCACCCAGTTCGAGCACGCGGACATCTCGATCGCGGTCTCGACGGACGAGGGTCTGATCACGCCGATCGTCAAGGCCGCCGACACGCTCAGCCCTTCCGAGATCTCCGCGCAGATCACGGATCTGGCCGTGCGTGCCAAGGCCGGGACGCTCAAGCCCGAGCAGTTCCAGGGCGGCACGTTCACCATCTCCAACCTGGGGATGTTCGGCATCGCCCACTTCGACGCGATCATCAACCCCCCGCAGGTGGCCATCCTCGCGGTGGGCGGCGCGAAGAAGCAGTTCGTGCCGGACGCCAACGGGAACCCGGTGGCCGCGACGATCCTGACCGCGACCCTCTCCGCAGATCACCGTGTGGTGGACGGAGCCACCTCCGCGATGTTCTGCAAGGAACTGAAGACGCTGCTGGAGACCCCGGCACTGCTCTTCGCCTAGGAGGCGCTGATGTCAACGAACATGGAAGAGACCTACGACGTGGTCGTCATCGGGGCTGGCCCCGGTGGCTACCCCGCCGGGGTGCGCGCAGGCCAGCTCGGCCTGCGGACCGCGGTCATCGAGAAGGCCGATCTGGGCGGCATCTGCCTGAACTGGGGATGCATCCCCACGAAGGCGCTCCTGCACGGCGCGGAGCTCGTCCGCGCCGCCAAGGAGGGCCCCCGCTTCGGCATCTCGATGGGCACTCCCCAGGTGGACATCGACAAGCTGGTGAAGCACTCCCGTGGGGTGTCGAAGCAGCTGACCGGTGGCGTCGGCGCCCTCCTGCAGGGCAACGGCGTGGACATCATCCGCGGCACCGCCGAGATCGTGGACAAGGGTGAGATCGAGGTCTCGCTCCCCGGCGGCAAGGTGCAGCGCATCCACACCGAGCACATCATCGTGGCGACCGGTGCGTCGCCGCGGGTGCTGCCCGGGCTGGAGCCGGACGGCAAGAACGTCTGGACCTACAAGGAGGCCCTCGTCCCGGAGGAGATCCCCGAGTCTCTCGTGGTGATCGGCTCCGGCGCCATCGGCTCCGAGTTCGCGTGCCTGTACGGGGACCTGGGCTCGAAGGTGACCCTCCTGGAGGCCGCGCCCCGCTTCATGCCGAACGAGCCGGAGGCGATCTCCGAGACCGTCGCCGGCCAGTTCAAGAAGCGTGGCATCAAGGTCGAGGCAGGGGCCCGCGTGTCCTCCGCCAAGACCGTCGGCGACGGTGCGGAGATCTCCTGGACCTCCGCGGACGGCACCGAGCACACCGAGACCGTCTCGAAGGTCCTGGTGGCTGCGGGTGTGGTCCCGAACTCGAAGGGCCTCGGCCTGGAGAAGTTCGACGTCATCGGCAAGGGCGGCTTCATCACCACCGACTCCCTCGGCAAGTCCGCCGCGTGGGGCCTGTACGCTATCGGCGATGTCGCCGGCGGTCCGTGCCTGGCCCACAAGGCGACCCACGAGGGTGTGCGCTGTGTGGACGCCATCGCCGGTGTCCGCCGTGTGCAGGAGGATCCGGACTGGCGTGACTGGGTGCCGCGGTGCACCTACACGACGCCGGAGGTCGCCTCGATCGGCATCTCGGCTCAGCAGGCCAAGGAGCGCGGCATCAAGGCGAAGGCGTCCACCGTGGCGCTCGCCGAGAATGGCCGTGCCCTGGGTGCCGGTGAGACTGTGGGCTTCGCCCAGATCACCGTGTCCGAGGACGGCGAGGTCCTCGGTGCCCACCTGGTGGGTCACGGTGTGACCGAGCTGATCGGCATGGTGGCCGTGGGCCACACCGGCGGCGTGGACGCTGAGACGTTCGCCCGCACCATGCTGCCCCACCCCACCCGCTCCGAGGTGGTCGTGGAAGCACTCCTGAAGAACCTCGGCCGGCCGATCAACTCGCTGTAAGGCCGCCGTCTCCCTTCGGAGAGGAGGGGCCGGTTCCCACACGGGAACCGGTCCCTCCTGCTGTCTCTCTGCCCCTCCCCCGCACAACCTTGCAAGCATTTCGGCTCTGCCCCCTCGCCCCCCGGCGGGAACGACGAAGGCCCGGTCCTCGCGGACCGGGCCTTCGTCTCCTGTGGAGGTAAGGGGATTCGAACCCCTGACCTTCTGCATGCCATGCAGACGCGCTACCAACTGCGCCATACCCCCATGGGGTGGATGATGCTCTGCGTGGTTCCGTTCCGTTTCCGGACCGTTCTCCTCGCTGGCAACTCCTCAACCATACACCGTCACCTGCGCGATGCACAATTCGGCCCGCCCTCAGAGGTCGTAGGCGGTCAGCTCCCATTCCCCGGCCACCCGGCTGCCGGGCGCGGCGTCGAAGGAGCCCTCGAGCACCACGGCCCGGGCATTGCCCAGCCGTGGGGTACGCGTGAACGCCTCGCCCTCACGCCCGAGCAGCAGGCCGGCGGCGGCACGCAGCACCCCGCCGTGGGCCACAGCCAGCAGGGTGCGCTCCCCCGCCGTCGCCCCGGCTCCGAGGGATCCCGAGGCGCCGCTGTCAGACTCGGCCCCTGGCCTCGCAGACCAGGAGGCGGGCACGTGCCGGCGGATTCCGGCGATCACCCGTTCACCTCCGGTACGCAGGCTCTCCCCGCCCACGGGGCCGTGGTCCAGGCGCGGCTCCTGGCGCCACACACGGTGGTCCTCGGGCCAGCGGTCGGCGATGCCGCTCAGGGCCATGCCCTCCCAGTCGCCGCCGAACAGCTCCTGCAGGTCCGGCTCGAGCGTCAGCTCCGCAGCGCCGACACGCGCTTCCAGGACGATCTCCGCCGTCCGGCGCGCCCTCAACAGCGGTGAGGACACGGCCACGAGCTGCTCGGAGGCCTCCAGGAGGTCACCGACGGGCCCTGCGGCAGCACGCCGGGCCTGACGCTCCCCCTCCGCGTTGAGTTCCACGTCCGTGCGGCCCTGGAAGCGGTCCTGCGCGTTCCAGTCCGTCTCTCCGTGGCGCAGCAGGATCAGACGCATGCCGGCCACTGAGGTCAGTGCTGGCCGGCGGCGTCCCCGGCGGCCTCGGGGGCCGGGTCGGGGCGGGTGGCCTCCTCGGGCAGGCCGAGGTCGATCGCGGGGCTGTCCTGCCACAGGCGGTCCAGGGCGTAGAACGTGCGGTCCTCCTGGTGCTGCACGTGCACCACGAAGTGCCCGTAGTCCAGCAGCACCCAGTGGCCGTCGGAGCGGCCCTCGCGGCGAATCGGCTTGAGCTGGCTCTGCACGAGCAGGGCCTCCTCCACGCCGTCGACGATCGCGTTCACCTGGCGCTCGGAGGCACCGGAGGCGATGAGGAAGGCGTCGGTCAGGCCGAGGCGCTCGGCGACGTCGACGGCGACGATGTGGGTGGCCAGCTTCTCCGCCGCCGCGTGGGCGGCGACGGTGAGGGCGTCCAGGGTCTGCTGGGGAACGGTCACGAGGCTCCTTACGAGCGGTTCGGGGGCGAGGCGGGCGCCTCGGATCAGGTCAGGGTGAAGAACAGGACGACGGCCAGCACCAGCAGGGCCAGGGCCAGGGCCACCCACAGCACGGTCAGCCACGGGCTCCGGCGTGCAGTGCCCTCGGCCTCGGACGGCTCCGGCAGCACCACCTGGGCCGGCGGCACGGGCGTGCCCGTCAGATCCCCGACGGCGGCCGGGCCCGGACGGTCGGCGGCCGTGGCGTCGTCCTCGGGGGCGCGTAGCCGCGACCAGCCGGGGGCGGCACCGGACGGGGCCGCCGGCTCCTCGGAGGCGAGCGGCGCCGTGCCGGGACGGGGCAGACCGGCCGAGAGGGCGGTCACGCCCGGCTGGGACTCCACGGCCGAGGATTCAGCGGGCAACGGAACCTGCGCCGACGGGTCGGTCTGCTGGCCGGAGAACCGTCCACCGGCGGCGCGCAGGGCGGCCGCATAGCCGCGGGAGGCCTCCTCGACGTCCGCGGGCAGCGGCGCCCCGGCGGCCAGACGGGCACGCACGGCCGGGCTGATCGGGTCGCGGGTGCCTGCAGAGAGCCCCTGGCCGGCGGGCCGGTCCCCCGTGGCGGTCTCGCCGGCGAGCACGGCGCGCAGCGTGGCATCGTCCGGATCCTCAGACGGGGTATGGGGTCGGGGCATCACAGGCGGTCCTCCTCCGCGGTGTAGAGCTGGTGCTTGTTGATGTACTGCACGACGCCGTCCGGCACCAGGTACCAGACGGGGCGGCCGCGCCGCACCCGGTCGCGGCAGTCGGTCGAGGAGATCGCCATGGCGGGGATCTCCATGAGGGAGATGTCGTCCGTGAGCCCGAAGTCCGCGAGCTGGTAGCCCGGACGGGTCACCCCCACGAAGTGCGCCAGATCCCACAGCTCCTCGACGTCCTTCCAGGTGAGGATCTGCTCGAGGGCGTCGGCACCGGTGATGAAGTACAGCTCCGAGTCCGGGCGGCGCTGCCGGATGTCCCGGAGGGTGTCCACGGTGTACGTGTTGCCGGGCCGGTCGATGTCCACCCGGGACACGGTGAACCGAGGGTTCGAGGCGGTGGCGATCACCGTCATCAGGTACCGGTGCTCGGCATCGGTGACGTGCTTGTCCGACTTCTGCCAGGGATGCCCGGTGGGCACGAACACGACCTCGTCCAGGTCGAACTCGGCGGCGACCTCGCTCGCTGCCACGAGGTGGCCATGGTGGATGGGGTCGAAGGTGCCGCCCATGATGCCCAGGCGGGGACGGCGCACGGGGGCGTCGGAGGGTGCGGTGCCAGAGGAGGTCGTCATCGGGTTCCCGGGACGGG
>NZ_JAXFPG010000008.1:0-51510 GCF_034179925.1 Micrococcus sp. | reverse complement strand
CCCCCCGCCGCGGGGGGGGGGGGGGGGGTTGGCGCCCCGGCCCCCCCCCGGGGGGGGGGGGGGCGCCCGCCGCGGGCGGGGCCCCCCCCCCCCGCCGTCGCATGTGCCGGGGGTCCGGCCGGGCGTGTTACGTGCTGTGTGCCCTGTGTGAAGCGGCCCTCCGCGGTATCCGAGCACGTCAGGCTAGGGTGGCCGGGCCGGCGCTGATCCATCGAGAGGGGACAGACCATGCTGGAGTTCCTGTCCTCACGGTGGGCTGACGTGCTCTTCCGTGCCTATCAGCACGGCTCGCTGGTGCTGCAGTCGGTGGCCCTGGCCACCGTCGTCGCGGTGCTGCTGGCCGTGCTCGTCACCCGCGTCCGCGCCCTGACGCCGGTCGCCAACGCCGTCTCCGCCGTGGGCCTGACGCTGCCCTCGTTCGCGCTGATCGGCCTGCTCATCCCCATCGTGGGGCTCGGCACCGTGCCGGCGGTGGCCGTCGTCGTCTTCTACGCGGTGCTTCCGGTGCTGCGGAACACCATCGTGGCCCTGCAGGGTGTGGACGCCCATGTGGTGGAGTCCGCGCGGGGGCTCGGCATGGGGCCCGTGGCCGTGTTCCTGCGCGTGGTGCTGCCGCTGGCCTGGCCCGTGATCCTCACCGGGATCCGGGTGTCCGCGCAGATGTCCATGGGCGTGGCCGCGATCGCCGCCTACGTGCTGGGCCCGGGCCTGGGCGCCTACATCTTCACGGGGTTGGCCTCCCTCGGCGGTGCGAACTCGCTGAACTACGCGCTCGTGGGCACGCTGGGGATCGTCCTGGTCGCCCTGATCGTGGACGCGCTGCTCGTCCTGCTCGGCCGTCTGACCATCTCGAAGGGAATCCGCGCATGAGCGCCACTGAGTCCGTCACCGAGACCACCCCCGAGGCCGCCGCCCCGGCGCAGCCGGTCACGGCCCACACCGGTGCCGAGATCCGCCTGGAGGCCCTCACCAAGCGCTACCCCGGCCAGGACCGCCCCGCCGTGGACGCCCTGGACCTGGTGATCCCTGCGGGGGAGACGGTCGCGTTCGTGGGCCCCTCCGGCTGCGGCAAGACCACCTCGCTGAAGATGATCAACCGCCTCATCGAGCCGACCTCCGGGGCTGTACTGATCGACGGCGAGGACGTCACCGTGAAGGACCCCACGCTGCTGCGCCGGCAGATCGGCTATGTGATCCAGGGCGGCGGGATGATGCCGCACATGAGCGTGCGGGAGAACATCGCCCTGGTGCCCCGGCTGCTGAAGTGGGACCGCCGGCGCATCGCCGAGCGTGTGGACGAGCTGCTCGAGCTGGTGGGCCTGGACCCGGCGGTCTACCGGGACCGCTACCCGCGTGAGCTCTCCGGCGGCCAGCAGCAGCGTGTGGGTGTGGCCCGCGGGCTCGCCGCCGACCCGCCTGTGCTGCTCATGGACGAGCCGTTCGGCGCGGTGGATCCGATCACCCGCCAGCGCCTCCAGGAGGAGATGCTGGATCTGCAGGCCCGCCTGCACAAGACCGTGGTGATCGTTACCCATGACGTCGAGGAGGCCGTCACCCTCGGCGACCGCGTCCTCGTGCTCGCCCCCGGCGCCCGCGTGGCCCAGTACGACCGCCCCGAGCGCATCCTGGCCGAGCCTGCGGACGAGTTCGTCGCGGACTTCGTCGGCTCCGGGGCGGTGCTCAAGCGCCTGGGCCTGCGGCGTGTGGGGGACCTGCCGCTGGGCCCAGTGGACGAGCGGTCCGTCGCCGCCGGACGCACCGGCGCGCTGCGCCCGGAAGACTCGCTCAGCGACGCCCTGGGCGCCCTCATCATGACGCCGGGCGGCACTCTCCCCGTGGTGCGCGAGGATCGCGTGCTGGGCACGCTGGACCTGCGCTCGCTGCACGCCCACCTGGCCCGGGGCGGCGCTGACGCCGCCGAGACCGGGGGAGGCCGGGCATGAGGGAGCGCTGGCGCCACGCCTCCGCCGAGGACCGCCTCCTGCTGGTCGGGCTGCCCGTGCTCGTGGCCGTCCTGCTGGGCGGCTGGAGCCTGTGGCTGGGCATCGCACCCCTGGACGACGTCGAGGCCCGCACCCTGAACTGGCCCTCCGTGCTGACCCTCGCCGGCCAGCACCTGCGCCTGGTGCTGGTGTGCTCGGCGATCGTGATGCTCACCGCGGTGCCGCTGGGGATCGCGCTGACCCGCCGCCGCGCCGGGGCCGTCGCCCCCGTGGCGATGGGCCTGGCGAACATGGGCCAGGCCGCGCCCGTGATCGGCGTGATCGTGCTGCTGGCCCTGCTGCTCGGCTTCGGCTTCTGGGTGGCGGTGCTGGCCCTGAGCGTCTACGGGTTCCTGCCCGTGCTGGCGAACACGGTGGCCGGGCTGCGCGGTGTGGACCCCCACGTGGTGGAGTCCGCGCGAGGGATGGGCATGTCCCCGCGGCAGGTGCTGCTGCGGGTCGAGCTGCCGCTGGCCGTGCCCGTGATCATGTCCGGTGTGCGCACGGCGCTCGTGCTGATGGTGGGCGCCGGGGCCTTCGCCACGTTCATCGACGCCGGCGGGCTGGGGCTGCTGATCCAGACCGGCATCGTGATGTTCCGCTACTCGATCCTCGTCTCCGGCGCCCTGCTGGTGGCCTGCCTGGCCCTGGCCGTGGAGTGGGCCGGGCGCGTCGTCGAGTTGTTCGCCGCCCCGAGGGGGATCGCATGACCACCGCAGACCGCACCACCGCCGTCACCGATCCCGGCACCCCGGCACGACGCGCGGGCCACAGACGACGCGCGGGCCTCACCGGCCGCATGGCCCGCCTGCGCCTGGCCGCCCTCGGCGTCGCCGGCGCCGCCCTGCTCTCCGGCTGCGGGCTGGGCACCGCCGGCGGCTTCATCCCCACGGGGGACCTCGCCGGGGAGGTTGCGGGCGTGGACCTGTCCGGGTCCGAGGTGGCTGTGGGCTCCAAGAACTTCAACGAGTCCGTGCTCCTGGGCAAGATGACCGTGCTGCTCGCCCAGGCCGCCGGGGCGGACGTGCAGGACCTCACCAACATGCCCGGCTCCGCCAGTGCCCGGCAGGCGCAGGTCGAGGGCCTGGTGGACGTGGAGTGGGAGTACACGGGCACCGCCTGGCTCACCTATCTCGGCCATGAGGACCCCATCCCAGACCCGCAGGCCCAGTGGGAGGCCGTGCGGGATGAGGACGCGCAGATCGGACTGACCTGGCTGCCGCCGGCCGAGCTGGACAACACCTACGCCTTCACGGTGCGCCAGGACACCGCCGAACGCCTGGGCGTGCGCTCCCTCGCGGACATCAAGGATCTGCCCGAGCAGGAGCAGACCTTCTGCGTGGACGCCGAGTTCGCCTCCCGCAACGACGGCTTCCGGCCGCTGCTGGCCGCCTATGGCCTCGGGGACCTGCCGGACAGCCGGGTGCGCATCATGGACATCGGCGCGGTGTACCAGGCCGTGGCCAACGGGGAGTGCACGTTCGGGGAGGCCTACGCCACGGACGGGCGCATCGCCGCCCTGGACCTGGCGGTGCTCGAGGACCCGCTGCCGTTCTTCCCCAGCTACAACGTGGCCCCCGTGGTGCGGGAGGAGGCGCTCGCCGAGGACCCGGAGCTGGCCGTGCTGCTCGAGGCCATGCGGGTCCGCCTGGACAACGAGACCGCCGCGGAGCTCAACGCGCGGATCGACGTCTACGGCGAGGAGCCCGTGGACGTCGCCTGGGACTGGCTCGTCGCCGAGGGCCTGCTCACCGAGCGCCAGGACTGAGCGCACCACGGCCGGCCCGGCGACCGGCCGTCGTCGTGCCCGCACCGCCCGTCGGCCCCTTTCACGCGCCGACCTGCGCGGCGGCGACCCACTACCCTGGACCGGTGACCGACCAGCCGCATGCCTCCGCCGCCCCGTCCGTTCCGCCCACCGGCGCCGACCTGTCCTCCGTGACCGTGGGGAACGGCCCCCGCCGCGTGGTGTTCATCCACGGCCTGATGGGCCGCGGACGCAACTTCACGGGGGTGGCCAAGGCTCTGGGCGGCGAGTTCAGCGTGCACCTGGTGGACCTGCCGGACCACGGCCTCTCTCCCTGGACCGACCACGTGGACTACCGCGAGATCGCGGACCGGGTGGCCGCGCACCTGCGCGCCGACTTCGCCGCCGACGGCCCCGTACACGTGCTGGGCCACTCGATGGGCGGCAAGGTCGCCATGGTGCTGGCCCTGCGCCACCCGGACCTCGTGGACCGGCTCGTGGTGGTGGACATCGCCCCGCGCCTGTCCCCGAACGCCACCGGGCAGTTCTCCCACCTGCTGGGCACCATGCTGGCCATGGACCTGGACTCCCTTCAGACCCGCGCGGACGCGGACGCGGCCATGGCCGAGCAGGTCCCCGACGAGCGCATCCGGGCGTTCCTGCTGCAGAACCTGCGCCGGGACCACGGCCGGTTCGTGTGGCAGGCGAACGTGGAGATGCTGCGGGAGAACCTCGCCGCCGTCGGTGCCTTCCCCGAGCCGGTCGTGGAGGAGGACCCGGACCGCGTGTTCGACCACCCCGTGCTGTGGCTCGGCGGCGCGGACTCGGACTACATCCAGGACAAGGACGTCCCCCAGATGAAGGCGATGTTCCCGCGCGTCGTGCGAGTGATGGTGCGCGGAGCCTCCCACTGGGTGCACGCGGACCAGCCGGCCGCGTTCGTCTCCGCGGTGGAGGCCTTCCTCACCGCCGAGGACTGACCGGCCCGGCCCCGGCCAGTACCGCCCTGGGCCAGTACCGTGCCGCGCCGGTACCGCGCAGGGCCAGCGCCGTTCGAGGTCAGTGCTGCAGGGTGCCCCGCCGGCCCCGCGCCCGGTTCACCAGGGCGACGACACCGAGCACCAGGGTGCCCCACACCAGGCCCCACACCGCGGAGGTGAGGGTCTCCACCAGCCAGGCCACGAACCCGCCGGCGGCCTCGACGGCGTGCACCACCTGGTGCTGCAGCGCGGAGAACCACGGCACGCCCAGGGCGTCGAGCTCCACGAGCACGATGTGCCCGCCCACCCAGAGCATCGCCACGGTGCCGATCACGGTGATGGCCTTCAGCACGCCCGGCATCGCCTTGACGAGGCCCCGGCCGAAGGCGCGGGCCCCGGAGCTGGAGGCACGGCGGTTGAGTGCCATGCCAGCGTCGTCCATCTTCACGATCAGTGCGACCACGCCGTACACGCCGGCGGTGATGGCCAGGGCGACGACGACCAGGATCGCCAGCTGCTGCCAGAACCCTTCGGTGGCCACCTCGTTCATGGAGATGACCATGATCTCCAGGGAGAGGATGAAGTCCGTGGTCACGGCCCCGCGGACCACCTTGTCCTCGGCCTCCGGGCCCTGCTCCACGGCCGGGGTCTGCTCGGCGGGGTGGTGGTGGCCGGTGAGCACACCCCACACCTTGTGGGCGCCCTCGTAGGCCAGGTAGGTGCCGCCGGCCAGCAGCAGCCAGGGCAGCACCCAGGGGGCCAGCCAATTCAGCAGCAGCAGCGCGGGCAGGATGATCAGCAGCTTGTTGCGCAGGGAGCCCTTGACGATCCGCCAGATCATCGGCAGTTCGCGCTCGACTCGCGCGCCGGTGAGGTACTGGGGGGTGACGGCGGCATCGTCCACGACGACGCCGGCCGCCTTCGCGCTGGCCTTCGCCGCACCGGCGGCGACGTCGTCGACGCTCGCGGCGGCCATGCGTGCCAGGGCGGCGACGTCGTCGAGCAGGGCGACAAGACCACTCATGGGGGGCTCCTCGGGGGATCGGGGCAGGGTGTCGGGCTCGCGCCGACCGGGCGGCGCGGAGTCGAGCATAATCGCGCCGCCCCCGCAGGTCGGGTCTGACCTGCGGGGGCGGGGCACGACGTCGGCGCAGGGCTCACGCGCGGAGCGTGCGGGCCCGGCCGCTGAGACGGTGGCTCAGGCCTCGTTCTCGGTGGTCTCTGCGGGGCGCTGGGCGAGGCGGGCGTCGATGCGGAGCACGCCGGAGCCGTCGTCGCCCACGCGCTCGAGCTGGCCGCGGATCTCGCCGACTGTGGCCTCCTCCTCGATCTGCTCCTCCAGGAACCAGTTCAGCAGCGGCCGGGAGGAGAGGTCCCCGGCGGCGTCGCAGGCGCGGTAGAGCTCACGGATGGCCTCGGAGACCTTCTGCTCATGCTTGAGGGCGGCGTCGAAGATCTGCACGGGGGTGAGCTCGGAGTCGACCCCGGGGGCGGCGATGGCACCGATGCGGGCGTCCCCGCCGCGGTCCACCACATGGTCGATGAACTTGTTGGCGTGCACGATCTCCTCGTCCGCCTGGTGGCGCAACCACTCGGCCATGCCGGAGAGGTCCTGGGCGTCCGCGGCGATCGCCAGCTGGCGGTACACCATGGAGGCCTCGAGCTCGAGGGTGATCTGCTTGTTGAACTTCTCGATGAGATCCGCGGTGAAAGTCATGCCCTCACTGTAGGACCCCTTCCTTCATGCCAGCAGGGTGTGGCCGCCCACTGTGCCGCAGGGGCTCACGCTCTGAGCGCACGCGCCGCCCCGCCCGGCCGGTCCCGGGCGAGGATGGGGGCATGAACCGCACCGACCCCGCGCCTGCCGTGCCCCGCGGGCCCGGCGGGCGCCGAGCCCTGGCCGGCCGTCCCGTGTTCCGTTCCTCCCTGCAGCGCAGGGTGGTGTACGCCGTGGTGTTCGAGCTGCTGGCCATCGCCTTCACCACGGGCATCCTGGCCGCGCTGGGCAACTCCGGGGGCCCCTCGCTGGTGGTGGCCGTGGTGTCCTCGGCGGTCGCGCTCGTGTGGAACATCGTCTACAACGGGCTGTTCGAGTCGCTCGAACGGCGGTTCGGCATCGAGGGTCGCCCGTGGTGGGTGCGCGTGGTGCACGCCGTGGGCTTCGAAGGCGGCCTGCTGCTGTTCCTGGTCCCGGCGGTGGCGCTGGTGCTGGGGGTGGGCCTGAGGGAAGCGCTGCTCATCGAGGCCGGGCTCCTGGTGTTCTTCCTCGTCTACGCCGCCGTGTACGCGTACATGTTCGACGCCGTCTTCGGTCTGCCGTCCCAGAGCGTGCGCGCCTGAGCCGATCGCCCCGGCGGAGGGGCCCGGCCCCGCGGACTCGATCACTCCGGCGGAGCAGCCGGCCTCACACGCCGAGGAACGCGCGGATCGCCGGCATCTCGCGGCGCACCTGCGCCAGGCCCAGCTCATGGGCGGCGGCCAGCCGTGCCACCGAGCGCTCCCCGTTGCGCACGGGCATCACCTCCGGGACGAACAGGTAGGCCCGCCCCTCGCGCTCCATCTCGAACAGGCGCTCGCGGGTCGCGTTGTAGCGCCGCCATCGGGTGAGCAGGGCCTCGGCCACGGCCGGGTGACGGCGGAACAGGTGCTGGTACACGGAGGGGAAGCGTTCGGGTGCCTTCACGTAGGAGCGTTCACGGGTCATCACCACGAGCATCCGTTCATATCCGGCGTCCTCAGCGGCGGTCACGGGGATGCCGCCGTCGACGCCGAGCGCCCCGTCCACGTACACCGTGCCCTCCGCGTGGACGGGGGGCATGAGCAGCGGCATGGTGGAGGAGGCGCGCACCCGCACCATGAGTTCGGGCAGGGTCTGCATGTCCTCGCGGGTCCACCAGCGGGTCCGCCCGGTGCGGGCGTCGAATCCGGCGAGCACCACGGCGGCGGGGTTGGCCTGGAAGGTGGCGAAGTCGAAGGGCAGGTCCGCCTCGGGCAGTCCGGCGTGCTCGTAGATGTACTCGGCGTTGAACAGACCCTTGCCGCGCAGGAAGGTGCGCCAGTCGCCGAACCGGGGGTCCTCGGCGAAGTCCACGAAGGAGCGCCGGGCACGCTCCGGGTCCCGGGCCACGTAGTTGACGGTGTTGGAGGCCCCGGCGGAGACGCCGGCCACGAAGTCCATATGGATGCGCTCGCGCAGCAGCTCGGCCACCACGGCGGAGGTGAGGGAGGCGCGCATCCCGCCGCCTTCGAACAGCAGGGCGGTGTCCGTCACGGTGGACGTCAGGGTCTGCTCCAAGGCCGCCTCCGGGTCACGGTGCGCCGCCGCCGGCAGAGGCGGGGCGGGGACGCGTGCGGCCGCGTCCTGCGGACATCCTAGGCTGTGGGCCATGCCGTCGATTCCCCCGAATCCCGCTTCCCCGGAGGGCTGGCCGCCGTCCGGCTGGCCGTCTCGCCGCGAGCGTCCGCGGCGTTCCCCGCTGCTGACCCTGATCTCCGTGCTGGGGGTGCTGGGGGCCCTGGTGCTCGCGGGGGGACTCGCGCTGCTCGTGGTCGGGCGCCTCACGGCTGTCGCGGCCGGGTCGGGCTCGGCCGCCTCCACCGCCTCCCGTTCCGCCGGTGCCGTGGCCGCCGAGGCCGACGCCGGCGAGCTCGCCCGCAGTCTGGAGCGCGCCCATGCGGGGGTGCAGGTGGACTGGAGTGCTGCCCCGGCCGGCGTCCTGGACGGGCTGGACCCGGGGGAGCGGGTGGACCGTGCCCCGGGTGTGCTGATCGTGGAGACCCTGCTGGGCCCCATGATGGGCACCGGGACGGGCATCACCCTCACCCCGGACGGGCTGGCCGTCACCAACTACCACGTGGTGGAGGACTCCTCGGAGGTGTTCGTCACTGTGGCGGACACGGGCCGGCGCCACACGGCCGTGGTGCTGGGCCGGGACGCCGAGCACGACATCGCCGTGCTGCAGATCGAGGGTGCCGTGGACCTGCCGACCGTGAGCGTGTCCCTGACTCCGCCGGTGCGCGGGGACGAGGTGGCCGCCGTCGGCAACGGCGGCGGCCAGGGATACCTGACGGCTGTGCGGGGCGAGGTGCTCGGGGTGGACCGCTCGATCATGGCTGCCTCGGAGGGCTCGGACGACTACGCGCGCCTGACGGGCCTGGTGCAGACCGAGGCCGACGTGGTGGCCGGGTACTCCGGTGGGCCGGTGGTGGACCGCGACGGGCAGGTGGTGGCCGTGACGGTGGCCGCGAGCGACGGCACCACGGCGGCGGAGGTGGACGGCTTCGCGATCCCGCTGGCGGTGGCGTTCGGGGTGGTGGAGCAGGTGCTCTCGGGGGAGGAGACCGACACCGTGAGCATCGGCACCGACGGCGCCCTGGGCATCACGGTGACCGGCGTGGACGGCGTGGTCGAGGTCTGGGAGGTGGCCCCCGGCTCCGCCGCGGAGAGGATCGGCCTGGCCCCTGGAGACGTCGTGGTGGCGATCGAGGGGCGCCGGGTGGGCGGCAACGCCTCGGCCATGTCGCGGATGGTGAACGACCGCAACGTGGGAGACCGCATCAGCGTCACCTGGCGCACGCCGGACGGTGTGGAGCGCACCGCGGAGGCCGTGCTGCAGGAGGCCGTGGTCAACTGACGTGGTGTTTCCCGGAGGCAGGCCACTGTGCCCCCTGCGCCTGGAGACTCCCTGGTAAACATCTTCCAGTTGGCCAGGTTTTGTGGATACAGTGTCGTCCATCTCACGGAGGGGAGGGTGTCAAGCCCCTCCGGAGGTCGCCTCACCCGGCGCTGCTGGGCGGCTCGGGCGGGGCGCGCCTTGCACCTTCACATGAACGGAAGTGACGTCCATGAAGAACCCCAAGCTCTCCGCTGCTGCCGCGCTCGCCTTCGGCTCGGCACTCGTGCTCTCGGCCTGCGCCCCCGCCGGCCCCGCCTCCAACGGCGGTGACTCCCAGGGCGGCTCCCAGGCCGGCGGCTCCGCCGGCTCCGGCGAGGTCCTCACCGGGGACAAGGGCGAGAAGCTCACCGCCCCGGTCGACGGCCCCGGCCTGGCGGACCTCGGCGATGTCCAGACCCAGGACGGCTCCGTGTCCTACTCCGTGGGCGCGGACGACTTCCTCTCCTACAACGGTGTCCAGGACAACACGTACACCACGTACAACTCGGCCGTGACGGACCGCCTGTTCTCCGGGTTCTACTACTTCGGCACCGACGGCACGATCATCCACAACGACGAGTTCGGCTCCTACGAGAAGATCTCGGACGACCCGCTGAAGGTGAAGTACACCATCAACGAGGACGCCAAGTGGTCCGACGGCACCCCCGTCACCGCCGCGGACTTCATTATGCGCTGGGCTGCCAACAACCCGGAGATCCAGAACCCCGCGGGCAAGGTGGACCCGGAGACCGGCAAGAAGCCGCCGCTGTTCACCACCATCACCACCGAGTGGGGCAAGTACATCCCCGACGCCCCCGAGGGCGACCCGAACGGCAAGGAGTTCACGGTCACCTACGCCGAGCCCTACGCCGACTGGGAGATCCTGATCGACACCGCCCTCCCGGCCCACGTGATGGCCAAGGAGTCCGGCGTGTCCATGGAGGACATGATCGCCGCGGCCAAGGCCGAGGACGCCGCCAAGCTGGCCCCCGTGGCCAAGTTCTGGAACGAGGGCTGGGACTTCACCCCGGGCCAGCTGCCCGACGCCTCCCTCATCCCCTCCATGGGCCCGTACAAGCTCAAGGAGAACGGCTGGCAGGCCGGCAACTCGATCACCCTCGAGGCCAACGACCAGTACTGGGGCACCCCGGCGGCCACCCGTGAGCTCGTGATCAAGTTCGCCGCTCCGGAGACCCACGTCCAGGCCCTGCAGAACAAGGAGCTCGACGTCATCGAGCCCCAGGCCACGGTGGACACCGTCAACCAGGTCAACGCCATCGGCGACTCCGTGAACCTCCAGACCGGCGACCAGCTCACCTGGGAGCACCTGGACTTCAACCGCGGTACGGGCTCCGTGTTCGCCGACAGCCCGGAGCTGCGCGAGGCCTTCGCCCTGTGCGTGCCCCGCCAGGAGATCGTGGACAAGCTGATCAAGCCGATCTACCCCGAGGCGCAGGTCATGAACGCCCGCGAGGTGTTCCCCTTCCAGGACCACTACCAGGAGGTCGTGGACGCGGCCTACCCGAAGGAGATGGACCAGCCGAACCTGGAGAAGGCCAAGCAGCTCGTGGAGCAGTCCGGCGTCTCCAACCCGACCGTGCGCCTGAGCTACCAGGCCGGCAACGAGCGTCGCGCCCAGACCGTGGCCGCCATCAAGGCCTCGTGCGACCAGGCCGGCTTCAACATCCAGGACACCAACAGCCAGACCTTCTTCAAGTCGGTCATGCCGAACGGCGACTACGACGTCGCGCTGTACGCGTGGTCCGGCTCCGGCCAGAAGGCCTCCGGCGCGAACATCTACCAGAGCGACGGCCAGCAGAACCAGCAGTCCTACTCCAACAAGACCGTGGACGAGGCCTGGGACAAGCTCGCCCGCACGCTCGACGAGAAGGAGCAGCTGGAGCAGGTCAAGGTCATCGAGAAGGCCCTCTGGGAGGACTTCCAGGCCATCCCGCTCTACGCGCACCCGGGCGTCGTGGCCCACCAGGCCGACCTGGCCAACGTGCGCGACACCGCCACCCAGACCGGTGCCCTGTGGAACGTGGAGCAGTGGGTGCGCGTCGCCCAGTGATGCCCGCATGACCCCCGCGGCCGCCGGGTGCCTTCCGGATCCGGCGGCCGCGGACCGGCGTCGGGCCTGACCGTCCTGGTCGGGCCCGGCGCCGTGCCGGTCGCCCTCCCCACCTCCTCCACTCCTCCGCGCGGAAGGTCACCCCCCGCTGTGTTGACATTCATTCTCAAGCGCCTGGGCAGCTCTGTGCTGGTCCTCTTCGGCGCGTCCATCCTGCTGTTCTTCCTCGTGGTCCACTCGGGTGACCCCCTGTGGGATCTGCGCGAGTCGCAGGCCACCAACCGTGACCAGCTGATCGCCAGCCGCGTCTCGAACATGAACCTCGACGAGCCCTGGTACGTCCGCTACGGGCTGTGGCTCAAGGGCCTCGCCGGGTATCTCGTCGGCCAGGGCTCGCTCGGCACCAACGTCACCGGCCAGCAGGTCGGCGACCTGCTCTCCAACGCCGCCAGCTCCACGCTGCGCCTCGTGGTGCTCGCCACGGTGCTGGCCATCGTCATCGGCGTGGCGATCGGCATCATCACGGCGATCCGCCAGTACTCCGGCCTCGACTACGCCGTCACGTTCTTGATCTTCCTGTTCTTCTCCCTGCCCGTGTTCTGGGCCGCCGTGCTCCTGAAGGAGTACATCGCGATCGGCTTCAACAACTGGATCGCCCAGCCCACCATGAACTGGCCGCTGACCATCCTGCTGGCGGTCCTGATCGGCCTGGCCCTGCAGGCGGCGATGGCCGGCTCTCCGGCCCGCCGCGCCTTCACGTTCCTGGCCACCGTCGCGGTGATCGTCCTGGGCGGGTACCTGATGTTCGCGCTGGACCTGTGGCGCAACCCCCGCATGGGCCCGCTCGTGCAGCTGCTGATCGGCCTGGCCGTCGCGGTGGGCGCCACCGCCCTCGTGGCCGGGCTGCGCAACCGCTCGGTGCTCAAGGCCGCCCTTGCCACGGCGGCGGTGGGCATGGTGGCCTACTACGCCACCTACACCCCGCTGTATTCGAGCCCCTCGGCCCTGCTGATCGCCGGGCTCGGCGTGATCGCCGTGCTCGTGGCCCTCGTGGCCGGGCGCCTGCTGGGCGGCTTCTCCAAGGGTGCGGCCACCTCGGCCTCCCTGGCCACCGCCGTCGTGATGGGCGTGTCCATCTTGACCGAGCACATGATGAACTTCTGGCCGGCCCTGATGCGCGTGAAGCCCCGCCCGATCTCCACCATCGGCTCGGAGACGCCCAACCTGCGCGGTGACTTCTGGGTCCAGTTCCTGGACAAGGGCACGCAGCTGCTGCTGCCGACCATCCTGCTGACCATCATCTCGGTGGCCACCTACTCCCGGTACACGCGCTCCTCGATGCTCGAGGTCTCCCGCCAGGACTACATCCGCACCGCCCGTGCCAAGGGCCTGGGGGAACGGCAGGTGATCCTCAAGCACGCCTTCCGCAACTCGCTGATCCCGATCACCACCATCATGGCCTTCGACTTCGCCGGCCTGATCGGCGGCGCCGTGATCACCGAGCGCGTGTTCGGCTGGAAGGGCATGGGTGAGCTGTTCGCCACCGGTCTGCACGCCGTGGACCCGGCCCCCGTGATGGCGTTCTTCCTCGTCACCGGCACCGCGGCCGTCCTGATGAACCTCCTGGCGGACATCATGTACGCCGTCCTCGACCCCCGGATTCGAGTGTGATCCCCGTGAGCTCCACCGCACAGAACACCCAGACGACGGCGGCCGGGCCGGCCGTCGTGGACCTCGCCGAAGCCGAGGATCTCAAGCTCGCCCAGAAGACCGGGAAGTCCTATTCGCAGGGCGCCCTGGTGCGCAAGCGCTTCTTTCGCCACAAGGCGGCGATGGCCTCGCTGGTCGTGCTGGGCCTCGTGACCCTCATGGCCTTCACATCGATCGGCTTCGCCGGGATCCCCGGCTGGTGGGGGAAGTCCTATGTGGACGCGGGCACGGTCGTCAACGGCGGCCAGCCGACCCTCTCGCTGGTGCCGCAGTTCCTCGGCGGCGAAGGCCTGCGCTGGGGGGAGCACCCCTTCGGCCAGGACTCGATCGGCAAGGACTACTTCGCGCTCGTGATGCGCGGCACCCAGCAGTCCATGATCATCGCGTTCGTCGTCGGCCTGGTCTCCACCGTGCTCGGCGCGCTCGTGGGCGCGGTGTCCGCGTACTTCGGCGGCTGGGTCGACTCGATCCTCATGCGCCTGACGGACCTGATCATCGTGATCCCGCTGCTCGTGTTCGCCGCCGTGCTGGGGCAGATGGCCTCGGGGGCGGACCTCGGCATCCTGCCGCTGGCCCTCGTGCTCGGCGCGGTCTCCTGGACCTCGCTGGCCCGTCTGGTGCGCGGTGAGATCCTCTCCCTCCGGGAGAAGGAGTTCGTGGCGGCCGCCGTGGCCATGGGCGCCAAGCCGGGGCGCATCATCGCCCGCCACCTGCTGCCGAACACGATCGGCGTGATCGTGGTGAACGCGACCTTCGCGATCGCCGGTGCCGTGCTTCTGGAGACCTCGCTCTCCTTCCTCGGCTTCGGCGTGCAGGCGCCGGACTCCTCGCTGGGCCTGCTGATCAACCAGTACCAGAACGCGTTCACCACCCGCCCCTGGCTGTTCTGGTGGCCGGGCCTGATGATCCTCGCGATCGCCCTGTCCGTGAACTTCCTCGGCGACGGCCTGCGTGACGCGTTCGACCCGCGCCAGGGCGGTGGACACCGTCCGCGGCGCGGCCTGTTCGGCCTGGGCCGCAAGGCCTCCGCCACCGACGCCGGCGCCACCACGGCCGGGGGCCTGGCCACCGCGCCGACCGTGGCCCGCACGGACGAGCCCGTGGATCCGAACACCCGCCCCACGCAGCCCCACAACACCTCCGGCTTCGGCGCCGGCGGCGGACAGGGGATCTGATGAGCGCGCACACGAATGAGGGGAAGGACCGCGAGATGGTCGAGAAGAACCAGGACGACGCCGCCCTGCGCGCCCGTGCCGAGGCCCTGCCCGGCTCGTCCGGGGAGCCGGTCCCCGGCCCCGCGGACGAGCCGGTCCGGACGCACGGGACCGCCGTCCCCGCCCCCGTGGCCGGCCCGGCCACGCAGTCCATCGGTGTGGTGCGCCGCCACGATGACCTCGACGGAGAGCCGGTGCTCGCCTTCGAGGACGTGAACGTGCGCTTCGCCACCGAGTTCGGCTCGGTGCACGCGGTCAAGGGTGTCACCTTCGACATCAAGCCCGGTGAGGTCGTCGCCCTCGTGGGCGAGTCCGGCTCGGGCAAGTCCGTGACCAGCGCCACCGCCATGGGCCTGCTGCCGGCCAACGCGGACATCACCGGCTCCGTCCGGCTGGCCGGCCGCGAGGTCCTGGAGATGGGCCCGGGACAGCTGCGCGGCATCCGGGGGCAGGAGGTGGCCATGGTGTTCCAGGAGCCCATGACCGCCCTGAACCCGGTGCTGACCGTGGGCGACCAGCTCACCGAGGCGCTGCAGATTCACGGGATCGCCTACGGCACCGAGGCGGATAAGAAGGCCGTCGAGCTGCTCACCATGGTGGGCATCCCCGACGCCGCCAACCGCCTCAAGCAGTACCCGCACCAGTTCTCCGGCGGCCAGCGCCAGCGCATCGTGATCGCCATGGCGATCAGCTGCTCGCCCAAGGTGATCATCGCGGACGAGCCGACCACCGCCCTGGACGTCACCGTGCAGGCGGAGATCCTCGAGCTGCTGCGCTCCCTGAAGAACAAGATGAACACCGGCATCCTGCTCATCACGCACAACATGGGCGTGGTGGCGGACATGGCAGACCGCGTGTGCGTCATGCTCCACGGCGAGATGGTGGAGTCCGGCACGGTGCACCAGGTGCTCCAGCACCCGCAGCACCCCTACACGCAGAAGCTGCTGGCCTCGGTGCCGCGGCTGGGCGAGACCTTCGAGGTGGCCGAGCCGGCGCCCGTCACCTCCACACAGTCCGCGGTGAAGTACGCGATCGAGGCCGAGGACCTCTGCATCGAGTACAACCACCGCGGCAAGCGCAACCGTGTGGTGCACGATGTCAGCTTCTCCGTGGCCCCAGGCGAGATCCTGGGCCTGGTGGGGGAGTCCGGCTCCGGCAAGTCGACCATCGCCAAGGCCGTGCTCGGCCTGCTGCCGGTGGCCGAGGGGTCGCTGCGCCTGCAGGGTCAGGACGTCCCGTCCCTGCCCAAGGCGGAGCAGCGGCGGCTGCGCCGGAAGATCGGCGTGGTCTTCCAGGACCCGGCCGCCTCGCTGGACCCGCGCTTCCCGATCGGCGACATCATCACCGAGCCGATGGTCGTGCACGGGGTGGGGGACCGGCGCTCGCGCCTGGCCCGGGCCGAAGAGCTGCTGGATGCCGTGCGTCTGCCGCGCGACGTCGTCAACCGGTTCCCGCACGAGCTCTCCGGTGGTCAGCGTCAGCGCGTGTCCATCGCCCGGGCCCTCACCCTGGACCCGGAGGTGCTGATCGCGGACGAGCCCACCTCGGCGCTGGACGTGTCCGTTCAGGCCGCCGTGCTGGACATGTTCGCTGAGCTGCAGAGCCGCTACGAGTTCGCGTGCCTGTTCGTGTCCCACGACCTCGCGGTGGTGGACATGCTGGCCCACAAGGTGCTGGTCCTCAAGGACGGGCGCCAGGTGGAGCAAGGCCCCTCCTCGCGGGTGCTGCACCGGCCGCAGGCCGAGTACACCCGGCGGCTGATCGCGGCCGCCCCGGTGCCGGACCCGGACCAGCAGGCCGAGCGGCGCCAGGCGCGGCGCGAGCTGCTGGCCTCCCTGGGCGAGGGCGTGTACTGACCCCGGGCCTGCACTGACCCGCGGTCCGCGGGATCACACCCAGCCCGACGACGGCGGCCCCGGCGCGTACAATCGCACCGGGGCCGCCGTCGTGCGTGGGCCCCGCACTCCTCTGCCTCAACCGACAGGACCCCCATGAGCTCGACCGAGACCCGCCGCTCCGATCTGCGCAACGTGGCCATCGTGGCCCACGTGGACCACGGCAAGACCACGCTCGTGGACGCCATGCTCCAGCAGACCGGCGCCTTCTCGACCCACGGGGATGTCGCTGAGCGCGTCATGGACTCGGGCGACCTCGAGAAGGAGAAGGGCATCACGATCCTGGCCAAGAACACCACGGTGTTCTACTCCGGCCCGTCCGCCCCCGAGGGTGAGACCGTCATCATCAACGTGATCGACACCCCCGGCCACGCCGACTTCGGCGGCGAGGTGGAGCGCGGCCTGTCCATGGTGGACGGCGTCGTCCTCCTCGTGGACGCCTCCGAGGGCCCGCTGCCCCAGACCCGCTTCGTGCTGCGCAAGGCCCTGGCCGCCAAGCTGCCCGTGGTGCTCGTGGTCAACAAGACCGACCGCCCGGACGCCCGCATCGACGGCGTCGTCTCCGACTCCATGGACCTGCTGCTCGGCCTGGCCTCCGACCTCGCCGAGGAGGTCGAGGACCTCGACCTCGACTCCGTGCTGGACGTGCCCGTGGTGTTCGCCTCCGGCAAGGCCGGCCGCGCCTCCCTCGAGCAGCCCGCGGACGGCGCCCTGCCGGAGTCCGAGGACCTCGAGCCCCTGTTCAAGGTGATCATGGAGCACATCCCGGCCCCGGCCTACACCGAGGGCGAGGTCCTGCAGGCCCACGTGACCAACCTGGACGCCTCCCCGTTCCTGGGCCGTCTGGCCCTGCTGCGCATCTTCAACGGCACCCTGCGCAAGGGCCAGCAGGTGGCCTGGGCCCGCCAGGACGGCACCATCAAGCCCGTCAAGATCACCGAGCTGCTCGCCACCAAGGGCCTCGAGCGCGTCCCGGCCGAGGAGGCCGGGCCCGGTGAGATCGTGGCCGTCGCCGGCATCGAGGACATCATGATCGGCGAGACCCTCACGGACGCCGAGAACCCGAAGCCGCTGCCGCTGATCACGGTGGACGACCCGGCCATCTCCATGACCGTCGGGATCAACACCTCCCCGCTGGCCGGCCGCGTCAAGGGCGCCAAGGTCACCGCGCGCCAGGTGAAGGACCGCCTGGACAAGGAGCTCATCGGCAACGTGTCCCTGAAGGTGCTCCCCACCGAGCGCCCGGACGCGTGGGAGGTGCAGGGCCGCGGCGAGCTCGCCCTGGCGATCCTCGTCGAGCAGATGCGCCGTGAAGGCTTCGAGCTCACCGTGGGCAAGCCGCAGGTGGTCACCAAGACCATCGACGGCAAGCTGCACGAGCCGATGGAGAACATGACCCTGGACATCCCCGAGGAGTTCATGGGCGCCGTCACGCAGCTCATGGCCGCCCGCAAGGGCCGGATGCAGGAGATGTCCAACCATGGCACCGGCTGGATCCGCATGCAGTTCCTGGTCCCGGCCCGTGGCCTGATCGGCTTCCGCACCCGCTTCCTCACCGACACCCGCGGCGCGGGCATCGCCTCCTCCTACTCTGCCGGCTACGAGCCGTGGACCGGGGAGATCGAGTACCGCACCAACGGCTCGCTCGTGGCCGACCGCGCCGGCACCGCCACCCCCTTCGCCATGATCAACCTGCAGGAGCGCGGCACGTTCTTCGTGCAGCCCGGCGCCGAGGTGTACGAGGGCATGATCGTCGGCGAGAACTCCCGCGCGGACGACATGGACGTGAACATCACCAAGGAGAAGAAGCTCACCAACATGCGTGCGGCCTCCTCCGAGTCCTTCGAGGGCCTGACGCCGCCGCGCCGCCTCACCCTGGAGGAGTCCCTCGAGTTCGCCCGCGAGGACGAGTGCGTGGAGATCACCCCGGAGGACATCCGCATCCGCAAGGTCATCCTCGACGCGAACGAGCGTCTCAAGGCGGCCCGTGCCCGCGCTCGGGCCTGATCGGCTCCGCCGGGACGACGCCGGCCCGGCCGGGGCGGCGCGTCCTGCCGAGTCGGCCGGGCCCCGCCCGGCCCGAGGGCCCCGGCCGCGTGCCGGGGCCCTCGGCGGCCTGCTGCTCGGCCTCGGCGCCGGTGCCCTGGGCACCGGCGTGCACCTCGGCCTGATCGCCCTGCCCGGCGGCGGCGCCCTGCCCTGGGGCGTGGTGCTGGCCCTCGTGCTCACCGGCTCCACCCAGTGGTGGTGGACCCGGCGCACCGCCGAGCGCGGCGGGGCGCCGATCGCCGCCGGGGCCGGCGTCGTGGTGGGGGCCTTCACCGCGGTGCTGGCCCTGTACCGTCTGCCGGCCGCGGACCGGCTCGGCCTGCCGTGGACCCCGGCCGTGGCCCAGGCGATGCCGGTGGCGTTCACCGCCTCGGTCGCCTGGGTGGTGGGGGTGCTCGTGCTCGGGCTGGTGCTGCTGGCCCTGGCCGCGCGTCGTCCGCTGCCCGGCCCCCGCAGCGCCGCCGCAGCCCCGGGGCGGCCCCGCCGAGCGAGTACCCTGGGGGCGAACCCCCAACCCGTGCCTGTCAGAGAGGTGGACGGTCAGTCATGACCTATGTGATCGCGTTGCCGTGTGTGGATGTCAAGGACAAGGCGTGCATCGACGAGTGCCCCGTGGACTGCATTTACGAGGGCGAGCGCACCCTGTACATCCACCCGGACGAGTGCGTGGACTGCGGAGCCTGCGAGCCCGTGTGCCCCGTGGAGGCCATCTACTACGAGGACGACGTCCCCGAGGAGTGGGCCGACTACTACAAGGCGAACGTCGAGTTCTTCGACGACCTCGGCTCCCCGGGCGGCGCCGCCAAGATGGGGAAGATCGCCAAGGACCACCCGCTGATCGCCGCGCTGCCCCCGCGGGGCGAGGGCGCCTGAGCCCATGCTGACGCTCCCGGACTACCCGTGGGACACGCTCACCCCCTACCGTGAGCGGGCCGCCGCGCACCCCGACGGCGCCGTGGACCTGTCCATCGGCACCCCCGTGGACCCCACCCCCGCCCTGATCCGGGACGCGCTCACGCAGGCCGCGGACTCCCACGGCTACCCCACCACCCACGGCACCGCGGTGCTGCGCCGGGCCGTGACCGACTGGTTCGCCCGCCGCCGCGGTGTGCCGGGCCTGGACCCGGCCGCCGTGCTGCCCACCGTGGGCTCCAAGGAGCTCATCGCCTGGCTGCCCACCCTGATGGGCCTGGGCGCCGGGGACGTGGTGGTCCACCCGGCCACCGCGTACCCCACCTACGCCATCGGCGCCCGGATCGCCGGGGCCGAGGCGGTCGCCGCGGACACCCTCGCCGAGCTCGACGGCGACGTCCGCGCCCGCGTGCGCCTGGTGTGGACGAACTCCCCGGCCAACCCCACCGGCGCCGTGCTGGACGCCCCCGCGCTGAGGGCCCTCGTGGACGACGCCCGTGCCCTCGGGGCTGTGGTGTGCGGCGACGAGTGCTACGCCGAGCTCGGCTGGGACGCCTGGGAGGATCGCCCGGTGCCGTGCATCCTCTCCGAGGAGGTCTCCGGCGGCGACCTCACCGGCCTGCTGAGCGTGTACTCGCTGTCCAAGCAGTCCAACCTGGCCGGCTACCGGGCCGCGTTCACCGCGGGGGACCCCGCGCTGGTCTCAGCCCTGCTGAACACCCGCAAGCACGCTGGGATGATCGTCCCCGGGCCCGTGCAGCACGCCATGGCCGTGGCCCTGGCGGACGACGCCCACGTGGCCGAGCAGAAGGCCCTGTACCGGAGCCGCCGCGCGCGGCTGCTGCCGGCCCTGCGCGGGGCCGGGCTCGCCGTGGACCACTCCGAGGCCGGGCTGTACCTGTGGGCGCGCCGCGCGGACCTGGACCCGGCCTCCGCCACGGAGCAGGACTCCTGGGACCTGCTGGGGCGCCTGGCGGACCTCGGCCTCGTGGCCGGCCCCGGCGTGTTCTACGGCACCGCCGGCAACGGGTATGTGCGGGTGGCCCTGACGGCCTCCGACGCGGACGTCGACCGGGCCGTGGCCCGGCTGCGCGGCTCAGAGCGGGCCTGAACGCCCCACGTCGGGTAGGGTGACCGCGACCACGTCGGGTGAGCTGCGTCACGAACGTAACAGTGGGGCAACGGCACGCACCTCCATGCGGCGCACGCCGCCCCCGGTTGGTACGGTGACCCGACAAGTGCCCGCCCGGCGCCGTCGTCGTGAGGGCCCGCGGGGTAGGGATCACCCGAAGAACGACGACACGAGGGAGACATCGTGACCGAGAACCAGGCTGTCAGTCTGTCCGTGGGCGAGAAGACGCTCGAGCTGGACACCGAGAAGGCCAGCGTCGGCAACGACGGCATCAGCGTCGCCCCCCTGCTGAAGGAGACCGGCAAGGTCACCTACGACCCAGGCTTCATGAACACCGCGAACGTGAAGTCCGCCATCACGTACATCGACGGCGACCATGGCATCCTGCGCTACCGCGGCTACGCCATCGAGGACCTCGCCAAGCACTCCTCGTTCATGGACGTGTCCTACCTGCTGATCAACGGCGAGCTGCCGGACGCCCAGCAGTCCGCGGCGTGGGAGGACAACATCCTCCACCACAACATGGTGCACGAGGACATCCGCTCCTTCTTCCACGGCTTCCCTCGAGACGCCCACCCCATGCCGGTGCTGTCCTCCTCGGTGTCCGCGCTGTCCACGTTCTACGCGGACTCGCTGGACCCGTTCGACGCCGAGCAGGTGCACATCTCCACCGTCCGCCTGCTGGCGAAGGCCCCCGTGCTGGCCTCCTACGCGTTCAAGAAGTCCCTGGGCCAGCCGTTCATGTACCCGCACAACGGCCTGAACTACGTGGAGAACCTCCTGCGCCTGTGCTTCGGCGTGCCCGCCGAGGAGTACGAGGTGGACCCGGACGTCGCCAAGGCCCTGGACCTGCTGCTCATGCTGCACGCGGACCACGAGCAGAACTGCTCCACCTCCACGGTGCGCCTGGTCGGCTCGGCCAACGCCAACATGTTCGCCTCCGTGTCCGCCGGCATCAACGCCCTCTACGGCCCGCTGCACGGCGGCGCCAACGAGGCCGTGCTGAACATGCTGCGCTACATCAAGGCCGAGGGCATCAAGCCCGAGGACTTCATGGAGAAGGTGAAGAACAAGGAGGACGGCGTCAAGCTGATGGGCTTCGGCCACCGGGTCTACAAGAACTACGACCCGCGCGCGAAGATCATCAAGGGCGTCGCCGAGAACATCCTGCACAAGCTCGGCGGCAACGACGAGCTGCTGGAGATCGCCCAGCGCCTCGAGGAGAAGGCCCTCGCGGACGACTACTTCGTGGAGCGCAAGCTCTACCCGAACGTGGACTTCTACACGGGCGTGATCTACAAGGCCATGGGCTTCCCGGAGAAGATGTTCACGGTGCTGTTCGCCCTGGGCCGCCTGCCCGGCTGGATCGCCCAGTGGCGCGAGATGATCCAGGACCCGGCCACCAAGATCGGCCGGCCGCGTCAGGTCTACGTGGGCCACGACCTGCGCGAGTTCCCGGCCAGCTGAGGCTGCGGCGAGGGGAGCTCTCTCAACGCTCCGGGGCTCCCTCTCTCAACGATCAGGGGCTCTCTCCCAGCGTTCCGGTGCGCGTCTGGCCTCACCCCTGCCCGAACTCCCGACGACGGCGGCGCACCAGGGCGATCAGCCCCGCGAACCCCTCGCGTCGGTCGTCGTGGGTGACCCGCACCGCCAGCCAGGCCCGCTCCTGGCAGTAGCGCTCCCGGCGCGCGTCGCGGGCTTGCTGCTCGGGTGTGAGGTGCGTGACGCCGTCGTATTGGATGGCCAGGCGCAGGGACCGGTACCCCAGGTCTGCCTCCGGCGAGCGCGGGTCGGACGGGTCGATCACCAGCTGCAGCTCGGGCTCGGGCAGACCCGCCTCGATCAGGGACAGCCGCACCTGCGTCTCGGTGGGGGAGTCCGCGCCCACCCGGACCAGCTCGATCGCCTCGCGGGCCGCGCTCCGACCGACGAACCGACCCATCTGCTGCAGGGTGCGCTGCAGGGAGTCGGGCGTGGCCAGCGGCGGCAGGCGACCGGCGGGGGTCCAGGGCCTCTTCAGGCAGTGGTCGCCGGCGGCCACGAGGTCCTCGAGCTGCCACGGGGAGCCCAGCGAGCAGAGGTCGAGCCAGGTGCGTTCGAGGGTGGTCACGCGCAGCCCGTGCAGAACGGTCACGTGCTCGGCGGGCAGGGGCCGGCGGTGGTCCATGATCCCGTCCCGCCGGATGCGGCGGGTGCCGCGGGGGAGCGTCAGGTGGACGGGCGGGACGGTGCTGGGCAGGGCGCCGTCCCGGTCCGCGCGCAGCCAGGGCCGCCAGGGCAGGGGCATGCCGTGCAGGTGGGCGGCGGTCTCGTGGGAGAGCACGGCCTCCGGGCGTCGGCGCAGCAGGGCACGCAGCACGTCCACGCTGTGTCCGTGGGCGGGCTCGGCCAGGCCGAGGGCGGCCCACGCGGTGCCGGGGACGGCGTCGTGACGGTAGAGGCCGTGGCCCACCCGCGTCATGTCCGCGCGCAGCAGGCGCTGGCGGGGGACGCCTGCGGCGGCGGCCTCACGGGCCAGGATCACGGCGGGAGTGGCGGGCGGCAGGGGTGCGGGGTGTCGGGCCATGTCCGCAGTCAAGCCGCCGGGAGGGCCGTCGCGCCCGGGCGTGGCCCGGTTCCGGGGACGACGCGCGGGGCCCACGCGGCTGTGCAGGAGCCACCGTCCGGCGTCGCTCCGTTCCGGCCCGCTCAGCAGCCCCGTCTCGGGCCCGGCTCAGGTCCGGCTCGCCTCAGCCCGGTCCCCACTTCCGCCCCCACCCGACATGCTCCGGGGGCGAAAGGGGCCGGAATTCACATGGAATTCCGGCCCCTTTCGCCCCCGGAACGTGGGAGAGAGAGGGCGGGGCACCGGAGAGGGCGCCCCGCCTCGTCTCAGTTGGCGTGCAGCGCCTCGTTGAGGGCCACGGTGCGGCCCTTGCGGGGCAGGGCCTCCACCTCGCCGGTGGTGGAGTTGCGGCGGAACAGCAGGTTCGGCACACCGGAGAGCTCGGCGGCCTTCACCACGCGGCGCTCCTCGCCCGGGATCACCAGGGCCACACGGGTGCCGGCGGTCACGTACAGGCCGGCCTCCACCACGGTGTCGTCGCCGATCGAGATGCCCACGCCGGAGTTGGCGCCCAGGAGCACGTGCTCGCCGAGCACCACCCGCTCCTTGCCGCCGCCGGAGAGGGTGCCCATGATGGACGCGCCGCCGCCGACGTCGGACCCGTCGCCCACCACGACGCCTGCGGAGATGCGCCCCTCCACCATGGAGGTACCCAGGGTGCCGGCGTTGAAGTTCACGAAGCCCTCGTGCATCACGGTGGTGCCCTCGGCCAGGTGCGCGCCCAGGCGCACGCGGTCAGCGTCGCCGATGCGCACGCCGGAGGGCATCACGTAGTCCACCATGCGGGGGAACTTGTCCACGCTGTACACGGTCACGGTGCCGCGGGCGCGCAGCTTCGCACGGGTCAGCTCGAAGCCCTCCACCGCGCAGGGGCCGAAGTTGGTCCACACCACGTTGGTGAGCAGCCCGAACACGCCGTCCAGGTTCAGCTCGTTGGGGCGCACGAGACGGTGGGAGAGGGCGTGCAGGCGCAGCCAGGCGTCCTCGGCGGAGGCGGGGGCGGCGTCGAGGTCCACCTCGAGCTCCACGAGTTTCTGGGTGGTGCCGCGGTCGGCGTCGTCGGCGGCGAGGCCGCGCAGGGTCTCGACGATGGCCGGGGTCTCGGACGGCAGCGGGCCCGCCGCGGGGGTGGGGAACCACACGTCCAGCACGGTGCCGTCGGCCGCCAGCGTGGCGAGGCCGTGGCCGGAGACGAGGCGGGCGTCGGCGGGGGAGGTCTTCGGGGAGGTCTCGGTCATGCGGTCCAGCCTACCGAGGTGCCCCGCCATGACGGCCGACGGCGCGGCCCGCTCCGTAGGATGACGCCATGACCCCTGCTCCCGCCCCGGCCCGCCTGCCCGATCTCACCGCCGCCGACCTCGACGTCGCCGCGCTCACCGCGACCCTCCTGGACATCCGCTCGGTCTCGGACGAGGAGGGCCCCCTCGCGGACGCGGTGGAGGCCGCGCTGCGCCGGCTGGGCCGGCTCACGGTGCACCGCATCGGGGACACGGTGGTGGCCCGCACGGACCTGGGCCTGCCCACCCGGGTGATCCTCGCCGGTCATCTGGACACTGTGCCGCTGCCCACCGTCCCGGGCTCCCGGGGCACGGTGCCCAGCGCCTGGGAGGGGGATGTGCTCTACGGGCGCGGCGCCGTGGACATGAAGTCCGGGGTGGCTGTGCAGCTGGCCCTGGCAGGCCGGTTCGGGCACGACGCCGGCCCCCTCCCGGTGCACGACGTCACCTGGGTGTTCTACGACCACGAGGAGGTCGAGTCAGCGAAGTCGGGGTTGGCGCGGGTCGCCCGGCGTGCCCCGGAGCTGCTGGAGGGGGACTTCGCGGTGCTGCTCGAGCCGACGGACGGCGTCGTGGAGGGGGGCTGCAACGGCACCTGCAGGTACCGGGTGTCCTTCACAGGGGTCGCGGCGCACTCGGGCCGGGCCTGGCGCGGAGAGAACGCGATCCACAAGATGGGTGCGCTGCTGGCCGCCCTGGCCGTGTACGAGCCGGCGACGGTCACGGTGGAGGGGCTGGACTACCGTGAGGGGCTCAATGCGATCCGGGCCTCCGGCGGGGTGGCCGGCAACGTGATCCCGGATGCCGCCTCGGTGGAGGTGAACTACCGGTTCGCCCCGGACAAGTCCCTCGAGCAGGCGCACGCCCATGTGCGGGAGGTGTTCGCCTCCGCCGGGGTGGACTGGGATGCGCAGGTGGAGATCACCGACGCCTCCCCGTCCGCGCGGCCGGGCCTGGACCGTCCGGCGGCGGCGGCCTTCGTGGCGGCGGTGGGCGGCGAGCCCAAGCCCAAGTACGGGTGGACGGATGTGGCCCGGTTCTCTGAGCTCGGGGTGCCGGCGGTGAACTTCGGCCCGGGGGATGCGCTGCTGGCGCACACGGACGACGAGCACGTCCACCGGGCCGCCGTGCACGCCTGCCTGGACGCGTTGGCCACCTGGCTGCGGGGCTGACGACTGCGGGGCCGACGTCGGCCCGATGGCCCGCGGGGGTGGTGCAGACCCGCCGGGCACCCTGCGCCACGGCGCTCAGCTGCAGGGCTCGAACGCGGCGGCGGCGCCCTCAGTACGGGCCGGGCTGTGCGTGTAGCCGGTACCGGCGGTGTTGGCCTCCAGGGCCCGGGCCCACTGGCCGGAGTTCTTCATCTCCTGCAGGGCGGCCTCGACCGCCTCGCAGCGCTGGGAGCCCCGTGGCAGGCCGATCCCGTAGCGCTCGGTGGTGAAGGGGCGGCCCACCAGGGTGAAGCGGCCGCGGTTGGCCTCGGTGGCGGCGAGCCCGGCGAGGATGATGTCGTCGGTGGTGACGGCGTCGACCCTGCCGGATTCGAGGGCGGAGACGCACTCGGGGTAGCTGCCCTGCTCGACCAGCTGCACGTCGGCGGCGAAGCGCTCCTTGACCTGCTGGGCGGAGGTGGAGCCGGTCACGGTGCACAGGTTCCGCCCGTCCAGGGAGTCGGGCCCGGTGATCTCGGTCTCGTCCGCGCGCACTAGCAGGTCCTGGCCAGCCACGAGGTAGGGGCCGGCGAAGTCCACGTGCCGCTGACGCTCCTCGGTGATCGAGTAGGTGGCCACCACCATGTCCACGCGGCCGTCCTCGAGGGCCTGCTCCCGGTCCGCCGAGCGCACCGGGACCCACTCGATCCGGTCCTCGGGCACGCCCAGGCGCTCGGCCACGTAGCGGGCGACGTCCACGTCGAACCCGGAAGCGCGGCCGTGCCCGTCCTGGTACCCCAGGCCCGGCTGGTCCACCTTGATGCCGATGCGCAGCCCCTGCCCGTCGCCGGTCGGCTCCGCGGCCGAGGAGGAGCCGGACGGGCTCTGGCCGGCGTCCTGGCTCGGGGCGGGTGTGCAGGCGCCCAGGGAGAGCACGGCCGCGGCGGCGACGGCTGCGACGGAGGCGAGACGGGTGCGGGACATCGGGTCTCCTGGCGGGGGGAGGAGGGGAGCGGGCCGGCCAGGGCGGGGCGCCCGCCGGTGCGGAGAACAGCGTAGGCGAAGCGTGACTAGGCTGGGAGCATGCCCACCGAGCCGCGCGCCCCGGCCCCGCCGACGCCTCCCGCCCCCACCGACCGCGCCCGCGTGCACCGCGGCGGCCAGGTGCTCCGCGGAGACGCCGCCCAGGCCCCGACCTTCGACCAGCTCCTGCTGGAGACCCCGCCCACCGGCCCGCGCCCCGTCACCGCCACCGGCACGACGACGGACGCCTGGCGGGTGCTGCGGATTCAGGCCGAGTTCGTGGAGGGCTTCGGCACCCTCGCGGACCTCGGCCCGGCCGTGTCCGTGTTCGGGTCCGCGCGCACGGGGGAGGGCACCGCCGAGTACGCCCTGGGGGTGGACCTGGGCCGTCGCCTCGTGGAGGCCGGGTACGCCGTCATCACCGGCGGCGGGCCTGGGGCGATGGAGGCCGCGAACCGTGGCGCGCACGAGGCCGGCGGGGTCTCCGTGGGGCTGGGCATCGAGCTGCCCTTCGAGGCGGGCCTGAACCCGTATGTGGGCATCGGCGTGGACTTCCGCTATTTCTTCGCCCGCAAGGTGATGTTCCTGCGCTATGCCCAGGGCTTCGTGGTGCTGCCGGGCGGCTTCGGCACCCTGGACGAGCTCTTCGAGGCCCTCACCCTGGTGCAGACCGGCACCGTGACCCGCTTCCCCGTGGTGCTCGTGGGCCGCGAGTTCTGGGGCCCGCTCGTGGAATGGCTGCGCGGCACCCTCGAGGCCCGCGGCATGGTCTCCCCCGGGGACGTGGACCTGCTGGCGGTGGTGGACACCGCCGAGGAGGCCGTGGCCCACATCCTCGCGACCGCGGAGGCGGCGGCGTGAACGCCCCGCAGTGGATCGTGATGCTCGCGGTGCTGGCCGTGGCGGTGGTGGCGCTCGTCGTCCTCGCCCTGGGCCGGGTGAGCCTGCGCCCCGGTGCCCCCGCCGGGCAGACGCCCGTGCACCCGGTGCTGCTGCCCGCCGAACCCGTGGCCGCGGACGTGGACCGGCTGCGCCTGGCCACCGCCGTGCCCGGGTATCAGCGGGACCAGGTGGACGCCGTGCTGGTGGGTCTGCGCGACGCCCTGGACCGTGCCGAGCGGCGGATCGCCGAACTCGAGGCGGAGCGCCCCGCCCCGGAGGCCTCGGCCCCCGGAACGCCGTCGGTTGGCGAGCCTCCGCGCGATCCGCGATAATGGCTGTGTGAACGGTCACGCGGCCGCCGGTGGCGCGCGGACCGACAGGGGACGTCGGCGCGCTCAGCGCGTGCCTCGTCCCGCCGGGAACTCCATCAGAAGGGAAGTCGCAATGGCCGCCATGAAGCCCCGCACCGGGGACGGTCCCATGGAAGTGACCAAGGAGGGCCGCAGCCTGATCATGCGTGTCCCGATCGACGGCGGAGGCCGTCTCGTGCTGGAGATCAACGCCGACGAGGCCAAGGAGCTCAAGGAGTGCCTCGAGGGCGTCACCCAGGGCTGACACCCCACGACACCTCCCCACGGCCCCGCGCACCGCACGGTGCGCGGGGTCGTGTGTGTCCGGGGACGCTCCCCTCGTGCGCTGCCGGGCGCCGTCCCCATGCCGTCCCGACGCCGGCCGGTCAGCGACGCACGGCCAGCAGCACCCCGGTGCCGGTGGGCACCACGGCCGAGAGCCAGGCGTCGTCCTCCCGGATCGCCCGCTCCACCATGCGGGCGGACACCGTCGAGGGCTCGCGCAGGGCCGCCCGGGGCACGCGATCGCCGTCGAGCGCGTCCAGCACCACGAGCAGCCCGCCGGGGGCGAGCATGCGCCCGGCCTGTTCGACGTCGAAGGTGCGGGCGGCCGGGTCGCCGTCCACCACGACCATCTCGTAGGCACCCGTGGTGAGGCGGGGGAGCACCAGCCGGGAGCGGCCGGAGATCATGCGCACCCGCGGGCCCGGCAGGCCGGCCTCGGAGAACGCCTCCCGGGCCGCACGCTGGGCATCGGCGTCCGGGTCCACGGTGGTCAGCACGGTGCGCTCGGGCAGCCCGCGCAGCAGCGCCAGCCCGGAGACGCCGGCCCCGGTGCCGATCTCCACCACCGCCGAGGGGGCCCGGGTGGCCGCCAGCACCGCCAGCAGCGCGGCCGTGCCCTCGCTGGCCGGGGTGAGGCCCAGCTCCGCGGAGCGCTCGCGGGCCCGGAGCATCACGTCGTCCTCGGTGGCGCGCGTCTCCGCCCAAGCCCAGGAGGCGTGCTTCTCAGTGGGCTGGGGGTGCAGGGCGCTCATGGGGCTCTCCGGACGGGGACGGCGACGGGTGGGCGCGCCTCAGTGTACGGAAGAACTCCGGCCTGCGGCCCAGCCTCCTCCCAGCCTGACTGGCCATGATGGAGGACGACCACGCAGCCGGACCCGCGGAAGGCGAGGGAGCATGCCCACACGGCACTGCCAGCGATGGCTCGACGCCTACCTGGAGGGCGCCCTGTCCGGCCGCGCCCGCCGTCATGTGAGCGCGCACCTGGACACCTGCGCGGACTGCCGGGGCCTGGCCCGGGAGCGCGCACGGGTCCTCGAGGCCGCCCGCTCCGTGGACTCCCTGCCGGTGACCTCCCCGCGCATGGCCGCCCGCGGCGTTCCCGGTCGGATGGTCGTGGCGGGGCTGGGGACCGTGGTGCTCTGCGGCGTCCTGCTGACCGTCCTGTGGATCCTGGGCGGGCCCCGCGGAGCCGGCACCGCCGCCGCCCTCCCCGCCCCGGGGGCCGCGCTCACGCTGGTGGGCGACGGCGCCACCGCCACCGAGGCCGACGACGTCGTCCGTCGCCTGCGTGCGCAGGGCTGGGCGGTGCCCTCCCTGCTGGCCGCGGGCCTGCACCCGGTGGAGGTGGCCTCCTCCCGGCGGGGCGAGAGTGTGGAGGTGTCCGTCACCTGGCGCCAGGGGCGGACCAGCGCGGTGGTCACGGAGTGCCGGGGCGGGCAGCAGCTCGCCGAGGACTGCCCGGGCCTGGCCGTGGCCGGCGGTGCCCACCGCCTGCCCGGGGGCGTCCCGTACCGCGTGGCGGACCGCTCCGACGGCGGCTGGGCCGCCTCGCTGACCACCGGATCGGCCGCCTACCGGGTGGAGGCCACCCTGCCCCGGGCCGAACTCGAGGCCCTGCTGACCCAGGTGGTGGTGGCCGAGCGGTCGGGCCTGCTGGAGGTCAGCGGCGGCGACCGGCCCGCCGACCGCCTCGAGCGCGGCCTGGAGCGGATCGTCGGCGGCGATGACGACGACGCCGGGCTGCCGTCAGACAGCGCGGTCGGCCGCTGAGCCTCTAGTAGAGTTCCCCCTGTGCTAGGTATCAACGGCTCCGAGCTGATCATCCTGATCGTGATGGCCCTCGTCGTGCTCGGACCGGACAAGCTCCCCGAGTACACGCGGATGCTCACGGAGTGGCTGCGCAAGATGCGCGACATGGCCGAGGACGCCAAGACGCAGTTCAAGGAGGAGACCGGCACGGACTTCGACGAGGTGGACTGGCGCAAGTACGACCCGCGCCAATACGACCCCCGCCGGATCATCCGTGAGGCCCTGCGCGAGCCGGCCGGCGGCACACCGACCTCCCGCGCCCAGGAGCTCACCGGGGTCAGCGCCGAGGACATGCACGGCGGGCTGACCCGTCAGGACATCGCGGACATGGATCCGCGCACCCTCTTCCGCAGCCCGCGTGGCACCGGCAGCACGGCGGCCCCGGCCGCCGCGGCGGACGCCGCCCCCTCGACGGCGACGGCCACGGCTGCTGCTCCCGCTGCCGCCCCGGCTCCGGTCGGCGCCCCCTCCGCTGCCGGCGCCCCCGCCACGGCAGGCGCCCCGGCCGGCGTCGCCCCTGCGGCCGTCCTGGCCGGCGGCGCCGCCGCCGCCCTGATGAGCTCGGGCCGTGCCGAGGAAGTGCTGGCCGAGACGGCCCCCGCCCCGGCCCTGGACACCGAACCGAACCCCCTGGACCTTTTGGGCCTGGCCCCCGCCCCCTTCGACGAGGACGCCACCTGAGGCCGAGCCCTCCCTGACCGCCCCCGCCTCGGCGCTGCCGGGCTGCGCCTCAGTACTGCCGGCCTGCGTCTCAGCGCGGGCGGACGGGCAGCGGCCGCCCGGCGAGGCCGCGTGGGTGCACGGCCAGGCGCACGGCGACCTCCTGCAGCGCCTGGGCCGCCGGGGACTCGGGAGCGGAGACCACCACGGGCGTCCCGGCGTCCCCGCCGCGGCGCAGGGCCGGGTCCAGGGGCACCGTGCCCAACAGCGGCACCTCCGTGCCGAGGGCCTCGGTGAGCCGCTGGGCCACCTCGGCCCCGCCTCCGGTGCCGAACACGTCCAGCACGGTGCCGTCCGGCAGGGCCATCGGCCCCATGTTCTCCACGACGCCGGCCACCGTCTGCCCAGTCTGGGCGGCCAGCTGCCCGGCACGGGCGGCCACCTGCGCGGCCGCATGCTGCGGGGTGGTCACCACCACGAGCTCCGAGGACGGCAGCAGCTGGGCGGCGGAGATCGCGATGTCCCCGGTGCCCGGGGGCAGGTCCACGAGCAGCACATCGAGGTCGCCCCAGTGCACGTCCGTGACGAACTGCTCCAGGGCCCGGTGCAGCATCGGCCCTCGCCAGGCCACCGGACGGTCCGTGTCCAGGAACATACCGATCGAGATCACCTTCACCCCGCCGGCCACCGGCGGAAGGATCAGCTCCTCCAGGCGGGTGGGGGCGGTGGTGACCC
Source organism: Micrococcus sp. (assembly GCF_034179925.1). Lineage (GTDB taxonomy): Bacteria > Actinomycetota > Actinomycetes > Actinomycetales > Micrococcaceae > Micrococcus. The sequence goes on along the minus strand of NZ_JAXFPG010000008.1, from coordinate 20,386 downwards.
CGAGCAGCCCCGGGATCGAGTAGCCGTGCACGTCGGCGTCGATCAGCCCCACGGACAGGCCGCGCCCGGCCAGGGCGAGAGCCAGGTTCGCCGTGACGGAGGACTTGCCCACCCCGCCCTTGCCGGAGGCCACGGCCAGCACCCGGGTCAGCGTGCCCGGGCCGAAGGGGTTGGCGGGCCGGGCCGCGCGCAGGGACTCCTGCAGCGCGACCCGCTCGGCCGGCGTCATGACCTCCAGGCACACGGTCACGGAGTCCAGCCCCGGCACGGCGGCCAGGGCGGAGCGGACCTCGTCCTCGATGGTGCCGCGCATCGGACAGCCGGCGATGGTCAGCAGCACGGTCACGGTGACCTGCCCGGGGGCGTGCTCGACGACGGAGCGCACCATGCCCAGCTCGGTCAGCGGGCGGCGGATCTCCGGGTCCAGGACGCCGTCCAGGGCGGCCAGCACGGCCCCCTCCAGGTCCGTGGACACCGCCGGGCGAGGCAGGGGCGAACTCATCGGTCCGCCTGCCCGTCCTGCCCCTCGGCCCGCTTCTTCCGGGCCTTCTTGCCGCCGGCGCTGCTACCACTGCCGGAGGCCTCAGCACCAGTAGCACCGCCAGCGCTGGAAGCACTGGCGGCGAGCATCTCGGCACGGACCTCCTCACGGATCACCTCGCGCAGCTGGGAGAGGATGTCCTCATTCACCCCGCGCAGCTCGCCGCGCACGAAGTCGCGTGTGGCGACGTCCTGCAGCACCAGGCGCAGCCCGGAGATCTCCCGGGTGAGGAACTCCGTGTCCGCGAGGTTCCGCTCGGCCCGGTCCCGGTCCTCACGCAGGGCCACCTTGTCGCGGTCGTCCTGGCGGTTCTGGGCCAGCAGCAGCAGGGGTGCGGCGTAGGAGGCCTGCAGGGAGAGCATCAGGGTCAGCGCGGTGAAGCCCAGGTCCGCGGAGTCGAAGCGCAGGTGCTCCGGGCCCCAGGTGTTCCAGCCCAGCCAGCCCGCGCAGAACAGGGTCATCCACACCAGGAACTGGGGGGTGCCCATGAACCGGGCGATGCCCTCGGTGGCCTCGCCGAACGCATCCGGGTTGGGGCTGAGCCGGGGGATGCGGCGGCGGCGGGCACTCAGCGGCGTGTCCAGGCCGGTGGCCCGGGTCTCGCGGGGGTCCCTCGAGGTCGGCGGCATGCTCGCTCCTTAGCGGCGTCTGGTCGGTGTGGTCGCAGGGGGGTGGTGGGGCCGGGCCCCTCAGACGGGGGTGGCGGGGTGGTCCTCGGGGTCCATCGCCCGCCAGTCCTCCGGCAGGATGTGGTCCAGGACGTCGTCCACGCTCACCGCGCCCACCACCCGCTGCTGGGCGTTGACCACGGGGATGCAGGTGAGGTTGTAGGTGGCCAGCTCACGGGTCACGTGGACCACGGAGTCCATGTCCGTGACCGGCTCGAGGTCCTTGTCCATGATGTTGCCGATCGCCTCGGGCGGCGGGTAGCGCAGCAGCCGCTGGAAGTGGACCACGCCGAGGTAGCGGCCGGTCGGGGTCTCCAGGGGCGGGCGCGCCACGATCACGAGCGAGGCCAGCGCGGGGGAGATCTCCTGCTGGCGGATGGTCGCCATCGCCTCGGCCACGGTGGCCTCCGGGGGCAGCACCACGGGGACGGTCGTCATCACGGAGCCGACTGTGTCCTCCTCGTACTCGAGCAGGCGGCGGACGTCGTCGGCGTCGTCGGGCTCCATGAGCCCGAGCAGCTGCTCCTTGCGGACCTCGGGCAGCTCGTTGAGGAGGTCGGCGGCGTCGTCCGGGTCCATCTCCTCCAGCACGTCCGCGGCGCGCTCGTCGTCCAGCTGGGAGAGGATCTGCACCTGGTCGTCGTCCGGGAGCTCCTGCATGACGTCCGCGAGGCGTTCGTCCTGCAGCTCGTTGGCGACCTCCACCCGACGTTTCTCGGACATGTCGTGGAGCATGTCCGCCAGGTCCGCGGCCTTGAGATCCTCGTGGGCGGCCACGAAGCTCGTGGCACCCTGCGGCTCGGCCCGGGCACTCCAGCGGACCTCATCCCAGTCCACCAGCAGGTGCTCGCCGCGGGGGCGGCGGAACGCTGAACGGCCGCCGGTGGCCCGGCACACGTAGAGCTCGGAGACGAGCCAGTCGCCGTTGCGCTGACGTTCGAGGCCGATGTCCTCGATCACGGCCTCCCCGGAGCCGTCCACGAAGCGGACCCGGCGGTCGAACAGGTCCCCGGCCACGGTCTGCTCGGCACCGCGGCGGGAGAACCGGCGCAGGTTGATCAGACCGGTGGTGATGATCTGCCCGGAGTCCATGGAGGTGACGCGGGTCATCGGGACGAACACGCGCTTCTTGCCGGGCACCTCGATCACCAGGCCCGTGGCCGCGGGCTGCGCGGCGGGGCCACGGTCGAGCACGACGACGTCACGCAGGCGGCCCAGACGGTCGCCGAGCGGATCGAAGACGTCCAGGCCCAGCAGACGGGCGACGAAGACCTTGGGGGAGTTCACCGCACCAGCCTAGTGCGTCGAGGTGGACCGGGCGTGTCGGCCTGCGGCGGACACCGCCCCGCAGCCCGGCCCCACCGGGCAGAATGGGCGCATGTCCTTCATGATGTCCTCGTCCCCGTCCGGTTCCACGGCCCCCGGCCTGCCCCGTGGGGAGCTGTTGGCCACCTACGGCACCTACGCCGCCGCACGGGAGCAGGTGGACCGCCTGGCCACAACCGACTTCCCGGTGACGGCGGTGTCGATCGTCGGCAAGGACCTGCGGGTGGTCGAGCGGGTGCGCGGTCGCCTGGACTACGCCCAGGTGGCGGTGGGCGCGGCCGTGCGGGGCCTGCTGATCGGTGGTCTCATCGGCCTGTTCCTGTACCTGCTGAACCCGGAGGCCGGCCTGGCGCAGGTGCTCACCTCCGCGCTGCTCGGCTTGGCCGTGTGGGTGCTGCTGGGGGTGATCGGCTTCGCCATGAGCCGGGGCCGCCACGGGTTCGCCTCCACTCAGTCCGTGGTGCCCGCCGCGTTCGACCTCGTGGTCGCCTTCGAACACGCCGCCCGGGCCCGCCAGGAGCTCGGCCTCACGGCCCGCGCTGCCGCCCCCGCCCCGACGCCTGCCCCCGCCCCGACGCCGACCCCCGCCCCCGCGCAGGAGCCCGGCTCCGCGCCGGCCGGTTCCGGCGCGCCCTCCGGCGGCTCCCACGCCGCGCCGGCGGCGGCCGGGGAGCACACGGCACCCGAGGCCGACGCCTCCGGGACACAGACCCCAGTCGGACTGGACCGCTCCTACGGGGTGACGCTGCCGCCCGAGGAGGTCCAGCGCCTCATCGAGGCCCGCGGCGGCCGCCCTGCCGGCACCCCCGGCCCGCAGGATGCCCGCCGCCCCGACCCCGACGCCCGATGAGGGCCCGCACCCCTGCTGGCGCCCGCGCAGCCAGCTGGCCGGCGTCGTCGTCGGCTCAGGCCTGCAGACGCGCCATCCAGGCCTCGACGTCCTCCGGGATGCGGGGCAGGGCCGCGGAGAGGTTCTCCGCACCGTCCTCGGTGACGAGGATGTCATCCTCGATGCGCACCCCGATGCCCCGGTACTCCTCCGGCACCGCGAGGTCCTCGGCCTTGAAGTACAGGCCCGGCTCGATGGTGAACACCATGCCCGGCTCCAGCACACCGTCCAGGTAGAGCTCCCGCTTGGCCTGCGCGCAGTCGTGCACGTCCAAGCCCAGGTGGTGGGAGGTGCCGTGCGGCATCCACCGGCGGTGGTGCTGGCCGTCCTCGGCGAGGGCCTGCTCGGCGCTCACCGGCAGCAGCCCCCACGCGCTGAGCCGGTCCACCAACACCCGCATGGCCTCGGCATGGACGTCCCGGAAGCGGATGCCCGGGCGCACGATCGCGAACGCGGCGTCCGCGGCGTCGAGCACCGCCTGGTACACGCGGCGCTGCACCGGCGAGAACCGGCCCGAGACCGGCAGGGTGCGGGTGAGGTCCGCAGTGTAGAGGGACTCGTCCTCCACCCCGGCGTCCAGCAGGAGCAGCTCCCCGGGACGCACCGCGCCCGTGTTCGTGATCCAGTGCAGGATCGTGGCGTTGTTGCCGGAGGCGGCGATCGTGTCATAGCCGAGGTCATTGCCCTCGAGCCGGGCCCGGGCGAAGAACGCCCCCTCCACCACCCGTTCGCCGCGCTCGTGCCCGACGGCGCGGGGCAGCGCCCGCACGACGTCCTCGAAGCCGGCGATCGTGGAGGCCACCGAGGCCCGCATCCGCTCGATCTCCCAGGAGTCCTTCACCAGGCGCAGCTCGGAGAGGTGCTCGGTCAGCTCGGTGTCCGCGGCCTGCGCGGCCTCCGCATCCACCCCGGCCTCCTGACGGGCCGCGGCCACGGCGAGGTCGATGTCCTGATCCGAGCCCTGCAGCAGGCGCACGGCGGTGGCGGCGAGGTCCTTGGTCACCGCCGCCTCGAGCTCGTCCAGGCCCGCGGTGCGCAGCCCCGTGCGGGCCCGCAGCTGCGCCAGGGTCGGGCGCGGGCCGATCCAGAACTCACCCGAGCGCGGATCCGCGTAGAACTGCTCGCTGTCCCGGCCCGCCAACGGACGGAAGTACAGGGTGGCGGTGTGGCCGGAGCCGTCGTCCCCGGTGCCGGGGTCCACCGGCTCGAGCACGAGCACCGCGTCCGGCTCGTGGTCCACACCCAGGCCGGTCAGGTGCGCGAACGCCGAATGCGCGCGGAACCGGTAGTCGGTGTCGTTGGAGCGGACCTTCAGGCGGCCGGCCGGCACCACGATCCGCTCGCCCGGGAAGCGGGCGGACACGGCGGCACGACGCCGGGCCGCGTGCGGGGCGGAGGCGTCCGGGCCGGGCAGCTCGTCCGAGGCCGGCGCCCAGTCCGAGGCCATGAACGCCCGGAACGCATCCGAGGAGGGGCGCTGGGCACGGTTCTCGACCCGCTCAGCCAGCGGCTGCGGGGCCGGGGTGGTCACGGCGTCCGCACCGGCCTCGGGGGTGGTGCCGGGCAGGGGGGTGGAGGTGTGCTCTGCTGCGTCGCTCATGCCGCCATGCTCTCACCTCGGGCGCGGGCAGGGCCCGTCGTACGCTAGGAGCCATGCGCGCCGTTCGTCTCGACCTCCACACGCACTCCACCGAGTCGGACGGCACGGACGCCCCCGCCGACGTCGTCCGGGCGGCCGCCCGTGCCGGCCTGGACGGGATCGCGCTCACGGACCACGACACCACCGTGGGCTGGGAGCCCGCCGCGCAGGCCGCCCGCGAGGAGGGGCTGCTGTTCGTCCCGGGCATGGAGATGACGTGCATGGACTCGGACGGCACCAGCGTGCACCTGCTCAGCTACCTGCACGACCCGCACGAGCCCGCCCTGCTCGCCGAGCTCACCGCGGCCCGCGCGGCCCGGCTCACCCGCGCCCAGGAGATGGCCGAGCGCCTGGCCGAGGACTTCCCCCTCACCTGGGAGCTGGTGCAGGAGCACGCGGCCGAGGGGGCCACCATCGGCCGACCCCACCTGGCCGACGCCCTCGTGAGCCTGGGTGTGGTGCCGGACCGCTCCGCCGCGTTCCAGACGATCCTCACCGGGCGCTCCAAGTACTACGTGCCCCACTACGCCGCAGACCCGGTGGAGGCGGTGCGCCTGGTGCGCGCCGCCGGCGGTGTGCCCGTGTTCGCGCACCCTAGGGCCCGCATGCGCGGCCGCGTGGTGGGGGAGGACGTGATGGAGGCGATGGTGGAGGCGGGCCTGGCCGGGCTCGAGGCCGACCACCGGGACAACCCCGAGCAGGAGCGGGTGTGGCTGCGTGCGTTCGCCGCCCGCCACGGCCTGTTCGTCACCGGTTCCTCCGACTATCACGGCACCGGCAAGCCCAACCGGCTGGGGGAGTTCACCACCGGCGCAGAGGTGCTCGCCGAGATCGAGCGCCAGGGGACCGGCTCGGAGGTCGTCCGCGGCTGAGCCCGGTGCGGAGACGCCGCCAGGCCGGGAGGCTGTCCCAACACGAAGATCCGCTGCGAGAATGACCCTTCTCAGCCTTGTTCGGAGGTTCTGAAGGGTCGTTCTCGCAGCGGATCGTCATGCGCCCCGGAGGGCGTGGGGCTCAGTCCTGAGCGGCCGAGGCCTCACCGCTGCGACGGCGTCGGGTGCGACGGCGGCGCGTGCCCTCCTCGCCGGCGGGCGCCTGCACGGCGGTCTCCCGGCCGGAAGAACGCTGCGCCTCCGAGGAGCGGCGCCCGCCCTCGGACCGGCCGGAGCCGCGGCCCTCACCCCGCTCCGCTGACTGGCCGCGCTCGGAACGCCCAGTGCGCTCAGAACGCTCGGCACAGTCACCGCGCTCCTCACGGTCCGGGCGCTCAGTGCGCTCGGAACGCTCACCGCGGGTCTCCTCCCCGCGCGCCGAGCGCACCCGACGACGTCGGCCCTCGCCGCGCGTCGTCTCGGCGCCCTCGTCCTGGCGCTCGGGGCGCTCCGTCCGCTCGGAACGCTCGCGCCGCTCCCCACGCTCCGCCGCCCGCTCGCCGCGGCCACCACGGCGCCCGCCGCGGGAACCCTCACGGTCACCGCGCCCGGAGGACCGACCGCCACGGCCGGAGCGCTCCCTGGAGGAGGGGCCGCCGAGGTCCTCGAGGACCTCCCCGTCCAGGCCGGCGAGGGTGCGCTTGTCCTGGGGCAGACGACCCTTGGTGCCCTTCGGGATGCCGAGGTCCGCGAACAGGTGCGGTGAGGAGGAATACGTCTCCTGCGGCTCGGGCTGGCCGAGGCCCAGGGCCTTGTCGATCAGCGACCAGCGCGGCATGTCCTCCCAGTCCACGAGGGTCACGGCCACACCCGTGTTGCCGGCACGGCCCGTGCGGCCCACCCGGTGCACGTAGGTCTTCTCGTCCTCGGGGGCCTGGAAGTTGATCACGTGGGTGACGTCGTCCACGTCGATGCCGCGAGCGGCCACATCCGTGGCCACGAGGATGTCCACCTTGCCGTTGCGGAACGCCCGCAGCGCCTGCTCACGGGCGCCCTGGCCGAGGTCGCCGTGCAGGGCGCCGGCCGCGAAGCCGCGCGAGGCCAGCTCGTCCGCCACCCGGGCGGCGGTGCGCTTGGTGCGGGTGAAGATGATGGTCCGGCCGCGGCCCTCGCCCTGCAGAGCCCGGGCGACCAGCTCGTCCTTGTCCATGTGGTGGGCGCGGTAGACGAGCTGGCGGATGTCCTTCTTGGTCAGGCCCTCGTCCTCCGGGTCCGATGCACGGATGTGCGTGGGGTGTGTCATGTAGCGGCGGGCCATGGCCACCACGGGGCCGGGCATCGTCGCGGAGAACAGCATGGTCTGGCGCACGGCCGGCACGGCGCCCAGCAGGGTCTCCACGTCCGGGAGGAAGCCGAGGTCCAGCATCTCGTCGGCCTCGTCGAGCACCACGGTGCCCACGGCGTCCAGGCGCAGGTGGCCCTGGCGCATGAGGTCGATCAGGCGGCCGGGGGTGCCCACCACGATCTCCACGCCGCGCTGCAGCTCCTCGATCTGCGGCTCGTAGGCGCGTCCGCCGTAGATGGTGGCGATGCGCACGGGGCGGTGGCGGGCCGCGGCGGTGAGGTCGCCGGCCACCTGCACGGCCAGCTCACGGGTGGGGGCCACGATCAGGGCCTGCGGGGCGCCGTCGGTGCCGGCCTTCTCACGCTTCTCCCAGCCGGGCTCGCCCGGTGCCACCGCACGCTGCAGGGCGGGGATGCCGAATCCGAGGGTCTTGCCCGTGCCGGTCTTGGCCTGGCCGATGATGTCGTGGCCACCCAGGGCCACCGGCAGCGTCATGGCCTGGATGGGGAAGGGGTGCACGATGCCCTTGTCCGCGAGGGCGCGGACGATCGGCTCCTGGACGCCGAAGTCGGCGAAGGTCTGCTCGGGTGCGGCCGGCACGGCCTGCTCGGTCGCGGCAGCGGCAGCGGCGGCGACGTCGGCGCTCGCGGTGGCGGCGTCGTCCGGCTCGCGGGGGGTGGTCTCGTGGGAGGGGGTCTCGGTCATGGCGGCTCGCCGTTCCTGTCGGGCGCCGCGGCGGAGGGGCCCGTCCGGGCCGTGCCGCGCACGCGGTGGTGGGGAGCCGATCGCGGGGGGTGCACGGGGGTGGCGCTGTGTGCGCGAGCCCCGGTGGAACCGGGCTGGGCCGCGCCGAGGGGGCGGCCCGTGCCGGATCCGGCAGGTCGGGCACCGCGCCGTTCGCGGCGGCGGTGCATGGGTGAGTCAGATGCGACCGGTCAACCCAGGGGTCAGCGGATGCTGTGCGGCCAGTCTACCCCGGAGACGGTGACGGACCCGGAGGCGACATCCACCGCGTCCACCCGGACCCGCACCACGGCCCCGGCCTCGGCCCGGCCCGGCACGGTGAGTGCCACCGCGGGATCGGCCACCTGGACCTCCACGGCGTTCTCCCGGGCCCGCACCACCGTGCCCTCGAGCACCTCGCCCACCCTGTCCGCGAGCGCCGCCGCCTCCACGAGGTCGGTGGCTGCGCTGTCTGCGGCCGAGGCACGGCGCCCGGAGTCCGCCATGAGTGCCGGCAGCTCGGGCAGGGCCGAGCGCACCCAGCCGGGCACCTCGGCGCCGGTCACGACGGCGTGGCACAGGGCCAGGACGAAGCGGTCCACGAGGCGGCGCAGCGGGGCGGTGGCATGGGTGTAGGGGGCCGCGAGGGCCGCCTGTCGGGGGTCCTCGGGCGGGGTGCGCAGCGCCTCGTCCTCGGAGGCGGTGTCGAACACGGTGTAGCCGGCGCCGCGGAACAGGGAGGTGGCCGCGTGCATCACGGCCAGGCCGCGCGGGTCGGACGGGTCCACACCGCGCAGGTACGTGCCGTAGTCCACGCCCTCCTCCCAGGGCAGTCCGAGCGCGTGGGTGCGGGCACGGAAGGCGGCCACGGCCTCCTCGTCCGGGGCGGGCATGGTGCGCAGCACGCCCACACCGGCCTCGAGCATCACGGCCGCGGCCGCCATGCCGGTCATCAGGGACAGCTGGGCGTTGTGGTCCTCGGCCGGCAGCGGCACCCGGTGGACAATCCGGTACCGGCCGTCCTCCACGTGGACTTCCTGGTCCGGCATCGTCAGGGACGCCCCGCCGCGGGCTGCCTCCTGCGCGGCACGACGCCGGCCCACCTCCGGCAGCAGCGCCAGGCAGGCGCGCACGGGCTCGGGCCAGTCGGCCGCGGCCGGGCTCTGCGGGTCGTCCAGGAAGGCCTGGACCTCCGGGTAGGACAGCTGCCGCCGCGAGCGCACTCTGGCCCGCTCGAGCCCGGTCTCCAGGACGGTGCCGTCGGCGTCGAGCAGGAAGGTCCACACGAAGGCGGGCCGGTCGACGCCGGGCAGCAGGGAGGCGGCGTCCTCGCTGAGCACGGGCGGGTGAAGGGGCACGCGCCCGTCGGGCAGGTAGACGGTCTGGCCGCGGCGGCGGGCCTCGGCGTCCACGGCGCCCTCGGGGGCCACGAACGCGGGCACGTCGGCGATGGCGTAGCGCACCGTGATCCGCCTCTCGCCCGGGCCCTGTTCCAGGTGCAGGGCCTGGTCCAGGTCCGTGGATCCGGCCGGGTCCACGGTCACGAACGGCACGTCCGTGCGGTCCGCCCACGCCGGGCCTGAGGCCACGGCCGCCGGGACCCGCTGCGCGGCCCTCTCGGCCTCCCGGAGGACCTCCTCCGGGAAGCGGCCGGGCAGCTCGAGCTCGTCCCGCAGCCGGGTCAGCCGCTCAGCCAGGGCGGCGTCGTCCCGGCTGCGGACGTCGAGGGCGTGGTGGGGCACGGTGCGCTCCCGGGGAGCCGGTCAGGAGGCGGCGAAGCCCAGGGGGGCGGCCTTCTTGGCGCCGATCTCCACGAAGCCGATGCGGTCGGCGGGGACGACGACCTGGCGGCCCTTGGCGTCCGTGAGCGTCAGCACGGAGCCGCCGGTGAGGGCGGCATCCACCAGGGAGCGGACCTCCTCGGCGCTCTGCTCGCTCTCCAGGACGACCTCGCGGCCGACGTGCTGCACTCCGATGCGGATCTCCATGGTCCTCACGTTCCTCTCGTGCGGGGGTCTGCGGTCAGCGGTCAGCCTACGGGACCGTCCGGACCTGGCAGGGGACGCGCGGGCCCGTTCTCCCGGTGGCGTAACGCGCAGGGGAGCGGGGCGTGCGCCGTGCCCCGGAGGCGGGCCGCGCGCGGGGGAGCGGACGGGTCCGGGCCACCGGCGCCGGGGCCGGGTCAGCGGCCGGCGGTGGGCTCCGACTCGGGCTCCGGCAGACCGTCCAGCCCGTGCCACAGGCTCAGGCTCACCACGGCGGCGGCTTCGGCTGCTGACGGCCGTGTGGGCAGGTCCCGTTGGTCCGCCCAGTGGTGGGCCGAGCCGAACACCTGGGCCACGGTGCCGCGGGCGATCAGCTCGGCGGTGGGGAGGTCGTAGGGGGTGCGCTCCTGCACCATCGGGGTGATCATCCGCGTGAGCGTGCCCATCACGGACTCCAGGCGCTCGACCACCTCGGCGTCGAGCTCGGCACCGGAATCGAAGAGGATGCGGTGGCGCCGGTCCGGGGAGTCCATGTAGTCGAACACCGCCTGGACGGTCACGGACACGCGGGTCTGGTTGTCCTCGGGGCCGGCCAGGGCGGCCTGCATGCGGTCGAGCAGATCCTGGACTTCGGTGTCCATCAGCTCGAGGAACAGCTCGTGCTTGCCGGGGAAGTGCTGGTACAGCACGGGCTTGGAGACGAGCGCAGCCTCGGCGATCGCGTCCATCGCAGCGCGGGAGTACCCCTCTGCGGAGAAGACAGTCCGGGCGACGCTCAGCAGCTGGAGGCGTCGTTCGGCACGCGGCAGACGGGTGCCCGCGGCGGGGCGGTCGGCGGTCATGGGTTCAGGCTGTCCTCGATGTCGGGGCGTCGTCCTCGTCCGGGCGGACGGGGCAGGCGGAGGCCGGCGCGGGGGCGGTCTGGGGGACGGTGATGTCGAACAGCACCTCGAGGGCGCGCTCGTACTCCTCGAGCCGGCCCTCGGCGGCGAGTTCGCGGGCCCGCACGCTCGGGGCGTGCAGGAACTGGTTGACCATGCGGCGCAGGGCGAACTGCACCTCGTCCGCGGCGGCCGTGCAGCCGTGGCGGGCGCGCACACGCTCCATCTCCCGGTCCAGGGTCCGCAGGGTGTGACGCCGCAGGGCCTTGACGGCCTCGTCCGCGCTGCGCCCGCGCTGGGCCTCGGCGTAGTCCGCCACGGCGGCGTCCACCAGGCGGCGGGCCTCGACGACGGCGGCACGCGCCTGGTCCGGCGCAGCCAGGCGCACCGACTCGAGGGTGAGCAGGTCCACACCGGGCACGTCCGCCACGGCCGGGTCGAAGTCCCGGGACAGGGCCAGATCCACGAGGGTCACGGGGCGGTCCGTGCCGGAGCGCAGGACGGCCAGGGCCTGCGGGCCCACCTGCCGCTCGCCGCCGGAGCAGCCGATGATCACGTCGGCCTCGGCCACCGCACCCTCCACGTCCGTGCCGTCCAGGGGCAGCGCCCAGCCGCCGCGGTCGGCCACGAACCGGGCGGCACGGCCGGACGCCGAGTGCACGCCCACGGTGCCGGCGCCGCGGTCGGACAGCTGGGCCAGGGTGGTGCCCGCATAGGAGCCGGTGCCGATCAGCAGCACGCTCGCCCCCGCCCAGAAGCGCCGGCGCTCGGCCGTCGTCACCAGGCCGCGCAGCTCCTCGGCGAGATCCAGGGCCACGGACACCACGGACCGGCCGGTCGCGCCCAGCGCGGTGCGGGCTCCGACGTCCTTGGCTGTGCGGCTGGCCGACTCGAACAGGCGCACGAGAGCCCCGGTGGCGGTGCCGCGCTCGCGGGCCTCCACGAGGGCCCGGCGCACCTGGCCGGCGATCTCGCGCTCGCCCACCACCGCGGAGTCCAGCCCGGCACCGACCTCGAAGAGGTGGCGGGCGGTGGTCTCGGCGTCCAGGATGCGGAAGGCGTCGGCCACCTCGGCGCCGGGCAGCCCGGCGGCGGCGGCCACAGCGGCGGTGAGGGCCTGGCGGGCCTGCGCCACCTGCCCCTCGGCGGCCTCGGCGTAGATCTCCACCCGGTTGCAGGTGGCGAGTACGACGGCGCCGGCGGCCTCGGAGGGCAGGGCGGAGCCGACGCCCGAGGCGCCCGCGCTCAGGCGGGCGACGGCGTCGAGGCTCAGATCGTGGTGCGAGGCCACCAGGGAGAAGACAGTCACAGCGCGGACCATCCTACCCGGGGGTGCGTGCGGGGGCAGGGGTGGCCGGACGCCCGATCCGGTCCGGGCCGCACCGGGCCCGGGTGCCGGGCCTGGGAGCTGGGCCACACCGGGCTCGCCCGCACGTCACATGGGGACGGTGGGGTGGGGCGGGGATGGGAGAATGGGGCCCATGTCCGCAGCGAACCTGCCCCCCGAGGCCCCGTCCGCCCTGCCGGAGGACCACCCCCTGCGCACGAGGGAGGCGGGCCGGTCCACGGTCGACAGCCCGCTCCTGCGCGCCCTGCGAGGGCAGCGGCCCTCCCGCCGCCCGGTGTGGTTCATGCGGCAGGCCGGCCGCTCCCTGCCGGAGTACCGCCGGGTGCGCGAGGGCATCGGCATGCTCGAGTCCTGCCTACGCCCGGACCTGGTCACCGAGATCACCCTGCAGCCGGTGCGCCGTCACGACGTCGACGCCGCCATCTTCTTCTCGGACATCGTGGTGCCCCTGCGCCTGGCCGGGGTGGACGTGGAGATCCAGCCCGGTGTGGGCCCGGTGCTCGGCGCCCCGGTGTGCACCGCCGCCGACGTCGCCGCCCTGCCCGAGCTCGAGGACGGCGCCCTCGACGTGATCCGCGAGGCCGTGGCCGCCACCGTGGCTGAGCTGGGCACCACCCCGCTGATCGGCTTCGCCGGGGCCCCCTTCACGCTGGCCGCGTACATGGTGGAGGGGCGGCCCTCCCGGGACCACTTCGGCCCGCGCCGCCTGATGCATGCCGACCCGGCCACCTGGGCCGCCCTGGCCGGCTGGGCGGCGCGCGTGTCCGGCCAGTTCCTGCGTGCGCAGATCGAGGCCGGCGCCTCCGCCGCCCAGCTGTTCGACTCCTGGGCCGGCTCGCTCTCGGCCGCCGACTACCTCGAGCATGTGCAGCCGCACTCGGCCGCCACGTTCGCCCATGTGGCCGACCTCGCCGGCCCGGCCGTGCCCGGCGGTGCCCCGCTGCTGCACTTCGGCACCGGCACGGGCGAGTTCCTCCCGCTGATGCGTGACGCCGGTGCGGACGCCGTGGGCGTGGACCACCGCATCACCCTGGCCGAGGCGGTGCGCCGCCTGGCCGCCGCCCCCGGTGAGGACGGCCGCGGGGCCGTGCCCGTGCAGGGCAACATCGACCCGGCCCTGCTCGGCGCCCCCTGGGAGGTCCTCGAGGCGCATGTGCGCGAGGTGCTCGCCTCCGGCGACGCCGCACCCGGCCACGTGGTGAACCTCGCCCACGGCGTGCCGCCCCAGACCGACCCCGACGTGCTCACCCGGGTGGTGGAGCTCGTCCACTCCGTCCCCACCCGGGAAGGGGGTGCCGCATGAGCCGCGCCGCACTCGTCGTCGGAGGGGGCATCGCGGGACTGCTGGCGGCCCGCCGCCTGCGCGCCCAGGGCTGGGAGGTCTCGCTGGCCGAGGCCACCTCGATGCTCGGCGGCACCCTCTCGGCCCGCTTCCTCGAGGTCCCCACACGGTCCGAGTCCGGTGGCGCCACCGTGCAGACCCTCGAGCTCGACGGCGGCGCCGAGTCGTTCGCCGTGCGCGGGGCCGCCGTCCGCGCCCTCGTGGAGGAGGTGGGCCTGGGCGACCGCGTGGTCTCCCCGGAGCCGCTGGGCTCCTGGCTGCACGGCCCCCACGGGCCCGCCCCCTCGCCCCGGCTCGGGATGGTCGGCATCCCCGGCGACCTCGATGCCTGCGACCTGGCGCGCGCGCTCACCGCGGACGGACTGTTCCGGGCCCGCCTGGACGCGACCGCCCCGATGACCCGCTGGGCCGAGGCGCTCGCGCACGGTGCCCGGGTGACGGTGGCCGAGCTGGTCGCCGACCGCATGGGCCAGGAGGTCCTCGACCGGCTCGTGGCCCCGGTGGTCTCCGGGGTGCACTCGGCGGACCCGTCCGCCGTGGAGATCGAGAGGGTGGCCCCCGGACTGCTCGCCGCCGCCGTCGAGCACGGCTCCCTCGCCGCCGGTGTGGCCGCCCTGCGCGGCTCGGGCACCCCGGGGGCGGCCGTGGCCGGGATCGATGGCGGCATCTCCCGCCTGACCGGCCGGCTCGTGGAGACCCTCCGCGAGGACGGCGTCACCGTGCTGCGCGGCGTGCAGGTGGCGGCGCTGTCCCGGGTGGGCGCCACCGGCGGCTGGTGGGCGCAGATCTCCGACCGGGACGAGGAGGTCGTGCGCGGCCTCGAGGTGGACCGTGTGGTCCTGGCCGTGGACGGGCCCGAGGCGTGGTCCCTGCTGGCCCCGCTCTCGCACGGCGCCCTGGACCCGGAGGCCGGCCCCCGCCTGACGGAGGGCATCGCCCTGGCCACCCTGGTGGTGGAGGCCCCCGGGCTCGACGACGCCCCCCGCGGCACCGGCGTGCTGGTGGCCCCCGGCGCGGTGGACGAGCAGGGCGCGCCGATCCACGCGAAGGCGATGACCCACGCGACCGCCAAGTGGGCGTGGCTGCGGGAGGTCGTGGAGCGTCCGGACGCCGACGGCGTGCCCCGCCACCCCCACCGTCACGTGCTGCGCTTGTCCTACGGGCGCACCGGTGCCGGGGACCAGGACCTCGGGCACCGCTCCACGGACGAGCAGATCCTCTCCGCGGCTCTGCACGACGCCGCCGCCCTCACCGGGGTGCCCCTGCCCTCCGAGGACGTGCTCGCCACCGCGGTCACCCGCTGGCGCCGGCCCATCCCGCCGCAGACCGGCCCCGACCGGGAGGCCACGGACGCGCTCATCGCGTGGGCCGCGGACGTGCCCGGGCTGGACCTCGTCGGCGCGTGGATCCACGGCACCGGCCTGGTGGCCGTCGTCGCGGGTGTCGAACGCACGTTCGCCCCGGCCCCGTGAGGGGCCCCGCAGCCCCGCACCGGCTCCCGGCCGGGGCCCGCAGTCTCGCACCTACCCCCTCACGGGGCCTGGCACCGCAAACCGAAACACCACCACCCAGGAGGAGACGATCACGATGAGCAACGAGACGACCACGGTGAACGGCGGCACGCAGGACCTGGCCGGGAAGAACTGGTTCACCACCTACACGGTGTTCGCCCGCCCGCAGGGCCGGCCGGACTGGCTGGGCCTGGACGAGGCCGGCCGTGAGCAGGCCGTGGCCGAGCTGGACACGCTCATCGCCGAGCTCGGCGAGCAGGGCGTGACCGTGCGCGGCCTCTACGACGTCTCCGGCATGCGCGACGCCGGCGACGTGATGGTCTGGATGTACGGCCAGGTGCCGGAGGACCTGCAGGCCGCGATCCGCCGGATGCGCCGCACCCGCCTGCTGCAGGGCACCACCGTGGTGCTCTCCGCGATGGGAGCGGACCGCATGGCGGAGTTCAACAAGGAGCACGTGCCGGCCTTCGCGATGGGCCGCAAGCCCCTGGCCTGGCTGTGCTTCTACCCGTTCGTCCGCTCCTACGACTGGTACCTGCTGGACCCGAAGGAGCGTGCGCGCATGCTGCGCGAGCACGGCAAGCTCGGCCAGGACTTCCCCCAGGTGTGGGCCAACACCACCAGCGCGTTCGGCCTCAACGACTGGGAGTGGCTGCTGGGCCTGGAGTCCCCCCAGCTCACGGACCTCGTGGACATGATGCGCCACCTGCGGGACAACGAGACCCGCATGCACGTGCGCGAGGAGGTCCCCTTCTACACGGGCCGCCGGATCACGACCGCCGAGGTCCCGGAGGTGCTGGCCTGATGAACGGACAGACCGCGCACGTGACCGTCCATCCCGTGCCCGAGGAGGTCGAGCGCCCGTCCCACGCCCCGGAGCGGGCGGCGGCCGGCGTCGACTACGACGCCCTGGGCAGGATGGAGCCCAAGGAGTACGACGCGGTCGTCCTCGCATCCTTCGGCGGCCCGGAGGGCCAGGAGGACGTGATCCCGTTCCTGCGCAACGTGACGCGCGGCCGGGGCATCCCGGACGAGCGTCTCGAGGAGGTCGCCACCCACTACCGGGCCAACGGCGGCGTCAGCCCGATCAACGCCCAGAACCGGGCGCTGATCGCGGCCCTCAAGGCTGAGATGGCCGCCCGGGGGATCGAGCTGCCGGTGTACTTCGGCAACCGCAACTGGAAGCCGTACCTGCCGGAGGCCCTACGCCGCGCGCACGACGACGGCCACCGGCGGATCCTCATGGTCACCACGAGCGCGTACTCCTGCTACTCCTCCTGCCGTCAGTACCGGGAGGACATGGGCATGGCTCTGCGCGAGACCGGGCTGGAGGGCGAGCTCGACCTCGACAAGACCCGCCAGTACTTCAACCACCCGGGCTTCGTGGAGCCCTTCGCCGAGGGGCTGCGCGCAGACCTGGCCTCCCTGCGCGAGGAGCTGGGCGCGGACGCACGGATCCACGTGCTGTTCTCCACCCACTCCATCCCCACGGCGGACGCCGCGGCGGCCGGGCCCCGCGGCCTGGCCGCCGCCCTGCGGGAGCGGGCCGGGGCCGAACCGGGCGAGGCCGAGGGGGCGGACGTCTACTCGGCCCAGCACCTGGACGTGGTCCGGGAAATCCTGGACCGGGTGCCCGAGGCCGCCGGGACCGCCTGGTCCCTCGTGTACCAGTCGCGGTCGGGCGCGCCCCACGTGCCCTGGCTGGAGCCGGACGTCAACGACGTCCTCGAGGCCATCGCCGGCCCGGACGCCCCCGTGGACGACCGCGGGCGGGCGGTGGCCGGCGTCGTGGTGGTGCCCGTGGGTTTCGTGTCCGATCACATGGAGGTGGTGTGGGACCTCGACACCGAGGCACGGCGGACCGCCGAGACCTTGGGCCTGGCGTTCCGCCGCACCCCCACCCCGGGCACGGACCCGCGGTTCGTCTCCGGGCTGGTGGACGTGGTGGAGGAGCGTCTGGGCCGCCGTGAGGGCCGTGCCGCCGTCGGCTGCTTCCCCGCCTGGTACGACGTCTGCCGCCCGGACTGCTGCACGAAGGTCATGCGGGACGGCACCGTGCGCCCCACCGCCGCAGCCGTGGACGCCGAGGTGCGGGGCCTGGCTGAGCACGGGGAGGGCCGCACGTGAGCGGGGCGGATCCGACTTCCGGAGCCGCCGGCACGCCGGAGGCGGTGCTGCGCGTGGGCACCCGCGGCTCCGCGCTGGCCACCACCCAGACCGGCCATGTGGCCGAGGAGTTCACTCGCCGCACCGGCCTGGCCCACGAGCTGACCGTGATCCGCACCGAGGGGGACGTGACCACTGGGTCTCTGGCCTCCCTGGGCGGCACGGGCGTGTTCGCCTCCGCGCTGCGCTCGGCGGTGCTCTCCGGGGGCGTGGACGTGGCCGTGCACTCCCTCAAGGATCTGCCCGCCGCCCAGCCGCAGGGCCTGGAGATCGTGGCTGTGCCCCCGCGTGCGGACCTGCGGGACGCCCTGTGCGCCCGGGACGGGTTGACCCTGGCGACCCTGCCGCCCGGGGCCCGGGTGGGCACCGGGTCCCCGCGCCGGGTGGCCCAGCTGCGGGCGCTGCGCCCCGACGTGGAGACCGTGGACATCCGTGGCAACGTGCAGACCCGCCTGGCCCGGGTGCGTGGGCTTGAACTGCACGACGACGGCGCCCCGGCCGCCGCCGGCGCCCCCCGCGGTGACCTCGACGCGGTGATCCTCGCGTGCGCCGGACTGGACCGTCTGGGCCTGCAGCATGTGATCACTGAGCGGATCGACCCGGAGGTGATGCTCCCGGCCCCCGGCCAGGGTGCGCTCGCCGTGGAGATGCGCGAGCCCGAGGGGCCCTGGCTCGAGGAGGTCATGGACGCCCCGGCCGCGGACCGGCTGCGCGCCGGCCTGGAGCTGCTCGACGACCGGGACACCCATGTGGCCGTCACCGCCGAGCGGGCCCTGCTGCTGCGCCTGGAGGCCGGCTGCGCGGCCCCGATCGGGGCCGTGGCCCGGGTGGAGGAGGGGGCCGCCGAGGACGGCACGCCCGCTCCCCGGATCGTGATGTCCGCGATGGTTGCCGCCCTGGACGGTTCGCGGGTGCTGCGCCGCAGCTCCTCCGTGCAGCTGGACCCGGTGCCCGCCGACCTCGCCGAGGACCCGGCCGCCGCGGACGAGTGGGTGGAGGACACCTTGCACATGGCCGCCGGGGCCCTCGGCGTCCACCTGGCCGAGCTGTTCCTGGCCGAGGGCGCGGACCTGCTGCCGGGGGCCGTGCGCGGCGGGCGCGACGGCGTCTGAGATGCGCGTGCTGCTGACCCGTCGTCCGGCGCAGGCCGGGGGCCTCGAGGCGGGCCTGCGGGCCATGACGGGGCCGGACGGCGCCGCGTTCGAGGTGAGCTTCCTGCCCGCCACGGACACCGAGCTTCCCGACGACGACGGCCTTGCACGCCTGCGTGGGGCCGTCGCCGCGCTCGAATCCGGCGGGTATGCCGTGCTGGTGGTGACCAGCCCGAATGGGGCCCGGGCCCTGGCCGCTGTCGGTTGGGAGGGGGTGCTGCCGTCCGGGGTGCGGGTGGCCGCCACCGGGCCGGGCACGGTGCGGGTGTTGCGCGAGGTCGGCCTGCGGGCCGAGGTATGGGTGCCGATGGCGGATCGCTCCGCCGCCGGGATCCTGGCCGGTCTGCCGGGGCCGGAGGCGGCGGGGGAGCGGCTGCTGCTGCCGCAGTCCGCGCGTGCCTCCGAGACGCTCGGTGCTGGCTTGGCCCGGCGCGGCTGGGAGGTGGACCGTGTGACGGCCTACCGCACCGTGGCGTACCCGGGGGAGCCCGCCCGGCGCCTGCTGCCGGAGGACCCGCCCGGGGTGCGGGCGGTCACCCCGGCCGAGCTGGGCGATCAGCCGGCGGGGACCGCCCTGGTGCTCACCAGCCCCAGCGCGGTGGAGGAGCTGCTGGGCACCGGTGCCGCGGACGTGCTGCTCTCGGGGGCGGTGCCGTGTGTGGCCCTCGGTCCGCCCACACGCCGGGCCATGGAGGCCGTCGGCGTGCCCGTGGCCGCACAGGCGGCGACTCCGGACGCTGCGGGCGTGGCCGCGGCCCTGCGGACGCTGGGGGCACCGGGTCAGCGGCCCTCGGGGTGACCCTCCGGCCGGTCGGTGGTGTGCGCCTCGTCCTCGGGCCGGACCACTGCGGAGCCGATGAGGTCGACCCGAGGCGCCCGGAGGATCGCCACGGCCACGTTGTGGAACCCGGTGTGCTCGAGCACGCAGGAGGCCTCTTCATCTGAGAGGTCGTAGGCGTGCGCGAGCATCCGCACGTTCTCTGTGTAGAACGCGTGGAGGCGGTCCACGCCGCGCAGGAAGTCCAGGGTGTTCGCCATGTCGACCACTGTGGGCCACCGGGGCGTCGCTGTGGTGTCCGGCGGATGAACGGGCGGAGACGGCGCCGACTCCGGCCGGTCACACAGCCGATTCCTCACTACGATGGGGCGCATGGCCGGCGACTTCGACCCCCAGGTGCGCCGCCGACTCATCCACGAGGCGGTGGTGCGGCTGCTCGTGCGGGAGGGCATTGACGCCGTCAGCTTGCGGAACGTGGCCCGTGAGGCGGGGCTGGCCCTGGGGTCTCTGCGCTACATCCACCCCTGCCGGGCGGACCTGTTGATCGCCGTCGCCGAGGAGCTGTACCACCGGAACGTGGCCCGGGCGGCCGCGTTGGTGGACCCATCAGACCCGGCCGGTTCCGCCCGCGCCCTCGCCGAGATGATGCTGCTGATGGAGGAGAGGGACCGCCCCCAGGTGGACGTGTACCTGGCCCTGATGACGGAGGCTCGCCACGAGCCCCGCCTGCGCCGGGTGCGAGACAGCTACCGCGACGGCGTCCGCCGGGCCTGCGAGCGCATCGTCCGGGCGCTGGGCCCGGCCCCGGAGAGCAGCCGTCCGCTGACGGCTGGCGAGGCGGCCGAGGCGGCGCGCCTGCACGTCATGATCGACGGCCTCGCTGTGGCCCTGCACCACCGCGCACACGGTTCGGGCACCCCCGAGGAAGCTCCTGAGGAGGCCCACGAGGAGGTTCGTCACCGCTGCCGGGCCGTGCTCCATGCGGAGCTGGACCGGATCGCCGCCCTCCACGGTGAGTGGTCCGCGGGAGAGGGGCAGCCGGCCAGCCGGTAGGCGGCAGCGTCCGCAGGGGTCTGCGGTCACCCGGCGGGCTCGGCCGAGGGGGAGATCACCGGCGGCGCCGCTGCTTGAGGCTGACCTCCATGGAACGGCCCTCCGTGCGGGTCTGCAGGTAGGGCTGGTCCGCCACGAGCGTGGACAGCTTCGCGTGCCCGAACTCGC
>NZ_JAXFPG010000051.1:0-2429 GCF_034179925.1 Micrococcus sp. | reverse complement strand
CTTTTCTTCTCCTTTTTCTTCTTTTCTTCTCCTTTTTCTTCTTTTCTTCTCCTTTTTCTTCTTCTACTTCTCATCCTCACCCGCACAAACCAAATAACAATAGGAATTAAATGACAAAAAAAAAATATTTTATTCTTTTCTTCTCCTTTTTCTTCTTTTCTTCTCCTTTTTCTTCTTTTCTTCTCCTTTTTCTTCTTCTACTTCTCCTCCTCACCTGGGACGGCGGCGGTGGCGTCCCCCCCGGTGGGCCCCGGCGGCACGGGCCCCCGGGCGCTGGGGAACGGGCGGTCGCGCTCGGCCGGCACCCCGCATCCGGGCCGGCCCCGTCCGGCCCTCGGCCTCGACCCCGGCCCCGCCCCCCTCAGCCCTGGTCCGCGAACTGCGTGGTGTACAGCTCCGCGTACCGACCCCCGGCGGCCAGCAGGGCCTCATGCGGCCCGCGCTCCACGATCCTGCCGCCCTCCACCACGAGAATCTCGTCGGCGTCCCGCACCGTGCTCAGCCGGTGGGCGATCACCATCGCCGTCCGCCCGGCCAACGCCTCCGCCAGCGCCTCCTGGATGGCCCGCTCGTTCGTGGAGTCCAGCGCCGCCGTCGCCTCGTCCAGCACCACGACGCGCGGGGCGGCCAGCAGCAGCCGGGCGATCGTCATGCGCTGACGCTCACCGCCGGAGAGCCGGTAGCCCCGCTCACCGACCACGGTGTCCAGCCCGTCCGGCAGGGCCTCGACCACCCCGCGCAGCCGCGCCCGCCCGACGGCGTCCCACAGCTCCTCGTCGGTGGCCTCGGGGCGGGCGAGCAGCAGATTGCCGCGCACCGTGTCATGGAACAGGTGACCGTCCTGGGTCACCATGCCCACCGCCTCCTGGAGGTCCGCGAAGGCGAGGTCGCGCACGTCCACGCCGCCGACCTCCACGGCGCCGGAGCCGACGTCGTGCAGGCGGGCCACGAGGGAGGCGATTGTGGACTTGCCCGCCCCGGAGGAGCCCACGAGGGCCACGGTGTGCCCGGCGGGGACCTCCAGGTCGATCCCGTGCAGCACCTCCTCGCCGCCGCGGGTGTCCAGCACCGCCACCTCCTCGAGGGACGCCAGGGACACCTCCTGCGCGGAGGGGTAGGCGAAGCGCACGTCCCGGAACCGCACGGACAGCGGGCCGGCCGGCAGCGCCCGCGCCCTGCCGGGCTCCGGCTCCCGGATGAGCGGCTCGAGGTCCAGCACCTCGAACACCCGCTCGAAGCTGACCAGGGCGCTCATCACCTCCACACGCGCGTTGGCCAGGGAGGTCAGGGGCGCGTAGAGGCGGGTGAGCAGCAGGGCGAGGGTCACGACGTCGCCGGCGTCCAGGGTGCCCGCGATCGCTTGGAGCCCGCCCACCCCGTACACGGCCGCGAGCGCGAGCGCCGAGACAAGGGTGAGCAGGGTGGTGAACACGGCCTGGCGCACGGAGATGTTCACGCCGGTGGCGCGTACGCGGTCGGCACGGCGGGCGAACTCGGCGGACTCGGCGCCGGGGCGGCCGAACAGCTTGATGAGGGTGGCGCCGGGGGCGGAGAAGCGCTCGGTCATCTGGTCGCCCATGGCGGCGTTGTGTCCGGCTCGTTCCCGGGACAGGCCGGCGAGCCGGGAGCCGACGATCCGCGCGGGCACCAGGAACACCGGCAACAGAAGCAGGGAGAGCACGGTGACCTGCCAGCTGGTAGCCGCCATGACGGCCAGGGTGAGCGCCACGGAGACGAGGTTGGCCACCACTCCGGAGAGGGTGCGGGAGATCGCGGACTGTGCGCCGATCACGTCGTTGTTGAGCCGGGAGACGAGCGCACCGGTGCGGGTGCGTTCGAAGAAGGCCACGGGCATGCGCTGGACGTGGTCGAACACGCGGGTGCGCAGGTCGTAGATGACCCGTTCGCCGAGGTCGGAGGAGAGCCACTTGGTGAACACGCCCAGGGCTGCGTCGAGCACGGCTACGAGCGCGATGAGCAGGGCCAGGCGGACCACGAGCCCGCCGTCCTGGCCTCCGGTGATGGCGTTGACGACGTGCCCGGCCAGCACTGGGGAGGCGACGCCGAGCACCGCCCCCACGATGGAGGCGAGGACGAACACCACCAGCCGGCCGCGGTACCGGCCGGCGAACGCGACGGTGCGCCGCACCGTCCCCGGGGACAGGGGCTGCTGGACGGTCTGGTTGCGTCCATGCGTCATCCGCATCATGGACGCACGTGCCGCCGACTCCATGCTCATGGGTTCTCCGCTCTCTCGACCGCCCGAGAGTCTACGGGTTGTGAGTCACGGGGTTCCTGCCACGCTCCGGGGGCGGAAGGGCCCCGAATTAGGGGGGCCATACGGGCCCGTTAGCCCCCCGCGCGGGGGGGGGGGAGCGGGGGGGGGGGGGGGGGGGGCAGCGAGGCGGTGTGGGGCGAGAGTGGGGGGG